>NZ_CP009621.1:1772500-2372500 GCF_000973725.1 Pontibacter korlensis | reverse complement strand
ATCAGGTTATAGGTGGCATCGTAGTAGAACGGAGTTTCGTTGCCGGTGTGCACCTCCAGCAGTGGGTAAGGCACAGGCGAGAATATCTTTCCTGCTTCCAGCCTGTATAAGGTGTTCCCCAGTCGACCCATTACAAACTCCTGCTCCACCCCCAGGTCCACGCGCTGGTAGTCTACTGTCGAACCCAGTGCATGCTGTAGGCTCAATGTATACTTCAGGCTCAGCACCGGCCTGCTTCCGCTGCCCAAGCTAATACGCTCATTGTCGTTTTCCACAAACACCTCATTGTTGGCATAGCGCGTCAGAAAGCTAACTTCTGTGGCCGTAAAGCTGGTAGCTACCTGCTCCGGCTGGCTTGGGCCATCTTTGTAGAAAGCAAAATCATACTGTGGATCAAACTGACGCTTGCGCAGGCTTATCTTCTCCGTTACTCCGCGCAGCACATCACGTTGCACGTATAGGCCTGTCTCGCGCACCATTATTGGACGGCGCAGCTCTCCGAATCGTGAAAAGCCCAGAAAGAACGGGCTGGACTCCAGCTTGTCTGACATCAGCCCAACCTGCTCCAGATCCTCCTGGTGCGTAAATCCTACTTCGCTCCAGCGCTTGCGGCTGAAGATGTACCGCCCGCCCAGGCTATACTTCAGTTCCTTATCTTCGGTACCAAAGGCTGTGTAAGCCCTCAGTTCCAGCTTGTCGCTGAAGTTTATATTTGTCTTGCCTCCTACCTGAAAGCGATGCCCTTCCACATTGTTGTAGGCATAAGTATAAGGCCACGGCCCCCAGCTAACTTTTCCAAAGCTCTTGTAGCCGGTGCCTAGCACAGTAGCAATGTTGGTAAAACGCTGCACTTTTGGTGTTTCCCGTATAGTGTTGATGGTGGCATACACTTGCTTATCCGATACACTCAAGCTGTCGTGGCGGTGCTTGTCCCAAAAGTCTTCAGTCTGCTTACCTGCCCCTGCCAGCAACTCCACCGGCTTATCAAAAAAGTCTGACTTCTGGGGCTGGTTCACTTCCACACCCTTGTAGGAAGTATACACTTTGGCTAGTATACCTGGTCGCTTAGGTGTAAGACCAACTATCCTGATTTTAACCTCTGTTTCAGACGGCATCCAAGCTTTCTCCCCTACCTGTTGCAACTCCTGCTTTAAGGCAATATTCTCTACAAAGTTGATGTTAGCTGACTTACTAACAGTAGCCTCCAGCTTCCGAAGGGCATAACCCTCTGCAGTAATCCACATACGGCCGTTAAAAGCCAGATCCTGCGGGCGCTTCTGCTTGAAAGATAACTCATAGCACCAGTCGTTGCCGATGTAGGTGCTATCTTCCAGTTCATAGTTGTAGTAACTTTTCCAGCCATCGGCAATCGGACTGATAAAGTTCTTCTGCAACACGCTTACCCAGTTCTGGTAGAAATTATAGTCCTGGTAGCTACTGCCTATCACCTGCGACACCAATGTACCGTCCTGCAAACCGATACCTGTTACCTTTGTGGCTTTCAGGATCTCCTTATTTCGCTTAGGGTCCCTGTTGTAGTAATAGTCTGACAAGGACTCCGAGATAAAGAACGGCAGCACTTTCTTGCCATCTTCACCAGCCAAGTATAACTGGGAGTCTACCAGCGAGGTGATTGCCTTACCCACTACGCCCTTACCTTTCTGCTGCCCTACATTGTCCACATCGAACTGCATCTTAGTATAGGCCTCGTACTGGTAAGCTGTGAGCTTGCGCTTGTCGTTGCTGCTTTTGTTGTCCATCACCCGACGCATAATAGCCCAGGCAGGATTCTCGCCAGGCCGTATTACTACCTCTTGTAGTTGCTGCGCATTAGTGCTTAGCTTAAAATCAAGCGTCTGCACGGCAACGCCCTTCTTTATCGGCAGCGTAAGGGGCAGGTAACCCACAAAAGCAGCCGTCAGCGAGTCAGGCGTGTTTGTTAGACGGATATTGTAAAAGCCTTCTGCATCGGTAGAGGTTCCGATAGAGGTATTCTTGATGTAGATGCCGACAAATGGAAGGGCCTCGCCCGTAGTAGCATCTGTAACTTGCCCCGAGACACGGGTCTGGGCCTGGCTGCCCAGCGCGGCAAGTACAAGTAGGATTGTTATAATATATCTAACCAAAGCTATATCTTTAAAAGCGTGCAAAGGTAGAAGTATTTCCCTAATATACCACCATACTTGTTTAAACAACCATTATAAAAAAGTTGGGTCAAAATTACATTAAAGTCGTTTGTTATCTGCAGGTTACACTTCCTACTTTGCCCTTTAAACTACCTTAACATGTGCTAACGAACAGACAAATAAAATATTGAACTATAGCTATACTTTAGATTACCTTTTACCTACCTCACAGGGCACTTTAACTAAGGTTTATATATGGTTCACGTGAAAACATTATAGCTGCATTACGTTAAAGTGTCTTAGAAACAGCACCCAAACCTGAATGAAGATATACTACTGGCATGTAATACTTGCCTTGTTGATAATGGCTTCAGCTGGCTGTGCCAGAAAGAACTTCTACGCCAAAACACCTGTGGTAGAAGCTGAAGCATACCAACGTCTGAAGGACGACCCAACATCTGTAGATAGTATTAAAGTAAAGGCTGGAGCCCACTATAAGCGGGGCTTTCTGCACCGCCTCTTCTGGGGACAGCACTACCGCCCTCTCTGGTCAGCTCCAGTTACCGTTCCGGTTTTCGATATGGATACTACCTGGGGTGGCCTTAGCATTGAAAAAATTGGTGGCGGCTTTCAGACAACCAGCTTTACACTGGTAAATACTGACAATAAAACTTATGCGCTCCGGTCTGTAGACAAAGAACCCTCAGAGGTTCTGCCCAAAGTATGGCGCACAACGTTTGTTGTAAACGTTCTCCGCGATCAGATTTCGGCAATAAACCCTTATGCCGCCCTGGTTTTACCTCCTATGGCCAAAGCAGCCGCTATCCCTCATGCTACGCCTAAACTGGTATATGTGCGCCCTGACGATAGTGACTTTGGAGAGTATAAAGAAGTCGCCAGCGACAAGGTGTATCTACTGGAGGAGAAGTATAACGATGACCGCATGGTAGACGAGGTATCTGGTAATGCCACTGATATTGTAGGTAGCGGAAAGATGCTTAACCACCGCTTTGGGGAAGACGACCATTTTATAGACCAACTTGCCTTTGCTAAGGCTCGTCTGTTTGACCTACTCATACACGATTGGGACCGCCATGAGGGACAGTGGGAATGGACTGAGCACGAGCGTAACGGCAACCACTATTACCGCCCTATCCCTAAAGACCGCGATAATGCGTTTTACCGTTTCCAAGACGGGATAATCCCCTGGATTTTCAGCCGCAACTGGGCTATCCGTAAGTTTGAATCGTTTGATGAAGATTTTAATGATGTCTATGCCCTCACCATCAACTCCTCGTTCATTGACAACAGGGCGCTGTCGCAGGTAACCCGCCAGCAGTTTGATTCGCTAGCCATGGAGCTGCAGCAACATATAACTGATGAGGTGATAGAGCAGGCCGTACGCCAGTACCCCGAAGCAGTGTATGAGTTGGAGGGCAGCAGAACTAAAGAAAGGCTGGTAAGCCGACGTAACCAGTTACGCGATGCCGCTGCCGAATTCTACGAGATATTGGCCAAAGAAGCACTGGTTGTAGGCACCGATCAAGAGGATAAGTTTGAGGTAAAGCGCCTGAACCATGAGGAAACCGAGGTAACTGTTCGCCGCAAGTCTGACGACACGGTAACATACCATCGCGTGTTCAAACGATCAGAAACAAAACTGATTACACTGCACGGTTTGGCTGAAGATGACAAGTTTGAGATAAGCGGTAAGGTGAAGATAGGCATCAAAGTTAAAATTGTGGGCGGCCGTGGCGAAGACGAGATAAAGGACAGTTCAGAAGTAAGCGGCTGGGGCAAGAAAACGTGGGTGTACGACACCAAGCGTGGCACAGAAGTAGAAGGTGGTCCTGAAATAAAAGATAAGCGTACAAGCGATGTGCGTGTACATGCCTTCGACCGGGAAGGCTTTTAGTTCTTAAGTTCTTATAAGTATAATTTTGCGGCAGCACACTTTGCTCTTAAAGACTTCAAAGAGCAAAGTGTGCTGTGCAGGTAACTGTACATAAAGTAAAGGAGCACTTTAAACCTTCAGTCAAGCAAGTCTTTCTCCAACTGTAGAAGCAACACTCATTTTATTACAAGGTTAGGAACAGAAATCATTGTGCTCTATCCTGTATATACTTTCATATAGCTGCCCTTCCCAAACGCACTTCAGCTAACTCAAGCTGTACTTTACTATTTTACAGTTCTCTCAGAACATTTCTCCTGGTTCAGGAAATTGTATTAATTTAGCCGCACAACAATCTATTATACTATCAAAACCTTGCTTTAACAGCAGTCACAGCTGGTTATACAATTCTTCCATATCATCCTTTTTTTCATGAAACAAATTTTACTTCCCCTCCTGGTGTGTTTGCAGGCAGGGCAGCTTTTTGCCCAGCAACTCGAGTATCCTGTTACCAAAGAATCGGCAGTAGCAGACACATTCCATAACCAGCATGTTGTACCCGACAAGTACAGATGGCTGGAAGACCAGAATAATCCCAAAGTGTTAACTTGGGTAGAGGAGCAAAATAAATTATCGAAAAAGTACCTCACCAAGGCATCTAACCAAACCAATGCCTTTCTGGCTATAGACAAGTACTCTTACGCTAGTGCCAGCCACAACTACACCAAAGTTGGCGACTACTACTTCCGCTACTACTATTACAATAACAACGGCACGCCAGCGCTCTTCTTCAAAAAGGAGATGAGCAGTAACCCACGCCTCGATGATCTGAAGCCACTGGTAGACCCTGCGCACATCTCTGCAAAAGACAGGATATTGCTAAAGGGATTCGATGTGTCAAAAGGATCTGATTTGCTGGCCTACCAGTTCAGCCGCAATGGCAGCGATTGGGCAGAAATCAAGGTTATAGAGCTTAAGAGTGCTGTGCACCGCCCCGACCATCTCCAGCGTGTAAAGTTCTCGAACATAGCCTGGAAAGATAATGGCTTCTTCTATGCTGCCTACCCCGAAGGCAAGGCACAGAAAGTATTCTACCACCAAATAGGTACAGCCCAAAGCGAGGATAAGCTTATTTTTGAGCGAGGCAATGCGGCTGTTACATTTGATTTTATTACTACGGCAAACGAGCGCTTTTTTGTACTAACTGAGCGGAATGAGCAAACCAATGTTAAAAATTACTATTACATTGATTACCATGAAACACAGCCAACGCTCAAGCCACTCCTGACCAACATCTCTTTCGGCTTGGATATTCTGGGTAGCTACAATGGAAAGCTCATTGCCGAAACAAGCTATAAGGCAAACAATGGCCGGCTTATTGAAATAGACCCTGCCAGCCCATTTAACTGGCGTGTTATTGTGCCTGAGTTCTCAAAGGCGCTTTTGCTTGAAACTTTCCTGATGGATGACCGCTTTATTGCTACTTATCTTACCAATGGCCACCCTCTTTTAACTGTGTTTGACTACAGTGGTAAAATGCTTTACAACCTGGAGCTACCTGTAGCAACCACCATAGGCAGTTTCTCAGGCTCGCCAGATGACGACGAGGTACTTTACCGCTACTCTTCCTACACATTTCCGTCGGTGGTATACAGGTTCAACACTAAGACCTTTGAACGCACCCTTACCGACCGCACTACTGTAACCTATGACCTGGATAAGTTCGAGTATAAAGCAGTAGAATATCCTGGCAAGGACGGCACTCCTGTACCTATGACACTGGTGTATGAGAAGGGCCTGAAGTTAGATGGTACTAACCCGACCTTACTTAAAGCCTATGGCGGCTTTGGCGCCATCTCTCAGCCAAGCTTTGAGCCGGGCCTGATCCATTTTATCAAGAACGGCGGTGTATTTGCCTTTGCCTCTATTCGTGGTGGTGGAGAATTGGGTGGCCAATGGGCTGCACAAGGTCGTGGAGCCAGCAAGCAAACATCATTCGATGATTTTGTGGCTGCAGCTGAGTACCTGATAAAAACCGGCTATACCCATCCATCGAAGTTAGCTGCAACAGGAGGCTCTAATGGCGGTCTTGTAGTTGCTGCAGCAGCCGTTCAGCGTCCTGAGCTATTCAAAGCAGTAGTACCGGTTGTAGCACCACTGGATATGCTCCGCCTGGAGCGGTTCACTGTTGGGCTTTTCCATGTAGATGAGTACGGCACTGTAACCGATAGCCAAAGCTTTGAAAGGCTGCGCAGCTACTCGCCACTGCACAACATAAAGGAGGAGGTGAATTATCCTGCTATGCTCATCATGACCTCATCCAACGACGATAGGGTGCCACCGCTACACTCTTATAAGTTTGCAGCCAGGCTGCAGAACCGATCTGCCCAAACAAACCCTGTACTGCTTCGTGTTGAGGGAGGCGCAGGTCATTACGGAGCCACAGGCATTTATTCCAGTGTGCGGGAGGAAGCAGATTTATACGCTTTTGTTATGCAGTTACTCTCAGAGCAGAAATAATTTATCCTTAGACAGCTCATCTTGTTAGGGTGAGCTGTCTAAGGATAAAGTTTCTACCTGATTCATCAAGTACAGTAAAAATGAAGATCATCGATAAATTAGCTTGGATTGAGCTGAAAGACGGCAAGATTTTGAGTACGAGGAGCCGCGGTAAGAATGTATACTACATACCCGGCGGCAAGCGCGAAGCTGGTGAAACCGACCAAGAAACCTTAATGCGGGAGATTGAGGAAGAGCTAAGTATCAGGCTAATTCCGGACTCGATTGAGTACGTAGAAACTTTTCAGGCGCAGGCACATGGTCACGCCGAAGGTATAGAAGTAAAAATGCAGTGCTACAGTGCCAGGTACAAGGGCACCATCAAAGCAGCCTCCGAGATAGAAGAAGTTGTGTGGCTGCAGTATGCTGACAGAGACAAAGTATCACCTGTAGATAAGATCATCTTTGACTGGCTGAGAAACAAAGGCCTCCTGTCGTAGCCAGAGAGCTAAAAAGCAGAAGCCCCGCCCCTGTTGTAATGAAACGGAGGCGGGGCTTTTATATAAGGTAGTATCTTGTTTACTACTGCTTTTTAATTATAGTAGATGAGGCCTGTGCAGTTGGCAGGACTAATACCTCAGCCAAATTCACGTGTGCGGGACGCGTTACAATAAAGCTTATGAGCTCGGCTATGTCTTGTGCCTGTAGTGGCTCATAACCTTGATATACTGTAGCAGCGCGCTCCTTATCCCCTTTGAAACGCACTTCTGAGAACTCCGTCTCCACCGCCCCCGGATTTACTTCTGACACTTTGATGCCTTGCTGTACCAGGTCTATACGCATTGCTTTAGAAAGAGCATCTACAGCATGCTTTGAAGCACAGTACACGTTCCCGTTAGGGTATACTTCTTTACCAGCAATAGAACCTACGTTTACTATATGGCCTCTGCCCTGCTGCATAAACGGCAGCACAGCCTTTGTTACATACAGCAGTCCTTTCACATTGATGTCAATCATGGCATCCCAATCTTCCAAGGCCCCTTCCTGCACAGGTGCAAGGCCATGGGCATTACCCGCATTATTGATCAACACCTCTATGTTACGCCATTCCTGAGGTAAAGAGGCGATTGCCTGTAGTACGGCTTCTTTATTGCGCACATCAAAAGTTAAGGGATACACGCTCTCTTCGCCTAGTTTTTGCTGCAGTTCCTGCAAACGCTCTAAACGGCGACCAGCAGCGATAATGCGATACCCTTTGCTGGCCAACTCCAAGGCAGTGGCAAGGCCAATACCTGAGGTGGCTCCGGTAACAAATGCAATTTTGGTCATTTGGTTATTCAAAGAAGAATATGAGTGAAACGTTGTGGTGTGTTAGCTTTTCTATATACCCACTGTATTGGCTAGTAGCTAGAGGCTTGTGTTGGTTCAGCAACCCATGCGAGAAACGCAGTTCAGGAGCAAATTTAAAGTATGGATAGAAGATATCTATACCTATACCATACTCCAGTGCCAAATCAAACTGCTCAACCTCCAGCATGGTTTCTGTTTTTGCTCCGTTATTTCCCTTGCCAAGATCGATACCCGGCTTAACACCTGCTACAATGTATGGCCTGTAGTTAGAACGGCGCTTTGATTTATACTTCAGTAACACCGGCAACTCAACCATCGTGTTGCTAACGGTCTCCAGCATCACCTCCTCTGTTTCTACACCTTGCACTGCTACATTCTTAAATTCAAGCGTGCGGCCATAAAAGCCTACGCCAGGTACAAAACGGGCATCCAGATATTCAGCAAGGCGCACGTTCAGCACTAAACCCGTATAAAAGCCAATCTCATTCTTTGAATTTATAGCAAAGTTTTCATCCCGGGAGGCTTGACTAGCATAATCTGGTGAATGCACAACATTATACTTTGTAAGTGGCACTGCCAGGTAAAAACCATAGTGCACTGGTCTATCATCGTAGCCAGGCTTGTTCAATGCCTTTACTTTTTGTTGCGCCTCTGCCGCGCCACCTATCAACAGAAAGAGTGCAAGCAGGCTACTAAAGGCTACTTTTTGCCTATGTAGATGGAGCTTATTCCAAATGTGAGTGAATGCCATTTCGTGCTTCTAAATCCAACCTTTTGGTAAATTTTAAGAAAATCCTGCCCGTCTGGGAAAGCCTGCACCGACTCTGGTAGGTACGTATAGGCAGCATTGTCCTTAGAAACGATTTTACCTACCACTGGTAGTATATTCTTGAAATAAAATTGATAGAGCTGTTTCATCGGGAAGCTGCGTGGCTTAGAGAACTCCAGTACAACAGCAGTGCCACCTGGTCTAAGCACCCGATGCATCTCGGCCAAACCTTTTTCCAGGTTCTCAAAGTTTCTAACACCAAAGGCCACTGTTATGGCATCAAAGGAATTATCACCAAAAGGCAGGTTCTCCGAGTCACCGTATTTCAACTCGATCTTATTCGTCAAGCCACGCTTCGCCAGCTTCTCACGTCCTACGGCTAACATGCCCTCTGAGATGTCTACTCCTGTTATTTTATCCGGATATAGACGAAGCGTTTCAATAGCAAAGTCGGCGGTGCCAGTGGCTATGTCCAGCACTTGTTTGGGTTTCTCAGGAGCTAGTAAGCTTACTGCCTTTTTTCTCCAGATAATATCGATGCCAGCACTCAGAAAGTGGTTCAGGAAATCATACTTGCCAGCAATGTTATTGAACATTGTGGCTACCTGAGACTTTTTGTCTTCGTTCTGGTCTTTGTAAGGTACTACCGCCATGGGTTGGAATGAATTGTGTAACGGGGGCAAAAATACTCTACCTACAACTATTATCCGCAGAATATGTTCCGAAATATAAAAAAAGCAGGCCGGACATGTGCCCGGCCTGCTTCTGGAGTATAGTTCTTTTGGCACTTAGGCCATATTCTCTAATTACTGCACTTCCTGGTTTCTCTGCAGCTCTTCGCGAGGAAGCACTCTGAAGATAGTTCTGCGGTTCAGCTGCATGTTATCAGCAGAAGTATTTGGTACTGCCGGTCTGCTCTCACCGTAAGTTACGGTTACCATACGCTTCGCAGAGATGCCTTTGCTTACCAGATAATCGAAGGCAGCATCAGCACGGTTCTGGCCCAGCGTCATGTTATAAGAGTCGCTGGCACGAGAGTCAGTGTGACCTTCAATGCTGATGTTAAGCGTTGGGTTAGCCTTCATGATTTCAGCAATACGATCCAGCTCCTGGATTGCCTCAGGGCGCAGGTCATACTTGTCTGTAGCAAAGTAGATGTTCTCCATCTTTACAGAAGCAGGTGTTGCTGCATCAGGAGTAAGCTTAGCAATCCGTGCTACTGTAGTATCTTCTAATGTTACAAAGAAGTCTTTTCTGATAGTAGTTGTGTCATCCAGCACAACTGGTACTTCAAACTCCTGCGTTTCCAATACTTCACCATCCAGCGACAACTGCACTTGATAGTTACGGCCAGACAGCATTGTTACGTTATAAGTAGCTGAGTCTGGCTTGCTCACATCACGGTAAGAGATCGGACGCTTATCAGCCTGCAGACCATTGAAAACAAGCTCCACACCTGGCAGTGCCAGTGTACTGTCTCCCTGCACCAATACACGACCTTTAACAGTTGCGTTCTTGATGTAGTTGATAGTGTAAATATCCTTCTCGCCGTAGCCACCAATGCGGTAAGACGATAAGTAAGCGTAGCTTCCATCTGGAGCCAAGCGGTAATAAGTATCATCGTCTGGCGTGTTAATCGGAGAGCCAAGGTTCTCCGGACGACCCCAACGACGTGCTACAGAGTCATATTTAGCGGCAAAGATGTCGTATCCGCCCATGCTGCTATGGCCGCGTGAAGCGAAAAACAGCGTACCATCGCTAGCCAGGTAAGGGCTATCCTCATCAAACTTAGAGTTGATGGTTCTGCCTAGGCTTTTAGGGTTACCCCAAGAGCCGTTCTTGTTACGCTGTAGCATGTAGATGTCCAGGTCACCATTCTCTGAGAAGTGGCTTGTTGAGTAAAACAGCGTGCTCCCGTCAGGTGTAATGTAAGCGTCAGACTCGAAATCGCGTGTGTTTACTTTGTCACTGATGCTCTTTGGCGCACCCCAGCTTCCATCAGGCTGACGCTCTGATACCATAATATCACCGTTGTTGATAGATTGGTACAGCAACAGTTTAGTATCGTTGTCAAAAAGCTGGATTGAAGCATCGTGGCCGGCGCTGTTCAGGGCACCTGGCACAGGGCGTGGCTTCTCCCAAGAGTCTTCGCCTGTACGGTTAGTCTCAAAAATATCCTCAAAGAACTCGCCGTCCTGAGCCGCCTTCTCTCCTGTTGTAGCTTCAGAGCGAGAAGTGAACAGCAGGTAATTATAGTCAGACGAGATAACCGGACTGTGCTCTGAATACGCAGTATTCACATCACCACCCAGGTTTTTCACGAATACGTCTTTCGGGTTAGCAACCTCACGCTTCGCATTCTTAGCGTACTGAATCAGCTGAGCTACTTCCTCTTTACGCTCAATGTTACGCTTGTTGATGGTTTTTTGGTAGCTCTGGAAGTGCTCAATAGCATTGTCAAAGCGGTAGTTGATATGGTCCGCACGGCCCAACCAGTACTCCAGCTCTTTATCCAGGTTTGGCTTTAGCTGATGCGCACGGTTCAGGAAATCACCTGCCTTCTCTTTATCAAAGGTAAGGTAGCTGATACCAGCAAAGTAAAGTGCTTTGGCATTATTAGGGTCAGCGGCCAAGACTTGGTCGTAGTAAGGCAACGCAGCGCGGTAGTTTTCCTTTTTAAAAAACTTGTTGGCTGTCCGCATTTGTTTTCTGGTGCTTTGCGCTGAGGCAGAGGTCGTGACCATAAGGCCAGCCATAGCCAACAGCAGGGCTCCCCGTGAGAACGATTTGGCTAAATTGTTAATCATGTGTAAAGGGGTTGGTTATACTTTCCTAACTTTTGTGGTGATGAGTAAAATTTTCGGTACGGCGCATATTTTTCAGAAACAGGCATACCTCCTCAAGCACCTATACGAGATATATAAATTTTAGTATATGCTTAATTTAATATTCCTCCCAAAGCTTCTGACCTCATACGACTTTAACTGGCAAAAAGGTTAAAAACTATGCAGTAGCCTTTAAAGCGAAAAAGGCTCAATTATAAAGTTACTCACATAGAATTGAAACATCAGCAAATATATACAATATATTATATTAACAAGCGATATTTTTCCTTGATGCTGAATTAGCTCTTGCTGAAAAAAAGACTGCCTCTCCTCCCGAGGTGCCTCTATGCTAGATAATGTTATACCATTTTGTTCGTTCTGTTGATAAGTGGTTCAGGTACCCCTTCTACTATGGGGCAGAATTAATTTGCTACCTTTGAGGTTCTAGTAAAAGCAATCTGGTAAAGAGACGGCACCAAGTATATCTCTTCCGTAAAATATAAGCGGAGACTAAACAAGCACAAAACCACAAATAGCAAAGAAGCATGGTTATAAAGGAAGCAAAATTTTTGATGAGCAATACCAAGGTGGAGGCATGCCCTGCACCTAACAGGCCTGAGTATGCCTTTATCGGGCGCTCTAACGTAGGCAAGTCCTCGCTCATCAATATGCTGACAGAGCAAAAAAAACTGGCTAAAACCTCGGCACAGCCAGGCAAAACACAGCTCATTAACCACTTCCTCATTAATGATGAGTGGTACCTGGTTGACCTTCCGGGGTACGGCTACGCAAAAGTTAGCAAAAGCTCCCGCGATGAGTGGCGCCGCATGATTAACTTTTACCTGCAAAAGCGCGAAAACCTTACCTGCGTTTTTGTATTGATAGATAGCCGGCATGACCCCATGAAACAGGACCTTGATTTTATCAATTACCTTGGAACCATGGGGGTGCCTTTTGTACTTGTATTTACAAAGCTGGACAAACAATCGGCTATAAAAACTGACTCAACCATAGCCGCCTGGAAGCGTAAACTGCGTGAAACATGGGAAGAGCTGCCTCAAATGTTCCGGACATCCTCAGAAAAGCAGATTGGCCGCGACGAGATCCTTAACTTTATAGAAGAGGTGAACGCACAGATGCAGAATCAGTCTTAACCGGACAGAGGGACACATTTGAAAAGTGCAGTTGATACCCGTGAATGTAGGAAATTTTAAATGTTTACCTTTATGAGAATTAGAATTCCATTTTTCTTTATTTTATTTGCCTTTGCGGCGATAACGGCAAATGCCCAAAGCAACGATACGAAAGCAGCCCAAGCCAAAACTGAAGAAAGTTACTGGACGCCTAGCAAAGTCATCCCGGTAGCTTCTTACTACGAAGGAGGCCAGGAGGCTATGTATAAAGCCATCTATGAGGAGCTGAGCTATCCGCAGCTGGCCAAGCGCAACCGTGTGCAAGGTGAGTGCATTGTTAGCTTCACTATAAACCCTGATGGGTCAACATCAAACTTTAAGGTGTTGCGCACTGCTGGTGCAGGCACCGGCGAGGAAGCTTTACGGGTAGCCAAGCTACTTAAGTTTAACTCTCCAGGCTTTGGGGTGGATGCCAGTATCCCGATTATGTTTAGATTATAAATAAAAACAGACATACCTTACTATGCCTATTGATTTAAGACAAATTGCAGCAGTTTCTGGCCAGAGCGGCCTTTTTCGTGTAGTAAAACCAACACGCACTGGTGTAATTATGGAGAGCCTGGAGGAGAGCCCAAAGACAATGGTAGCACAAGCACGCCACCGTATGTCCCTGCTTGACGAGATCTCGATTTATACTACAGATGAAGAAGGCACTGTGCCGCTAGCCGAGGTTTTTGACCGCATCAACGAAAAGTATGGTGAGGATCTTCCTTTGGGAGATAAGCCAGACAACGAGGACTACAAAAACTTTATTTCAGACGTGTTGCCTAACTACGACGAAGACCGTGTGTATGTATCAGACATGAAGAAGCTGGTTAACTGGTATTCTATCGTGAAAAAGTACGTTGGTTTTTCAGAAGCCGGCAAGTCCGAATCAGAGGCAGAAGGCAAAGACTCTGAGAAAGAGTCAGAGAATGAAGCTTAAACAAAAAGCCCTCCCCCTGCGGAGGGCTTTTTGTTTGCAGCCACACCGCATCAACTTTTGATGTACATTTACGTTGCCTTATACTTACAGCATAGCCTGTAAAAGCAATCTTCTTTTACCCTTATGCCTTACTCACCAGCCATACTTTCAGGTACAACAAATCACCTGCAGCGGATATTTGAAGTAGATAACCTGCCATCTTCAGATTTGGAGGCCCTGGAGTTTAAGCTTGCGCATATTGTTCAGCAGCTGCTCCGGCACGATTTTAACCGTCTGCTGCACATTCTCTACCGCATCGATGTAGATGAGCGCAAGGTAAAAGAAGCCATGATAGATGCCGATGAGGAAATTATAGCCCTTCGTATTGCCCGGCTCATACTTAAAAGAGAGATACAGAAAACAGAGATTCGGCTACGCTACAGTGGCTGATGCTATACCTTCAGCTCAGCATACCTACTTTCGAATCCTAAAGTATACTCACACCACAAGACTTTAGCCTGCTACTAAAGTATACTGCAAGAGCTAGGGAGGATGTAAGTAACAGCATAAAAAAGGCAGAAAGTCTAGATATGCTTTCTGCCTTTGTAATCTTGTTTCTAGTTCAATTCCAAATTTGTGAGCTTGTGCTTAGTGTACTTCTACTTCTGCTTTTAGATACTCTTCTACTTTATTCACCATCTCGGTAGAACCGATGAATAGTGGGCAACGCTGATGTAATTCTGTTGGCACCAGCTCCATAATGCGCTGAGAACCGTTAGTGGCCTTACCGCCTGCCTGTTCTACAATAAAGGCTAGGGCATTACATTCATACATCAGGCGCAGCTTTCCGTTAGGTGATTTAGCTGTTGGTGGATACATGTAAATACCACCCTTCAGCAGGTTACGGTGAAAATCTGCCACCAGTGAGCCAATGTAACGGGCAGAGTAATTGTTTTCTTTGCAGTAGTTAACATACTGCTTCACACCATCCGGAAACGAGTTAAAACTACCCTCATTAATTGAGTAGATAGAGCCTGTTTTAGGAGTGCAGATGTTTGGGTGAGAGAGGAAGAATTCGCCTAGCGTCATGTCGTAGGTAAAGCCGTTTACGCCATTACCTGTTGTGTAAACCAGCATGGTAGAAGAGCCATAAATCACATAGCCTGCTCCTACCTGTCTTACACCGCTTTGCAGGCAGTCTTCCATGGTGCCATCACAGCCTTGGTCAGACAGGCGGCGGTAGATAGAGAAGATGGTACCAATCGACACGTTCACATCGATATTGGAAGAGCCATCCAGAGGGTCAATAGCTACAATGTACTTGCCCTTGGTGTTGCCCGTCTGGATTACGCCGTCTTCTTCCTCCGAAACAATGGTACAAACCTCTCCCCCATTGCGCAAGGCCCGTATAAAGCGGATGTTGGCAATAACGTCCAGCTTTTGCTGGTCCTCGCCTTGCACGTTCTGCTGACCATAGGCGCCGGTTACATCCAGCAGACCTGCACGGTTTATTTCGCGGTTTACGATTTTGGCCGCAAGCGCTATGTCGCGCAGTAGCTGAGACAGCTCCCCTGTGGCATAAGGGAAGTCCTCCTGCTTTCTCATGATAAACCTGTCTAGCGTAGTGCCTACAGGCAGTCCGAGTTTGTCGTTCATAAATCAAAATTTAACTATATAGTTTAATATACGAAAATATTATAACTAGGCAATATTTAGATAAGACCTAGCTTTACAGTTTATGAGTTCAGACAGGATTAAAATATTCAAGTTCGGGGGCGCCTCCGTTAAAAGCGCCGAGTCTTTCCGCAACCTTGCACACATCGTTAAGACGAAAGGTGGTGAGCGCCAGCTCCTGCTGGTGGTGTCGGCAATGGGCAAAACCACTAACGCCTTGGAAGCTCTACTCGGACAGGCCTACCACCAGCAGCACTTTGACGCTGACTTCCAGCAGCTAAAGCATTATCACCTGCAAATACTGTATGAGCTGATACCACAACAGGAACACCCAGCCACACAAAGGCTGGAGCAACTTTTCGAACTGCTGTACACACAGCTGTCTGGGATTACCCAAAATGATAATTTTGATAAGGTATACGACCAAACGGTGAGTTTTGGCGAACTTTTTTCGTCTTCCATTTTGCATTATTTCCTAACAGAACAAGACGTTTATAACACACTGGTAGACAGCAGGAAGTATATCCAAACAGATACCAACTGGCGTGAAGCCAAGGTAGATTGGGCCTGGAGCGAACGCTTGATCAGGCGCGATGTGCCAGCGTTACTGCAGGAAGGGCTGGTGGTAACGCAGGGCTTCTTGGGGGGCACAAACAACGGCCTTACCACTACTTTGGGCCGCGAAGGCTCCGACTTTAGTGCCGCCATTTTTGCCTACTGCCTCGATGCCGGAAGTATGTATATCTGGAAAGATGTGGATGGGCTGTTGAACGCCGATCCGAAGCATTTTCCTGACACCGTACGCTACCCAGAGATTTCATACCAGGAGACCGTGGAGATGGCTTATTATGGTGCCTCCGTTATCCATCCTAAAACCATAAAGCCACTCGCTAACAAGCGCATCCCGCTTTACGTCAAGTCTTTTATCAACCCAGAGGGAGAAGGCTCTAGGATTTGCGACTGCCGCTTTGAGGTAATTGCACCTGCTTATATCATCAAAGAGAAGCAATGCCTGCTATCCTTCGGGGTAAAGGACTTTACTTTTATCTCGGAGAAAAACCTGGGCACCATCTTTAATGCACTGTCGGAGCTGCGGATAAAGATCAACCTGATGCAGAACTCTGCTATCTCCTTTTCTATCTGCACCGATTATAACGAAGACCGCCTGCATCGCCTTATCCAGACGCTGCAAGATCAGTTTGTGATACACTACAACACTGATCTTAAGCTGTATACCGTCAAAAACTACGATGCAGCAAGTATAAGCCGCATTATTGAAGGAAAGCAAATCCTGTTAGAACAGCGCACACGCACTACCTTTCAGATTGTGAGCCGCTAGCTTCGCCTATACTAGTAGGACGCTTTTTGTAGAGAAGTGCAAGTTGGAGTTCAGGATAGGATAGATCATTTAACGATTTTTTAACTCCGTAACTTTTGATGTTTCTAGTTATGCCTTACCTTTGCAGGAACTATTCCTAAATAAGAATCATTCTTAACTAGAATATGCAAAACCTGACCCGAGACGAATTACGACAGCGCCTGTTAACGTGCGGCCTTAAGGCCACGCACCAGCGCATTGTTGTGTTCGAAGCGGTAGCAGCATTACACGGGCACCACCCCACTGCTGAAGATGTGTATCAGCACCTAAAGCCAGCTAACCCCACGATTTCGCTGGGTACAGTTTACAAAACGCTGGACACTTTTGCCGAAACAGGCTTGATCCGGCGCGTGCTTTCAGAGGAGGGCAGCAAGCGCTATGACGGGAATACTTTAGTGCATAGCCACATCTATTGCAGTAAAACTAAGGAGATAGTTGACTTCGAGGACCCGGAGCTTGACCAGTTGTTGATAGAGTTCTTCAGTAAGAGAAACCTGGAGAACTTCGATATCAAAGGATTCTCGGTACAGCTCTCAGGTAATAAGGTGGATCCCGAAAAACAAATAAGCATCACACGAGTTTCAAAATAGATTTATTAAAAACCAAAAACCAATAACAAATGGCAGTATTAGTAGGTAAAAAAGCACCTTCGTTCAAGACAATGGCCGTTGAAAACGGTGAGTTTGTAGAAGACTTTTCATTAGAGCAGTACATTGGCAAGAAGCACGTAATTTTCTATTTTTACCCAATGGACTTCACTTTTGTGTGCCCAACTGAGATCATCGCTTTCCAAGACAGAATGGAAGAGTTTGAGCGCAAAGGTGTAGCTGTAGTAGGTTGCTCTACTGACACGCACTTCTCTCACTTCGCATGGTTGAACACTCCGCGTGAGCAGGGTGGTATCGAAGGCGTAAACTACCCACTTGTAGCTGACGCTGCAAAAACTATTGCACAGAACTACGACGTTCTGGCTGGTCACTATGAGTATAACGAAGAAGGTGAAGTTACTTTTGTAGGTGAGCCTGTTGCTTACCGTGGTCTGTTCCTGATCGACAAAGAAGGTGTTGTTCGTCACCAAGTAGTGAACGACCTGCCACTTGGCCGCTCTATCGACGAAGCACTACGTATGGTAGATGCTCTGCAGTATTTCGAGGAGAAAGGCGAGGTTTGCCCAGCTAACTGGTCAGAAGGTCAGGAAGGTATGCAAGCTACTAAAGAAGGTGTATCTAACTACCTTTCTAAAAACGCAGCTCACTAAGAAGTTACTTCTTAAGCATATAACAAAAACGCCCCTGCAAATGCAGGGGCGTTTTTGTTATTATAAGTTGTTGTTATCAAATCGTTTACCTGATAATTCACTATTTTTTATACATGAATAATTTATAATCTTGATGTATGAAAAATGTGCTCCTGTTGCTCACCTTCTGCTGTGCCACACTACATGCTAGGGCTCAGACCAGGCATACCATTAATTTAGAGCTGTTGGGTAAGAACATAGTGGGCCCCGCTGTACTGTATGAGCGAAATCCTAACGCTGATAAAAAACTGAGCCTGCACTATGGAGCAGGTATAGGCACTGCATATGGCCAGGATGCTGAATGGCACCCTTCGCTACCTTTGTTCGTTGGTGCAAACTTGGGCCGCAGCAACAACAAGTTTGAGCTTGGTTTGGCCGGTTTTCTCTCTACAAGAGATTACTTCGACACCAGGGTTGAGGAGTGTTACGGCTGCATGGACTCGGAATATGAATCTATGATTGTTCCCTTCACCCTGTACCTTGGCTTTAAGCATTATCCGGAGGATGGAGAGGGGCTGTTCTTTCACATCAACACACAACCTATCCTGATTACGAATTCTTTTATACCTATTCTGCCATGGATAGGAGCCGGTATTGGGTATAGCTTAAAGAAGCAGTAATTCGAGCAAAGCTACACCTTCTGCAAAAGCATGGTTAGGATGCGCGGTATAGTTGTCCGGTCATTTTCGTCGAAGTATTCGTTCAGGTCTACCAAACTTAGGCCGTACCGCTTTGCTGCCTGCACGAAGTCTGACACGTGGTGGGTATAGCACTCCACCTCCTGCCTCCCCTCCTCGGTATCGAAACGGGCTTTGGTTCCGGTATACTGCTTAAAAGGGTGCAACTCACCAATGTAGACGTGCCCGCCGTGGTTTAGCACCGCAGCCACCTGCTTAAAAGTATGATCCAGATCTGAGATGTGCTCCAGCACCAGGCTAAAGCTTACCAGGTCGTAAGGCTGCGTTGCAAAGCTCCAGACCTGGGTAATATCAGCCTGCACAAACTCGGCCTTGTTTGAGCTTACCTTCTTCCTTGCCCGCTCCAGCATCTCCTCCGAAAGGTCTACGGCAGTAACATGCATTGCCTTCCGTACCAGCCACTCGGTGTTCTTACCTGTGCCGCAGCCAACCTCGAGGCAAGTCTCAAAATTTATACTTGCCAGCGTGGTGCGCAGGGCCACGGCCTCTAAGTCGCGGGTTCTGTTCTTGTTGGTGTCGTACTGTGGGGCCCAACTGTTATAGGCTTGTTGTATGCTCATAGCTCTTTCAACATCCAGATATTACAGGCATAGTGGCCAGAGTTACCGAGTGCATGTGGCAAAGGCCTGAAGCCTGCTTTTTCATACATTGATACGGCTCTTGCCAGTTCAGGAAACGACTCTAAGTATAACTGCTTATAGCCAAGCGTCTTGGCTGCTTCTATACTTTGCTGCAACAGTTTATTTCCGATACCCTTGCCTCGGGCATTGGCAGCAAGGTAAAACTTTACCAGCTCGGCACATCCCTCCGGCAAACCTTCTGTCGGATAAACGCCGCAGCCGCCTACTATTACACCATTCTCTTCTGCAACAAAATAGGTGCTGCCAGGGTGCTGGAACAGCTGATACAAAGCATCAGTGGTAGGGTCGGTATACACCGTACCGGGTTTATCGATCTTGAACTCCCGGAAAACCTGCCGGATCAGCGTTGCCAGCGGCTCGTTGTCGGATGCTTGAATAGGACGAATGTTGAGGGGCATAAGGTTCTTATACTTTGAAGCCTTAAGCTAATTAAAAATAGCCTTTGTTTAATATTCCACTGATCCCAATTTTTATGCATTTACTCTTGCTAGCCTCTTCTTAAGGGCAGACTACAGCACCTGAAGGAGCCTCCAGTGGCAGGAGCGGCATCAAACTTTATCTCTACAACGTCTATTCCAGCCTTCCTAATTTCCTCGTTGATTGGTTTGCACAGCGAATGGTCGCGGCTGATGATCCGGTCCTGCGACAGCGAAAGTATGTTAGTGGCCAGCTCCCGCTGCTGCTCCTTGTTCACCCTGATCAGGTCGTAGTTATCGAGAATCTCGCGTGGGACCTGCTTAAAGCCTTCTTCATAAATAAGGGCTGCCCTGCCTCCTACCGGGTTAAACATGCAGTCTAGGTGCAGCACGTTCTCGCCTTCTGCCAAGGTTCGCGCCTCTACCGGCACCACGTTAAACTCACTGCCAAACTGCTCCTCCAGGAAAGCCACACCCTCTTGGTTCGTGCGCTGCGATACAGCCACGAAGATGTTTCCTTTATCTACCAGTATATCGCCACCCTCTATAAAACAAGTAGGCGAGTCGGGGATAATAATGTTGGCCTCGTGGCCGGGGATGTCGTGCAGGTAGCGGAAAATACCAGCACTTTCGTAGCGGCGGCTTTTCTTCACCATGTTGCAGAGCAGGAACTTCTCCCCGATCACCATGCCCAGGTCGCGCGGCGTGAGCTGGTCGTAGACAAATTTGCCCACGTAATCCGGCACCAGCACCTCCACGCCTGCCTCCGTCAGCACTTGCCTGAACGTATCGAACTCCTCCTTCAGCTGCTCCTTTTGCGGCAGTCCGTTCTTCTGATCCTCGTTCACCAGCTCCACATAAGCCGGCGCCTCGCTGTAGTTCTCGTACCTGCCAATAATTACTTTCTGCAGCGTATGGGTCTCGCTGTACTGCTTTATGGTCTTAATCAATTCTATACTATCTAAGGGTGCTTTCCGCACTGCAAAAATAAGGCCTATAATTGGATTTGTTATAATTAGCACATCAGAAAACCTGGCAGGTTTATTTGTTCAGAAAGTTGAAAAGATACTGGGACAAAAGCAAGTATAAGCGCAATGCGAGCGTCGGGACGATTAGCTTAAACTACATAAGGTCCAACTTTAGCTACTCAACCATATTTTGAGTGGTGCCCCTTTATACTTGCTTGCTGTCCAGTTGCAGCTTCATCATGATATCTATCTGCTCATCGTCGCCTAACCTGAAGATGTGCCTGTCAAATTCTACGAACCCGTTTTTCTTGTAAAAATTTATGGCCCTTGGGTTTTCTTCCCAAACACCCAACCAAACGTAATCGGCATCTACCTGCCTTGCAATTTTTATGGCCTTTTCATAGAGCAGCTGCCCTACGCCTTTCCCGTGGAAATCTTTTACCACGTAAATCCTTTCAATTTCAAGGGCTTTGTTGTCTTTTAGCTCTGTTTGAGACTGTCCGAAGTTTAGCTTTAAGTAACCAACTATCTCATCGCCAAAGGTCGCAAAATAGAACTCTGAGCTTTGGTTGTTGAGTTCGGTCGTCAGTTTCTCTATTGAAAAGCCCTCATCCAAGTACTTTGCCATATTCTTCTCTGTGTTTCCTGCTGAAAACGTTTCGGAGAATGTTTGCCTGCCAATCTTCTGCAGTTGGTCAATGTCGGCTGGTGTTACTCTTGTTATGTTGATGTTTACCATTCTTTCTTGAAGTGTTTCGCTTGAAGGGTGCCTACCAATTGGTACATAAAGCGAGCGAGGCGTAGCCGCTGCTTGGCTTATGTATAGGGGTAGGCAATGCTATTCTTTTCTTATTGTTTTTCTATGATACATACAGATTAAACTGTTTTGAAACTCGCCACCCCGTCTTTACCATTTTCTAAGATAACAAGGTTTCCTTCGCCACACTTAAACCCATCCATACAGTTCCTTTCATAGACGAAGACCGCCCTTTCTTTAGCCTTATCTATATAAACCTTGGATGTTGAAGCTGCCATACTTCTTGTATTCTCCTTTAACCTTATCCAGATCCTGCTCCCTGACAACGGCCCGTTCGGATTAGATTGACAGAGCTAAGTTCCAAGGGCTGTGAGAGTTTTTCCAGTATTTGTGTAGTAGGGTCAAAGTTGTTCTCTATCAGGATATGCTTTATGAGTTGAAGTCTGTCAGGTATTATGTTCCTGCTATTTAGTGGGTAATGCATATTCCAAAATTCATCTCTTGTGAAGACAACCAGCTGTGTTGGGTCTTCTTTCCGATGCTTTTCGTAATAAGCCCGTGCTTTGTCTTCCCCTTCTTTGCTTGCTATCTCGTAGACTACATCCATTTCTTTATCGGATATTTTGTAGTACAAGTCGGTTCCAACAACACTAAGAAAGACATCATTGAGAAGCTTCTCTTCTTCAGAGACATAAACCTGCTCAGGCTCACTTTCTATACCCTTCTCACCTTCGGAACAACCTATTAGTAGAAGTATAACAAGGTAGAACAAAGTAGCTTTTTGGAATTTTATACTTTTAGTATTGCCTAACTATTAGCTCAACGTAAACCTACGCTTACCCTACCAAATATAGCAGATAACAGTAACTCACCAAGTATACAGAGCCTCCCAACCCACAAAGTACACCACCCTTACCAACTATCCCTCCGTAAAGCGCTATATTTGCAGCAAAACCAGACGCTCGCAGGACCTTCGGACACTGTGAGTTCTTTGTAAGAAGTATAAATTTGAAGTTACTCTACGACATTGGCCTGAAGGCTTATAGTACAGTCATTGCCCTGGCAGCTCCTTTCAACCAAAAAGCGAAGCTGATGCAGCAAGGGCGTAAGGGGCAGTTCCAGAAGCTGCAACAGGCTTTGCAGCAGAACCAGGCGCCACTGGTGTGGTTCCACTGTGCCTCACTGGGCGAGTTTGAGCAGGGGCGACCGGTGATCGAGGCGTTCCGGGAGGCGTTTCCGGAGTATAAAGTGCTGCTCACCTTCTTCTCCCCTTCCGGCTACGAGGTACGCAAAAACTACGCGGGAGCCGACTACATTTTCTACCTGCCCCTAGATAGCGCCAGCAACGCCAAACGCTTTCTGGACATCACTAAGCCTAAGCTGGCTGTGTTCGTGAAGTATGAGTTCTGGCATTTTTACCTGCAGGAGCTGCAGCGCAGAAGTATACCTGTACTTTCCATCTCTGCTATTTTCCGGCAGGAGCAGGTTTTCTTTAAAGGCTATGGCGACTTTTACCGTGGTATCCTGCGCCGCTTCACGCACATCTATACCCAGAACAAAACCTCACTGGAGCTGCTGCAAAGTATAAATATAAGCAACGCAAGTATAGCCGGCGACACGCGGTTTGACAGAGTACTGCAGACAGCCGCATCTGTTAAAACCATACCTTTGATAGAGGCTTTTGCTGCCGGGCAAGAGGTGTTTATGGTAGGCAGCAGTTGGCCTGCGGATATAGAAGTACTGCTGCCGCTGACCCGGAAGTATACACCAAGTATAAAATTTATCATCGCGCCGCACGAAGTAAACGAGGCAAGTATAAATACGGTGATGCAGGCCTTAGGCGAAGGGGCCGTGCGTTTCTCCCAGACCTCTGAGGCAGACGCAGCCAGGTATAAGGTGCTGGTGGTTGACAACATTGGCATGCTCTCCTCGCTCTACAGCTACGGCACCTACGCCTATATTGGCGGAGCCTTTGGCAAAGGACTGCACAATACACTAGAAGCCGCAGTGTTTGGGCTGCCGCTGTTCTTCGGGCCAAAGTTTGAAAAGTTTCAGGAGGCGAAGGACCTGGTAGCGCTGGGCTGTGCATTCTCGGTGCAAAACGCGGAGGAACTGCTGCAGGCTTTCGGGCGTGTGCACGAAACACAAGGGCTGCGGCAAAGTATAACTCACAAAGAAAAACAATACGTACAAGAGCAAGCTGGCGCTACGGCAACCATCATGGCCGATGTAAAGCAACTGCTGAAATAAACTGCATGAAAGGAGTAGTAGTAAAATCGACGGGATCGTGGTACCTGGTGCGCGACGAGGAGGGCAAATTGCACCGGGCACGCCTGCGTGGCAAGTTCAAGATAAAAGGGCTAAAGGTTAGTAACCCGCTGGCCGTAGGCGACCGCGTGGAGTTTGAGGTGGAGACAACTGGCGAGGACACTGCTGTTATCCATACAATTGAGGAGCGCGAGAACTACATCATCCGACAGAGCACGCATAAAACTGCTTACTCCCACATCATTGCCGCCAACGTAGACCTGGCTCTGCTCATCGTCACGCTAGTATCACCACGTACCTCCTTTGGCTTTATAGATCGTTTCCTGGTAACTGCTGAGGCCTACGATATTCCGGCCACGCTTATCTTCAACAAAATAGATCTGTACGATGAGGATATAAAGAACTACCAGCGCCAGATCAGCCACATGTACGCCCAAATCGGTTACCCAAGCTTAGCAGTGTCTGCTGCAAACAACAAAGGCATAGACGACATAAAGGCTATCTTACATGGAAAGACCACGCTTCTCTCAGGCCACTCGGGTGTAGGCAAGTCATCGCTCATCAACCTCATCGTGCCTGACCTGGAGCTGAAAACCTCCGAAATATCATATTTTTCTGATAAAGGCGTACACACCACAACGTTTGCGGAGATGTTCGAGATTGACCCGGAGACCTTCGTTATCGACACGCCGGGTATAAAGGAATTGGGTATTGTGGATATTCCGGCGGCGGAGCTGAGCCACTTCTTCCCAGAGATGCGTGAGCGCCTGAACCAGTGCCGCTTTAACAACTGCACCCACTTTAATGAGCCCGGATGCGCCGTGATAGAGGCTGTGCGCCACAACGAGATCTCCCTTACCCGCTACGAAAGCTATTTAAGCATGCTGCACGGGCAGGATAACCGCAAGTAAAGTTTAGTCATGCAGCAGCCACTGTATGGCGCTTCTTTCGTCAGTAAAGTTCTGAAACGCGACCAAGGTGGTAGGCTGTGCCAGTAAGTCCTCCGCCAGCGCTTCTATAAAATTCTCACGGTTGTGGTTTGGATTACCTAAGCGGGCAATCTTCTGCAGGCGTGTCTGAACAAGCTTTTTCGCAAATTCTACATTCAAGTCTACGTACTCAACATCCGAAACCCCTTCCACATCCTCGTGTGCATCAATTAGTAGCCGCTTTATGTCATAGTTGCGAATGGTATCTAGCAAGACCTGCATCGTATAACTTAGTTCGGCTAGTGTGGACGTTTTGCTTTGGAGCCATCGGGCAGTAAGTATATCTGTAGCGGCATCATACTCCAACTCACATAGGCCATCGCTGTGTAACTTCATGTACTGTCTTAATTCTCAGATTAGTTTATGCTGTAAAACTATACATTATTGTATAAAGAAGTTTAACCGACGCCACAAATCCTTTCTGAATTAAACAGACACTGAACTTGATAAGCTATCTAAACCAAAGCAAGGAAGGGCAGGTATTTTCTGATACCTGCCCTTCCTGATCTTATCTTCTGAAATCAGCTTACTGTGCCTGCTGCTTTACCAGCACCTTTTCTACCACATGTATCACCCCGTTAGTGCTCATACCATCGGCTTCCACCACTTTTGCACCGTTCACCAATATATCGTTACCTTTCTTCGTAACGCTTAGCTGCTGCCCACCCAATGTTTTCAGCGTAGCACCATCTGTTAAATCGGCGGCTGTAAGTTTACCGGCCACTACATGGTTTTGCAGCAACGAGGTCAGTTGCTGGCTATTACCGCCCTCTACCATTTTTTCAATCCCGCCGTTTTGCATCTGCTTAAATGCTTCGCTTTGAGGTGCAAAAACAGTATAAGGACCGCTTCCATTCAGTGTTTTTACCATCTCTGCCTGGTTCACAGCCGCGGCAAGTACTTGTAGCTTCTCGTTAGCGTTGATGTTTTCTACTATATTTTTAGAAGGCACCATCACGTTTCCACCTATGCGGGATCCTGTCATGGAGGCATCTACTGGATCGTTTCCTAGCTCTCCTTCCCTGGCCTGCTTACCAGGGGTGTTCTGGTTTGTTCCACGAGAGCCAGGCTCCTCACGTAAGTTGGTACCTGCTTCTCTTTGGGCCTCGTTATTCGCATTCTCTTCATTTGTGCCACAGCTTGCTAGCGCTGTGCTACAGCAAATGGCTAAGGCATATGCCATTACTTTTATTGTTTTCATAGTATGTGGGTTTACTTGTGCATGTAAAATTACTTAAGCCAGTGCCACCCCTACTACTGAGTTAAGCTTGGCTTATAGCTCTCTTAAACTATAAATTGCGTACTTTTGTTATCTGTATCAATGTTTAAGCTAAATCAGAACTGTACATGAAAACTGCAGAAATCCATACTGCCAAAGGAGTAATGAAAGTTGAATTCTATGAGAAGGACGCTCCTAATACTGTTAATAACTTTGTGAAGCTGGCTAAAGATGGCTTCTACGATGGCCTTACTTTTCACCGTGTTATTCCTGACTTCGTGATTCAGGGTGGCTGCCCTAACACCC
The DNA here is from genome assembly GCF_000973725.1 of Pontibacter korlensis. Lineage (NCBI taxonomy): Bacteria > Pseudomonadati > Bacteroidota > Cytophagia > Cytophagales > Hymenobacteraceae > Pontibacter > Pontibacter korlensis. Next base: position 2,346,332 of record NZ_CP009621.1, on the reverse strand, counting down.
GTGAGGGCGCTAAAGGTGTACCTGGCACAGGTGGCCCAGGCTACAAGATTGATTGCGAACTGACTGGTGAGAACCAATACCATGATCGTGGCGTGTTGAGCATGGCTCACGCTGGCCGTAACACTGGTGGCTCGCAGTTCTTTATTTGCCATAGCCGCAATAACACTGCTCACCTGGACCGCAACCACACTGTATTCGGTAAAGTGGTGGAAGGTGTAGACGTAATTGATCAGATCCGGGCTAACGACCGCATCGAGAAGATTGTAGTGAACGAGGAGTAATCCTTACCTATCTTCTGACTTAATTATCAAGCCAGTACCTAGAAAGCTAGGGCTGGCTTTTCTCTTTTCTAGCCATTCACCTGTTTATTACTATTGCACAATAGCAATTATAACTTAAATAATTGCCACACAACCTCCTGTTCCTGCCTAATTATGCTTATTTTTACCTAACAGCCGTTTGGCGCCCTCACGGGAATATAACTTTGCCTGCCCTTATACGCTAAGTATCAGGCACTGTATCACCATTAAAAAAACTGTTAGAGAAGCGGATACTGCTATAGCGGTTGTGCCGCCTGCTACTACTACGTATGAAGAATCTTGCTTTACACTGGCAAATCCTGATAGGTATGGCCTTAGGCGTACTATGGGGGATGTTAGCCAGCTCACTTGGCCTGGTCGACTTCACCCTTGACTGGATCAGCCCCTTCGGCACCATCTTTATCAACCTGCTTAAACTTATTGCTGTGCCACTGGTGCTCGTCTCGCTAATTACGGGAGTTTCCAGCCTCAGCGATGTTAGCAGACTCTCCCGCATCGGCTCTAAAACCATAGGCATCTATTTAGGTACAACGGTGCTGGCAGTGCTTTTCGGTCTTGTGTTAGTAAATGTGTTTGAGCCCGGAAAGGCTTTCTCTCCTGAGAAACGGGAAGAATTTAAAGAGCAGTTTGCCTCTACCACCACCCAAAGGTCTTCGGCCGCTGCCGCTGTAGAGCAGCAAGGCCCGCTGCAGCCGCTCGTTGATATTGTTCCTGACAATATCTTCAAGTCTATGACCAACAATGGCAGTATGCTGCAAATCATTTTCTTTGCCCTGCTATTCGGTATAGCCCTGATCATGATTCCTCCGGACAAGGCTGCCCCTGTTAATGATTTCTTTGAGGGGCTTAACCTGGCTATACTTAAGATTGTTGATATTATTATGATGGCGGCGCCTTATGGCGTATTTGCCCTACTGGCAGGCTTGGTGGTAGAGTTTGCCGGCAACGACCCGGGTGCCGCTGTAGAACTACTGCTGGTGCTTGGCTACTACTGTATTGTGGTAACTATCGGCTTGCTGTTCATGATACTACTTGTTTACCCGGTACTTGTCATGACAGTAGGCAAAACAAAGTACAAGCACTTCCTGAAAGGTATTTTCCCGGCCCAGATGCTGGCTTTCTCTACTTCTTCCAGTGCTGCTACACTACCGGTAACCATGGAGTGCGCGGAGAAAAACCTCGGCATTAATAAAGAGATCACCAGCTTTGTACTACCTCTGGGTGCCACGATCAATATGGACGGCACCAGCCTTTACCAAGCTGTTGCTGCAGTATTTATAGCCCAGGCCTACGGCATCGACCTAAGCCTGACAGCACAGCTGGGAATAGTAATGACAGCCACCTTGGCCTCTATTGGAGCTGCAGCGGTGCCTGGTGCCGGTATTGTGATGCTGGTCATTGTGCTGCAACAGGCAGGTATACCGATAGAGGGTATTGCCCTTATACTTGCTCCAGACCGTATTCTGGATATGCTGCGCACCACTGTTAACGTAACCGGCGATGCTACTGTATCGATGATGGTGGCACGCACTGAGGGGCAGCTACACCCGCCTACAGAGATAACAATAAAATAGCATATAGACCTGCCCCGAGCGCGAAGGCCCAGTAGCGGCTTTCGCGCTCTTTGGGCAGCTCCTCCTTCAGTACGTTCAGAATTACGCCGCCTCCCACAAAGGCCAACACTAGGGCCACCAAAGCCTCTGGCAGCTCTACTACAAAGCCAATACCCCAGCCCATTATCAAGGCAGCCACCAACACCCAGCGCCCATAGCGCCGGTAGCTATTTTTATGGTGCTCCTGCAATCCGAAGTCGTTCACTATAAAATGCAGCGCCATGGCCACCGAAAACAACAGCAGGTTCTGCAAAGACTCCTCTTCCCGCTGGAACAGGATGTAGCCTATTAAGGCATTGTAGATGGCAAAGGAGCCAATGTGCAGCCAGAAAAAACCCTGCTCATGTCGCGGCTCTACATGCTCTTTTTTCTTCTGCTGATACCGTTGCTCCACCACAATCCGCTCCAGCCCATAGAACACGGCTAGGCCAATCAGGGCTACCAGGTACACATGGTGGCTCAGGAAGGTTTCGGCCACGTTAAGTTGCTCCACATGCTCCTGCCCCTCACTGAGCTCCGGGAACAGGTGCAGAAAAACATAAGCCACCGAAACTCCGCCCGCACCCGACAACCAGATACTGCGCGGCACACCTGCTAAAAACCTCAGCCTTGTTCCAAAGAAATGTATTAAAGCCAGTATTACCACCGGCCAAATAGACACGTAGTTTTCCATGCCTAAGGCTACTGTTTTTGCTGATATTATGTTTTAGGAGGTATCAGGAAGAGCTGGCACCCGCAGGTTATCTTATTTGCTAATCCTCTACAACTTGCTTATATTCATTTAGCTATATGCAACAGGCGTAAGTAACTCAGTAGCTTTATGCTTTTTGCTCTACCAGAATATACATCAAAATGTGCTAGTCCTCATCTAGCCCATAGCTATACTTTCTTCTCGTTTGTACTGATTAGCTCTATGAAAACACGACTCTTGTTACTTCTGCTTGTTGGCCTTACTTGCCAGGTGCAAGCTCAATCATTAGCATCAGATAGCTACAAAAAGGCAGTCTTTGTAGAAGCTTTTGGGCAAGGCCTGCATGGCACAGTTAACTATGATATGCGTCTTAAGAAAGGAGCAAATAATGGGTTTGGCTTACGTATCGGCATAGGAGGCATCTTTACAGGTACTTTCAATAATGACGCTGAGAACAAGATTATGGGTGTAGTCGCTTTTCCTGCAGGAGTAAACTACCTTTCTGGCGAAAGTCGCAGCTCATTCGAAGCAGGTATAGGCTTGGCACCTTTTTATGCTGAAACGGATATCTACAGCCCAACAAAACCTGAATTCATAGAAAAGAACGGGTGGAATACCAATGGCTATCTGAATCTTGGGTACCGCTTTCAACCCATAGAAGAAGGCTTCATGTTTCGGCTCAGCTGGACTCCTTTACTTAGCAGCGCAGGCTTTCTGGCTCAGCAGTTTGGCGCTTCAGCAGGGTACAGTTTTTGATAGATGTTAAATCCTGGATTTCGGGGATTAGCATAAGTCGGTGGGATATCTGTTACTAAGCCACAATTTTGTAAAGTTTGGTAAAAGAAAAACGGGGAATGGTGGTGGTGTAGATATAAAACTAATATGGAGAGATAAATTAAAAGGATAAATATCAATAAAGATTTATGGTTATTTATTCAGGGTAACAAAATGTCACTTGGATGTTCGTTCCTAAGTAAAGGCATACACGCTACAATTTCCTTTGGTAATGCTTCAGGTTTACTCGATTTACATTTAACTAGAGATGAACCTAAGATACACTATTCTGTCATCACAGTTAGCCATGAGAATTTTCTCATTCTCATAAATCATTTTACTGAAAATATAATTTCTTATCTACCTGCAGATAAGGCAGAACTGCATGCGACAACACTGATTCTACCTTTATCTGGAACAGAACATAGCAATGAACAGATTGTAGACGACTCTTTAAACTTGAACCTTACTAACTTTTATAATTCAAAAACAGGTAAAAAGCTTAGGATAGACGGGAACAGTAGTGAGCTCAAAAATATGGTTGCTCTTTTAGGTGATGATTTTAAGCAAATTTGGATGAAGCACCTGATATCTGTCGAAGAGTTTGAAGCAAACGAGAGATGCACAGGGCTTCTGATAGGAAACGAGCAGGTTTCACTCCTTTTCACTCATGAAGATGAGTCGAAGCCTATTCAGTTAAAACTAGATATAAGATAAATCTTACCCATGAACTTTACCTCCTTTCAACAAAGTATAAGCTCTAGCGCTCCTCCTTCAGAAGCCTCTTTATACCTGCAGGCATTGTGGCATGACGCGAAGGGTGACTGGGACAAGGCACATGTGCTCATACAAGACTTGCCCGACCAGAATGCCGCCTGGATACATGCCTACCTGCACCGCAAAGAAGGGGACAACTGGAATGCCGACTACTGGTACCGCAGGGCAGGCAAAAAACGGCCGCAGCAAACGCTGGAAGAAGAATGGCAAAGTATAGCCAGCGCCCTACTGGAAGAGGAATAAAGTAAAAAGGCAGGAGAATTCCTCTCCTGCCTTTTTACTTTATCAGCTTAGTTATACTTAAAACTGGTCATCGTCCTCTTCCTCATCTCCGAAGCTTGGCATGGTAAACATACCACTGAGCAGGTCTTTGAACTGCAAGCCAGTGCTAAGACGATTTTTACTTAATTGGCTATGCTCTGCCAGGCCATGTAAAGCAAATTCCATCATAAACAGCTTCTCATCGCCCTTCACCTTCGGCAGCTGCTTTTCTACCAATTCTGTTAGACCAGGTATACTTTGCAGGGCAGCTTTATACTCGTCCGCAGATGCGTCATTTAGTATATCTATGGTATTACCGTCGCCAAACCAGTCGGTTATTTTCTTATAAGGGTTCCCCTCTTTGGCTTTCTTGGCTTTATCCGGGTCAGGAAAGTACTTCAGGAACTGTGTACGGATAGCTTTACCCATCAGCACCTGCGCCACATGGCCGGCCCCCTCCTGCTCGCCTTCATACACCAGCTCCACTTTACCCGTTACAGACGGAATTGTATTCAGGAAGTCTGATACACGCACGTATGTTTTGCGCTCTCCGTTCATCAAGGCACGGCGCTCAGCAGCGCTCAGCAGGTTCTCAAAAGCAGAGATAGTTAATCTAGCCGAGACACCGCTCTTGGCATCTACATACTCGCTCTCGCGCGCCTCAAATGCTACTTGCTCTATCAGGTCACCAATAATGTCGTTGGTTTGCACAAGCTGGTGCTGTCCCTCTTTCACCTTCGCCTCCTGCTTGGTAATCTTCTTACCTGTTTCAATGGTTTTAGGGTAGTGCGTGATGATTTGGGAGTCGATACGGTCCTTCAGCGGCGTTACAATAGAGCCACGGTTGGTGTAGTCTTCAGGGTTGGCAGTAAATACAAACTGGATATCCAGCGGCATACGTACTTTGAAACCGCGTATCTGAATGTCACCTTCCTGCAGAATATTAAACAGCGCCACCTGTATGCGCGCCTGCAAATCGGGCAGCTCGTTTATTACAAATATGCCACGGTGGGAGCGAGGTATCAGGCCAAAGTGAATCACGCGCTCATCAGAGTACGGCAGCTTTAGCGTAGCTGCTTTTATCGGATCAGCATCACCAATAAGGTCTGCTACCGACACATCAGGTGTAGCCAGTTTCTCGGTATAGCGTTCAGAGCGGTGCAACCACGTGATTGGCGTATCATCGCCATGCTCGTGTACTACATCCTTGGCGTAGCGCGAAAGTGGATGAAGCGGATCGTCGTTCAGCTCGGAACCTTGCACCACAGGTATGTACTCATCCAGCAGGTCTATCATTTGGCGGGCAATACGTGTTTTAGCCTGCCCCCTAAGCCCCAGCAAATTAATGTGGTGCATCGAAAGTATAGCACGCTGCATATCCGGAATTACGGTTTCTTCATAACCCCAAATGCCCGGAAATATCTCTTCTTTGTTCTGTAGCTTTTTGATCAGGTTGCGGCGCAGCTCCTGCTTCACGGTTTCTGGCTCGTAACCGGCAGCTTTCAGCTGGCCCAGTGTTTTTATCTGTTGTAGCTTCTCGGCTGGTATGTCTCTGTAGTTCATGTGTACAGTTATCAGTAATTAAATTGCTGAATTGTTGGGTGGTTAAATTGTTGACCTTTTCGTGTAAACCCATCCCTAACCCTCCGAGGAGGGGAACTTCCTGAGTTATGTGAATGCTTAACTCTATAACTCCTAAGCTTTCTAACTCTAAAAACTCTTTTTGCGATTGCGGCCGTAGTCGCGGAACACCAGGTGCCCTAATCCTTTTAGGCTGCTGTAGTAGGCTTGCCCGTTATTTACTTTCGTAAACTCGTCTACGAATTGCTGCAGGTATGGGTCTGAAGCGATCATAAATGTGGTAATTGGGATCTTCAGGCGACGGCACTGGGCAGCCAGGTTCAGCGTTTTATTTACCACCTTACGGTCCAGCCCAAAGCTGTTTTTATAGTAGCGTAAACCTTCTTTTAAACAGGTTGGCTTACCATCGGTGATCATAAAAATCTGCTTGTTCTGTGTTTTGCGCTTGCGCAGAATGTCCATGGCCAGCTCCAGTCCAGCTACGGTATTGGTATGATATGGTCCTACTTCCAGGTATGGCAAGTCCTTTATTTCGATCTGCCAGGCATCGTTGCCAAACACGATCACATCCAGCGTATCCTTTGGGTACTTCTGCTTAATAAGCTCAGCCAGTGCCATGGCTACTTTTTTGGCCGGAGTGATACGGTCTTCCCCATACAGAATCATAGAGTGCGAGATGTCTATCATCAGTACCGTGGAGGCCTGTGTTTTATGCTCTGTCTCGGTTACCTCCAGGTCCTGCTCTGTCAGCTGCAGGTCACCAATGCCGTGGTTTATCTGGGCATTTCGTAGCGACTCCGTCATAGAGATCTGCTCCAGCGTATCGCCGAAGCGGTACTCGCGGCGGTCAGTGCTAGTCTCGTCGCCGATGCCAGTGTGCGGTGTAGCATGGCTTCCCTTGCCGCCTTTCTTGAGTTTTCCGAAAATCTCCTCCAAAGCACTGCGGCGTATACTTTGCTCGCTCTTAGCTGTAAGCTGAAAGGCTCCTCGCTCCTGTGGGTTTTCATCCAGGTAGCCCTTCTTCTTCAGGTCTTCAATAAAGTCGCCTATACCATATTCGTCGCCAGTCAGGTTATACTGCTTGTCCAGCGAACTAAGCCAATTCAGAGCCTCTCCCACGTCGCCTGAGGTAATGGTTATCAGCTGCATAAAGATCTTCAGCAGCGACTCAAAACCTGGCTTATCATCCTGGGGAGGTATATAATCAGTGAATCTGTATCCAATCATAAACTAGGGTTTACCATGTGTAACAAGTATAGCCAGTACATTGTTCTGTTACTTCCTGCGCATGGTGGGCAGCATAAGAGCAAATATGCTGCAGAACCTTGCTATCATGCTTTAGTAAAATAATGTACAGCACTTATAAAACGAGTAAAACTATGAAAGCGATATTTAATGATGTAGTAATTGCAGATAGCAATGATACCGTTGTAGTAGAAGGCAACCATTATTTTCCTCCGAACACAGTTGATAAAAAGTATCTGGAGGAAAGCCGTACCCACACTACTTGTCCCTGGAAGGGCGAAGCCTCCTATTACCATGTAAAAGTAAATGGAGAGGTACAGCAGGACGCTGCCTGGTATTACCCCAACCCAAAAGACGCAGCTAAAGAGATAAGAAATTACATAGCTTTCTGGAAAGACGTAGAAGTTCAGGAGTAACTCTGCTTGTGGTAGGGTTACAAAACAAAAGAGGTGAGCCACTGAACTGGCTCACCTCTTTCTTTATCTTTTAGCTTATGCTGCTTAGTCAATCCAACGGAACTTGTACTCCAGCTGTGGAGACTTCATACGCTCTGCTACACGCTTAAGTCGGGCTGGCAGGGCCATTACGTAATCGCGGGCACGCTCGCCAGTTTCGTTAAGACCTGTTAAGGTTTCGATCTTCCACTCACTAATCAGACCTTCCAGAATATCGGTATAGTCTGCAGAAGTATATACCCCAATACGCTGTGCGGCATCGGTAAAGTGGCCGAATGTTTTACCAAGCTCTACACCTAACTCACGCATGTAGTGGGCCGGCATCACGATCTTCTTGCGCATCATGTCTTCAAAAGCAAGCATCATCTCGTTCGGGTCAGCCTCAAAAATTTTGCTTACAAAAGCTTTATAAGCCTTAGCATGGCGCGCCTCATCGGCTGCCACGTGGCCGCAAAGCTTGGCAAGCATGTTATCGCCCTGCTTCTTGGCAATTTGAGCCACACGGCGGTGCGAAATATTAGTAGCTGTCTCCTGGAAAGAAGTATACACAAACGAACGGTATGGATCGTTGTCTGTCTGCAGGTCAAAACCATCGGATATCAGGTATTGCGTAGAAGCCTCCATTTCACGCATGTTGATACGCCCACTCAGGTAAAGGTAACGGTTTAGTACGTCGCCATGGCGGTTTTCCTCAGCCGTCCAGCTGCGGTTCCACTTCATCCAAGGCCCCTGCGGATCTTGTGGCAAACCATCTATGGTCATGAGCCAGCTTTCGTAGGTAGGAAGTGCCTCTTCTGTTATAGTATCGCCAACCAATACAGCCAACAGATCATAGCTCAGGTCACGGGCACGCTCGCGCAGTTCCTTTACTTCATCAAAGAATGTCTCCAGTGTAGCGTCAGGTAACAAGTCGGCAGGCTGCCAGCTATCTTCAACCGATTTAAGAAACTCAGAGAGTTTTTCTCCCACAAAGTCTTCCATCCATTTTATAACTTCTGCACGGGAGGCGAGTGCTGCTGTAATCATGTTGTTGTTGTTTAATTGAGTGCCAAATATAGGTATTAAAATATTGATAGTGGCCCTATTGAGTAACAAATTACCCACAAAAACACCCGTTTTCGGTTGCTTATGTGTTTGTTATATGTTTAATCCCAAAATGCCAGCTTTAATTTCTGCTTACGGATAATAAGGGAGAAGGTAGACAAAAACTGTACTATTATTGCCTGTTACGGAGTCTCAGATAGAGGCGTCGCAGGAAACCGAGATCGATTTTATGCCTGTTTAGCTGCCGCACGAAACCATACAAAAAAGGCATCCCTGCTACTTGTTCAAGGAGTTGCAGCAACTGCTCTGCTTCATTAAAGTTGCCAGTAAGGTAAGCATGTCGTGCCTCATACTTTAGCCGCCTGACCAGCGCCTCGCGCTCCTGCTCGGTCTGTATCATTTCTGCGGCCCTACTGCATACTATAACAGTAGATGCCAGAAGTTTATTGCCTTGCCGGTACCAGCCACTTGAAAGAGAGGAGTTATGCAGCCGCCTCTGTGTAGTTACCTGTGGCAGGTAAGCGTATTTATACTTGCGGGCAGAACGTACCCAAAAGTCAAAGTCCTCATAGGCCAGAGCTTCGTCGTAACCGTGCAATTCCTCATATACTTCCCGGCGAATAAGCATGGTAGGTGGGCATATAAAGTAACGCCCGAGAACCTCAGCAAAAACATCGCCATCCGGTGCAGCTTTGTACTTTTGGCTGTGCAGGTGTAGTGGCACCGAATTGTCAGATATATATTCTGCGTCGGAGTATACTACACCGTAGTCAGGTGGTAAATCTTGAAAGAGTTTTACCTGTTGTGACACCCGCTCTGGCAACAGCACATCATCGGTAGCGAAATCAATAATAAACTGACCTTTACTGGCCCGCCAACCCATGTTGAAGGCTTTCGTGTTACCCATATTACGCCCGGTGCTGATAAAGCGGAGCTGTGGGTGCCGCTGCACATACTCTTGGATAATACCAACACTGCCATCAGTGCTGCAGTCATCCACTACAATAATCTCCAGGTTGGGGTACGTCTGCGCCAACACCGAGTCCAAGGCCTCACGCAGAAAACGCTCATGGTTATAACACAGGCAGATGATGGAGACAAGCGGTGGTTGGGGCATGGGCGAAGATAAGGAATATTATATTGCTTTGTGCTCGCGAGGCAGCTGTTGGAAGTTTAGCTTATACTTTGTCCTATACTTTATAGCTACTGTCTTTACTTTTTAAAACAAGCTATACTTATTAGCTACTGTTCATCCTCGGCTCTATGACTTGCTCGTTTCATATTTGGCTTTGGTGCGCTCAAGGCCGCGAGGCGCTCGTTAAGGGTATCGCGCTGTGTTCCCTCCTGCGCCAGGGCGCTGCCCTTCGGGCACCGGATCTCACAAGGCGCTCAATCCAAGGACTGAGATCAGGTTAGATAGCCAAAGCTGATAGAAGATAATTCCCCTCCTCAGAGGGGTTAGGGTGGGTTCACCTGAATAGCTCTAACTACAACACTCATATTTTATACAGTAGAACGTTCCTCCTGCTTCCTTAGAGCTGGACAAGAAGCATAAATCTACCTCCCGAAGAACGCTTTTACGGCCTCAACTACCCGCATCTGCTCGGCTTCGGATAAACCTGGGAAGAGCGGTAAACTGAGGCTGGTACTGGCAAGTTCTTCGGCCACTGGAAAGTATCCGGCTTTATATCCTAGAAAAGTATAAGCAGGCTGCAGATGTACCGGCACAGGGTAATGTATTGCCGTACGTATCCCCTGCTCTAGCAAGTAGCTTTGCAGTCTGTTTCTATACTTTGTGCGGATGTTAAAGATGTGGTAGACATGATCGCAGCCTGGAGCCGTTACCGGAAGTATAAGGTCGCCGGTGTTTTGTAGCTCCTGCAAGTATACCTGTGCCAGCCGCTGACGCTCTGCGTTCAAAGCATTAAGATGTTGCAGCTTTACCCGTAGCACTGCCGCCTGCAGCTCATCCAGCCTTGAGTTTAATCCGACCCGTTCAGACATATGCTTCTGTGCCTCGCCGTAATTTCTGTACTTCTTGGCAAAGGCAGTCACAGCAACATCAGACGTTACGACTGCTCCGGCATCGCCCAAGGCTCCTAAGTTTTTGGTAGGGTAAAAGCTGAAGGCTGCAGCATCGCCAAAGGCTCCGACTAAGGTGCCTTTATATTTTGCTCCGTGTGCCTGAGCGGCATCTTCCAACACTTTTATACCCTGCTTCAGCGCCAACTGCAACAGCTCGTCCATCTGGCAAACTTGTCCGTAGAGATGCACCGGAAGTACAACTTTGGTTTTGGAAGTGATGTGTCTGGAGGCAGTTTCGGCTGTAAGATTGTAAGTGTACTTATCAGGCTCGGCCAGCACAGGCTTTGCCCCAACTTGCAGCACCGCATTTACAGTGGCAATAAATGTGTGCACCGGCAACACTACTTCATCCCCTGCTCCTACGCCCAAAGCTTTTAAAGCGATCACCAGTGCATCATATCCATTGCCTACTCCCACAGCTGCACCAACTCCCAGGTAAGCTGCATACTCCTGCTCAAAGCTCCGTACCTGCGGCCCCAGCACATACTGCTTGCCGGCAACGGCTTGTGTCAGCGCCTGCTGCACCTGTGTCTCCAGGCCTGCCGGAAAATCTCTGAACTGGAAGTACGGAAGAGGTTCTTGCATAGTCGGTGGAGTTCGTAAGTTGGGAAGTTAAAAAGTTAGAAGGTTAAGTAAGGAATATTATGCGACCTTCAACCTATAACCTACCACTATAATATGCTTTTTATTTTTTTCATGACTCAATGTGCGACGCCAGCTTTCTAAACCTGTTGTAATCACGAATATAATCAGCCTCGCTGAAATCTGTAGAGGTAAGGCAAAGGGCTGTGGCTCCTTCAGAAAAGTATAGCTCAGTCCAGCACATTGCTGGTATGTACAGGCCCTCCTGTGGGTGCGTCAGTTCAAACCCCTGCTTTTCCCGGCCTGTGTCGGTCAGCACTTTTATACTTCCGCTCAGAGCAATCAGCACCTCTTCGGTAGCCATATTGGCATGGTGTCCACGCTCTACGCCTAATGGTGTGTCTTGCGTCCAGAACACCCTCTTTATTTCAAACGGGATATTCTCGGCCAGTTGCGTACTGGTTATAAAGCCTACTTCAGGACTCCCGACACGGTGGAATGAAAGCAAGTATGGCGTAGCTGGCAAAAGTATATTTTTTGGTGATGTTGCAAATGTACGTAATTCGTAGATATCGCTATAATTTTTACCCTTGCCGGGCTTTGGTTAAATTGCAGGAATGCTAGCAGCAAAAGCAACCATGGAAGATACCTACAGAACCATAGAAGCGCCCGCAGAGGGGTTGTACAAGGAGAAGGGAAGCAAGTTTATTGCCCTGGCCTATCCGGTATATTCTGAAGAGGAGGTGAAGGATATTATCGCCGAGCTGAAGAAGAAGTACTACGATGCCCGCCATCACTGCTATGCTTACATTCTGGGTGCTGACCAAGCCCGCTACCGCACAAACGACGACGGCGAACCTAACCATTCTGCAGGTGATCCTATACTTGGGCAGATCCGCTCTGCCGGCCTCAGCAATGTGCTGGTAGTGGTAGTACGCTACTTTGGAGGCACTAAGTTGGGTGTAAGCGGTCTTATTAACGCTTACAAAGTGTCCACAGCTGATGCACTGGAACAGGCCACCGTTATAGAAAAGCACGAAACTGTACTGCTGCAGGCACACTATGCTTACCCACAGATGAACGATGTGATGAGCCTTGTGAAAGAGTATGACCTGCAGGTGCGCGACCAGCAATTTGAACTGGACTGCCGCCTTACCATTGAGGTGCGCCGTAAGCTGCAGGAAGAGATTACTATCAAACTGGAAGAGATGGAAGGCGTTGAGGTTTCCGTTGTAGGGGAATAAACTTCTAAATTCTAACTCCTAAACGCACTAACTCTTAACTCCCCTAAATGGCCAAACGCAAACATAACCGCGCCCGCAACAAGATTTTAGAACGCAAGGCTGGCATAAAACCAGGCTCGCTACTCATACCTGCCGAGGCGTATGCTCCACGCTTTTTCCTGATGTCGTTTAACGAGGGGATGTTTGAGGAGATGGAGCTAAAGACTTACCAGGAACTGTTACAACGGGTAAACTCCAGACCGGATGCACGACATTGGATCGACATCAGAGGCTATGCTGATCAGGCCATGCTGGAGCAACTGATCATAGACTTTAAGCTGCACCCGCTGCAGATGGAAGACGTGATCAACGATTACCAAAGGCCAAAGGTGGAGGAGTTTGGTGAGAACCGCCTGTTCATGATCACGCGTATGCTGCGCTGGTCTCCCGAATTCAGAACCCTGGACGATATACAACTTTCGCTTTTCACGGGACCTAACTACGTGCTTAGCCTGCAGAGCGACTATGGCGATTGCCTTGATCCGCTGCGCGAGCGAATCAGGATCGGCAAAGGCATTATCCGGCAGCGGCCGGCAGTGTACATTGCCTATGCTATACTGGATGTGGTGCTGGATTATTACTTTCCGGTAATTGCTGATATCGGTATTTATATTGAGGAGTTAGAGCAGGAAGTGCTTCGGCAGCCTAACAAGGCCACGCTAAGCCAGATTCTGGACTTAAAAAACGAACTGATAAAGCTGCGCCGCATCACATGGCCTGAGCGCGACCTGATGAACGAGATCCTGCGCATGGACGAGGACACCATTCCCGAGAACCTGAAAGTATACTTCCGCGATGCTTACGACCATGCTGTGCAGTTGATAGACCTGGTGGACAATCACCGCGAGATGGCTTCCAGTTTGGTAGACCTGTACATGTCTACAGTAAGCAACCGCATGAACGAAATCATGAAAGTGCTTACCATCATCTCCAGCATCTTTATTCCGCTAAGCTTTATTGTAGGTTTGTATGGGATGAACTTTTCGCACGAGGATCCAGAAACAGGAAAGGTTTTCCCACACAGCATGCCAGAGCTTTACCAGCCATACTCCTACCCTATACTTTTAGGTTTGATGTTTATGCTCATAATGCTGCAGCTATACTTCTTCTACAAAAAGGGCTGGTTCAGGAGTTTTTAACGAGCACAGGTTAGCGCTTATTCACCAATACTAAAGCCGATCTTCTTTAGTTGGTTTCTGATCACGTAGTATAAGGTGTAGTCGTTGGCAGTCTCGTTATAGTAGATGGTAACGGGTTGGCTGTTCTCGATAGAGCGGCCACCAATAAGCTTGCCTTTTGAATCGTACAGGTATGTTTTTCGTGGCCCTGTTTCCGTGATGGCGTATACCCTGTTATCGCCGCCAAAGTGGAAGTACTGCACTATTTTAGGGGCTGACGTAACATAGCGCTTCTCGAACAGCTCATTAAGATCCTGATCTAGTATGGCTACCTTGCCTTGCTCCTGCCGCACAATAATATAAGAACGGGCACTGCTGCTTTCTGGCACCATCTGGAACAAGGCACGCTTGCTAGGACGCATCAGCTGCTCACGGTTTAGCACCTTGCCCTGCAGGTTAAACGTTACCACATTACCATATCGTGTTACAGCTGTTACTTCTGTGCGCCTTAGGTCGGCACCAATTTTAGCCATGGTACCGGAGGTTAACGGTGCCTTCAGGTTTATAGGAAAGCCAGGGTATGTATCGCCATTGCGGTTGAGGGCATAGATGTAGCCATTTTCCAGCGGCACCAGAATCACATCACGGCCACCCACGCGCAGGTGCTGTGGTTCGGCTGCCAAACGATAATCCATGCGGCGGGGTTGCCAGCCCTGTACGCCACTTCCACGCATGTTGTACATGTACAGGTTGCCAAGGTTATCATCTACCAGCAGCCTATAGTCGCCTTCTTTTTCATAGTCGAACACAGCCAAGTGTTGCAGGCTCAGTGTATCGGACAGGTTAAACGGAAAGTTCTCCAGCGCTTGCCCCTGGTTGTTGATAGCGTGGATGCGGTTTGAGGTTATAAACAGGTAGCGTAGCTTCTTGTCTGGCCCGTACTCTATCTGCTTTATTTCGCTGCGCAAGGTGGTGCCAAGGCTATCGGTCCAACCACGTTTGCCTAGTGCAGTTACATTTAGCAGCACATTGGCAGAATCCTGCACTACCAGTTCTCGGCTTCGGTCTACGGCGTTCTGGATTGGGAAAGGTCTTGAATCAAGCCTGTTATCAAAGGTGATAGTTTCCTCCTCCTCGAAAACATCCTGCCCGGTTGTGTTGCTTTGCTCCGGTCTTCGAATAACCAGGCTGGTATAGTACCTTCCTTCAACCATAGAGAACTGCAGCCCTACCTGTGAGAAGCGCTTAATGATGGTAGCGTTCTGCAAAAGGTTTTCCCGCTCCTCATCAGTAGTGTAACGATTCAGGATGTACCAGGCATTTACGGTATTCAGGTACAGGCTGAAGTTTGCTTCCTGCAGCGTCTCTTCCAGGAAAGCTTTCTGACCTACTGATTTGCTCCACACGTTTCCCTCCAATATGTCATCGAGCAGGTGACGGAGCGTTGCCATTTCCTCTGATATGAGCAGGTAATTATCTACCTGCACCACATAACTCTGTTCAAAACCCTGGAATACACGCCCCAGGAGCTGTTCAGGCAACTCCGGAGTGTTCAGAAGCTGAATGCTATACCCAGCATACTTTTCTATAAACGGCTGTTCCTTGCGGGCCTCTGCCAACTGATTTCCCAGCCGGTTTAGCAGGTGCTGTGTTAACGCAGGGTTACTTGTATGAGCGTATGCCACCTTATCCGGGCTTTGGCTCATGCTGTTCGACTCCATGTAGGCAAGAGCAGCTTCCTGTCTAAAACTTTGGGCAAGGCTATCAACAGTGGCAGCATAAGCGGACTTGTTAGCCTTTTGAGGCTGCCGCAAGCGTGCTATCTCCTGTAGGCCGAAGTGCAGCAACATGGCCGTGCGGTTAGGCATGTAATTTCTAACTCCTAACAGCTGAGGCTTTCGTGGCTGCATGGTATTGTGCAGAGAGTTCTTCAGGTTCTCAGCATTCGAAAAGCCATTCAGAAATATTTTGTTCCTATCCAGTTTTAGCTCCAACAAAGCGTTATGGCACAGGGTAGCCAGGTAACGTACCTGTGGCATTACATCCTCTTGCAGAAACAAGCCAAACAGGTCTGGCAATACCCTGTAGTTAACAAACACATTGGCATATACATCCGGCTGGTCCAGGTAATTTACATTACGGAACTCGGCTACAACAGACGCTTCGGTTCCTCTGCTAGCACGCCTCGCGATCTCCTCTATAAGTACAGGAGAGGCACTCAGGATGATGTTGTTGTGATAAGTGAAGTATGTAAAACGGCTACCGTTGCGCGTGTTGGTTATGTCAGTTAGCAGGTGCCCCTGGTAGTCTCTGGAGTCCTCCTCAAAGATGGTGCTCTTGTTTATGTTTTCAGTGAGAGTACGCAGAAAGCGGTGCTCGCCCACAGAGTTTACAGGTACATAAAACACATAGCTCACCTCCGACTTGCCTTCCACGTGCAGCGATGTAAGGATGTTCTTTTCGTCCAGAAAACGGTCGAGGCGCTGGTTGCCGGGGGCAACGCTATCGAGGTAAGCCATATTCTCCTCGAGCTGCTGCATCACCGGCAGCATCGAAAAGCTTTGCCAAAGCTCCGTCTCGCGCAGGTGCTCCATCAGCGCCTGGTGGTTGTTTGTCTCTACTACTAGGGCCGCATTTTCTGGCACCATCGTCCATAGGTCTACTTTCTCTCTGGAGCCTTTCCAACGGTTAAAACCATAGAACGCCAGAGAAGCAAGTATAACAAAGCCAATAAAGAAGAATACGATGCGTTTAGGCATGGTAAGCGTTTTCAGGCTACAAAAATAGTGTAATTTTTTGAACTGCATCCCTGCAGTACAATAAGCCGAAGATCAGACAGAGTAAGGTATATATCCCATACAGCATCGCCACGTATACAACAGCCAAGCTCAATCAAGATAATATGTTCAGAATACTTATACCTGTAGACTTCACAGAAAGCACCACCAACGCCTGCCGTTATGCATTGCACTTAGCCGCTGCCATGCAAAAGACAGAGATACTCCTGCTGCACTGCTTCAGCGACTACCTGTTACAGCCAGAGCTCGACGACCCGTTCTCTGATACTGGCCGCAGCCCGCTTAGCCCCGGCTCAGAAAAAGTGACCGACCGTGTAATGCACCGCAACCACATGGAAGAGCACGAAAGACTAGAGAGCCTGTACAACGAAATGCAGGTTACAGCCAAAGCTAAAGGGGAGCACATACTTTTGAAACATGCCTTTATTAATGGCATGCCGGAAGATATCATTCCTGAAGAAATTAACCGCTTTAAGCCCGACTTGCTGCTGATGGGCACCAAAGGCGAGGATAATGTAGCCCGTTCCCTCTTCGGCACCGTTACCACCAAAATGGTAGAGGACGCCCGAGTGCCTCTGCTAACTGTGCCAGAGCCCTACACTCAACACAGCCTGCGCCGCATCCTGTATGCCACCGACTTTGACAAAACCGATGCGCAGGCTCTGGCAACGCTGCTGCAATTGTTTGAGCCTTTCAACCCGGAAGTGCTCTGTGCCCACATCGGAACCGAAGGCTCTGAAACGGAAGACAGCCATAAAATGGAGCAGCTACAGGCTCGACTGTACACTGCCCTTCCTAACCATAACCTTCAGTTCGTAATACTACCAAGCAGTGACGATGTAGCCGACACCCTGCAGGAGTTTGTGGAGCGAGAGCAGTTAGAGCTGATAGCTATAAATAACCATCAGCGCACCTTGTTCAGCAGCATATTTAAACCGAGCCTCAGCAAAAAGCTAGTACTGGAGGCTCACGTTCCGATGCTGATCTTCCACAGTCCGGAAAAGGTTTAGGCTATACTTTCGGTAGGCTGATGCATTTGCGCTAACAGCGCCTCATAGTATCGTTCTATAGCGCCCTCGCTGGTAGCCATAAACAAGAAAGGCTCTATCAACTCCAGCTCCATTAGCACCAGCTCGCCGTTCAACTCAACGCCGTCTACTCGTGCATAAAGGCAGCCAGGGGCATACTTGTCCACCAGGTTATGAGCCGCCTCCAATAACTGAGCCGGTGGCTCTGGGGTATGTACTGTTCCGCCAAAGAAGTGCTGTACCCTGAAGTCACCGGCCTTGGCAGCTTTGAGCACTGTGTGGCTATACTCTCCGTTGAAGAACAGGAAAGACCACTCCCCTTTGGTTTGGATTTCGGGTATGAAAGGCTGTGCCAGGAAGTTCTCCTGCTGCAACAGCTCATTTATACTTTCTGCTTTAGCTTCCGCCTCTGCTTGCGTAAGCGCAAAAGTATTTTTAGCGCCACCGCTGATAGCTGGCTTTACAATAACCTTCTCAGACTGCAACTGGGCAAACACCTCCGCCACGTTTAGCTGCGAACCCTGCTCCAGCCATACCGACGGCACCACTTTTACACCCTGCTCCTGCAGCTCTACCAGGTAGCGCTTATCGCTGTTCCAGCGCACAATGTTGATTGGGTTCAGCACACGCACCTGTAACTTCTCCAACTTATCCAGCCAGGCATAAAAGGTGTCGATCTTATCGAAGTAGTCCCAAGGCGACTTGAGTACTACCAGCTCATACTTAGCCCAATCAACAGCTGGGTCATCCCAAATTTCCAGTGTTACCTGAAGCCCTTTTTGGGTTAAAAAGTCATATAAACGGCTATTTTCTTCTTCTGATGTAGTGCTGTATTTACCAGCATCCTGATAAGTGATCAGCGCTATTTGCTGTGTATTCATTTTTTACCATCTTTGCCGCCAAATTATACTTTATCCTGGGCCTAAGCAAAAGTTATAGCCATTTAAGCTATAACTTTTGAGCGGTAGATTCTCGTATGTAAGTATAGTTTTAGCCCACCACCCTTACTTATATACGTCGTTCACTATGTTTCTCCGCCTAACCAATAGCATGTGCTACAGGTGTAGTCTTAAGGCTCGCCTACTCGTGCTGTTGTTGCTTATACACACCATTGCCACTGCCTGCACCACCGACAACCCCATAGAAGAAGAGGCGGAGATGCCTGCCAAGCGCCATAGTGCTCCCGAACCAGATACTACTGCAGTACGCCCAGACCGCTCTGTTAACACACTCGACTTACTGGGTAATCCGTTTGTAGCCAATCGCCAGCAAAGCAACGATCTTACGACTTACTTTGACCGCATCGACTCAGATTTCACCGTTGATGCTGATGCCATCGAAAACCGCCACAAGACAAGCGTAACCGATACCATCTACACCATCCGCTTTGGAAACTCCTTTATGGAATTCTACGCCCCAACCCAAACTGGTGACCTGCTGCTGCAGATGGCTGATATTCGCAGTGCGGATATTAAACTGCGCAACAACCTTCGCGTTGGCATGACACAAGCAGAACTGATCAAGAGCCTCAAAAGCCAGGGTGAGGGCATGAAGATCACCCAGACAACAAACGAGATAGTAGCTTCCACTAGAGAAGGTGCACCTGTTATGCTGCACTTTTACCTGCAGGAAGGCAAAGTAAGCAGGATTCTGTATGATGGATATGTAGATTAGCTACACTACCTAACACTTATACTCTCCTTGTCTCTCCCTTCAAATTACTACCTTTGCCCTGAACCAAAACAAAGCATAGCATGCGGATTGTGATTCAGCGGGTAAGCCAAGCAGCTGTAGAAATTGAAGGTAACGTTAAAGGCCAGGTTGGTCTGGGCCTTTTGCTGCTTGCCGGATTTGCTGCTGACGACACTGAAGAAGACCTTAAATGGCTTGCCGGAAAGGTAGCAGGCTTACGAATCTTCTCTGATGCCGAAGGTAAAATGAACCTCAGCGTTAAAGATGTAGATGGTGATGTGCTGGTTATTAGCCAGTTTACCCTTTACGCTAGCACTAAAAAGGGCAATAGGCCTTCTTATATTAACGCAGCTCCGCCAGCTGTATCTGTCCCTCTGTATGAACGTTTTGTGGAGCTAATGGAGGACGCATTAGGCAAGCCTGTACAAACAGGGGAATTTGGAGCCGACATGAAAGTTTCGCTGCTGAATGATGGGCCTGTCACCATTGTTATGGACACCAAAAACAAAGAATAACACCAGATTTATTTTTATCCACTGTTGATTTAAACATAGGTAAATATCCATACATTTAGGTAAACGAACGCCCTGTTATACAATCATTTACCTATATTTATAGCTAAACAAATCTGCAGCATTTCGGTGGCTGTACTTGCCACCTTGTGTATCGTTTTAGGGGCGGGCGCTGGCCTATCTGCAATGGCTCAAACCGACAGTACCCAAACGCAAGGGCAGGCTCCCCAACGTTGGCTGGTAGAAACAAAAGACGGGAACACCATACAAGGTGTGTACCTGGGGCAGAGCGAGGGAAATATCCGTCTGTTAACTCAAAGTACAGGCTAGATTACAATTCCCTTGAGTGCCACTAAAAGTTACAGAATTCTGGATGAGCGTAGCTTTATAAATGGGGAATATTGGTTCGGGAACCCTAACGCTACCCGTTACCTCTTCTCCCCTTCTGCGTTCAGCCTACGCAAAGGCGAAGCTTATTACCAAAACACTTATTTGGTCTTAAACTCTTTCAGCTATGGTATTACCGACAGGTTTACAATTGGAGCTGGCTTCGAGCTGATTACTACCTTTACAGGAGACCCAGTATTTTTTGTTACCCCTAAGTATAGCTTTCCTATTAGCGACAAGTGGAATGCAGGCGCTGGTATACTTTACATCAACTCCACCTCTGCTGACGATTTTCCGGGGTTGGGCATCGGCTACGGCATTGTAACGTATGGTAACCGCGACAATAACGCTACGCTCGGCGTTGGCTTTGGAGCAGTTGATGGATATGTGTCGGCAGAACCCGTGGTGAACCTGAGCGGCAGGAAGCGTATCAGTCGTAAAACAGCGCTTGTTACTAAAAACTGGTTTGTGCCAGCAGGGAGTTATTATGGTATATACTCTTACGGAATCAGGTTTATGGGTGAGAAAATTACAGTAGACCTGGCCTTTCTAAATAACCCGGAAATTGCTCAGGAGATAGCTATTGGTGTGCCTTATGTAGATTTTGTGGTTAAATTTGGCAAATAACAAAAAGCTTTATGACTATAGCCGAAGCACAAGCCATTGTAGATAAGTGGATTCAGGAAAACGGAGTGCGCTACTTCAATGAGCTAACCAACATGGCCATACTTACCGAGGAGGTGGGTGAAGTGGCTCGCATCATTTCCAGACAGTACGGAGAACAATCGTTTAAGAAAAGCGACGAAGGAAAGCAATTAGGAGATGAGTTAGCCGATGTGCTATTCGTGCTGATCTGCCTGGCCAACCAAACAGGAGTTAACCTGACAGAAGCGCTACAGAAAAACCTGAAGAAAAAAACCAACCGCGACAGCCAGCGGCACAAGCAAAACGAGAAACTGAAGTAAGAAGGTTAGAGAGTTGGGGAGTTAGAAAGCCAAGATGTAGATGACATAACTCACCACTTACCTACTACTTGCTTCTGTCCCTATGAATAGTAGGGTATGAAAAGTATAAAAGAGAGGGGCTGGCAATACTTAAATGCCAGCCCCTCTCTTTTATACTTAGGAGTTTGATGACTCCTAAACTTTCTAACTCTTTAACTTCTCAGCTCTCTACCTCTTTAAACCTAAGATCCAACAGTCTGTCATGGCGCCAAACAGGTAGTACATCATACACATCGTGGCGAAGACAAAACTCAATGTCTTTATGAA
This sequence comes from Pontibacter korlensis, assembly GCF_000973725.1. Taxonomy (NCBI): domain Bacteria; kingdom Pseudomonadati; phylum Bacteroidota; class Cytophagia; order Cytophagales; family Hymenobacteraceae; genus Pontibacter; species Pontibacter korlensis. Next base: position 2,324,815 of record NZ_CP009621.1, on the reverse strand, counting down.
TCTCCAGATGCTCGAGCCTGCGCACATGCGACGACTGGCGCAAAAAGCTAACTATATCTGTTTTTGCTGTCTGATATAAGTAGGAGGCGGCTAAGGTGCTATCACTTTCAGAGGAGAATGTATCCTGCAGGCGCTCTGCCAGAGCGCCTGCAAAGAGTGTATCTTCCAGGTTAAACTGCCCTTTCCAGCCAGCACACACTACCAAAACATCCAGCCCTAGTTCAGCCAGATGATCCGCTACAGCTTGCAGGTTTAGGAAAGCGCCTATCACTATTTCTTTCGCCTCTTCAGACATACGGATAGCCCGGGTACCGTTGGTGGTTGTAATAGCGATGTTGCGCCCTTTTACATTGCCCCCCATGTAGCCGAAAGGTGAGTTGCCCAAGTCAAAGCCTTCCGCTTTTATTCCGTTACGCTCAGCTGCTGTCAGGCAGCCTTGGCCGGCAAAAGCACGACACTCTTCCAGCTCCATCACCGGAAAAATATTAGCTGCTCCTTCAGCAAAAGCCGTTACCATTGTAGAGGTCGCTCTTAAAATATCCACAGCCACCACTGCTTTCCCCTTCAGGTCATACAAGTGCAGCAGCTCCGGACTGAAACATACATCTATATTTGGCATCTATGTTTAAACTTTGGATGAAAGAGCAAGGACAAAGGCACTACATAAGCCCTTTGTCCTTGCTCTTTCATTGTTAACTATTTTTTATAGAAAGGCAGCTTTACAACCTGCGCCTTTACATCTTTATTACGGATACGGATGAAAATCTCTGAACCGGCTTTGCTATAGTCTTTAGCAACGTAGCCCATACCTATACCCTTGCCCAGTGATGGTGACATTGTACCAGAAGTTACCTCTCCAATTTTCTCACCTTCTGCATTTACAATCTCATAGTGCGAGCGCGGGATAGCTTTTTCAAGCATCTCAAAAGCAACCAGCTTGCGGCTCACGCCCTGCTCTTTCTGTGCCTTCAGGTTCTCAGCATTAACAAAATCTTTATCGAACTTCGTGATCCAGCCCAACCCTGCTTCAATTGGTGAGGTAGTATCATCAATATCATTCCCATAAAGGCAGAAGCCCATTTCCAGGCGCAGCGTATCGCGGGCACCCAAACCTATTGGCTTGATACCATACTCTTTACCTGCTTCCATGATAGCGTCAAATACCTTTTTGGCATCTTCGTTCTTCACATAGATTTCGAAACCGCCTGCTCCTGTGTAACCTGTAGCCGATACAATCACATCCTGCGCACCTGTAAACTCGCCTTTCTCAAACGTATAGTATACCAGGTTAGCCAGGTCAACTTTAGTCAGCGGCTGAAGTGCCTCGGCAGCCTTAGGACCTTGTACTGCAAACAAAGAGATTTCATCAGAGATGTTTTCCATCTCCACACCATCTGTATTATACTTGCTGATCCAGTTCCAGTCTTTTTCAATGTTAGAAGCATTCACCACCAGCATGTACTCCTCTTCACCGAGGCGGTATACCAGCAGGTCATCTACAATACCACCGTCCTCATTTGGCAAGCAAGAGTACTGTATTTTACCATCTGACAGCTTAGAGGCGTCGTTAGAGGTAACACGCTGAATCAGGTCCAAAGCCTTGGGGCCACGCAGCATAAACTCGCCCATATGCGACACGTCGAAAATGCCGACAGCCTCGCGTACCGTTTTGTGTTCTTCTATATCTGATGAGTAACGCACAGGCATGTTATAACCGGCAAAAGGCACCATTTTAGCGCCAAGGGCTTCATGCACATCGTTCAGAGCGATTTTTTTAAGTTCCATGTCAGTAGTAGCTGTTCTTAGATTTATAGCAAAATTAAGTAATTTTCGGGCTCATCCTAAATTTAATCCCCTGCCACCTACATGCCATTCTTCGGGCAAGTGGCAAATATGCTGTAACAAATATATTTTGCTGCCGTATGAGCGAAAACCAAAATAACAGCCAAAGGAATCTCGACATGCTCACCCCTATTGCACCCGTTCGCACCACAGCTGTGGCTCTGCGAAACTACAACATGCCCATACTTTCGCACCTGAAAAACGCACAAAAGAACTAGTTGTAGTATCGCCAGCCGTGGCAGCTGCAACAGCCCCGGCTATTGTTTAGCCTCAGCCCCTATACATGAAACTTTCTGTTAAACTGTTTGCCGGATTTGTACTGATTCTGGTGCTCTTTACTGCCGTAGCCATTGTGAACTTCCGCCTGTCAGAAGCCGTGGTGGAGAACACGCAGTGGGTATCGCGCTCTCAGATTGTGGTTCGTAACTCTGCAGCCCTGCAGCGTAACATCATTGACATGGAAACTGGCCTTCGTGGATACCTGCTAAACGGCAACGAGACCTTTCTGCAGCCCTATTGGTTGGCCCGCGACCAAATGCCTGCCTTGATGCAAGAGATGCGAGATTTTGTTACCAATTCGCCGGAGCAGGTAAAGAAGATAGATGAGATTGCTGCCCTGCAGACGCGCTTTGAGAAGGGTTTCGCAGAACCACTGATTCAAATGAAGCGCAATCAGGATACTCAGATATCCGAAAAGCAGTTTGATGCGCAGATAGAGCCTCTACTTTTAGGTGAAAAGGCTATCATCGACTCTGTTCGTGCTGCCTTCCGAGAGTTCAATGCCTATGAGTATAAAGTGCGGCAGGAACGCACGGAGCGCTTGAGTAGAAGTATAAATAACACCCGACAGCTCTCCACTATCCTTACTATTCTCTCCGTTATACTTGGCCTGAGCTGGGCGTATTATATTACCCGCCTCATCTCTAACCGAATTATGAAGATGGTAACGCTGGCGGAGCAAATATCCCAAGGTGATTATAAAACACAGATAGTAGACACAAGCAACGATGAACTGAGTAGACTTTCGTACTCCCTAAACCGTATGTCAGCAACTATTGATGAAACCTTTACTGAGCTGGACCTCAAAAACAAAGAGCTTGACCAGTTTGCCTACGTGGTGTCACATGACCTTAAGGCGCCATTACGCGGTATTGAGGTTGCCTCGCGATGGGTAGAGGAGGACATGGGCACACAGCTGCCGCCAAACGTGCAGGAGTACCTGATCATGATGCGCGTACGGGTACACCGTATGGAGAACCTGATTAACGGTATACTTGCCTTGGCACGCATTGGCCGTACCAGCCAAGCTGAAGAAAATGTGGATGTAAATGAGCTTTTGGTAGAAGTAGTAGATCTTATAGCACCGCCTAAAGGTTTTGTTGTAGATGTTCAGGAAGACCTACCCACATTACACACTGTCCGTATACAGCTGCAACAAGTGTTCAGCAACCTTATCAGCAATGCGATTAAGTATCATGATAAGGACAGGGGCTTAGTAACCGTTCGCTACCACGAAACGGATGAGTTTCATGTATTCTCAGTTTCAGATGACGGACCTGGTATTGACCCTGACTACCATGCACGCATCTTTGTTATTTTCCAGACCCTGCAGGAGCGTGACGCCATGGAAAGCACTGGTGTAGGCCTCAGCATTGTAAAGAAGATTGTAGAGCTGCAGGGAGGCACCATTTGGGTTAACTCTGAGCTTGGGAAAGGCTCTACATTCACATTCACCTGGCCAAAAGTATCAGGTGAAAATGAGATTTTTTTATAGCTTTGTTTAATTCGATCAGAAGCACTGAAGTATAATGAGTGAGAAAGAAGTAGTTAATATCCTGCTGGTGGAGGATGATTACCTGGATACAATGAATGTAGAGCGGGAGCTGAAGAAGATTGGTATCACCCACCCAATTCATGAGGCACGCAACGGCAGAGAAGCATTAAACATGCTGCGCGGTATTGATGCTGAAAAGATCTCTCCTGCCCCAAGTGTTATACTTCTGGACATTAACATGCCAAAGATGAACGGACTTGAGTTTCTGGCTGAGTTACGTCGCGATCCAGAGTTCAGTCATATTCCTGTTTTCATCATGACAACCTCTAACGAGGAGTCTGACCGTATGGCTGCACAGCGCCTTAACGTGTCCGGCTATATTGTTAAGCCTCTTTCTTTCGACAGCTTCGAACGCAGTGACTCCTCTCTTGATAGCTTTAGCCTATTCCTAGACCTTATCAAGCTTAAATAAGCTAGTTATACATCATAAAGGCCGTGCCCGTACTTCTGTTAAGTACGGGCACGGCCTTTATGATGTAGCTTAAATCATTAAGTAAGTTAGAGCAGCTCCAGTTGCTTTGGTAGTAAGGCAAAAGACCTACGATGATGCGCTGTGGCTCCATGGATGGCAATGCCTGCACGATGTACTTTTGTGGGGTAGCCAGCATTTTTGTCCCAGCCATAGTGAGGGTACTTTGCTGCTAAGCTGCACATGAGGTCATCCCGATAGGTTTTAGCCAGAATAGAAGCTGCCGCTATAGAGAGATATTTTCCATCTCCCTTCACAATGCAATTATAAGGCAACTTCTGGTAAGGGTTAAATCTATTTCCGTCCACCAGCAAGTATTCCGGCCGTTGCTGCAGTTTATCTAAAGCCCGATGCATAGCCAGGAAAGAGGCTTTCAGGATGTTGATCTTATCAATCTCTTCTGGCGAGGCCTCTCCTATAGCCCAGGCGACAGCGTCTCGCTTAATCTCCTCACGTAACTGTTCCCGTAGCTTCTTGGTCAGCTTTTTAGAATCGTTAAAGAGCGGGTGCTGGTAATCTGGCGGAAGTATAACAGCGGCAGCCACTACAGGGCCAGCCAAGCAGCCCCTGCCTACTTCGTCTACGCCCGCCTCCAGGGTAAAGCCACTGTGGTTTGGTAAAAGCATAAGTAATAATGTATCAGCGCAAGTATAAAAAGAAAAGCCCGCCAGTCAAACGACTGCGGGCCTTAATTATACAACTAAAATCTATTTACTACAGTGGATTCTGCACCATACCAGGGTTTCTGTTGGCGTTCAGCTCATCCTGCGGAATTACCCACTGCCAACGCTTATCACCTGCCGGCACCTCAAATAGGTTGTCTACTAGAGTTGCGTTGTGGTTAGTTTCTAATCTGTTAAGTGCACTGTTGGTACGCTTCAGGTCGAAGAAACGGAAGCCTTCACCCCACAACTCGATACGACGCTGTACCAGAACTTCGTTGATCAGGTCTTGGCCTGTAACGTCAACTGTATACTCCTCGTCACGAGCCTGTACTAACTCAGCCAGTACAGCAGCAGCATCACCATCTCTACCCAAACGAGCCAGAGCCTCAGCTTCTATCAGATACATTTCAGCTGCTCTCATGTAAGGCACGTCACCAATACTGCTGGCGTTGCCATCAGCCTGGAACTTCCTGTTCATGTAAGGCTTAGGCGAGAAGGTAGAAGGAATGGTATATCCATTTACATCGTAGCCAGTAGTCTTACCTTCAGCATCCTTCACAGCGGTTGGCTGTGGATCCCACAGCTGCTTACGCACGTCTGTATCAGCAATCTCAGCATAAAGCTTGTTGTTGATAGCTTTAGGATTAGTGCGAATGTTTGTTGAGCTGAAGTTAACAGACATATAAGCAAAGAAGGAATAGAAGTATGTCGTCTGGTCAGCAATCTGATCGCTGCCCCACATCCACTCTTTGTTCTCTACATTGCTGAAGCCAGCCAGGTAATCCTCCTGGCTCATAAGTGCATAAGCCTGTCTTGCCTCATTCGCATACTGAGCAGCAGTTGCCCAATCTCCCATCGTTAAAGCTACGCGAGCTTTCAGGCCTTTAGCTACATCAATATTGAAGTGCGACTTGGCATTACGGCCTTGCGGTAGTAATGAAATCGCCTCATCAAGGTCTGCGTTGATTTGCGTATATACTGCTTCAACAGAAGCACGCGGCTGACCTTCAGTAGTGTTAGTAGTCAGTACAGGAACACCTAACTGATTGTTTGTACCCTTAGAGGCATCATAACGCTCAGCAAAAAGCTGTACCAGTTGGTGGTGGGCCCAAGCTCTATAAGCCAAGGCTTGCCCTTTAATCTCTTTCTTGTCCGCATCAGGACCATCAACTTTGTCAATGTTGTTGATGATCATGTTAGCATTGGCGATAAGCTTATAGTAGAATCTATAGGCAAAACGAACTGTACCCGCATTGGCATTGCGGTGCGTTAACCATTTGTAAGTACTGTTAAACCAGCCATTACCAGCTGCAGTCATCACAACATCTTCGCCCAGCATCTCCATGTTGATCAATACTGAGCCATGGCCTGCCTGGTCTTGGTTATCATACTGTATGAACATCGCTCTGTGAATACCATTCAGCGCAGCCCAGGCATTTGCAGTAGTTGTAAATACAGATTGTTCAGAAACAGCGTCAGTTGGTTGTGTCTCCAGGTAATCCTTTTCGCAGGAGGAGAAAACCAGCATACATGCTGCAAGCGAACTATATAATACTTTTTTCATTTTCAAAAATTAAAGGGTAACGTTCAAACCAACTGTGTAAACACGGGCAGGTGAGTATGAGTTAGATGTAACACCTGTGTAAGACTGATTAACGTTCATGCCATCACGCTTAGAGAACAAGCCAAGGTTCTCACCTGAAGCAAACACACTAGCGTTTTTCAGGAATACCTTAGAAGTCAGGTTTGAAGGCAGCACGTAGTTCAGGTTCACTGATCTGATGTTCAGGTAAGAAGCATCGATCAACCAACGATCTGACGCAGCATTATACTGTGTAGCAGCTGTCAAGTCCATACGAGGAACATCTGTTACATCACCTTCCTGCTGCCAACGGTTCAAGATATCCTTGTGCAGTGCACCACCCTGCGTACCAGCATTCATCAGAGATGCATAGTTAGCGTCGTATACTTTACCACCTACCTGGTAAGTCAGCAATACTGAAAGCGACAGGTTTTTGTAAGTGAAGGTGTTAGTTACACCACCAGCGAAATCAGGAATAGCTGAACCAGCATAGTGATATTTAGCATTGTTAGCCAGTGTTGTTACTTTTTGACCATCCAACTCATACACGTCTGCTGCTTCAACGTTATCGGCGATGAAAACACCATTACCAGAAGTAGGGTCTACACCGTACCAGTCACGCAGCCAGTAGTCATAAATAGAACGACCTGCCATCAGCTTCTTAGTTCCAGAGATGATTTCATCCTGGCCTTCTGGTAGCTTCTTCACTTCGTTTTTATACGAAGAAAGGTTCAGGCTCACATTCCAGGTAAAGTCTTTGGCTCTAACAGCATCAGCAGAAAGCTGCACTTCCACACCTTTGTTAGCCATAGTACCAACGTTCTCCCATCTGGTAAGTACACCGCTTGAAAGTGGCAGTGGCACCTGGAACAACAGGTTCTCAGACTCTCTGTTGAAGTATTCTATGCCACCATTCAGTCTTCCAAAAATATCGAACTCGATACCAAGGTCTAAGCTGTTGTTAGACTCCCATACCAGGTCCTGGCTTGCAAGGCTTTCCTGAAGGAATCCTGGCTCAGCAGCGTTGTTATAGCCTAAGCCATAAAGTGCTTGCCAGCCATAGTAGTTGTTAGCACCACCTGAAGTCAATAGAGCGTCGTTACCAACTTGTCCGTAAGAACCTCTCAACTTCAGCATATCAACCCACTCAGGCATAGTGATGAAAGTTTCTCTGTCAAGGCGCCAAGAAGCACCCACTGACCAAAAGTTACCCCAACGTACATCCTGATAGAATCTTGAAGAACCATCGCGACGGAAAGAGCCAGACAGGGTATACTTGTCGTCAAAAGTATAGTTTAAGCGAGAGAAGTAACCTTCTGTTTTGTAAACATCAGTGCGTGAGTTAAGGCTGTTGGTAGTAGTAAAGTTGCCAAGCTCTGTGTTACCTTCTACAATTAAGCCCTGGCGCATACCATACAGGTACTTATACTCATAGTTGTAATTCTCATGACCTAACAACACCTCTACAAAATGTCTGTCGTTGAAGGTTTTAGCATAGTTCAACAACTGGTTGACGTTGTAGCTTGTAGTTGTAGAGCTTGTACGATTTGCTCTACCTGCTGGAGCACCATCACCTACCTGGTTGTTGTCATACTCTGCGGCAAGATAGTTAGAGATGTCTACGCTTAGGTTTGTAGTGAATTTAAAGTCTTTCAGGAAAGTAATTTCACCGTAGGTTCTACCGCTAAGTACGTTTCTGTTGTACAGATTGTCGTTCCATTTAGTCTCAGCTACGATATGGCGACCCACACTTGCATTGCTACCACGGCTTGGCAGGCCATATTCAGACATATTGCCATAGTCATATATTCTATTGCCGTTCTGGTCCAGGATGTAAGCACCTGTTACAGGGTCATGAGCATATACTGGGTAGATTGGTCCCATGCTACGTGCAAAGTTGAACGGGTTAACATAGCTGCTGCTGCTGCCTGTATTTGCCTGATTTGACTCTGTGATAGTACCAGAAAGGTTCAAACCAGTCTTAAACCAGCTTGTAGCCTGTGTATTAATATTTACACGGCCTGTAAAACGCTCGTAGTCTGACTTAATGATGTAGCCCTTCTCGTTCAGGTAACCAACTGACACAAAGTAGTCGCTCTTCTCGTTACCACCGCTAAAGTTTAAGCCATAATCGCTACGAGATCCGTTGCGCTCCATAGGTTCAAACCAGTCCAGGTCATCACCATAAAGTAGCTGTGCGTTAGGGTTGATTTTACCATCTGTGCCAACAATTGCATCATCAGCTACATTGAAAGGGTTGTAACCTAGAATACCTTTCACATCGTTGGTTGCCGCCTGGTTTGCTTGCTCCAATGTATGCTTACCAGCAGCCACAAGTGAGTTTCTGCGGGCTTCCCAGATCAGAGGGTAGTATTCGTAAGCATTTACACGGTCATACTCTTTGATACCTCTGTTGGTAACACCTTGAGAGATTTTTACATTGATCTGGTTGCGTCCACTCTTTCCTTTTTTGGTTGTAACCATTACTACACCATTAGCAGCACGAGAACCATACAACGCTGAAGAAGAGGCATCTTTAAGGATAGAGATACTTTCAATATCATCTACGTTCAGGTTTGCAATGCTACCAGAGTAAGGTACACCGTCTACCACATAAAGAGGGTCATTAGAAGAGTTGATAGAGCCGATACCACGGATACGAATATCCGGGCCTGCGCCTGGCTGACCGCTACCTGAGTTAGTTTGCACACCGGCAGCCTGACCAGCAATAGCGTTTGTGATGTTAGTTACAGGACGCTGTGCAATTTTCTCACTCGAAATTTGCGCTGCAGAACCTGTAAAGGAGCCCTTGTCTGCTGTACCATAGGCTACCACAACAACCTCTTCAAGCTGTTTGTCGTCCACGCCTAAGGCAACATTTATATTGGACGAATTCCCGATCTCACGCTCTACAGTTTTGTAACCTATAAATCGGAAAATCAGGGTGCTACCATTAGCAGGAACACTAATAGTATAACTTCCGTCAAGCCCTGTAGTGGTACCCACTGTGCTTCCTTTCACAATAACTGCCACACCAGGCAGCCCTTGTGATGTGCCTTGGTCCGTAACCGTACCCGACACAGTTTTACTCTGTGCATACACTTGCTGGGCAAGCATCAACACGAAAGCAAAACTCATGAGTAATAATCTCCTCATAAAAGTTGGATGAATAAAATAGTTAGATAATAGATTGTATTGGTAAAAATTGGATTTCACTAATAGACAAAGCTCCGCCATCTCATATTTCTATGAGTTTTTGATTTAGAGCTTTATAAGCTTAGATAGTCTAAATCAGAGCTACCTGTATGCCCTGTTATCAAGTTTAAGTTTGATTTCAAGTCTTCCTGCTCAGGAACCTCAGAAGTACTGATTTTCAGTTGCCTCTAATTGCTAAGACTTGTATCCGTAGGCCTGAATGGCCACCGGTTTGACCGCACATGATAATTTTCACCAATAATAGGAGGTTACAACATTAAATACAATAGGGTAAAAGCCTTAACACTCTATGTTGCAACAACAACCAGGACCTTTTTTAACACCTTATAAACGAAAACTTCTATTCTCAGTCACATCTACATAAATGTTAATAATTGATATATAGCATGTTCGATGTTATTACTTTGAAAAGGACACGTAGTGTGACATGTTTTTATTCAAACAGACTTTTTTTTAACATAAGAGAAAAAAAAAATTTACAAAACCATAACACTTCTTGAGAGACTACTGAAAAAATGGCACAAAAAAATCCCCGCCAATCTGGACGATTGACGGGGATTAGCAATTAATACACTACTTAACCGAATTAGTAACCAGGGTTTTGCTGAGCGGCTAACACTGGGTTAGCATTGATTTCAGAAATTGGGATAGGCCAGATGAAGCGGAAATCTTCATAAGGAATCGCCGGAACTTTGATCGCATCAGCTCTAACTGTTCCACTTGCAGCCTGGTAGTCATCACGCTTCAGGTTAGCAGAGGCAACTTTTGCAGGTATACCAGCTGGACCGAACTCACCTTCCTTAGCTAGACGGTGGATATCTTTCCAACGCAAGCCTTCTGCCAAGAACTCAATTCTGCGCTCGTTGATAATCGCTTGAATCAGGTCGTCCTGGCTTAGCAAAGTAGTCAGAGAGTAAAGCTGATCTGTTGATCTACCACGTACAGCGTTAAGAAGCGCAAGGGCTCTAACACTCAGCGGGTTCAGCCTAGCCTCAGCTTCTGCCACGTTCAGCAGTACTTCAGCATAACGAACAATCGGAGACCAGTCAGACTGCGTTGCAGCATCTCTGTACTTGTTAGTATAGATGGCTCTGGCAGTGCTTACAGTTATATCACGACGCTCATCTTCTTCTGGCCAGAAGGCAGCGTTCCAGATGATTGGGCTAATAGCTACTAGCGCACGGCCACCGGTGTTAGCATTATACATTTGACCAAGAGACCCGTTTACACTAGCGTTGTCATTCGCAGAGTTCTCGAATGAGAAGATAGACTCTGAGTTGGCTCCGTTGTTAGCAAATGGCTCCTCTGGCGAAGCAGTTAGCTCATAGCCACCAATAGGGCTTGTAAACTCCTCTGTTCCAGAAATAAGCTTATTGCCTTCTTCAATCACACCAGCCCAATCGCGCATGTGTAACTTAACTCTAGTCTTAAGGGCAATAGCAGCACCTTTGGTAGCTCTAGAGATTTGCTTGGCACGTGTTTCAGGCAGATTCTGCTCTGCATAGTTTAGATCCTCCAGTACTTTAGCATAGCCTTCCTTTACAGTGTCTCTGCCTTGCTGACGAGCTTCCTCTACCCGAGCAGGAGTGTTAACCGGCAAGGTTCTATAAGGCACACCTAGGTGCGAAGCATCCGCAGTATGGTTATAAGGTCGTGCAAAGTGTACCAGCAGTTCGTGGTGAGAAAGGGCACGCAGGAATCGGGCCTCTGCAATGTAAGCATTACCTACCTCAGCAGTGATCAACCCATCAGCAACAGCTTTCTCTACACCTTCAATCACTATATTTGCCTTGTTTACAACAGCATAAAGTGTTTCGAAGTGGTAAACGTTGTTGGCAGAAGCAGCATTGTAAGTAGCCTCATACGTGATGGCGTAGAACGCCTCCAGGTTCAGCATATCCTCGCCGCGGTTATCGCCCTGCTCTATGTGTGCCGCACCAAACGGATAGCCACGTACTGCACCACCGGCATAGAAACCACTCTGAGCAGCATCATAAACACCTGCTACAGTAAGCTCTATTCGCTCAGGCGTAGTAAAGGCACTTTCTTCTGTTAGGCGATCATAAGGCTCAAGCTCCATCACCTCTTTGTCGCAAGAAGTCAGCATCAGCGAAAAGCAAACCGCTGGGGCAAGTAAGGCTAACTTCAATCTATTCTTTATGAATGATCTATTTTTCATTGTCGGAAAATTAAGTAATTAGAAACCAAGGTTTAAACCAACAGTGAACACACGCTGCTGTGGCTGGCCATTCCAGTCAACACCCAGGTTGTTGTTGTTCAGGTTAGTATAAGTCTCAGGGTCAAGGCCAGTATACTTCGTGAACACGAATGCATTCTGCAGCTGAGCATAAACTCTCAGACGATCGATGCTGGCACGCTCTGTAATAGATTTAGGAATTGTATAACCGATAGCCAGGTTGCTCACCTTCAGGAAGTCGCCGCTCTCAACGAAACGAGAAGAGGCTTCGCCGTTTGTGTTGATGAAGTTGCTGTAACCTGCACCTGCAGCAAGAGCAGGAGTCTGACCATCACCTGGGTTTTCAGCGCTCTGCCATCTGTTCAGGATCTCAGTACCGTTGTTCTCAAATGCCATTGTCAAAAGGTCTTGGCGAGTTCGGTTCATGATCTTGTTACCACCAGAGAAGCGCACGAAGATGTTCGCGTCAAAGTTGCCATACTTAAAGTTGTTGTCGAAACCACCAAACCACTTAGGTAGTGTAGTACCAAGTATAACTTTGTCAGCAGCAGAAAGTGAAGAGCGAGCACCCAGAACAGAAGGATTAGCAGGATCGTAACCGTAGTATACACCAGCTGAACCACCAGCCAGACCAATGTTGCCCTGTACCAGAGAACCATCAGCCTTACGATAGATTGGGTTACCATTAGTCTGGTTTACACCTTCGTACTGATAGCCGTAGATAGAGTTAATAGACTCACCTTCGCGGTGGATTGTGTAGTCGTATACAATATCATTACCATCAACAAGCTCCTTCACTTCGTTACGCTGTGTAGAGAAGTTGAAGTTAGAGCTCCAGGTAAAGTTAGACTTATCAATAATGTTACCAGAAACAGAGACTTCAATACCGTCGTTAACTACACGGCCAATGTTTCTGATGATAGAGTTACCTGGCACACCCAGTGATGGAGGAGTTGGAGCAGCAAGAACGATATCCGAGTTGTCCTTAGTCCAGTAAGCAAGCTCCAGATTCAGACGGCCATCAAATAAACCTAAGTCCAAACCAACGTCAGTAATTTTCTGTGCTTCCCACTTCAGGTCTGGGTTACCAGTGTTGCTGAATGAGATACCGTTCATAGAACCGTACTGTGCAGCGCTGAATGAACCAAGGTATGGATAGTTACCACCTGGGATGTTGATGTTACCCACCTCAGCATAGCTACCACGCAATCTCAGGTCAGAGATGAAGCTAAGAGCAGCAGAGTTCTTGAAGAATTCTTCTTCAGAAATTCTCCATGCAGCAGACACACCTGGGAAATAACCCCACTTGTTATCTGGAGAAAGTTTAGAAAGACCGTCAGCACGCATCGAAACACCGAAGTAGTACTTGCTGGCGTAGTTGTAGTTTAAACGACCCAAGTAAGAAGAAAGGCCATTTTCACCTATACCACCAAAAGCAAACTGGTTAGCAAATGCACCGCTTACAAGGTTCTCGTTGAAGAAACGATCTGACAAGCCAGTACCCTGAGCCTGGAAGAAGCTGCTTCTGTATTTGTTATATTCCTGCACTAAAGTCGCATCTACGTTATGCACATCGTTAAATGACTTGTTATAGCTCAGGATGTTTTGCCAGTTCCAAGCTTTGATTGGAGAGTAAGCCTGAGAAACTACACCATTAGAACCCTGACCGTCACCATGACGTGGGTCGTTGTATAGGAAGTCTTCTACCAGGGTTAAGTCAGCACCAAGCAATGTCTTGAAACGCAGGTTGTCAACTAGTTTGAAGTCTAAGTACACGTTACCAAGACCACGGTATGAAGTTGATTTACGCAGGTTGTTGTCCAGTACGAAACGGATGTTTGGAATACCGTTTGCAATAGTAGCAGTGTTTGGACCACGGCCAAGCGCTCTAGGGTTAACTACATCGATGTTATAGCCAGTTGGATGAGTTGGGTCAAATACAGGCACGTTAGGGTGCATACGGATAACACTGAAGATGTTACCTGACAAGCTGTTAGAGCCTGTTAGTGGACCTTCGTTGATCTGGTTAGTTAAACCAGCCTGTAAACCGAAGTCCAGGAACTTAGTAACTTTAGTAGTCAGGTTAGTACGTACAGAGTAACGCTCCAGGCTGTTGGCACGGCCAATACCCTCTTGGTTAGAGTAGCCTAAAGAGAAGTAGTAGGTAGTTTTGTCGGTACCACCGCTAGCAGAGAAAGCGTGGCTGTGCTGGAAAGCAGTACGGAATACCTCATCGTTCCAGTCAGTGTCCCACTCGCCCAGTTGAGCTGGAGAAGTCTGGCCAATGTTTTCATACTTCTCGTTTGTGATATCAACAAACTGCTGAGCGTTCAGCAGGTCATGCAGCTCGATAGCCTTTGCAGTACCAGCCCATCCATCGTAAGAGAACTTAGCCTGTCCAGACTTACCTTTCTTAGTAGTGATAAGGATTACACCATTAGCAGCACGAGAACCGTAAACCGCTGTTGCAGCACCATCCTTCAGGATCTCGAAAGACTCGATGTCGTTCGGGTTAATGTCGGCAAGTGCGTTAGCAGGCGTAAAACCACCAACGTTACCAGAAGAAGCAGCAGGCACACCATCAATAACGATAAGTGGCTGAGTGCTAGAAGAGATAGAGTTAACACCACGGATGTTAATCTTAGGAGGAGCACCCAAAATGCCAGAAGGCTGTGTAATCTGCACACCAGAAGCACGTCCAGCCAGCTGCTGATCAAAAGATGGAGTGGCAAGGTTTGCCAATGTCTCACCTTTCACAGAAGCGATTGAGCTTGTTACGTCTTTCTTCTGCTGTGTACCATAACCCACTACTACTACCTCGTCCAAAAGCTTTTGGTCAGTGGCCATAGCGGCATTTACGGTGCTTGAGTTGCCAATAGCCTTCTCAAGAGTCTGATATCCGATGAATCGGAACACTAAAGTGTTTCCACCCTCAGGTACATTTATGGAATAGGAACCATCAGCACCTGTAGTGGTACCAACAGTAGTGCCTTTCACAATTACTGCCACCCCCGGCAGTCCTTGCGATGTGCCTTGGTCGGTAACCGATCCAGTCACGGTTCTGCTTTGGGCATACACCTGCTGGAGCAGTGTTAGCACCATCACAAAACTCATTAATAAATGTTTTCTCATTTGTTGTTTGAATTAAGGTGATTGAAAGGTTTGTTATTAGAATTTTTGCTTCAGATTTGGACATAGCTCCGCCATGCACATATCTCATGTGTTTTTAAATTTTATGCACCTATCCATGGTTTGCTTTAGCTACCCCACTTCGTAGACATGCACTGATAAATTGGATTGAATTTCGCTGGCAGGTTGTGCTCTACAACAGTCACACCCTCTCTTCGCTAGAGCGACAGTGCCTCCTCTCCACTGCTGTTGGCCTGTACAGCTTCATGTCCGGAAGGGCACTTATTCGATGTCAATAATATGGAGTTAAAATTTGAAAAGCAATACCTAAAAAATAATCTGCTTTAATGTTAAAACATTATAAACAAGAACATTACCAATGCTCTTTAAACTCATAACTAACTATAAAACCCCATTTACAGGCTCTAAACACACATTTTTAGTAATAACAGGCTAACATTATGATTCTTTCAACAGGACAATGTTCAGACATTAATTTAGAAATATTATCGACTATTTTTTAAAATTCTTGCAACCTTTTAGAAGTTACCTCCACCATCAGGAAAAAGGGCTTTAGAAACAAGAAAAGGTTATTCAATAGGGTACCTATATCTACTCTTATATATCACATTATTGTTCCTAAATAGGGTACACTTTGATTCCTTTTTTGTACCTCCGGCTTATACTTTTTTTAGCAGCGAAATGCTAGCATACTAGTCGCTCCTACTATTTCAGGTTTGCACAAATACAATGAGCTTTATAAAAGGAACCGCCCAATGCGTGCATTGGGCGGTTCCTTTTATAAAGCTCAGGAATGGTATATACTCACTCTGGTAAAGCAGAGTATGTCACTTAAGAATTAAAGCCCACTATTTGTGTTAAGTTCCGAGGTTGGAATAGAAAAGACATAACGTTCATCTGAAGGCGCGATAGAGACTCCTGCTCCTGCGGAGTAGAGCGGTAAGCTTCTGCGCAGAATGTCATTTGCTCTAAAGCCTTCCGTAATGAGCTCTATTCTTCTTTCTGTCAAAATAGCGGCAACTAGATCTTCCTGGCCAGTGCCTGTATACTGCCATGATGCATCGGAGCGCTGGTGCACAGCCTCCAACAGAGCAACAGCACGTTCCTCGCTGCCTACCTCTGCTTCAGCCTCTGCCAGGTTCAACAGAACCTCGGCATACCGGATTAATGGAACCCAATCGATGTATGGGTTTACACCACTAAACTTGGTCACATACTGCTGGCCATTTATTGTAGCAGTCAGCTCTGTTCTACGAGCATCATCTGCCTCAAACTGCGGGTTAGCAAAAATCCCAGGCGCCGACTGGTTAAGGTAGTACTCTGTATTGCCGCTGTTAAAGTAATAACCCAACTGGTTCTGAGTACCGGGAGCATCTGTTGCCGTGAAAGGCACTGAGAAGATTGCCTCAGAATTTGTGTAGTTAGAGAACACCGCTATTACATCCTCCTCCAGTTTATGCTGCAGAGCTAAAGCAGAAGCAAATGGAGCAGCATTTGGCACAAGCTTGTTTCCTTCTGTGACAACATCCTGATACCTTCCCATTATCAGGTATACTCTTGTTTTAAGAGCAATAGCAGCGCTCTTCGTTGCACGCGTTGTATTCAGCACAGGATCTCCATAACTTTCAGGCAAGCCTGCCTCAGCCTCATTCAGGTCAGAAAGTATCTGTGCATAGACTTCAGCCACAGAGCTTCTTTCCAAAGAGTTGTTTGCACCGGTTGTTTCTGCCTGCAAGCGAAGCGGAAGCCCCGGAGAAGCTCCATTGTCGCTTGTATAAGGTTTTGCAAAAACCTGTACTAAGGATAAATATGACATGGCTCTGATAAACTTCGCTTCAGCACCATAGCTTTGCGCATCCTCAGCACCAACCTTGGCAGCATTATCCTCTAAGCCTTTCAGAAAAACGTTTACCCGGTTTATGGCTTGGTATCCTCTGGACCAGATATCTGTGATGTATGTTTCATCAGCTCCTGCCGTCGCATTCCAGACGCTGGTTCCTGTTACGTTATTGCCAGTACGGTTGATAAATTCTTCGGCACGGATGTCGTTGTAGATTTGGTAGCGACCGCCCAGAAAGCGGCCATGTTTCAAGCCACTGTAGAGCCCGTTTACCTGGGCTAGCACACGTTCAGGCGTATCGAAGGCATTAACGTCGGAAATCTCCAGTTCAGGCACCGCTTCTAAAAAGTCATCTTCACAGGATGATAGTACTGGCAGCAAAGGCACAGCTATCAAAGCAAGCCTTAGGATATATCTCTTGTTCTTTATAGCAATCAGTTTCATCGGTAGAAAATTTTTGATTAGAAGTTAAGGTTTAAACCAAAAGTGTACATTCTTCCTTGCGGAACGGAGTTTCTCTCCACACCTGGAGTTGTATTAGATTGTCCGTTGGAAGAGATCTCAGGATCAGAACCAGAATACTTAGTTAGGAGGAAGGCATTATCAACCTGTGCGTAAACTCTGAGTCCGCTAATGCCAGAGTTTCCAAACAGCTGCTTCGGAATTCGATAGCCCAGCACCGTGTTCTGCAAGCGCAGGAAATCTCCTTTCTCCACGTTGGCATCAATAGCAAAAGCAGAGCCATTAGAGATGTTGTCGCCGTATACTACACGCGGAATGTCTGTTTGCTGGCCTTCAGAAGTCCAACGATCCATCATGTCTGTATGATTGTTCCAGATACGCTGGTCCCTTAGGCCTGCTTTGGTACCGTTATAGATATAGTTACCGCCTGAATAGGAGAATAAGAGGCTCAGGTCAAAGTTGCCATACTTGAAGTTATTTGTAAAACCGCCATACCAGGTCGGCAAGGCATTGTAAACTGCCGAGGCATGCGAACCATTAACTGGTGCAGCAGGTGAACCATCCAGGTAGGTCCAAACAGAAGGGTGAGAATACTGTACTTTTTCACCGGCTGAGTTAATAAAGATTCTTTGGCCTGTCTCTGGGTTTACACCGCCTGTTTTAACAACATAGATGCTACCTACCGACTCTCCTACCCTAGTTATACTAGTTGTTTCTAAGCCACTTGTAACGCCAATGATAGGTGTATCGTCATCAACAAGGGAGGTTACTTCATTTTTATTTGTAGTGAAGTTGAAGTTAGTAGTCCATGAAAACTTGCCTCTGTCTATTGGAGTGGCAGAAGCAGCAAATTCAAAGCCTCTGTTGTACATCGAGCCGATGTTCATGGCAATGGAGTTGCCCGGTATACCTTTAGAAGGAGCTTGAGGAGCGTTGAGAATCAGGCCGTCTACGTTGTTGTTGTAGTAGTTGGCCTCTACAGTTATTCTGTTGTTCAGAAAACCTAAGTCTAAACCAATGTTGGTTTGCTTACTTGTTTCCCACTCCAGGCCTGTGTTGCCAGCTTGGCTAAAGTATAAACTCGGAGCCTCGCCATAAAATCCTGTTGTGTACAAAGAATAAGACCCATAGTCGTCGGAAAGGTTACCGTTACCTACGCGGCCCCAACTGGCTTTCAAACGGAAGTTGGAAACAACATCTGCAACCACCGAGTTTTGGAAAAAGCCCTCCTCAGAAACTAACCATCCTACCGATGCTCCACCAAAGTTACCCCAACGCATAGTAGGCGACAGAGCTGAGTTACCGTCTCTTCTAAAGTTACCGCTAATAAAGTATTTACCCGCGTAGTTGTAGCTCAGGCTCGTTAGGTAAGCCTCATACACTCTCTTACCTATACTTCCGCCAGCATCGTTAGAGAGGTAGTCTGCCTGAAACTGATTGAAGCCAGGGTCAGCTAAATCCCAACGATCGGCCCACCAGTAGTTTCTTGTTGTTTCTTGGGCATCTGAGCCGACCAACACAGAAAGATTATGCTTATCTGCGAAAGTTGTCTGGTACTGCAGGGTATTGATCCAGTTCCAGTTGTTTCTTCTCTGGTGGGAGTTCCAGGCCTCGCCGTTAGCATAGAACCCATCGCCATGTAGAGGATTCCAGAAGATGTTATCCTCTACTCTATTCCTGTCTAAAGAGTAGGTTGTTTTAAAAGTCAGGCCCTTTACGATATTGAAATCAGCACCTAAGTTTGCAATAACTCTGTTCGACTCAGATGTATTTGAGTTTAGGTCTATTAGAGGCACAGGGTTCATGTAGTTGTGCGTAAGCAGGTTCGCACCAGGACCCATAGTATTGGATGAAGTTATGTTGTAGCTTCCATCAGGGTTAAGTGGAGAAACGTTCGGGTAGAGCACCACAGCTAGTCGACCCAAGCCAGAGGATGAAAAGCCTGACCCTGGCAAAGACCCACTCTGTATGCCTGAGTTCAAAGAGTTGCTGTAGGTAACATTGCCTCTCATCGCAAACCAGTCAGTTACTTTATGGGTTAGGTTTAGGCGCGCTGACTTTCTGTCGAACTCGTTTGTTTTTAAGAAGCCCTCCTGCTCTGAGGCTCCGATCGAGAAGTAATAAGTTGTTTTATCTGTACCTCCTGAAACAGAAAACGCATGGTTATGAGAAAGAGCTGTACGGTACACCTCTTTCTGCCAATCGGTATCTATAAGATTACCGCTAGCGTCATAGCTTGGAAAGAAGGCCTCTGCCTGGCCTGCGTTGCGGCGCGCTTCATTTTTAATCTCCATGTACTGCTCAGTATTCAACATGTCTGGCAGCCTTGTAGCTTCGTTCACGCCAAACCAGCCATTGTAAGATACCGATGCTTTACCCTGCTTTCCTTTCTTCGTGGTGATGATCAAAACACCATTTGCGGCTCTTGAACCATAGATAGAGGTTGATGCAGCATCTTTAAGTATGTCTATAGACTCGATATCAGCTGGGTTAATGTCCGCGAGCGGATTGTTAGCTGCATATCCGTCCCCTACATTGCTTGTTGATACAGGTATACCATCTATCACGATCAACGGAAAAGAACTTAGTGAGATAGAATTAACACCTCGGACACGTATAATAGGTGGGTTGTTCATCAAGCCATTTGGCTGCACAATATTCACACCTGCTGCTTTACCAGTTAGAGCCTGAGCAAAACTCTGCACCGGCCGGTCCTGGATGGCTTCTCCGGTAACAGTTGAGGCAGCACCTGTAAACTCCTCGCGCTTCTGCGTAGCATAGCCTGTTACAACTACTTCATTCAGCACTTTGTCGTCTGTTGTAAGTAGCACGTTTAAAGTGGATGCATTGCCAATCTCTCTTTCAGCACCTAGGTAACCTATATACTTAAAGACAAGTGTATTTGAGCCAGCAGGCACACTTATGGTATAAGAGCCATCCGGGCCAGTGGTGGTACCTATGACAGTACCTTTTACAATAACAGCCACACCGGGCAGCCCTTGCTTTGTTGCCTGGTCAGTAACTGTACCAGACACAGTTTTACTCTGTGCATACACTTGCTGTAGAAGTGCTAGCGTCAGAACAAAACTCATGAGTAACAATTTTCTCATATGCTATTTGTGGTTAAGGTGAACAAATGGTTTTAGCTAGACATGTTTTATAGTAATATTCAGGCAAAGCAATTCCATTAGCGCTATCGTAGCACTTTGAAATATCCAACAAAACCACAAGTTTGGCTTTGTCAGCTACCAGGAGTATGTAAAGAATTTTTTAGTAGATAAAAGGCTACACAACAATGGCATACATTAGCCAACCAACAGAAATACTGTTTCTATAGATGCTTCTTTCTCTTTTCCAGCAAAAATTACCACTATTGTATTTTTATCAACACACAAGTATATATTTTAAGAATTTAAAAACAAAATAGCTTTATTAAAATAATTTTATCATTAAATAAGCTATAACATTGATGTGACAACAAATAGCGGTGGTGAGTAACCGACTAATACAACTTGTGTTATTAGTTGAAATCAAAAAGCAAGTACTCACTGCCTTACAAGCAGAGAGCAACTTTGATAAATACAATTGTACTGAGTATTCCAATAAACTTGGTTTGAACTATATCCACAAAGGCAAAAGCATACAATCAAACATGTAGCTTCTAAATGAAGCGTAAAGCTTTTGATAAAGTTTGATTCATCACTTACCTGAAGATGGACTATCATAAGTTCATCTTCAGCAGACAACTGATTGACAAATAGACTGTTGAGGATGAAAATAAAAAATATCAGAGGATAGGGCTTTTCTTAATATTGTTACTTCAGTTGAGCGTAAAAAAACTATCAATGACAGTAGTCATAGAAGTACTTGAGTAGACGAAAAGATTTGATTTAGCCTTAAGAGAATTTATCTCCACCAGCTTTTGGAGATACTCCTAGTAGTTAGCGAACAAAAAAGGCACCCTTACCGGGTGCCTTTCTATAAAATCAAATGCTGCTCTTAAGCCTGCATTAGGTAAGCCTTAATATATTCATCCAGATCTCCATCGAGTACATTCTGTACGTCAGATCGCTCTACACCCGTACGCACGTCCTTGATAAGCTTGTAAGGGTGCAGCACATAGTTACGGATCTGTGAACCAAAGTCGATTCGTTTCTTAGTGCTTTCAATACGATCCCGCTCAGCATTTCGCTTTTCCATTTCGATTTGGTACAGCCTTGATTTAAGCATGCGAATAGCATGTTCCTTGTTCATCAGCTGAGAGCGCTCAATCTGGCATTCAATCACGATACCTGTTGGCTTGTGCTTCAGGCGAACGGCCGTCTCCACTTTGTTTACGTTCTGCCCGCCTGCACCTCCTGAGCGGAAAGTATCCCATTCAATATCGCTCATGTTCACTTCAATGTTAATGGTATCATCTACCACCGGATAGGCAAAAACCGACGCGAATGACGTATGGCGACGTCCACCAGAATCGAAAGGAGAAATACGTACCAGGCGATGCACTCCAATCTCAGACTTTAAGTAGCCATAAGCAAAGTCGCCGGTTATCTCCAGTGTAGCCGATTTTATACCTGCGCCATCACCAGCCTGGTAACTGATTTGCTTCACACCAAAATTATGAGACTCAGCCCACATGATGTACATACGCATCAGTATCTCGGCCCAATCCTGGCTTTCGGTACCACCCGCGCCTGGGTTTATTTCCAGTATGGCGCTTAGCTGGTCTTCTTCGCCACTCAGCATGCGTTTAAACTCCAGCCCTTCTACTGCCTCCTCTGCTTTTTTATACTCCTGCTGAATGTCCTCCTCAGACACATCTCCTTCTTTGTAAAAGTCGAAAAGTACCTCAAAATCAGACACTGCCTTCTCTACCTCTTCGTAATGATCAGTCCATACCTTTACAGACTTTATCTCCTTCAGGATCTTTTCAGCCTCCTTAGGCTCGTCCCAGAAGTTTGGGGCAGTGGTTTGTGTTTCGGTTTCTTTTACCTGTTCTTTCTTGGCATCGTAGTCAAAGATACCTCCTCAAGGCCTCTACTCTGGCCTTCAACTCTTTTACTTGCTCAGTTGTCATTAGCGTGTTGTGGGTTATACTTCCTATTAAACGAGAAAATGCTGAAGTATAAACTCTCGCCTATACTCCAGCATCTCTATACTTATTTCTCTTCTTCTACAGGCTGATACGGTGCACCCAATTATGCTTGTCTGGTGCCTGCCCAGTCTTAATCTTATCCAGCTCAGTTGCCAAGTGGTTCGACACTTCACGCTCCTCAATTGCAGGCAGCTCCATGTCAGTACCATTATAATGTATAATAGCAATCTGTGCGATAGTAGCCGCCGTACCAGTGCCAAAGGCTTCCTGTAGCGTACCGGCTTCATAAGCGGCTGTAAGTTCTTCTACAGACACCTTACGCTCTTCTACAGTGTAGCCAACATCACGAGCCAATTGCAAAACGCTGTCGCGGGTAATGCCGGCCAGTATGGTTGTACTTACAGGCGGCGTGATCAGCTTACCGTCAATCACAAACATCAGGTTCATGGTACCAGACTCCTCAATGTACTTGTGCTCTTTTGCATCGGTCCAGATTAGCTGATGATAACCACGCTCCTGCATCTTACGGGCAGGCAGCAGAGCAGCACCATAATTACCGGCAGCCTTGGCAAAGCCAGCACCACCCTCTGCAGAACGAACATAGTGCGGCTCGATAGCCACCTTTAGCGGCTGACCATAGTATGCGCCTACCGGGCAGGTAAAGATACTGAAACGATAGTTTGATGACGGACGCACCCCAATAAATTCGTCAGTGGCGAACATGAATGGGCGTATGTATAGCGCGCAGCCAGCCGTAGGCGGCACCCAGGCTGCATCAAGACGCAGCAGCTGCTCCAGGCCCTGCATAAAAATATCCTCCGTAATAGCTGGCATGCACATGCGCTCAGCAGACTTGTTCAGGCGTCTGAAGTTATCCAGCGGGCGGAATAGCAAAACGTCTCTGCTTGCATCTCTGTAGGCCTTCATGCCCTCAAAAATTGACTGGCCATAATGCAAGGCAGAAGTAGCCGGACTCAGCGACATAGGGCCATACGGCAGAATCTGTGGGTTTTGCCACTTGCCGTCTTTGTAGTCGGCTACCAGCATGTGGTCTGAGAAGATCTTCCCAAACTCAATGTTGTTATAATCCAGCTCTGCAATGCGTGACTCTGAAACGCATTTTGCTGGTATCGTAAGCATATCTAAAGACATAGTTTTAAGTTTGGCTTTTAATTCCTTTATGGGTTATTGGGTATGAGTCGTTACATTCTGGGCTTCCAGGCTATCTCTTCCGCACCGAGCTCTTGTGTCATTTTACGGCAAAGCGCAAAAAGGTAGTCAGAAAGCCGGTTCAAGTATTTTATTACCAGGTCATCTACCGGCGATACTTCCTGCAGGCTGATAGCCAGACGCTCTGCTCGGCGGCATACGCAGCGGGCCAAATGGCAAAAAGAGACCGACTGGTGCCCGCCCGGCAGCACAAAGGCACGCAAAGGAGGCACCTCTGCCGTATACTTGTCAATTTCCTGCTCCAGTAGGGTTATATCTTCTTCATGAAGATCTGGAGTGGCCATTTTCACATTTTTATCGGGGTCAGTAGCCAGCGTGGCTCCTATGGTAAAAAGCCTGTCTTGTATCTCTTTAAGGATATCGAGGCGGCCTTTGTTTACCTCCTGGTCGCGCACTAATCCGATGTACGAGTTTAACTCGTCTATGGTGCCGTAGGCTTCAATGCGAAGGTGTGATTTTGCTACTCGGGTTCCACCAATTAGCGAGGTGGTTCCTTTGTCGCCTGTTTTGGTGTATATCTTCATTAGTGTTGTTGCTCTGCCTGCAGCCTAGAAGCTGTTGATACATCTGTGTTTACTGTGTCGGACTCGATAAGGCCATCGCGGAGGCGGATGATGCGATGTGCATACTTGGCTATATCTTCCTCGTGTGTTACCATGATGATGGTATTGCCTTTGGAGTGCAGGTTCTCGAACAGCTCCATAATCTCGTAGGAGGTTTTTGTATCAAGGTTACCTGTCGGTTCGTCGGCAAGTATAATACTTGGGTCGTTTATCAGGGCACGAGCAATGGCCACACGCTGCCGCTGACCACCCGATAACTCATTTGGCTTGTGCTTACCGCGGGTGCCCAGGCCAACGCTCTCCAGCGCCTTCTGTGCCTTCTCCTCCCGCTGGCTTTTATTGTAGCCGGCATAGATCAGCGGCAGGGCCACGTTCTCCAGCGACGACTGGCGGGGCAACAGGTTGAAGGTCTGAAATACGAAACCTATCTCTTTGTTACGCACCTCCGCCAGCTCATTGTCTGACATGTTGCTTACATCCTGGCCATTCAGAATGTAAGTGCCACCAGTAGGAGTATCCAGGCAGCCAATGATGTTCATGAAAGTAGACTTACCCGAACCTGAAGGCCCCATGAAAGCCACATACTCTCCTTTGCTAATGCTGATAGACACCGACTTTAGGGCATGGATGGTCTCTGTGCCCATGCGGTACACTTTAGAGATATTATGGGTTTCGATGATGGTGCTCATACAGTTTTTTCATAGTTGCCAGTTATCAGCACGAGCCTCTACTTCCTGGCGTTTTTGTTCAAGTTTCTTTATAAATGTAGCATATTCCGAGGCAGGAAGCAAGTTCTGTAGCGTTTCTGAAGCCTGTTCTGCGTAGGAATATAGCCCCTGCTCCACGCTTTCGAGGGCGTATGCCTTGTGCAGTTGTGCAGAATATGGGTTATAGGTAATTCCGCTCAGCAGTATGTTGTAGGCCTTCTCATCACCAGGTTTATACTTCCTGAAGAAGTCAGCGGCAGCCAAAAGCGTCTCCTCATCATAGGTGAGCATTTTAATGGCCTGCTCATAACGTGAGGCAGCTTCCTCGGTACGCCCTCTTGCTTCTGCTATCCGTGCTTTAAAGTAGAAACTCATACGCTTATCGCGGTCGGTCAGGTAAAGTTTGCCCAGCCTGTCGTTCAGCAAATCATACTTTTCAGTATAAAGCCATAGCCTTAGCTGCTGCAGGTTAAGTGTCGAGCGCAGATTACCCTCTGGCCGCTGCAGAGCACTTGCCTCCTGTATGGCATTGTAGGCTGCCTTCCAGCGTTTCTGTCCCAAGAGGTACTCTACTCTGGCCACCATGGCATGACGCTTCAGGTCCTTTTCTTCTATCGAGTTTGCCATTGCATTAATCTGATCTAGGGAGAGCGTTGGCAGATACGTAAGCAGGTACTGCAACTTATCTTTGTCAGACCCTTCTTGAAGCACGGTCTGCAGATCCTGGCGAAGTAAAGTCGCAAGCCCGTGGGCCACCGCCAAGGCTGCCTCATTCTGAGTATAAGCTACTTCCTCCAAGGCAGCTACTGCTTCTTCTGGCTGGTGCGCCAGGGCCAATGCATAACCATGGGACAGATAGGCTTGCATGTACCCCCTGTCTTTTGCCTGTTTAAAGTATGCAGCTGCCGCGCGGTTGTTCTTCTCCTCCAGCATCCATAGCCCTAAGGTGTTGTAATAATACCCCCTCTCCGACTCCATCTGCAGGGCCAGGTTCTCTACTAAGCGCCTTCCTTCGCGCGGCAGTCCATTGTAGTGGTGCACTAATCCCTTCAGGTAAAGCAGATCACTAAAGAATATCTGGTTGCCTGGGGAGCCAAGGTAGTCGTTTATAGGTTTAAGGCGGGTTGTATCGCCTTCGCTGAGGCGGCTGATGGTTTGGTTGTAGAACAAAGTAAAGTCCTCTACCTCCTTCAGAGAGTCAGGCATAAAGTGCTCCTTGTCCTGTGGATCCATGCCTAAGAGCTGACGCAGCACAGCCTGATTGCTGCGCAGTGTTTTATACTTGCCTTTGATGGACTCTTCCAATACTGCCTTTGCAGGCTCCAGCATGGCCTGGCGGGTATAGTACGCTAAGCGGTTGCTGCGCACCTGATCGTTGTTAGGGCTATTCTCCTGCGCCAGGTTAAAGTAGTATTCTGTGCTGTCCTGAACGCTGGTTTCAGAGTATAACAGGGCCAGGTTGTTATAGATTTCTGAGTTTTCCGGAAACTGCTCTGCCCCCTCCTGCAGCACATACAGCTTCTCGAAGAAGTATTGCTTCTCATCGTATAGATTAGCCAGGCGCACATACAGCTTAGCGTTCGGCCTGCGCTCCAGCGCCGCTTTCAAGCGCAATATCTCCTGGTTACGCTGCTGGTCTTTGCGGTGCATGGCGGCAAGGCTATAATTTGCCTTCACATTACCATTGTCAAACACATCGCTTTCCTCATAAAAGCGACGCGCCAGAATATCGTTACCAGAAGCACGGTACAAATCTCCAATGTAACTATAATAGCCTGCCTGGGCCTGGAAGTAAGAGCGATACTGCGTGCGCATGATCAGCACCACGCATAGCACCAGGCTAAGTATGAAGAATGAAAACAGGGAAAAAGACTTTGGCTCATACACCACCTTATACACTGGCAGGCGCTGCTCCAGCAGGCGTCCAAAGTTGAACATTACATACACCAGAAAGCCAAAGCCAAAAGTAAGGTGCGTGTAAATAATCAGGTTGCCGTACAGTAAAGTAAGGGAGTCGTTGGCTGTTGCGAAGGCGTATCCTATACTTAGGAAAGTGATGGTTGCAAATACCAAATACAGTATGCCCCCTGTAGGATGGAATGAAAACAGGCGCCCATAGAATGCCTCCCGCTGACGCATACCCCAAAAACCGGCCACTGCAGACAGCAACAGCACTAGATACGGGTTTAGTGGTATTACCTCTGCATCTACATAGCCTGTATGGCGTAGGTATAACAGCAATAAACTCGACAGGTATAGCAAGCTGATCAGCAGGAACTGCCACATACTAAAGCGGCGCTCCGGTGTTTTAGCCTGTGTATTTATCCAGAGCAGGGCATTTATATTCTCGTAGCTCACCCACAGCATGAACAGCACAGATGCTACCAACAACCCGATAGAGCTGTAGCTTACCAGGTGCAGCGTTACCAGTTCTGTTGGGAATGCCGCCTCAGAGTATATTAGCAGCCCCAGCACAGCTACAACGCCTAACATCGCTACCACTCTTAGTATAAAGCTTGTGTTTGGCCAAAAAGCCTGAAATGCGTAGCTGCTGATGGCAAGCATGACAATGCTAACCAACAGCATTGTTTGCCCGGCTCCGCCAAATACCTCCAGCAGGTCGAAATTAAACGTGGCCAGGAACAGCATCAGTAGCAGTATACCTCCAAAGTACGGCAGCTGCCGCATCGTACTTATGGCCGCTGCATAAAAGACGAGGCAGATAGCTAATACTGCTAACACCAATGCTGCCACGCTGCCTTTTACCTGGGGCAACGCCACGTCATACTGCTCAAACAGCAGGTAACCGTCTGCCGAGAGCGTGAAATTCTCCAGCAGGCCCGACACCTCATGAACCGGCATTGGCACTACCTGCATATCGGTTACCTTATCCCAGGCAATGGCCGTGGCCTCACCTGTAAAATAGAAGTATACCGCTAGCAGCAGAGACAGAATACCCAACAGCAGTAAAAAAAGATAGGGATACCTGGTATACGTATCCCATCCTTGCCAAAACTTGATCTTACTCATATGTTAAGCCATCGATTTATTCCAGCACCTTCGGCACCCGGAAATAATCGGAGTCTTTTTTAGGTGCATTCAGCAATGCCTGTTCGTGTGTAATGGTGTTTCGCGGCTCATCCTCGCGCAGCACATTCACTTCTTCCGACATGTGGATGAGCGGCTCTACGTGCTCGGTATCCAACTGGCGCAACTGGTCTACCCAGTTCAGGATCTTGTTCAGGTCCTGCAGCACTTCCTGCTCTTTCTCCTCGTTAAACTCCAGCCTTGCTAAGTGCGCTATCTTGCGGATGGTTTGAATATCTGTTGACATGTACTTTAGTATGTTTCGTAATTTCTGTTTGAATGATGCTGAACACCTGCTCTTTTAGTCTTGGCAGGTCTTCCAGCGTTAGCCCCTTTGTCTCAACCGGTTCATGAATAATGATCTTGAGCGGGTGCCAGCGTACTTTCAGCTTTCCGTCCAGGTCAGGCAGAAAGTGCTGGTTGTAAGGCATCGTTACCGGTACTACCGGCACCTGCTTCTCAATGGCCAGTTTAAAAGGGCCATCTTTGAAAGCCATCAGTTGTTCACCTGCGGTTTTAGGGATAGTGCCTTCCGGAAATATCACCAGGCTACGCCCTTCTTCCAACGTTTTTACTGACTTTATATAGCTTTTGGCGCTGCTAACGGTGCTTTTGCGATCTACGGAGATGTATAGTTTCTCGTAAACCTTGCCCCACAGCGGCACTTTACACAGATCAGCCTTGCCTACAAAGTTAAGAAATCCGGGAATGGCATGCAGCATTACCGGAATATCGAGGTAGGAGCTGTGGTTTGGAGCAAAAATATAGCGCTCCTTCCGGTTTAACTTCATGCGCCACTCTACCTGAAGCGGCGTCAGGAACATACGTAGGGCAGATGTCGACCAAAACCTGTTGACTTCATGCAGCTGCCTGTACCACTGCTTCCGGCGCATGAGCACTGCCTGCAGCGGATACGTAACCACAAAAGGAAGCACAAACCAAGTTACGCACCAGGTAGTATAAATCCGTTGTGACAAGTATTTTACGGCCTTCATATGTCCAAATGTAAGCATATTCCACCATTGTACAACGCCTGAACATCAGGCTCGGCAGCTGTACAATATTTTAACGCAGCAGGCGCTTGGTAAGTATAAAAAATGGCTACAGCTTACCCTGTTCCTGCAACAAAAAAGCGGCCTTAAGTATACCAGCTACGCTAATAGCATCGGTAATTTCGTTGTTCATGGCCATGCGCACAGCCTCCTTAAAAGGCACCTTTTTAATGTGCAGTTCTTCTGTTTCCTCAAAAGCCGTTTCGCCAGCTGTTAGTTCCTCAGCCAGAAAAACAAAGCCTTCTTCATCGGTAACAGAATTAGACGTGTGCAAACGGCAGATGTTCGTCCATTTGGCGGCGGTAAAACCGGTTTCCTCCTGCAACTCCCGCTTCGCCGACTCCAGAATATTGTTTTCAACCAATCCGCCACCCATTGGTATTTCCCAGCTATACCCATTTAGCGGGTAACGGTATTGGCCGACAAGGTAAGTATTGCCTTCGTTATCTATTGGAATAATACCAATAGCTTTATTTTTCATGCTCACTACCCCATAAATGCCTTCGCCGCCATTCGGGTTGAGCACCTTGTCTTCGCGTACTTTAATCCAGGGGTTCTGGTAAATGTCTTTGCTGGAAAGGGTGGTCCAAGGGTTGTGTGTCTCGTCAATCATAGCTTATACTTTGTTTGGGTACAAAGATAAAAGATTACAGGTTGTAGAAGTATAGACCTACAGTTTTAGAGAGGCTAAGCTAAATTGCACTACTGAGATTACCGCATTAAGTTTTTAAGTAGCAGGCCTTTCAAAGCTCTACCACACAAGATTGCAGTGAAGCCACAACTCTGAAAAAGCTAGAGGTGCGCATGTTAATCTACTATTAGTTCTTTAAAAGAATGATGATAACTGATCCTGCAATCATGATGGCAGATCCAATCAGCTTTCTTCGGATTTCCTGCTCCTTAAAAAACCTGCTGCCTAACAGTACACTAACGATGACTGAAAGTTGAAAAAGTGACAGTGCGTAACCAACGGCCATGTGGTCAAAGGCATAGTTGGTTGTAAGCTGCATTATACCAACACAAACAATAAGAAACGCATATTTGCTAAGATCTGCGTAGCCGAGCATACTGATTTCTTTCTTCAAGTCTAGCCGGTAAACCAGCAACAGAACGAAGGAGAAAAGAGCACCGAACCAGCACCAACTCATAAATGCAACAGCAGTTGAAGAAGCTACTATTATCTTTTTGATGAGAACAGCTTCTACCGCTGTTAAAATCATAGCCCATATTCGATACTGGATTTCAGCTCTTTTAAGCAGGTCCAAAGAGAACCCTTCTTTCGTTGTACCTAATACAAAGTAGCTCCCATAAATTATCAAGGCAACTCCCAATACTCCATAGCCATTTGGCACCTCACC
The DNA here is from genome assembly GCF_000973725.1 of Pontibacter korlensis. NCBI lineage: Bacteria > Pseudomonadati > Bacteroidota > Cytophagia > Cytophagales > Hymenobacteraceae > Pontibacter > Pontibacter korlensis. The sequence continues at coordinate 2,294,466 of NZ_CP009621.1, read as the reverse complement.
AAGCAGAAAGATGCCCACTACAATGCCTACAACCGACTTATAAGAATTGACTGGTCCAAGAACTGAGAGATCTCCTTTCTGTAGGGCCTTCACCAAAAAGCCGTTCCCTAATGCTCCTGCAACACCTGCCAGTACAGAGTAATACCAGAATTCATTTGGAAGAGCATGCCACTGCACATCTGCTGCAATAAAAACGCAGGCGAAGGACAAGAGCAGGTATGTTATAAAGTTGACGAGTAAGGGGTGGTTTCCTTTAGAGGTTAGTTGCTTCTGAAAAACATTACCTAAGGGATTAGACAGTATTCTTAAGAGAACGGCGAGGGTTACTAATGCGGTTTCGAACAACGGTATAAACACTATTCAGAACTGTGTGCCAGCACACTTAACTTAAGATACACAACTAATCTTATACTACTTCTTATTTCTCTTTTCCTCACTAAACCTGATGGGCAAAGTATACCGCACGGGCACTTCCTTTCCTGCTAGCAGGAGAGGCTAATATTTTCTATAGGTGCTTACTCATTTATATGATAATCAACTTTACTGCTAACCGTGCTGGGCTTTTCCATGGCGTAGCTATGGTAAAGGTGTGGTTGTAGCACGTTTATTTTATATACTAACTCTTAAACTGTTGTTTGAACACTTTTTTAAAGTGCACATAAATGCTAACGATTAAGTAAACAAATAAGAATGGGATTCCGAAATATGTAAACAACAAGGGTGGAAATACCCAAGTTGATCCGCTAGTAACTAATAAGAGCAAAACCCAAATTCTAAATTTTGCTTTGTCTACATAAATGGCGTTCGTTATTAAATTAATGACTCCAAATCCCCACAGGATAAATATGGGTGGAAAGCTAATGTCTTGTAACTCATTATCAAATACCAGCATTAGAAATAAGCTAATATAGCTTAAGGTTAAAAATGTTAATGCAAGTATTCTTATTTGTTTCATTTACTTAAATGCGCTACAACTACTGTGTATAAGGAGTTGTTCCGGTTATCCACCCAATGCTAATTGCTAACAGTAATAAACTTACGATTTTTTGCTGAAAACTACAGATAACCGTAACTGCACAGGCGAACACAAAATATTCACCAACTCTCCCACCTTTCTTACCCGCAGAGTTATGAATACCTTAATTAGCACCAGTAGCAAAAAAAGCCCCACTGCTAATGCTGCGGGGCTTTTAACAACTAAACTAATACTCTCTTTTTACAATGCGCCTTCCTTTATCTCTTCCACTACTTCTGGGTCCAGCAGTGTAGAAGTATCGCCCAGGTTCGAAGTGTCACCCTCGGCTACTTTGCGCAGGATGCGTCGCATGATTTTACCAGAGCGCGTTTTAGGCAGACCGCTCACGATCTGAATTTTGTCTGGTCGTGCAATCTTTCCGATCATTTCCACCACCGTTTCCACAATTTCTGCCCGCAGCCAGTCTTCGTTTTCTGGTTTATCTTTCAGGATCACAAATGCATAGATGCCCTGGCCTTTCACATCGTGCGGATAGCCTACTACTGCTGATTCTACCACATGCTCGTTGTGGTTGATGGCTTCTTCAATCTCGGCAGTACCGAAGCGGTGGCCTGATACGTTGATAACGTCGTCTACCCGGCCAATGATACGGTACAGGCCATTCTCGTCGCGCTTGGCGCCATCACCAGTAAAGTATAAGCCCTTGTAAGTAGAGAAGTAGCTGAGGCGCGCGCGCTCGTGGTCGCCGTAGGTGGTGCGGATAATGCTTGGCCACGGAAATTTCACACAAAGATAACCTTCCACTCCGTTTTCTTTTATCTCATTGCCATCGCTGTCGACAAGTATAGGCTGTATACCTGGCAAAGGAAGTCCTGCATGGCTTGGCTTCATAGGTGTTACTCCTGCCAACGTGGAAATCATGATACCACCCGTTTCGGTTTGCCACCAGGTGTCTACCAATGGACTTCTCCCCTTACCAACATGGCGGTAATACCATTGCCATGCCTCCTCATTGATAGGCTCGCCCACTGAGCCCAGCACCCGCAACGAGTCAAGGCTATAAGAAAGCACATCCTCTATGTCGCCACCCATTAGGGCGCGGATGGCAGTTGGAGCAGTATAGAAAATAGTTACCCCAAACTTATCTACTACCTGCCAGAAACGGCCATTATCAGGGTATGTTGGAACACCCTCAAACATTAGGGTAGTGGCACCAGCCAGCAGCGGGCCATATAGCAGATAGGTGTGGCCCGTGATCCAGCCTACGTCTGCTGTACACCAGTATATGTCGCTCTCCTCGTACTGAAACACATTACAGAAGCTGTACTGCGCATACACCATATAGCCGCCACAGGTATGCACTACACCCTTCGGCTTGCCTGTAGAGCCTGAAGTATAAAGTATAAACAGCATGTCTTCAGCATCCATCACTTCGGCAGGACACTCTTTGCTAACAGTTTTCACCTCGTCGTGGTACCACACATCGCGGCCTTCTACCATATTCACGGCCCAACCCAAGCGTTCTACCACTATTACTTTTTCTACCGTTGTGCAGCTTTCCAGCGCCTCGTCCACCACGCGCTTCACAGGTATCTGCTTGGCACCACGGTTCAATCCATCAGAGGTGAGTACCATACTGCACTGTGCATCGTTTATTCTGTCTGCCATGGCCGAAGCGGAGAAACCGGCAAATACTACCGAGTGGATGGCCCCAATGCGGGCACAGGCCAACACTGCAATAGCCAGCTCAGGAATCATTGGCATATAGATACAGATGCGGTCTCCTTTTTTAGCTCCGTTTTTCTTGAGCACATTGGCAAACTGGCACACCTTCTCGTGCAACTCACGGTAAGTGTAGCGTACAAAACGTTCTTTCGGGTCGTTAGGCTCCCAAATTAGGGCTAATTTATTACCTCTGGTTTTCAGGTGGCGGTCAAGGCAGTTCTCAGTTATGTTGAGCTTTCCACCCTGAAACCACTTCACATTCGGCTCATCAAAATTCCACTCCAGTACTTTATCCCACTTCTTGCGCCAGGTAAAGGTGTCGGCTATATCGGCCCAAAATCCTTCCGGATTCTCCACGCTACGCTTGTAAGCGTCCTGGTACTCCTTGTAGGTTTTTACTTGATAGTTCGTCATGGCAAGAGTTAATTCTTGGTTAGTTTGATTTTTAAGGTTCTTAAATGCATATCCAACGCGCCTCTTCTTAAGGAGGTCGCGTATCTCAGTAAGTATAGCCGGATCATCAATGGTAGATGGCACGGCATAAGGTGTGCCGTCGGCAATATGGCGCAGCGTGCGGCGCAGTATCTTGCCAGATCGGGTTTTAGGCAGGCGCGGTACCTGCAGCACTGTTTTAAAGTATGCCACCGCCCCGATTTTCTCACGCAGCAGGCTTACCAGTTCTTTCTCCAGTTGCTGCTCTCCTATTGTCTGGCCGTCTTTCAGCACTACTAAACCAATTGGCCGCTGTCCTCGCAATTCGTCAGCTATACCTACTACGGCACACTCAGCCACCGCCGGATGCGACGATACCATCTCCTCCATCTCCCCGGTAGACAACCTGTGGCCCGAGACGTTGATTACATCATCGATGCGGCCCATAATGTACACGTAGCCATCTTCGTCTATATAGCCGCCGTCGCCGGTCATATAATAGCCCGGGAACCGCTCCAGGTATGATTTTCGGAAGCGCTCATCATCGTTCCACAAGGTGGGCAGGCAACCTGGTGGCAGCGGCAGCTTCACGGCTACTATACCTTCCTGGTTCGGGATGAGCTGCTGTCCTTCCTCATTCAGGATTTGTACAGCGTAGCCGCAAACAGGCTTACCGGCAGAGCCTGCCTTGGCAGATACTTCCTCCAGCCCCACCATGCTTGCTACCATAGGCCAGCCCGATTCGGTTTGCCACCAATGGTCTACCACCGGCACCTGCAGTAGATTCTTAGCCCAGTAGTAAGTGTCCGGATCGCACCGCTCTCCAGCTAAAAATAAGTATTTTAAAGATGGCGTGTCATACTTTTTCTTGAAAAGTCCGTCCGGGTCTTCCTTTTTGATGGCCCTGAAAGCCGTTGGAGCCGTGAAAAGCACCTTCACCTCGTGCTGCTGAATTACGCGCCAGAAGGTACCTGCATTGGGAGTACGCACAGGCTTACCTTCAAAGAGTATGGAGGTACAGCCATGGATAAACGGTCCATACACCAGGTACGAATGCCCCACGGCCCAGCCTACATCCGAGGCTGCCCAAAACACATCCCCGGGATCAACACCATACACAGCCTTCATACTATACTTTAGCGCTACGGCATGGCCACCATTATCGCGTACAATGCCTTTTGGTTTGCCCGTGGTGCCAGAGGTATAAAGAATGTACAGTGGGTCTGTAGCCTCTACAGGTACACAATTAGCAGGTTCTGCCTGCTGCAGTACCTCCATATAATCCAGGTCGCGCCCAAGTTGCATATCGGCTTGTAACTGCGGCCGCTGAAAAATAATGGTATAATCTGGCTGATGTGTGCTGCTTTCAAGTGCTTTATCTAGTAAAGGCTTGTAAGGGATTACGTTGGCGAACTCGATACCGCAGGAAGCAGAAACGACTACTTTGGGCTTAGCATCATCAATGCGCACGCTCAGCTCGTGCGGGGCAAAGCCTCCAAACACAACAGAATGTATAGCTCCCAGGCGCGCGCAAGCCAGCATGGCTACCACTGCTTCCGGTATCACGGGCATGTAGATAACCACCGTATCGCCCTTACCCACACCAAGCTTTTGCAGCGCACCGGCAAACTGAGCTACAAAATCGCGAAGCTCCGTGTAAGTATACTTCTTCACCACACCAGTAACAGGGGAATCATAAATAAGGGCTGTTTGATCGGCACGGCCATTCTCTACATGGTAGTCGAGCGCCAGGTAGGCAGTATTGAGCTTGCCACCTTCAAACCAGCGATAAAAGCCGTTCTCATCGGTGGTGAGCACCTGCTGCGGTTTTTCGTACCATGCCACCTGTTCTGTCTGCTCTCTCCAGAATGCTTCGGGGTTAGAGATACTTTGTGCGTATGCCTCAGCATAACTTTTGGGTGCTCGAGTTAAAGTCTCCATAGTTTCGGTGTTTTAGGTTTATGCGTGTGCAGAAATGTTTTTGATAGCTACTCTACCTCCAGCCGTTCTACCTCCTCAAGTTTTCTTTCCCCGTGTAGGGCGCACTTTCTAAACGCCCTTATTTAGCACCATCATATCCAACACCAGCAACTTCACTTTTGATGGCCTCTGTACCATTACGAATGAAGGACATTTGAAAGCTATTATGACACATCAGAAACAATGATGGCATCAGCATATTTCGTTCTTTGTCTTACCTAGAGCATTGAGAATATGAGGGTTGAGAACTTATGACATGACGCCCTAAAGCAGGTAAAACATGAATGGTTGACCTTATGAAGCCAACCATTCATGTTTTCAGCAGATTATTACGTTATCTCTAGTGGTTTACCGTTGCAGCACCCGCTCCCCTCGGGATTCGGATATCCTCTACCAGGTCCTGAATGTAAGGTGGCGGCGGCGGGGTAAACCTTGATATGGCAAAAGACACTATAAAGTTGAGTATCATGCCCAATGTACCAATACCTTCCGGAGAGATACCAAACCACCAGTTCTCAGGCAGGTTAGCTTCTGGGTTGATAAACTTGAAGTATAAAATGTAGGCTAGCGTAAAGACCAGACCTATCACCATTCCCCAAATGGCCCCCTGCTTGTTCATGCGTTTAGAGAAGATACCCATGATGATAACCGGGAAGAAAGAAGCAGCTGCCAGACCAAAGGCAAAAGCCACTACCTCGGCCACAAAGCCCGGAGGATTGATGCCAAAGTACCCAGCCACCACCACAGCCGCTGTGGCTGCTACACGAGCCGCTATTAGCTCGTGCTTTTCAGAGATATCAGGCATGAAAGATCTCTTAAGCAGGTCGTGCGAAATGGAAGTAGATATTACCAACAGCAGACCAGCAGCTGTTGACAAGGCTGCCGCCAAACCACCAGCTGCTACCAAAGCAATAACCCAGTTTGGCAGGTTAGCAATTTCCGGATTTGCCAGCACCATAATGTCTTTATCTATTGTCAGCTCGTTCGCATCCGGGTTCTTTACATATTGTATGCGCCCGTCGCCGTTTTTATCGTCGATGCTGATCAGGTTTGTCTTCTGCCAGTTCTGCACCCACTGTGGCATTTCTGCAGTAGACCGGTTGCTGATGTTGTTGAGCATGTTGTAGCGCCCAAAGGCCCCGATGGCCGGAGCTGTAGTATAAAGTATGGCAATGAACACCAACGCATATCCTGCCGATTTACGGGCATCCTTTACTTTAGGCACCGTAAAGAAACGCACGATTACGTGTGGCAAACCTGCTGTTCCCACCATCAGGGCTGCCGTGATAAAGAATACGTCAATGGTTGATTTTGTGCCGTCGGTGTAGGGCGCAAATCCCAGCTCTGTAAGCATGCCATCGAGCTTTTGCAGCAGTGGGGTTCCGTCTTCTACATTGCCACCCAAGCCAAGCTGCGGAATAGGATTACCGGTAAGCATCAAAGAGATAAAGATAGCCGGTACCATGTAGGCAAAAATCAGCACGCAATACTGTGCAACCTGTGTATAGGTAATTCCTTTCATGCCACCCAGCACAGCGTAGAACAGTACGATTATCATACCGATGATAACACCTGTCTCGATCTGCACTTCCAGAAAACGAGAGAAGACGATACCCACGCCCCGCATCTGCCCGGCCACATAAGTAAACGAGACAAAGATGGCGCAAATAACAGCCACCAGGCGGGCTGTTCTGGAGTAATAGCGGTCGCCCACAAAATCCGGAACAGTAAACTTACCGAACTTGCGCAGGTAGGGTGCCAGCAACAGGGCCAGCAGCACATAGCCTCCCGTCCAGCCCATCAAGTATACAGAGCCGTCGTAGCCCATAAAGGAGATAAGGCCAGCCATGGAGATGAAGGAGGCTGCGCTCATCCAGTCGGCGGCAGTGGCCATGCCGTTTGCAAGCGGACTTACACCGCCGCCAGCCACATAAAATTCTTTTGTAGATCCGGCCCGCGACCAAATGGCGATGCCGATGTAGAGGGCAAACGTAATGCCCACAATCAGGTATGTCCAAGCTAAAATGCTCATGAATGTCAGTGTTTAAGGTGTGATGTTCTTATTCTTCATCCACATCAAACTCTCTGTCGAGTTTGTTCATCAGCCATACATAAATGAAGATGATCAGCACGAAGAAGTAAATAGAGCCTTGTTGGGCAAACCAGAACCCTAGTTTAAAGCCACCCAGCATAAACTGGTTGAGCTCATCCACGAGCAGAATGCCAAACAGGTACGATACTGCAAACCAGAGCCCGAGCAGCGTAAGCAGGATGCGCAGGTTACGCCTCCAATACTCATGCATCTTTTGTCTGTTATTTTCCATTATTCACAAAGGTTAGATATAAAATAGGTGGTATTGTTACAGTAACAGCTCATTGCTTTTTCCCAAAGCTCAGCACTATCGGCATTGTGTGCGTTCCCTTTCAGCCTTATTATCTCCTTCTAACTTATGCTTTGATGCTTGCCCCTTGTACAGTTTTGGAAGCATTGTATCTCCAACAGTTATACTTTTATGCAGCAACAAGCATAGTATAAAAAGCCTGCCTGCGTCTAACAATTTAAGATATTTATATATAATAATTTAGCGAATCATTAATTAATAGATGCTTTTTATACTTCAGCACCAACTTGTTACCTGCAGGCAGGCTTGAAAACAAAAAGGCCCTGCCAACTGGTAGGGCCTAAGAAGGTATCTTGGTGGTTATTACATATCACGAACCGATACTACCACATTATTATACGCGTCGGTGTTGTTGAGAAAGTTGGCGATCTTCTGACCTACCTCTTCGGGTGAGGCAAGTTCGTTGTTCTCCTTATACTGTTTGAATTTTTCTACAGCACTGAAGCGACTAGCATCACTTTCCCTGATTTGCCCCTGCATGTACGTATCTACCACACCAGGTGATAAAGCATATACTTTTACGCCTGTACCACGTTTGTCCTGCTCCAGCTGCACCGTCTGCGAAAGCATATCGATGGCGGCTTTAGAAGCACAGTAGCTTGCCCAACCATCCACTGGATACTTGCCTGCACCGGAGCTAATGTTTACCACCACTTTCTGCGCCGGGTGCTGACTGTATACTTCCAGAAAAGTATTCATCAACATGGCCGGAACAATAACATTCACATCAAACACAAATTCAAACCGCTCATTGGGCATTCCCTCTCCCACGTAGCCTATATCTCCCAGCACACCAGCGTTGTTGATTAGTACCAGCTTTTGTGCATCCTTATAAGGCAGAAAAATCTTGTGCAGGTTGTGCTCTACGGCAGGTACATCTGAGAAATCGAGTGGCTGGTGGCGGTAGTTAAGATGTTTGATCGTGCTGCTGCGAGATACGCCTACTACTAAGTTATTCTCGTCTTTCAGAAGTTCTTCGGCCAGTGCCTTGCCTATGCCTTTGCTGGCTCCAGTGATGATGTAGATGTTCAAAGTTAGAAGGTTAGTAGGTTAAAAAGTTAAAGGTACGGAGGAGGTTTGGGAGAGGATGCTTTATTGAACATACTCTTTGTCTCTAAGCTCATTGAACAGACCCTCAATAATATGCTCCCCAAGCTTCTCATCTAGCAGATCATCCATCTTAAGATTGTAGCACTTGTGGAATGATGAGAAGACATCTCCAGTATAAATGATATCTATACCAAAATCCTCTTCAAGCCGCTTATAAAAGCTGTAAGGAAATTTACTATGATGCTCATCCTCAACACCACTACTAAAGAACATCCGTATTTCCTCTTTCTCAAAATCTGCTTCAGCCTTCTCCTCTGCTTCTTCACAGCTTTTGATTAAAAATGAAAATTTCCGCGTCTCTTCCCGGTCTTTAGAATAGTGTGCTTCAAGAGTTAGAAAGTATGCTAGCACTGTTGCAAACAGAAGAAGAGTTATCACTGCTACCACTGCGGGCATCACAATACTTTTGCTTGTCTTCTTCATGTTGCGCTCTGTACTCCTCAAAGTATAAAATCAAGGCTAAAAATAAAAAAGCTGGCGCCTCTACCTTAGCAGGGACGCCAGCTTTTGAAGTATAGTTGAAAGTATAAAAATGTGCTGGCGAGCCACTAACTCACTTTTACATTTTCTAGCCTTTTAACTTTCTACATTCTAACTACAGAATATACTGACTAAGGTCACGGTTTTTCACCATACCAGACAGCTTCTCCTGCACCATCTCGCGAGTGACTACAATATGTGCATTAGCACCAATCTTGTCCGGAACATCGAACAGGATATCGTTTAGCAGGCGGCTCATGACCGTATGCAGACGTCGCGCACCTATGTTTTCCACTTCTGTGTTTACCTCGTAGGCAATGGAGGCGATCTCGTCAAGCGCTTCGTCGTTAAACGTCAGATCCACGTCTTCGGCAGAGAGTAGCGCCTCATACTGCTTGGTGAGCGCGTTTTTCGGGAACTTCAGGATCTGATAGAAATCGTCTTTGGTCAGGCTGTCCAGCTCCACACGAATTGGGAAACGGCCCTGTAACTCCGGGATCAGGTCTGATGGCTTAGCCACGTGAAACGCACCGGCAGCTATGAAAAGAATATGGTCGGTGTTGATGATGCCATACTTCGTGTTCACCGTGGAACCTTCCACAATTGGCAGCAGGTCGCGCTGCACACCCTCACGGCTCACATCAGGTCCGCTACCTTTCTTGCTCGAGCTTGCTACCTTGTCGATCTCGTCGATAAAGATTACACCAGAGTTTTCAGCCTTGAAAATGGCCTCCTCCTTCACCTCATCCATATCAATCAGCTTGGCAGCCTCCTCTTCCAGAAGAATTTTACGTGCCTCCGCAATGGATACTTTACGCTTCTTGGTCTTCTTCGGCATCATGCCGCTGATCATCTCCTGGATGTTCATCATAGAAGCCTCGTCCATACCAGGGCCCATTACACCCACGCCTGGCATAGCATTCTGCTGTACCCTAATCTCGATCTTTCTGTCTTCCAACTCACCGTTACGGATCTTCTCACGGAATTTCTCACGGGTGCGCTCGTTCAGCTCATAATCGTTGTCCGGCATGGCATTTGGATCGGCAGTAGTAGAAAACGATGGCGTAGAGCGGCCCTGGATCGGCGGGATAAGCGCATCAAGTATGATATCTTCTACCACCTCGGCTGCTTTCTGCTTCACCTCCTCCTTTTTCTTCTGCTTCACCATGTTTACCGACTGCTCAACCAGGTCGCGCACCATACTTTCTACGTCGCGGCCCACGTAGCCAACCTCGGTAAATTTAGAGGCCTCTACCTTGGTAAAAGGCGCATCGGCAATCTTGGCCAGGCGGCGTGCAATCTCTGTTTTACCCACACCTGTGGCTCCAATCATCAGGATGTTGTTTGGTACAATGTCCCCTTGGATGTTTTTATCAGCATTCATGCGACGCCAACGGTTACGCAGCGCAATGGCCACATTACGTTTGGCATCCTTCTGCCCAATGATATATTTATCCAGCTCCGCTACAATCTGAGCTGGCGTTAACGATGCAATATTATCTAACATGTCTTCTTCTTGTGTTTATAAATCAAACCCGGCCATAAGCTACATACCAGTTGCAGGTCCGTTTGGTTATTAACTACTCTTCTTTTTGAGGAACGTGTTGGTATTGGTGGCAATGGTGATGTAATGCGTGGCACCTGAGGGATGAAAGAAGGCACTACCATAGTTCAGTTCAAAACTCCGCACCCGCACCATGGCTCCTAAAGAGAAACCGGCTCCTCCTGAATTACCATCCAGGCGCAGCTCCTTTCTTCGCAAGTGGTTGTACCCAGCCCGTAGCTGAAAGTTCTTGCTGAACACGAACTCCGTACCAACCACAAAATGTCGGGCAATCTTATCACCCAGCGTTTTTTCCTCCTTCACCTCGTTTCCGTTCTCATCCAACTGGCCTTGTGCGTTGGGGTCCAGGTATACGATGTCGAACTGGTAAAGCCGGTGCGCTGTTAGCGATAGCCGCACTGGCATATGCACAGGTTTATAGCTTATGCCCAATTGCGCATCCCATGGCATCTCTTGTCGCTTTCCGCTATCAAAAGGCTTAACCAGATAGCCCACGTTCTTAAACGCCAATCCTACGGTTAAGTCTTTCTCCGGATGCTTAAATACTGCACCAGCATCAGCCAACAAGCCAACAGCCTGATTCCCCGCTATACTAGATACAGCCATTTTCGCTGTAGCGCCTATTGTAAAAGCTTCCATTTCACGGGAATGGGTCAAGGCCAGGGTATAATCGTTTACATTGAAGGTACCTAACTCCATGCCTGTGGCATCGCGCTCTACAAAATCGCCATAGCTGAGGTAATTTATACTTGCAGCCCAGCGCCCCAGCTTCTCCGAATTGAAAGCATATACAGCATGGCTCTGCTTAATATCGGCTAGATAGCCAACATAGCTAAGGCTTATCTGCCCGTCCATCTCCTCGTTTAGCAGCGCAGGGTTAGCCGCCACCATATTTACGTCATGGCCTGCTGCCGTAACGTTTATACCACCTAAAGCCGCCTGTTTGGCGCTAGTCGGCAACTCCAGGAACGGAAAGCCGCGCTGGCCACCAACCTGTGCCTGCACCCTAACTGCCAGGCTCAACAGCATAGTAAGTATAAGTGCGGCTTTTCTCACAGGTGGCTATGATTTTAAACAGGTCAATAAGTGAGCAACACTAGAACATTAAGAGAGTTCGTATCGAGGAATTCCAAAGGATCATTCCCCGTACTCACTTACAATTAGCTCTCTGCTTCGGTCTTTTCTTCCCTTACCGTCAGTTTCAGCGGGTTTTTCACTTTTTCGTTCAGCAGTGCGATTTTCACCACATCATCCACACGGTCTACATAATGGATGGTAAGGCCTTTTATGTACTGCTCCGGAATTTCGTTGATGTCTTTCTTATTCTTCTGGCAAAGTATAATATCGGTGATGCCAGCACGCTTAGCGGCCAATATCTTCTCTTTTATACCTCCTACAGGCAGTACTTTACCGCGCAGCGTAATCTCACCAGTCATAGCCAGCCTCGACTTCACCTTGCGTTGCGTGAACACTGAGGCAATAGAAGTAAAGATGGCGATACCAGCTGATGGACCATCCTTCGGCACAGCTCCTTCCGGGAAGTGGATGTGAAGGTCGTACTGGTCGAACAGGCGGTAGTCAATATCCAACAGCTCGGCATGTGCCTTCAGGTAAGAGATGGCCGTCATGGCCGACTCCTTCATCACATCACCTAATTGCCCGGACAGCGTCAGTTTCCCTTTGCCGCGGCTTAGTATACTTTCTATGAACAAGATATCACCACCTACCGATGTCCAGGCAAGGCCTGTTACCACACCAGCTGTATCAATATCCTGGTAGATCTCTTTGTCAAAAATTTCAGAGCCCAAGATCTTTGTAACATCCTCTGGCTTGATGGACTTGGCAAATTCCTCTTCCATTGCCTTTTGCTTGGCCGTGTTACGCACCAGCTGCCCTATCTTACGCTCCAGGTTTCTAACGCCCGACTCGCGGGTATAGTCTTCTATGACCTTATGTATTGTTGCTTTCGGCACCTTCACGTCTTCCGGCTCCAGCCCATGCTCTGTTATCTGCTTTGGCACCAGGTGGCGCTTCGCAATCTCAGTTTTCTCCTCCAGCGTATAGCCAGTCAGCTCAATGATCTCCATACGATCGCGCAGGGCAGGCTGTATGGTATCCAGTGAGTTAGCTGTAGCAATGAACAACACCTTCGACAGGTCATACTCCACATCGAGATAGTTATCCATAAACGTATGGTTCTGTTCCGGATCCAGCACCTCCAGCAAAGCTGAAGACGGATCGCCACGGAAGTCGGAAGCAAGCTTATCTATCTCATCCAGTATGATGACTGGGTTAGAAGAACCGACTTTCTTGATCTGGTTGATGATTTTACCCGGCATAGCGCCCACATAGGTACGACGGTGACCACGAATCTCCGCCTCATCACGCACACCACCTAATGACATTCGCACATAGTTACGGCCTAAGGCTTTGGCAATAGAACGTCCCAAGGAGGTTTTACCCACTCCCGGAGGACCATAAAGGCAAAGTATAGGTGCCTTCATGTCGTTCTTTAGTTTTAGCACAGCCAGGTACTCCAGAATACGCTCCTTTACCTTCTCCAGACCGTAGTGGTCGGCATCCAGTATCTTTTTAGTGCGCTTCAGGTTGAAGTTGTCTTTGGTATACTCGCTCCAAGGCAGGTCCAGCAGAAATTCCAGATAGCTTACCGCCACAGGATATTCTGCCGCTTGTGGGTTTAGGCGAGCCAGTTTGTCTATTTCCCGCTTGAAGTGCAGGGCCACAGCCTCTGGCCATTTTTTATTTTTAGCGCGCTCTCTAAAACGCTCAATTTCTTGGTCTGGTCCCTCCTGTCCTAGCTCGTCCTGCAATACCTTTATCTGCTGGCGCAGGAAGTAATCGCGTTGTTGCTGGTCCAGGTCGGTGTGTACTTTAGTATGAATTTCCTGCTTTAGCTCCAGTAGCTGGATTTCGCGCAGCATGAGTTCCAGTAACTGCGTCCCACGCTCCTTGCCGTCATTTACCTCCAACAGAGCCTGTTTCTGCGCTACCTCTACGTTCAGGTTGCTCGACAGGAAGTGTGTCAGAAAGCTTGGGCTGTCAATATTATCCAGCGCTACCTGTGCCTCTTGCGGAATCTCAGGGTTGAGCTTCAGCATTTTGGCAGCCGCATCTTTCAAAGACTGCACCAACGCTTTTACCTCCTTGCTCTTCTTGTCCATCGGCGTTTCCTCGCACAGGCTCACCTTTGCTGTCAGGTATGGATCTTCCTGAGTAACCTCCTCTATCTGAAAGCGGCTATGGCCCTGTATGATGATAGTTGTATTGCCATCGGGCAGCACCAGCATCTTCAGGATTTTAGCCACAGTGCCCACAGTGTAGAGGTCTTCGGCCGTAGGATCATCGGAGTTGGTATTTTTTTGTGCTACCACCCCGAGAACTTTATCGCCTGCATGCGACTTCCGTACCAGTTTGACAGACTTTTTGCGGCTCACCGTAATAGGCAATACCACTCCCGGGAAAAGAACTGTGTTGCGTACCGCTAATATCGGCAGCTCCTCAGGCAGCTCCATCAGGTTCATATCATCCTCTATCTCAGCGGTTATCACAGGTATAAGTTCCGTGCCTTCGTCGTCCGAAGCACTACTAAGAAGCAGGTTTTGTAGAAAATGCTTTAGTGTTTGGTTCATAAGTAGATTAAGTGCCATTTTGGCAGGAAAACTCCAAATCTCCCCCGGTTTTCCTACCATGCAATATTTGTTCAAGACTTGTGCCAAGGCTGCTCTGGCTGTTGAATTGTCTGAATTAAGGATAGCTCTTGCACACACCTTAAAAAATTAGCACCAAGCGGAAGCACACTTACAATAATATAGCGCAAAATTAATATCTTTGAGCGTTGGGCAAAATTGCATCGCTGATGAAACGCTTGTTCCTGTTGGTATTCTTCCTGCTCACACTCCTGCGCCCTGCCATGGTACAGGGGCAGCAATTCAATCCTATACAGCCCGAAGAGTCTGAGGCCAAGTTTAACATTCAAAAAACTCAGCCAAGCCCAGAGCTGCAGCTCGACTTCCCTAATTTAAACAAAATACCTTACTATCACGACCGAAAGCAGCTCTCTCTTATACAGAGGCTGGAAAAACGTAAGCAATACAATAAGGTACTCCCTCTTTTGGAGAAGTATGTAAACAACTTTGGTGTTCAGAATTTTTACAAAGATACTGACCTACTGTGGCGCTTGGGGCAGCTGCATGAGCGCCATGGAAACGTAGAAAAAGCCAAAGCACTGTACCGTCTCGTACTTAAGCACCACCGCTCCGACGTAAGCGAGATAAAATCTTACTACGATTCGCTGGATCAAAACACCCAAGACTATTACGTGCCGCTGGACTATTACTATGAACTGGTAGAGTACCGGAAGTCGATTGTGTCGTATCAGCCACCGAAAGGCGTTTACCTGAACATGGGTAATGCCATCAACTCTCCTTACGCTGATTATGGCCCCACCCTTAGTGGTGAGAACGAACTGCTGATTTTTACTTCTAAGCGTAATGTAAAAGGCCTGCAGAACCGCGCGAATGAAGATCTGTACTACAGCAAGCAGAACAATGGCTTCTGGGCAGAGGCACAATCGTTCGGAAAGCCTATCAACAGTATTTATAACGAAGGCTCTGCCTGCCTGAGCCGCGATGGCAAAACCTTGTACTTTGCACGGTGTGAAGCACCCGACAGCTACGGCAACTGTGATATTTATATAGCCACCTTGCAGGACGATGGCACTTGGGGAGATATCAAAAACCTTGGTGCCAATGTAAACAGCCGTGCCTGGGACTCTCAGCCAACGTTATCTAAACAGGAGGATACCTTATACTTTGCCTCTGACCGTTTAGGCGGCTTTGGCCTTTCAGACATCTATTACACTTACAAGACTAAATCAGGGTCATGGGCACCAGCTCAGAACATGGGGCCGGTTATAAATACCCGAGAGAGCGAGGTTAGTCCGTACCTGCATCCTAAGTTCCAAGTGTTATACTTCAGCTCACGTGGCCAGCTCTACAACTTCGGTGATTTTGATATCTACAAAACGTACCTGGTGCAGGGTAAATGGCAGGAACCGCGAAACATCGGCCCCTTAGTTAACGGCCGTGGCAGCGAGTACTACTTTGCAATTGATGCCGCCTCCGAGAACCTGTATTATGCCCGCTCCGAGGCCGACGACATAAAGAACCTTGACCTTTACTCGTTCCCGCTGCCCATGGAGGCACATCCATTGGCCGTTACCAAAGTAGAAGGCACTTTAACCGACTCCATTACCCATAAGCCGCTCTCTGCTGTTATCTCCATTATTGATATGGATAATGGAATTGAGATATCCAGCAAGTATGTGCGCCCGGACGGCTCTTTTGAGTTTAGCCTGATTGATAATACCAGGTACATGATCCTCATTCAAAGCCCAGACTTCTTCACCATTGAGCGCGAGCTGGAGCTTAGAGGCGATACTTCTCTAGACGTCATGACCTCCGTGATCGACTACAGCATCCCAATGGTGTTCCAGAACATTGAGTTTGAGCCCAACCAATCCAACATTACTCCGGAAATGGAGCCGATACTGGATGAGGTTGCTTACTTCATGATCGATCACCCAACATACCGCCTTGAGATTGCAGGCCATACCGATAGCGCCGGCGACCCTGACTTTAACCTTTCCCTCTCACAAGACCGTGCTGATGCTATCAAAAGGTACATAGATCGCAAGGTAAATATTGGCGGCGAGCGCATCGATGCAGTTGGCTATGGAAGCAGCAAGCCTATTCGGGAGGAGCAAACTGAAGAAGATCGCCGCATAAACCGCCGCGTCGAGTTTAAGATCATCAAACCAAGAAAATAACGTTATCAGGTATATCTGGCGGTGGTGTCTTGCGTTAGAACCAAGAGAAACCATCAAATACATATGCCTTTTACCGCCGCTCATCCAGCTATTATACTTCCGCTGCTGCGCCGTCGTTGGTTATCGGCTACAGCCCTGGTAATGGGGAGCATTGCACCTGACTTTGAGTACTTCTTTAGGCTTAAAACCAAAAGTGAGGTCAGCCATACTTTACCTGGCCTTCTACTGTTCGATTTGCCTGTAGCGCTGCTACTAAGCATTGTGTTCCATACTGTGGTGCGTGACCTTGTGATCGAGTACCTGCCTCCATACTTTAGACAAAGGGCAGAGGCCATTAACTACCCTGCAAGCTGGATACAGTACTTCCGCAAGAACTGGTTAGTAATTACAGCATCAGCCCTGATTGGAGCTTCTTCTCATGTGTTTTGGGATAGCTTTACACATCGCCATACCTTATCTGCAGCAATATTACCGGTGCTAAACACAACAGTAGAGATTCCTTTTGTTGAGCTAAAGATGGCGCTGCATCGCGTAGTGCAGCATGCCAGTACGGTAGTGGGATTAGCTATTATACTTTGGCATGTACACCGTTTACCTGCAAAGCCCCGTGTTGAGGATGATCAGCAGTCCTGGTTAGGTTTTTGGCTTGCTACCGCAACGCTAGGTTTTCTTTTTCTGCTCTTAAACCTGCTCATGCGGAAACACCTGATGAAAGCACCGGGCCATATGATCGTTACTTTGCTCAGCGGATGGTTGATAGCTCTATTGCTTTCCGGGCTAATTGCTAAAGTTTGGCAGCAACAGAAATAAAAAAGGAGCTGAACCACTTTAGTAGCTCAGCTCCTTTTTTATTTCTGTTGCTGCTATAGCGTTATCTTTTTCTGCGTATCACTTCTTTCCAGCAGTACGCTTTCTGTTTTGCCCTTGTAGTTGATGTTTACAATGTTCATTTGGTCGGAGAACAGCTCGGTAAGCACTGCATTCTTCACGTAAAGCTGGGGCAGCGAAGCTTGTTGTAACGGCACCTCCAGGTACATCCAAACAACATCGGCATCTTCTTCCGAGCCCAGGAACTTCTGCTTAAGCGGCTTCCCTTTTTCAACTTCCAGCACAAGATTGGTGCTAAGGTAATCGGCGAGGTACTTTTTTACCTGCTCCGAAGTATGGCTGTATACTACCTTTGTCTTATTACGCTGCGACAGGGCATTTTCCAGGTCATCCATAAATACCTTAACGGCCACCTCCAAACTTTGCGTGCGCGGGTTAAAGCGAACATCGGCAATACTGGCGTGATAATCGTGGGCAAGGACAGGCTTGGTGAAACCAACAGTTAACAGCAGGGAAAAAATGAGCAGGAGTCTATACTTCATAAGGCAGTAGTTGTAAACAGGTAAACGGAAGCAAATGTAGTACCAGTTCCTGCGGTAGCTTAATTCTTTGCAGTTGGAAGATCAGCCAGCACGCGCTTCGCCATATTAGGCATACTATCGCTTACAATGCGCTGCACATCGTTAATATTTGACTCGTAAGGCACTTTCACCTTATTACCTGATACAAGCTCACCTTTGCTGTCATAAATGCTGTAGTGAACTGTAAAGTCGCGCTCGTAGTTTTGGGCAGCTCTGTCCAAGCAGTTCTCATACACCGTCTTCACCTCAAACTGATTGATGAAAACGTAGTAATCGATTCCGTACTGGTTATTGAAATAGCTGAAGAACTCTGGGTCTTTAACTGTAACACCAAAATGCTTGTCTGGGTCTTGCGCTACCGGTAATACCGCAGGCTCGTTTTTAATCCCTAGTTTCCCCTTCTGCTCCTTTACCCAATTCAGCATGCCTCCTTTTTCCTCTTTTACAGCAGGCTGGTGGTTGTATCTTGACTGCTTGTTATCCAGGTAAGCATAGTTAAGAGACTTGTACAGGCGACTTAGCTCACTCACACTGTCGCGGTACACGCCACCCAGCAAGTGGATAGTTTCGTATCCTTCCGGTGCCAGCATGGCGTTAAGCCTGCGGCGGAACACGTGGCGTACGTTCTGGAGAGGTATCCTGGATTGGCGCGCAATCTCCATGTCAGCGTCGGAGAAGTATAAATGCGGGTCGAAAGGCACAACCAGAATGCGGCTTTTGGTTTTATAAGCGGCTGGCTTAGGTGTCTGTGCCGGAGAGGCAGATGTACTCTCAGTAGCTTTTGGTGGCACAGCAGTACTTTTTGTAGCGGTGGTCTTAGGAGCCGGTGTAGGTGCCGAAGAAGTGGCTTGGGCTACTGGTGCAGCTTTAGCGGCAGGTACTGTAGTAGCTGGTTTGGCCGCTACTTGTCTGTTCTTGTTGGGGTTGATAAGGTACAGCGATTGCCCGATCTGAAGCTTGTTATTATTCCAGCTCTGAAGCGAGTCTAACGGAATGCCAAAACGGCGGGAAAGGCTGTAGTAAGTATCTCCCTGTTGTACCTGATACACGCTGTCGCTTTGAGCCACAACAGCGTGCAGGTTTATACTTTTACCCAAGGAGGCTGGGGCAGCCTGAGCCTGGTTTAGTGAAAAAACAAATAGAAGAATTAAGTTTGCCAGGGCTATTGGTACGATGGATTTCATGCTGAAAATCTTTGGTTAAAAGATTATCTTAAATACATCGTTAAAGATAGCAAATGCCATTAAACCTAACAATAAAACCATACCCACTTTCTGGGCATTTTCCAAAAAGTTATCAGACGGCTTGCGGCCACTGATCATCTCATAGGTCAGGAAAACCACGTGCCCACCGTCCAGTGCCGGAATTGGCAGGAAATTCATGAACGCAAGCACCATAGAAAGCATACCTGTAATGCTCCAGAACTTGTACCAGTTAAAGGTATCACCAAAAATCTGGGCTATACCTATCGGGCCGCTCAGAGACTTGGAAGCAGATACCTCTCCACGGAATATTTTACCGAAGCCCTTCAAGTTAGCAGTAATCACGCTAAAAGCCTGGTCTGTGCCCATTGGAATAGCCTCAGCCAAGCTATACTCACGGGTAGCGTACTGCAGCAATGGCACTGGCTGGAAGCCAATAGTACCTTCTTCGCTTACCTCTGCCTTCAGCTTTACCAGCTTTTCGTTTCGCTCCACAGTCATGGTGATGGCTTTACCTTTGTTCTCTTTCAAAGCAGCCTGAAACTCATGGAAGAACTTTACACTCTGGCCATTAACCATGGTAATGTAGTCTTCTGGTTGTAAACCAGCTTTGGCAGCAGCACTACCTTTTACCACCTGGCCAACCTTGAACGGCAAGCGTGGCTCCACAAAAAACACTTCGTTTTTATTATCAGCCAGTTTATCCATCAGGTCAACTGGTACTTTCAGGTCTACCAACTGGCCGTTACGCTCTACAGTATAGTAGGAGTTGCTTCCCAGCAATGCATCCATAGAACGGATATCTTCGAACTTCTCCAGCTCTTTGCCATTTACGGCCACTACTTTATCGCCTGTCTGGAAACCAATCTCGCGCCCTAAATCATTTGCTACAACACCATATTTTACCTCTTTAGCAGGGATATACTGTTCGCCATAAGTATAAGTAAGGGCAATAAAGATGACAATACCTGTGATTACGTTTACAATAATGCCGCCCATCATTACAATGAGGCGCTGCCAGGCTGGCTTAGCACGGAATTCCCAAGGCTTTGGCTCCTCCTTCAGAGACTCCGTATCCATGGATTCATCCACCATACCAGATATTTTTACGAAGCCGCCCAATGGGATAAGGCCCAGCATATACTCTGTTTCGCCTATTTTCTTACCAAAAACCTTTGGAGGGAAGCCGATTGCGTATTTTTCCACACGCATTCCAAACCATTTGGCTGTAAGCATGTGTCCGAGCTCGTGTAAACCTACTAGAATTGTGAGGCCCAGTATGAGCTGGCCCACCATGATCAATATATCCATCTAAAAAGAAAAAATTTCTGTTTCTAACGTTCTGCTGGCAAGTGCAACAGGAAGTATAGTTACTTGTTTAATAAAACTGTAGCCTGTTTGCGTGCTTCTTCATCAGTACTAACATAGTCATCATAAGAAGGATTCGCAATATACGTAACTTTTGCCATACAGCTTTCGATGATGTCGGACATCTGCAGAAACCCTACCTCATCGCGCAGGAAAGCACTGACTGCCACCTCGTTGGCTGCGTTTAGAATGCAGGGCATGTTGCCGCCGCGCTCCATCGCATCAAAAGCCAGCTGCAGGTTACGGAAGGTCTCCAGGTCTGGCTGCTCAAAGGTTAGTTGCGGGTAGTCCAGGAAGCTGAAACGCGGAAAATCAGATCTAAGGCGCTGCGGGTAACCTAACGCATACTGTATCGGCAGCTTCATATCAGGCAGGCCCATCTGAGCTTTAATAGAGCCATCCTCGAACTGCACTAACGAATGAATGATAGACTGCGGATGCACAACCACATCAATCTGCTCATTCTTCAGTCCAAAAAGCCATTTTGCTTCAATCACCTCCAGCCCTTTGTTCATCAGCGAGGCTGAGTCGATAGTGATTTTGGCGCCCATGTCCCAGTTAGGGTGCTTCAGGGCCTGTGCCTTGGTAACCTCTGCCAGTTCTGCAGCGGCTCGCCCTCTAAACGGCCCACCAGAGGCTGTAAGTATAATTTTCTCGATTGGGTTATGGAATTCACCGGCCAGGCACTGGAAAATGGCGCTGTGCTCAGAGTCTACAGGGTATATGTTTACACCATACTCTTTTGCCAAATTGGTGATGAGTTGCCCCGCTACTACCAGTGTTTCTTTGTTTGCCAGCGCAATCTGCTTGCCAGCTTTAATGGCATGAATGGTTGGCAGAAGCCCTGCATACCCCACCATAGCGGTAAGCACCATGTCTACAGTGCCCATTTCTACTACTGAGCATAACGCTTTGGAGCCAGCATATACCTTAATATCCTCCCTCCCAAGCGCCTCCTGCACTTGCTCGTACAAGTCCTCGCGGGCAATCACAACTGTATTAGGTTTAAACTCCAGGGCCTGCTTAACTAGCAGGTCAGCATTGCTGTGGGCAGTAATTACCTCCAGTTCAAAACTTTCTGGGTTGGCCCTGATAACATCCAGGGCCTGTACCCCAATGGAACCGGTAGAGCCAAGTATGGCTATTCTCTTCATTTTGTATTAAAGGCACAAAATGCGCCAGTGTATATAATATGCTCAGGTAAAGAGCTGCTACGCTTGCTTAGCCTGAAGCACACGAATTTTGTGTATCTACAATTCTTTGCAGCCGTGGCTAAAGTTCAGCTACAGCTCATACTTTTCATTATCCCACAAGGCAAGCCAGGCTGGAGGTAAACTGATTGTGTTTTATCACACCTTGCTGGCTTCTAGCAAACCGTCGGCCAACTTTCTGTCGTTGCTGAGCCTCGGAACCTTGTTTTGGCCCCCTAATTTGCCCTGGGACCTCATGTACCGCTGAAAAGATCCTTTCGTAAGAGCCGTGATCTTTAGCCTCTGCAGGATATTACCTGAAATAAGGTCGTTATAGTAACTATTCAGCCTACGCAACTGTGTATCCAGTTCCTCGGCAAAAGCTGCAGGGTTAAGAGGTGCCTTAGCAAACTCTATCAGCCACTCATGGTACGAAGCTCCCTGGCTTTGGCTTACAAATGGAGCCACCGTAAACTCTATCAGCTCCACCTCCTGAAACTTCTGCATGGCCAGCTTCATGGCCTTTTCTACCTCCTCGCCTATCACGTGCTCCCCAAAAGCTGAGATAAAGTGCTTAATGCGGCCACTTACGATCAGCTTGTAGGGTTTAACGGAGACAAACTTTACGGTGTCGCCAATTGAGTAGCTCCAAAGGCCAGCATTGCTGCTGATCACTAAGGCGTAGTTCACTCCTGGCTCCACCTGATCGATGGTAAGGCGGGTAGGGTTTCCGCTGAAGTACTCTTCAGCAGGTATAAACTCGTAAAAGATACCCGAGTTCAGCAGTAACAGAAGCCCTTGGTCACTTTGCCTGTCCTGATATGCAAAGAATCCCTCTGAAGCAGGAAAAGTCTCTACAGAGTCCACATGCCGTCCAATAGAATCAAACAGCTTTTTACGGTAAGGCTCAAAATTCACGCCACCATACACAAACAAGTTAAAGTTCGGAAATATCTCCTTGATGGGTTTGCCTGTCTGCCGGATAAGCTTATCGAAGTACATCTGCACCCACGGTGGTATGCCCGAGATGAGCGTCATATCCTCCTCTATCGTCTCCTCTATGATCTGGTCGAGCTTTGTTTCCCAGTCTTCTATGCAATTGGTGCGGTAGCTAGGCAGCTGATTGGTGCGCAGGTAACCCGGCACGTGGTGATTGGCAATGCCAGATAAACGGCCTGTTTTGATCCCGCCCACCTCTTCTAGAACCGGGCTTCCTGAAAGAAAAATCAGTTTCCCGTCTAGGAATTGGGATCTACCTGTTTCATACACATACGCCAACAGAGCATCTCGGGCGCCGTCGATGTGGTTTGAAATAGAGTCTGAAGAAATAGGGATATACTTAGTGCCAGAGGTTGTGCCCGAGGTCTTAGCAAGGTACAGTGGCTTGCCAGGCCATAGCACGTTTTCCTCTCCCTGCTTTACCTGGTTGAAATAAGTGGATAAGCCCTCGTAATCGCGCACTGGCACAGCTTGTACAAAGTCGGCATGAGTCTTTATACTTGAAAAACTGTGGTCACGCCCAAACTTTGTCTGCTGTGCCTTATTTACAATTTCTTTGAATACAGCTTGCTGTGCCTCTGCCGGTTGCTCTATCCAGCTTTGGTTCTTCCGGTGCACATAAGCCGCCAACGGCTTACTCAACAACGCTTTTACACCCATACAATCAGCTTTAGTGGGAAGTAAAGATAACCAGATAATGCTGCAATGCCACACCCACAGGCAAGATAGGCGTGTTTGCTCATTACTTTCTGTTGTACTTAGTTCAAACCTGAACACATACTACCGGTTACTACGTAAGTAGGCAGAAAAAATAGCCAGTGCTATAGCTTTAAATATAACTTTCAGGAGCTGGCTCAACAACAGATATTTAAACACTTATACATAAACTAACGATGAGAAAACACAGAGCAGAAGCACGATGGAATGGAGGCTTAAAAGGCGGCGAGGGTGAGGTAAAATCCGGAAACGGAGCTGTACAGTCAAAATATAGCTATGCCTCCCGCTTCGGCGACAGCAATAGCGGCACTTCACCAGAGGAGCTGATTGGTGCGGCTCACTCCGGGTGCTTTTCCATGTTCCTGAGCGCCTTGCTGGAAAAGGAAAACCTTACGCCAGAGTATGTGGAGACCAAAGCTGTCGTAACGCTGGGCGAGCAGGACGGCGCGCCTACTGTCACTAAAATAGACCTAACCACCGATGTAAAAGCCCAAGGCCTGGGCAACGAAAAGCTGCAGCAACTGGCGCAGGATGCCAAGAAAGGCTGCCCTATATCAAAGGCGCTTGGTGCCGTGCCGGAGATAACGCTTCAGGCCACTCTTAAGGAATAATTTGCTATATTGCGAGGAGCCTTGCCTGGCCACTTATGTTTCACAAAATTCTTTAGTAATGTCAGTATCTGGTAGTAGTGCGCGGTCGACGTTGATTGTGCAGCTGAGCCCTACGCGTAATGCGAAACTTTCTTTTACAGTGCAGCTTATACTTACACTGTTCTGGCTGGCTTGGGCCGTTATGCTTCTTTTCTCTGCCGACCGCAACTATGAGCAAAACTATCTGTATTATGCCTTCTTCGGGCTTGCAGTTGTTTTCTTCTTTTATGTGATGCTGCAAAATACTTCAATCTTCGGAGTGCAGTCTTACATCGAGGTTACACCGCAGTATATTGTGCAGAAGTTCGGGGTATTCCGTACCAAGCACATTATTCAGATACCAGACATTGCCGCTGTACATATCACGCCTTTGGCGCTGCGTATTACACTCCATGATGGCAATCAGGTATACCTTGACCTGAAGCAAGTGCGTAAGAAACGTGACCTGGAGCGTATCAAGAACAAGGTGCGCGACTTAGCCGACGCTCATAATTTTGAAGTGTCAGATAGTGTGAGCAGCAGTATTTAAGCCTTCGCAATTTATTCTAACCATAAAAAAGCGGCGGCCATACTTTGAGAAGTATGGCCGCCGCTTTTTTATGTCTTATATTCTCCTGCTTAACCAGCTTTAGACTTAAACTTCTTCTGAAGCTCCTGAATGCTGGCTTTGAACTTCTTGTCAGTATCAATCAGGTCAGAAACAGTTTGTACTGAGTGAATAACCGTACTGTGGTCGCGGCCTCCAAAGTGGTAACCGATAGATTTAAGCGAGTGGCTGGTGAACTCTTTGGCAAAGTACATAGCCACCTGGCGTGCCGTTACAATCTCTTTCTTGCGGGTCTTCGCCTTCAAAGAATCCAAGCTAACCTGAAAGTACTCAGCTACCGTTTTCTGAATAAAGTCGAGGTTAACCTCTGTCTCTACATCCTCAATGATATGCTTCAGGGCCTGCTTGGCAAGCTCCAGATCAATTTCCTTACGGTTCAGCGACGATTGCGCAATCAGGGAGATCAGTACTCCCTCCAGTTCACGCACGTTAGTATCCACGCTGTAGGCCAAATACTCCACCACGTTATCCGGAATATCGATACCATCGCTCTGCATCTTCTTATGAATGATGGCCATACGTGTCTCAAAGTCCGGGCTCTGCAGGTCGGCGGTCAAACCCCACTTAAAGCGGGACAACAGGCGCTCCTCCAAACCTTTCAGGTCTCGTGGCGGACAGTCTGAGGTCATTACGATCTGCTTGCCCGACTGATGCAGGTGGTTAAAGATGTGGAAGAACATCTCCTGCGTTTTCTCCTTACCGCTCAGGAACTGCACGTCATCGATGATCAGGATGTCCACCAGCAGGTAAAAGTTTGCGAAGTCCTGCACGTTGTTTGTTTTCAGGGACTCGATGAACTGATTCACGAACTTCTCCGACGAAACGTACAGTACAAACTTTTCTGGGTTGCTGTTTTTGATGTTGTTACCAATGGCCTGCACCAGGTGCGTTTTGCCAAGGCCCACACCACCATAAATCATGAGCGGGTTGAAAGAAGTAGTACCCGGTTTGTTTGCCACGGCATAACCTGCTGAGCGGGCCAAACGGTTACAATCTCCTTCAATATAGTTCTCAAAAGTATAAGCTGGGTTCAGCTGTGAGTTCAGGAAGTTGCGGTCAATTGTCTTCGACTCGAATGGGCTCTTAATAAAGCTCTGCTCCGGCTTATACGAATTTACTACAGCTGCCGGAATCTTCTTAGTCGGGATGTTGACAGTCTGAGGCTTGTTTACCTCATTGCCCCTATCTACTATAATAGAATACTCTAGGCGCCCTTCGCTACCAAGCTCCTGGTAAATCACTTTCTTCAAAAGCTGTACATAGTGCTCCTCTAACCACTCATAAAAGAACTGGCTAGGCACCTGTATGGTCAGTACACTATCCCGCAGAGATACAGGCTTGATCGGCTCGAACCATGTCTTAAAACTCTGTTCGCCAATGTTTTCCTTTATCACCTGAAGGCAGTTATGCCATACTGTAGAACAGTCTTTGATCATCCAATTTTCCAAAATTACATAAGATATGCTTGGTGTAACAAACGGCTCCTTTTATCGGCAGGGGGTTACAAATTTGCTTAATAATCTGTAAACAAAAAATTATTTTTTCACGAAGTTGTTACAGGTCTGTCCACGGGGAGAACGGCTGTTCTTACATCTGTTTTTTGCATTGTTTTTTTGCTGAAACTAAAGTCGAGACGTCCCAGAAAAATACCAGACCAACCTACCTGATTTATAAGGGTTTGGTAACCGGTGGCATGGCGTATTACCTCTGGCTGGTCTAGGAAGGTGTGCGTATGGCCTCCCAGGATCAGGTCGATGCCCTCTACCTCACATGCCAGTGTTACATCATCGATTTTGCCGTCCTCATATTTGTAACCTAAGTGTGAAAGACACACCACCAGATTACACTTCTGGTTGTGGCGCAGTTCCTGCACCATCTCGCGGGCCGTGGCCACAGGGTCCAGGTATACGGTTTCGCCATAGTTGTTCTTGCTGACAAGCCCTGCCAGCTCTATACCCAGGCCAAACACGCCGATGCGCAACCCCTGCTTCTCAAATATTTTGTAAGGCTCAAAATGACTCTTAAGAATGGTTTTACTAAAGTCGTAGTTCGCGCTTAGGAAAGGGAAAGAAGCGTTTGGCAGTTGCCGCACCAGCCCCTTTAGTCCATTGTCGAAATCATGGTTGCCAAGAGTAGCAGCGTCATACTTCATTTCGCTCATCAGTTTATACTCTAACTCACCGTTAAAGAAGTTAAAGTATGGCGTACCCTGCCAGATGTCGCCGCAGTCGAGCAACAGCACGTTAGACTCCTGCTTTCTGATTTGCTCTATTAAGGTAGCACGACGTGCCATACCACCCATACCGCCATACTTGCGGCCATCATCCGGAAGAGGATCTATACGCGAGTGCTGGTCGTTAGTGTGCAGAATGGTAAGGTTTATACTTTGGGCAGCCTCTGCCGAAAACGGCACGCCTAGTAAGCTTATACCAGCCGCCCCTGCTGCAGTTGTTTTCAAAAAGTCTCTTCTTCTCATTTGGATTATACTTAAGGGAGGATGGTTACTCTTTTTCCGGACTGAGCTGTAACTGGCTTGCCAGCGGCAGTAAGCTGGCGGATCTGCTGCAGAATAGCATCGCGGAGCAGCATTCCCACCTTCTCTGTTTTCTCTGCGTCCTTCAGCATTTTCAGGTCATCGCCACCTCCAGCCAGGTAGTCAGAGGTTACCAGGGTATAGGTCTGGCTCGGGTCAAAAGGCTTCCCGTTGATTTTGATGTCTGTAGCTTTGCCGCCGGATACAGTATAACTAGCGTTGCCAATGGGGGCGTTTTTGCGCTCGGCTGCATAGTCAAACAGTTGCTTAACGGTTTCGCCTCTTAATGTTAGCACCACCAGCTCGTTCTCAAAAGGCATCAGCTCAAAAACATGGCCTGTGGTAATATCTCCCTCCGGCAGCGGCATGCGCAAACCTCCATTGGTCGTTAAAGAAAGGTCTATAGGCTTACCGTAGAGTGGTTCTGCTTGGGCCAGTTGCAGGTCTACCACAAAATTACCCAGCGGCGACTCGTAGTCCCCTTTGCTCAAGGCTACAGGCGCTGTACCTACTACCTCCGACATTTTAACGGTTACTTCCTCACGGTAAGGGGCAATTTGTGCCTCCATCTGAGTGTCTGGGGTGATGGTTTTATCTACCGGCACATCGGTAGTGCCAGGTGTAGGTGATGTAACCCAAGGACGTTGGCAGCCCACCAAGCTAAGGGTGAGGGCCAAGGCCACTAAGGCTTTCGGGAAATGACTTTTCATAAGAATGTTCAGAATCTGGCCTCAAAGGTACCAGCCTCACCAACATCAACCAAGCTGTATAGGTTCGTGCCTGAAGGCTGATCTGTTAACGCCTGATAAGAACATGTCACTTTTTTAATACAATATTAATAAATACGTTTTTTATATGTATATTGATGTTCAACCTCTAACTCCTCCAGCTCATGAAAACAAAATTGTTACTCAGCGCCTTAGCGCTGCTCCTTCTGCCCATGCTGGTGCAGGCCACACACCTGTACAGCGGTTACATTAGCTATACTGTTGATGAGCACAATCCGCTCCAGTTTAACTTTACATTTACGCTTTACACCAACCACTTCTCTCAGGCCGAAGACCCTGAGGTAGAAGTAAAAATGGGTGACGGCAATACGGTTGTATTACCACGCACCTCCATTACACCTTATAGCTATACCTATGACCGTGATATTTTCCACTGGAGTTATACCTACGCTACGCCGGGCAATTACACCGTGACTTGGATTGGCGAGAGCCGTAATCACGGCATTATCAACTTCCCTAG
Source organism: Pontibacter korlensis (assembly GCF_000973725.1). Lineage (NCBI taxonomy): Bacteria > Pseudomonadati > Bacteroidota > Cytophagia > Cytophagales > Hymenobacteraceae > Pontibacter > Pontibacter korlensis. The sequence goes on along the minus strand of NZ_CP009621.1, from coordinate 2,266,026 downwards.
CCCGTCCGACCAGGTAGCCATGCATGTAAGCACAGCGGTTAATGCCAGCAGGCTGATCACCAACTATAACTCAGTTGCTTTGGCTGGGGTCCCTATTTTTGAGGCTTACGCAGGTGAACCCATGATACACAACCTCCTGACCTATGATGCAGATGGGGATCAGTTACTATATGAGCTGGTTACGCCAAAAACTGAGAATGCAAACAGTGAAATAATAACCGTACCCGGCTATCAGTTTCCAGAGGGACTTACGGTAAGCAAGTATGGCGAGCTGAGTTGGGTAGCCCCTAATACTGTAGGCCAATACGTTATTGCCCTGCAGGTAACAGAGCAGCGCAACGGTGCAGCAATAGGCACTACTGTAGTAGACATCATGTATAATGTAAGCGACTCTAAAGAAAAGCCCGAACTCACACTGCTGAATAAAGATCGCCTGCCCTTAAGAGACGATGGCGCAGTACAGACATGGCCAGATCAGCCGCTGAAGCTGGAGTATTACCTGCAGAAGAATCCTAACCAAGACCATCTATTACATGCTAGGTTCTTTAGCGAAATAGATACCTTAGACCTTGCTGCAGCCACACTTGCCGTTCGGGATACAGTAGATGGGTTTGCTGTCTCCCTTACCCTCACCCCCTCCTCTGATATGGAGCGCCCCTCACCTTACCTCATTGGCCTGCGAGGCAGAAGTTCTGCGAGAGGTCATTCACATGAGATCCGCTTTTTTGTTGAAGATGATTGGGAGTTCACTTATCTATATGTTGGCGAGCAGCAACCCACCTCCGCTGGGGATGATCTGGCCAAAGCCGGGTTTAAGCTTTACCCCAACCCAGTCGCCGATAGGTTTGTGGTAGAGGCACCAGACCTGCCAAGTATGTATCTGCAGCTGCGCGATGCCACTGGCAAAAAGCTGAGCGTTCTACGCCTGGAACCTGGCCGTAACACCTTGGTTAAACCAGGCTCCCTTGCCAGCGGATTATACTTCTATACTATAAGTAGCCGATCAAAACCTGTGGGTAGTGGTAAGCTGGTGGTAAGGTAAATAGCTGTACAACAAAACAAATACTCTTACTAAAAGTAAAATAAGTATAGAAATAATTATTAGCTTTAAGGACTATCTATCACTACAAACTACTTCTAATATGAAAACCAGTACCAGAAAATTCGCACTACTTCTAGCCTTTCTACTTCTGGCAGGAGTTGCAGAAGCTCAATCCATTCTATCGGGAAAGGGAACCTCCATGCCTGCTTATATTGGGGAGCTTGCCACCAATGTGGGAACTGGTTATGGGCAGTATCGTTCGGTTAGGACAGAGGCTTTAGATGTGGTGCAGCCCACAGTAGTGGGCACTGTGTACTTGACAGATGACTGGAGTTCAGGAGAACTATTTATTACGCTAAACCGCATGCTCGAAGCGGAAAGCTTTAAATATGATATAGAGAATAACCAGTTCCTTATAAACACAACTAATTCTCCAAGCCCTACACCAGACCAGCTTCGTGTTATTAACAGCACAGCCGTAGATGCATTTAAGCTGGCTGATCCTATTTTAGGAGACAGAGTGTTTGTTAATGCCACACACGCTGGCCTTACTATAAATGGACAACCTGCAACAGGATTTGTAGAGGTATTGGTGAATGACGAAGGCATAAGCCTGTTCCGTAAAGTTGATACAGAATTGATCCGCGCCAGCTACAATGTAGCCTTCAACGCAGGCGACAAAAACGATAGGATTGTGAGGAGGGAAGACTATTATCTAAAAAAAGGTAACCAAAAGGAGCTACTGGAAATAACAGGTAAAAAGAAGCAAAACCTCTCATACTTTAGTGAGCAGCAGCCTGCAATGACGGCTTTCCTGAAAAAGAATGATATTGATTTTAATTCTGCACCAGATCTGGTGAAACTGGTAAGTTATTACAATTCACTTTCAAAATAAACAGAAAGGGCAGCCTAGTGGCTGCCTTTCTGTTTCAAGTCTAAATCAATTACTTCTTCCCTTTCCCGTTCATGTAGTCCAGCGTCAGGTTAGTGAGGGCTTTTACACCTAGCTTCATGCCGCTTTCGTCCACAAAGAATTCTGGTGTGTGGTGTGCAGGAGCCGTGGCAGGGTCCTGTCCCTTAGGCATGCCACCCACAAAAAGGTAAAGCCCCGGAATCTGCTGTTGAAAGTATGAGAAGTCTTCTGCACCGGTTACTGCATTCATCAGCACCACTTTGTCTCTACCGGCAGTTGCTTGCAGCGTTGGCAGCATTTTATCCATTAACTCAGGCTGGTTGAAGGTAACTGGCGCCATCTCCACAATTTCCACCTCAGCGGTTGCTCCGGCACTTTCTGCAATTTTAGTAGCCGTTAAACGGATTTTCTCGTGTACCTTCTTTTGCATTTCGGTGTCCAAAGCACGAATAGTACCTTCCATCTGCACCTCCTCCGGCACAATGTTGTTACGCACACCGCCATGTATCATACCTACTGTAATAATGGCTGCATCCTTGGTTAGTTCTGTTTGGCGACTGATGATAGTTTGCAGGCCAGTGATGATTTGCGCTGATACCACAATCGGGTCGATACCTGACCATGGGTAGCCACCATGTACCTGCTTTCCTTTTACCTTTATGCGGAAAACGTCGGCACTGGCCATAATACCGGCAGGTTTATACTTAAGTGTACCTACCTCAGTCTGAGAGTTAATGTGAAGACCGAAAATTACTTCCGGTTTAGGTCCTTTCTCCAGCACCCCTTCCTTCACCATCAGCGAGGCACCTCCTTCTTCCCCTGCCGGAGCTCCTTCCTCCGCTGGCTGGAAGATAAATTTCACGGTACCTTTCAGATCGCTTTTCATACTGGATAGTACCTCAGCCGCACCAAGCAGCATAGCAATATGTGTGTCGTGGCCGCAGGCATGCATCACTCCTACTTCAGCTCCGTTATACTCACCCTTAGCTTTAGAAGCAAAAGGTAGGTCAGCCTTCTCAGTAACCGGTAGTCCATCGATATCGGCACGCAGGGCTACTACTGGCCCGGGCTTGCCCCCTTTCAGAATACCAACCACACCAGTTTTGGCAACACCTGTCTCAACCTCTATGCCCATCTTCTTCAATTCAGAGGCAATACGGGCAGCCGTTTCTGTTTCGCGGTTGCTCAGCTCCGGATGCTCATGGAAATGACGGCGCCACTCAACCACCTGGGGCTCTACCTTATCCGCCAGCTTATCTACCTTGGCCACCAACTTAGCATTTTGCGCCATAGCCGGCACAGCAAAAAGGCTCAGCCCAAGCGCAGCAAGTATAGTTCGTTTTGTTAAAGTATAGTTCTTATGCATAAATGTGCTTTTAGATGAAGTATGAAAGATAGTGATTTTTGTAACATCTAATGCATGACGAGCAAGCCCTGAAGCCAAAGATACTTCTGCTCTGCTGCTAATTTAGCCTAAGAGCTACTACCCTTCTTGGTTGGTTATTTCTCTTGAGCGTGCGTACAATCTACCATGCTTAAGAAATGGAAAGCGCTTGTACGTCAGCTGAAGGAGGATATTTATACTTTGTACTTGGCATCACAGGACCCTGAAATGCCTTTTGCGGCTAAAGTGATGGTCCTGATAACGGTGGCCTATGTTTTTAGTCCAATTGATTTTATACCTGATTTTATCCCGATTATCGGCTACCTCGACGACCTGCTGCTATTGCCGTTAGGCCTCTGGCTTTCTATTAAGCTGATACCAGCTCCGCTGCTACACTACTACCGCCAGAAGGCTAAACAGCAGATGCACCAGTGCAAACCCAATTATGTGATGGCAGCCGTAATTGTGATACTTTGGCTACTGATTGGCTATTGGGTATATCAGGCTTATATCGACCCTATAAGTTAAAGTACTGTAGCTGCCTAGTGGCCCTTAAGCACCCTTACTTCGTAAGGTATAAAAGTCTATCTTTACAAGAAATTAGAACAAAAGCATGATAACTGACGAGCAGCTAAACCAACAGCGACTGTTTGCCGAGTTCACCCCTGCCTCTAAAGCTGATTGGGAGCAGAAAGCACGCAAAGACCTGCGAGAAACGCCTTTGGAGAGCCTTATCTGGCAGACTTACGAAGGCATTGACATAAAGCCATACTACGCTAAAGAAGATATCAACGGCCTTCCCTTTACCACGCATAAGCCCGGTGACTTTCCGTTTCTACGAGGCAACAAAACCGGCAATAACAGCTGGCTAAACGTGCAGCAGATAAAAGTTAAAGGCAATGGGAAAGTGGCCATAGACAAAGCCTCCGACGCATTGCAGCGTGGAGCAGATGGCATACACTTTGAGTTGCAGCAGCCTGATGCTTTTGATATTGCTTACCTGGTTAGCAGTATTGACCTAAGTCAGCATAGCGTAAGTTATACTTTACCTAATGAGCCAGTAGCCTTTCTAAAGCGCCTGTACCAGGAGCTGGAGCAAAAGCAGGTATCGCACCGCAACCTGAAAGGCTTTGTTAACTACGACCCCATGACAGGCAAGGGCTCTCTTACTAAAGAGGAGGCCAAAGCGATAACTGCCGTGCTGGACCTGACAAAGGACAGCCCGGAGTTTTATGGCATTACTGTTTGCGGTACTAACTTCAGCGGCATTGGCGCCTCTATTACGCAGGAAATCGCTTATACCTTAAGTGCTGCAGTAGCCTATGCCGACAGGCTAACCACTGCCGGAGAGCAGCTGGAATCGGTGCTGCGCAACATGCAGTTTTACGTGGCCTCGGGCACCAACTACTTTTTCGAGATCACAAAATTGCGCGTCCTGCGCCTGCTGTGGGCAGCCGTAGCGGAGGCTTATCAGACAGAGCCAGCCTTAGCCGCAAAGCTGCGCATCCATAGCGCCACCTCCAGCTGGTACCAGACTACCCTCGACCCGTACGTGAACATGCTGCGCACAACTACCGAGGCTATGTCTGCCGTTATTGCCGGCTGCGATTCGCTTTCAGTATCGCCGTTTGATAGCACGTTTAAAGAGTCGGATGAGTTCTCAGAGCGTATTGCCCGTAATGTATCCATCATCCTCAAAGAGGAAGCTTACCTGGACAAAGCCATTGACCCGGCTGCCGGTTCTTACTACCTGGAGTCGCTGACCAACGAACTGGCCCAGAAAGCGTGGGACCTATTTAGAGAAGTAGAAGCCTTAGGTGGATTTGAGGATGCCTACGATAGCGGATTTATACTTGGCTCCATCACCGAGATGAGCCGTAAGAAATTCCGCAATATTGCCACTGGCCGTGATATACTGGTGGGCACCAACAAATACCCGAACCCTAAAGAGAAGATATCATTCGATCCGGAAGAGCTGATACAAAGTGCAGATTTCGATACCACCCGTGCTGCCTACCCAACCGAGGTGATGCGCATGGCCACCGAGCTGCACCTGCGTAAGCGTCAGCGTCGTCCGAAGGCAGTGATTGCCCTGATCGGCAACAGTGAAGAGCGCCAGGTAAATGCATCTTTTGCGCAGGAGTTCTTTAGTTGTGCAGGCTTCGAGACAGAGCTGCAGCAGTATAATTCTGCCGCAGATGCTTCAGACAGGCTCTTCCACGCTGCCGCCGATGTGGTGGCAGTTTCTACCTCTGAGGCCGCTTACGCACGGGAGTTTAATGCTAAGCTGCGCCACCACGATGGTAAGCCGCTTGTGCTTTTGGCAAACGACCCGCAGCATCTGGAGGAGGAGATGCTGGCCCATGGCTACGACGAATTCCTGTTCGAGAACTGCGACATGAACCGAATCATGCGGGTAGTACAGAAGAAGCTTCACAGCAACGACTAAAAAACCATGAGCACGATTTCCGCTTTCTCCATGCCCGAAGGCAATGCCGCACAGGAAGTCAAGCAGGCGTTGGAGAGACAGGTTTCCGCGTGGAACAAAGGCAACCTAGAGACTGCCATGGCCTTTTACTGGAATTCGCCTGAAATGCTCTGGATCAGTAAGAGCGGCATTGAAAAAGGCTACCAGGAGGTACTGGATATGTTCCTCCGTGATTTTACTGACCGTAGTAAAATGGGAGTCTATAGTTATGAGCCACTGCACATAGAGCAGGTATCGCCCGAGGCAGTATACTTTGTCTTCTGTTGGAAAATAGAGCTGGAAGGCAAGCGACTAATGGGCGGCGTTTCCTCTCAGCTTTGGAAGAAGCTGGATGGCCGCTGGGTAGTTACAGCAGAGCATGCAAGTTGATCCATTAAAGTTAATTTAAGTAAGATTTGAGTACCATAGAAAGTATAAAACGCGCTACAGAAAGCAATTTGCAACTTAGCGACATCACCATCAGAACCACACTTAAACCCGGAGACATTGGCTATATAACTTACCGCCATGGTGCTCTTTATGAGTTTGAGTGTAATTATGGAATTGAATTCGAAAGCTACGTGGCTAAAGGTTTCCATGAATTTTACAGCCAATACGATCCGAATAAAGATTGTGTGTGGGTGGCAGAACACCGGAGCAAGATCATTGGCTTTCTGCTGTTGATGCACCGGCCAAACAACACGGCTCAGCTCAGGTATTTCATTATAGAGCCTGAGTACAGGGGCATTGGTCTGGGTAAAAAGCTTATGGACCTGTACATGGCGTTCTATAGAGAGAAAGGCTATACCTCCTCCTACCTCTGGACCACCCATGAGCAGGAGTCTGCTATCGCGCTGTACAAACGGTATGGCTTTCAGCTGACAGAAGAGAAGCCTTCTACTGCCTTTGGTAAACCTTTAACCGAACAGCGGTACGATTTAACGACATAACGTAGTTCACTCTGTGTGGCATTTACGTTACACCCTATAGCAAGCATCTAACATATGAAGCCTGACTTTTCTAAGATAGATATAAATAAAGTAGCTGCGACAGACAAAGGACCTAAAGCTCTTGCAGATGCCAGAGTATGGAAAACGCCGGAGCAGATAAAAGTGAAGAGCTTTTATACTTCGGAAGATGCCCAGAACTTTGAGCATACTGATTTTGCTGCCGGATTACCGCCTTACCTGCGCGGCCCCTACAGCACCATGTATGTGCAAAAGCCCTGGACAATCCGCCAGTATGCCGGCTTTTCTACCGCTGAGGAGTCCAATGCCTTCTACCGCCGCAACTTGGCTGGTGGGCAGAAAGGTCTTTCGGTAGCCTTCGACCTGGCAACACACCGTGGTTACGACTCTGACCATCCCCGTGTGGTTGGCGACGTAGGCAAGGCCGGTGTAGCCATCGACTCGGTCGAGGACATAAAAATCCTCTTCGACCAGATTCCGCTGGACCAGATGTCAGTATCCATGACCATGAACGGTGCTGTGTTACCGATTATGGCCTTTTACATTGTAGCAGCCGAAGAGCAGGGGGTTAAGCCCGAGCAACTTAGCGGCACCATCCAGAACGACATTCTGAAGGAATTCATGGTGCGCAACACCTACATCTATCCGCCGGAGCCAAGTATGAAGATCATCGCCGACATCTTCGAGTATACTTCCAAAAAGATGCCGCGCTTCAACTCCATTTCCATATCAGGTTACCACATGCAGGAGGCCGGCGCCACCGCTGATATTGAGCTGGCTTATACTTTAGCAGATGGTTTGGAGTATGTGCGCACTGGCTTAAGGGCAGGCATGGACATTGATGACTTCGCGCCGCGTCTCTCTTTCTTCTGGGCCATCGGCATGAACCACTTCATGGAGATAGCCAAGATGCGTGCGGCTCGTATGCTGTGGGCCAAGCTGATAAAACAGTTTAACCCAAAGAATCCAAAATCGCTAGCGCTGCGCACCCACTGTCAGACTTCTGGCTGGAGCTTAACTGAGCAAGACCCGTTCAATAACGTGACCCGTACCTGCGTAGAAGCTCTGGCTGCTGCGTTAGGCGGTACACAAAGCTTACACACCAATGCGCTAGACGAGGCTATTGCCTTACCAACCGATTTCTCCGCCCGTATTGCGCGTAACACGCAGATCTACCTGCAGCAGGAAACCAATATTACGAAGGTGGTAGACCCGTGGGGTGGTTCTCATTACGTGGAAGCCCTGACGCACGAGATAGCCCATAAAGCATGGGCACTGATTCAGGAAGTAGAAGAATTGGGCGGTATGGCGAAAGCCATCGAGACCGGCCTGCCGAAAATGCGCATCGAAGAGGCCGCTGCCCGTAAGCAGGCTCGCATCGACTCCGGCAAAGACATAATTGTTGGCGTAAACAAGTATAAGCCTCTGCAAGAGCAGGAAATCGATATTCTGGACATAGATAACACTGTAGTACGTGAATCGCAGTTGCGCCGCCTGGGAAGCGTAAAATCCTCTCGCGACGAAAATGCTGTAGCTCATGCATTACAGGCTTTAACAAGTGCAGCGGAGTCAGGTACTGGAAACTTGTTAGACCTAGCTGTAGAAGCAGCACGCCACCGCGCCACTTTAGGTGAGATATCGGATGCCCTGGAGAAAGTATACGGTAGACATAAAGCAGTAATCAGAGCCATATCAGGAGTGTACTCAGCAGAAATAACCGACGACGAAAACTTCCAACGCGCCAAAGTTCTGGCCGATCAGTTTGAAGAACTCGAAGGCCGCCGTCCACGCATTATGGTGGCCAAAATGGGCCAGGATGGCCACGACCGCGGCTCTAAAGTGATTGCCACTTCCTTCGCCGACCTCGGCTTCGACGTGGATATTGGGCCACTTTTCCAGACACCAGCCGAAGTAGCCATGCAAGCCGCCGAAAACGACGTGCACGTCATAGGTGTATCCTCATTGGCAGCAGGACATAAAACATTGGTGCCGCAACTCATCGAGGAGCTTCGTAAATTGGGTCGTGAGGATATCCTGGTGATTGTGGGTGGTGTGATTCCAGCACAGGACTACGACTTCTTGTACCAGGCAGGTGCAGTGGGTGTGTTTGGTCCTGGTACCATCATCTCCGTGGCTGCACAAAATATCTTGGAGAAACTGATTAAGCAGGTAGAAGCCTAAATAAGATCAATACCAAAGTATAAAGCCGTAGTTGAACTGACTCAACTGCGGCTTTATACTTTGGTGGAGCTAAACTTCGTGATAAAGTATAGCGAAGCTGGGACTTCCGGTTTAGCTTTGAAACAATCTCCTCCCTCACTGGTTTCACACCTGCAGAATTACTTATTTTATCCTTACATGAAACTAAAGCACATCCTCATCGCCCTCTCCGTTGCCCTTGTTGGCTGGTTTATCTACGATACCCTGTCTATACCTAGTGTGGATGACCTGGATGGCAACTTTAAAGAGGTAGCCATGTACCGAAACGAAAACAACACAGGCCCTGTGGTGAGAATCTATGCGGTAACTGTGGAAGATACGCTGTGGCAACAGATGCAGACTTACGGGGACATGATGCCGCATACTAAATATGGCAATACCAAAATATATTACTTCCTGAATAACAAGCCTGTACCTTCTGAAGTACATCCCGGCGGGAGCAATTTTGAAGAACGATTCCAAGAATTTGCTGTAGCCAGATACGAAAAGGACGCCATGAGCCAGGTTTCGTTTGTACAGTATCCTTTCAGATAGTATACTTGTCGCTTTGCTTCCGGAATGCGTATGATAATTATTAACTAAAAAATCAGCGCTATATGGAGCAACAGAAAAATCATACTTTTAGCACCCTAATATTTTTCCTTCTGTTACTAATACCGTATACCTTCGCTATACAGCCACTGCGGGCTCAGGAGCTGTACAGGCCGGAGCAGGATTTAGGCGAACTGTTTGAGCAGGTTCAACTGCAGCATGTTTTCCCCGACTCCAAGACCTTTCCGGATGCTACTCCTTTGCTGCCACCGCAGCAGATTTTAGCGGCATACAGGCAACAAAAGGACCAGTCTGGCTTCAATTTAGAAGCTTTTGTGCTGGAACATTTTGAAATGCCTCCACAGCCTGCCACTGGCTTTACCACCGACACCAGCCTTTCTGTAACACAGCATATAGAGCGGCTATGGCCAATACTTACCCGGGAGCCGGGTGCCGACGGAGGCTCCTTGATTCCGTTGCCGAAGAAGTACATTGTGCCTGGTGGCCGTTTCCGGGAAATATACTACTGGGATAGCTTTTTCACCATGCTCGGCCTGCAAGCCAGCAACGAGACAGAGCTTATCCAAAGTATGGTGGATAATTTCACGCACCTGATCAATACCACCGGTCATATTCCGAACGGTAACCGCACCTATTACCTTAGCCGGTCCCAGCCGCCATTTTATGCGCTCATGCTGCGAATACTGGCTCAGCAAAAAGGCAAAGAGGTACTCACAACGTATGCGCCGGCTCTGCGCCAGGAGTATAGCTTTTGGATGGATGGAGCTGATAAGCTAACGGCAGATAACCCTACGCACCGCCGCGTGGTCCGCATGCCCGATGGCAGCATTCTGAACCGCTACTGGGACGATCAACCGGAGCCTCGGCCAGAGTCTTACCGCGAGGATGTGGAACTGGCCAAGGAGTCAAATAGGAACCCGGAGGAGATTTACCGCAATATTCGGGCAGCCGCTGAGTCTGGCTGGGATTTCAGTACCCGCTGGTTTGCCGATGAGCAGAACCTTAGCACCATTCGTACTACCGAACTGATACCTGTAGACCTGAACTCCCTGCTTTACCACGTGGAACGCACGCTTGCCGAGATGGCAGAGTTGGAGGGCAATAAAGCCGAAGCCGAAAAGTATGAAAAGCTGGCAAAGGCACGCCGCAAAGCTATTTTAAAGTATAACTGGAATGAGGAGCAGGACTTCTTCTTTGACTACGATTTTGTAAAGGGAGGCACTACCAACATTCCTACATTAGCTGCTGTGTATCCGCTGTACTTCTGCATGGCCAAAAAGAAACAGGCTGCTGCTGTAGCGCAAAAGCTGGAAGCAGACTTCCTGCAGCCAGGTGGCCTTGTAACGACGCTCAACCGCTCCGGACAGCAGTGGGATTCTCCAAATGGCTGGGCTCCGCTGCAGTGGATGAGTATACAGGCTCTTCGCAATTACAGGCACAACCAATTGGCTGACGAGGTAACGCAGCGTTGGGTAGAAAAGAACGAAGAGGTATTTCACAACACCGGTAAGCTGATGGAGAAGTATAATGTAGTAGACATGAGCCTGCAGGCAGGCGGCGGCGAGTATCCCAACCAGGATGGCTTTGGCTGGACCAACGGCGTGCTGCTTAAACTAATATCCCTGCACCCAGAACTGCTGGACATGACCTTAGAAGAGCTGGAGATGCAGAATTAACCTGTCTAGCTCTCCTGTACTTATAAATCAATTTAAGAAAAAGAGGCGCCAGATCAGGCGCCTCTTTTTCTTTTAGCTATATCTGTACAATTTTTTTAATGTTCCTTTCTTCTGTTCTTTAACCAGAATAAATTGATAGAAACCAGATACCGCACGAAAAACGTACAACTGAGAAGTACTTAAACTAGAAAACTATGAAAATTAAACTCATAAAATCGATTACCTCTGCCGTATTTGCAGGCTCACTTCTGTTACTGACTTCGTGCGGAGGAAACAACGGCAGCATGCCTCCAGAGTCCACTACCGGAGATACCAACGAAACCGGTGTTCAAGGCTCAGGAGACTTACCTGGCACAGGCGATGATGAAACACACGTTAACGATGCACTTGCCGGAGAAGACACCACTGGAATAAAACAGGACACTAGCAATACTAACCAATAAATTTAAAATAACAGTTAGAGCAGGTTTAAACCTGCTCTAACTGTTTATAGGTAAGAAAGTACAAAGTTTAGGTGATGCACATGCATTGGCACTGCTTTTGTAATTTAAGCTGCTGTAACACGTTTATCAGGATGATATGATCAGACCAAGACACATTGCAGCAGCAGCTGTACTTACTTTCAGCAGCTTTGCGGCCCTGGCCCAAGGCGAAAGAAACAACTGGTACTTTGGCAAAGGAGCTGGTATCATATTCAAGGGTGATTCGGCGATTGCAACCAGCAGCAGGCTTTTCACAGAAGAAGGAAGCGCGACTCTTTCCGATGCAGACGGAAACCTACTGCTCTACACTAATGGCATAACGGTATGGAATGGTGAACACCGCGTAATGCCAAACGGCAACGGACTGATGGGTGGTAAATCATCTACACAGTCGGCGCTTATACTTCCTAAGCCCGGCAGCAGCAATATTTATTACATTTTCACCACTGATATACAGGCACAGTCGAACGGCCTCCGCTATACTGTTGTAGACATGACAAAGCAGGAAGGCAAAGGCGACATCACCTCTCGAAACAACTTCCTTATTGCCCCAGCCACAGAAAAACTTACTGCAGTACGCCATAGCAACGGGCGCGACTGGTGGGTAATAGCACACCGCTGGAACAGCAACGGCTACATGGCTTTCTTAGTGAATGAAGAGGGCGTCGAGACAAGGCCAGTGCTAAGCATGGTAGGCACTGTGCATGGCGGTCCAAACCGAAAGGCTATCGGTTACCTTACCTCATCCCCTGATGGCACTAAGCTGGCCGCCGCACTCTGGGATGCAGAAAGTAACTTTGAGGTACTGAACTTTGACCGCAGCACTGGTAAAGTATCAGACCCTGTACTTCTGAAAGGGTTTGAGGAAGCCTATGGTGTGATGTTTTCTCCGGATGGCAGCAAACTTTACGGCACAGCCAATGGCGTAGGCGGAGGCAAAGCACAAATCGTGCAGTTTGACCTGAAAGCTGGAAACGCTGATGCCATTGCAAAATCAGCTACGGTAGTAGGCACTTCTCAAAGTCCGCGCATAGGTGCCCTGCAACTAGGACCTGATGGGAAAATTTATGTAGCCCGGCAGAATAACTACTACCTTGGTGTCATCAACAATCCTAATGCGAAAGGCAAGGACGCTACTTATGTAGACGACGGCTTTCACCTGGGCAAGCAGAAAAGCGATCTGGGCCTACCAAACTTTCCTCAAGGCATTAGCAGTCGGTAAAAGTATAAACTCGCCAGCTCCTTTTCCAGAAGCTGGCGAGTTTATTCATACTGTCAGTCTTAAATGCGAAGTATAACCTACAACGGTAACTTACCTATTTTAAATCGCATAAAGGCAAAGGCCAACGATGCCCCCGGATTACTTTTGGTATATGGCGCAGTGATATCACGAGTGCTAAGGCCGAACTCATAAACAGGCGTGACAAAGGCTATACCAAGAGGCAGGTTCACTTTATCCCCGGCCCCTGTCGATACTCCTGAGCTTAAACGAATGAACGGGGATGGCATCACGTCTACCCCCAACCCTATAAAGTCCTGCGTCAGGTTACCAGGCGCATTGTTTAAAGCTTTCACATAATCTAACCCTAATTCTACCTTATTACTTACTTTCAGACCTACTCCTGCTCTAAAGCGTGTCGGCAGGTCTGTACGCAGCTCGTCCAAGGCAGTAAAGTGCATGGCAGTATCTATAATTTGCTCGGCCATATCCATAGCATTTTCAAAATCATAGTTGCCGTTACTCTCTATATCTGAGACCAAAAACCCTTTATCCTGCCCTACCAGCAGGTTCTCTGTCCAACGCATCGCGCCAATGTCTGCCACAGATACACCAAGCTTTACTATCTTTGCTACCTCTGCAGAAAGCCCAATATCGAAGCCATGCCCCTTGCCTACCGGGCTTAATATATTGTTCGCTTCATTGTGGTTGAATAAAGGATCATCCAGGTATTGTCCATAATCAACATTTAGTATAGGAGAGGCGGTGCTATAAGCTTTCACCTCCCCATTTTTTGCACTAAACTCGTATAGTGCAAGACCCTGTATGTAACGGTATCCCACGCCTCCAAAAATCTTAAAAGCAGGCAAACTAACAAGCCTACGGCCATAAGATATATTCCACTCGTTTACCCAACTGGCTTTTAACTCAGTACCGTCAAATAATTCAGACACATATACTGGCTCGTTCGGATCAGACTCCTTTACAACAGGAGCATGTTCACCTAAGAATAAAAGCTCTGAGAAATTTTTGTTAAAACCAGCATGCCCCAACACACGCTGACGGTTGCTGAAAGCAAAACCACCAATCTTAGGCAAGTTAACCGAGATCGCAAAGGTTTGCAGGTCTGCCCCGATGTTCAAAACATCATTCGAAGTGAAAGCCTTTGCATAGTACTCTCTGTTTGCCAGGCTTACTTCCTGGTTAGGGGTTGTATTCCTAAAATCATGAATAATATCTTTTGTAAAAGCTCTGGAGCTAACACCAAATCCACCCTCCAGAAAGGAGAATGATAAGGTATACCTACTTCGGCTTATATTAGCAGGATTTATACCGATAGCCTGATAACCGCCACTGAATGTGGTTCCGACTCCGCCCCGTCCTGTGGTATTGATATTATTGTACTCAGTTTGTGCAAATGTAGTAGTGTGCAGGGCCATAAATGCAAGGGCCAGCATCCAGATTCTCTTCATAATCGAAACGACGACAAATAGGAAATGTGCAAAAAGGTTTGATACATGGTGTGATAGCAAGAGCAACCAGATGAGCAGCAGTTAGGTTCAGTTTTAGTACAAAAAATGATTCCTTCAATTTTCCTATTGCGTAGCGGCTAACAAAATTGATATAGTGAGGATCGTTAAACAGGTGTTTTCCGTGTAAGCTGGCATGGCAACCTTTAAATCTTAATTTTGTAAAAGAGTACGATTTGCTGATCCCAAACCCTTACCCCATTGGCCAAACGATTTAGCCCTGATAAATATGTAGAAGGCATTTTAGCCGGCGACCGTGTGATGCTGAGCCGCGCTATTACCCTGGTCGAGAGCCGCCTGGTATCAGACCTCGAACTGGCTCAGGAGGTGGTTAACCAGGTGCTGCCTTATGCAGGCAATTCAGTACGCATAGGTATAACCGGTGTACCTGGAGTTGGCAAAAGTACTTTTATCGAATCCTTCGGAAACTACCTGATTGGGGAGCAAGGCAAGAAACTGGCAGTTCTGGCAATAGACCCTACCAGCCAGCGCTCCGGTGGAAGTATTCTCGGCGACAAAACCCGTATGGATTCACTTGCCACCAACCCAGCAGCCTTTATCAGGCCCTCACCGGCTGGCAAATCTTTAGGAGGCGTTACCAGGAGCACCCGCGAAAGTATTATACTTTGCGAGGCGGCAGGCTTTGATGCCATCATTGTGGAAACTGTAGGTGTAGGCCAATCAGAAACAGCTGTACATGCTATGGTGGATTTTTTTCTGCTTCTGATGTTAGCTGGTGCCGGTGACGAGTTGCAAGGAATAAAGAGAGGCATCATGGAGATGGCCGATGCTATTGCCATTACGAAAGCCGATGGAGAGAATGTGGGCAAGGCAAATGCCGCCTGCGCCGAATATCAAAGTGCTATGCACCTCTATCCGCTAGCTGCGTCAGGATGGATGCCTAAAGTGAGTATTTGTTCTGCGCTCCAGAACAAGGGCCTAGAGACCATTTGGAGCACCATCGTTAACTACCTGGAGCTGACCCAAGGCAACGGCTACTTTGAGCAGAAACGCCGCAACCAAAACCTGCAGTGGATGTATGAAGCTATACGCCAGGGCCTGGAAGAGCACTTTTATGCACACCAGCAGGTGAAACAGCAACTCCCAAGTATAGCCGAAGAAGTGAAAGCAGGCCAAAAATCAGCCTTTGCCGCAGCATCGGAGCTGTTACGTTTAGTGTAAAGTTTAGACTGCCTGACCTGCTCCTGGTTATGTAAGTAGGGATGTTTTACTGTAGCTGCCGCTTCTAAAGTATAAGTGCTGTAGTTAGAGCTATTCAGGTGAACCCACCCCTAACTCCTTTGAGGAGGGGAATTTTCGGGAACGATAAACATCCCCCTGTGCCCCCTCAAAGGAGGAGTAGCAAAGGTTGGGGCCATTGAACCTGATTCCAGTCCTTGGATCTCAAGCAAGAGGTGAAACAAGTAGGAAGTAAAGCCGTGGATGAGCAACAGCTAGAAAGTATAGCTCACTTCTAGGTAACGCAGCTGCTGCTAAACATGGAAAACAAAAGCAGCTGCCCCAAACCTGAGCCAGCTGCTTTCTATCAATAAGTAAATCTTTACCTTGCTTCCTCCAAGCTAACCTTAGCCCATTTACAAATGCCACCAAGCGGAGGATTAAACTTGTACACGTTTACCTTCACCGACTGCACAAACGGGAACCTGTCGTATACTCTATCGATAATGCGGTGACCGAGGTGCTCTAGCAAACGGGCAGGAGTTTTCATTTCCTCCAGCACCAGTGCATACAGTATCTCGTAGTTCACCGTTTCCTCCAGGTTGTCAGATTCGGCAGCACGGCGTAAGTCTGTCTTGATGGTCAAATCGATGCCGTACTTGTTACCTATTCTTTGTTCCTCATCATAGAAGCCATGGAAGGCAAAAAACTCCATGCCTTCCAGCGCGATCAATCCCATCCGCTTAGCCTATCTCATCAAAGAAAGAACCACCAGAAGATGGCTTAACAGTAGCACCATTGGTAGCATAAGCATTACGTGATGGCTCTGTAAGCGGCGGTTGAATCTCTGGCTTGTCTGGCTGCACAGGCTCAATATCCGGAATTGGCTGCTCTATGCCTGGAGCCGGTATTCTACCTGGATAGTCTGGCTCAGGCTGTGGAATTTCAGGCGATGGCACATTAGGCACCGGTGTAGTTGGAGTCGGAACTTCCGGCTGTGGTTGAGTTACATCCGGCGCAGGGTCACCAATGACATCGGTTGTGCTTGCTGTAGTACCTGTAACAGCTACAGGCGCATTAGCTGTAGTAGATTCAGGCAACTTATATGTTGTGTTTTCAGAGTTTGTGTTCATATCTTTCAAATTTTTCAGCAGCTCCGAAGTTGCTACTTCCGTGCTGGCAGCTTTTGAAAGAATACTGTGTGTACCCGCTTTAGGTTTTGCCTTTGCTTTTTCAGCGTTTTCCAGCGTCTCATTTGCAAGGTTACGCAGGTCACGCACCAGGTGGTCCAGGTAGTTCTCCATTTGGCGGCAATCCTGATCAAGCGATTTTACCTGCTGCTGCATTTCGGCGATGACACGCTCTGACTGTCTTTGGGCTTCTTCCAGCATCTGGCGGGCTTCGTTACGAGCTTTACTCAGCAGCTCATCCGACTTTAGCTCCGACTCGCGCACCTGTAGCTCAGCAGACTTTTTCGCCTGTTCCAGGATACTGTTACCTGTATCTTCTGCGGTTTTCAGAGTTTTGTAAAGCGATGACTCCACTTCGCGCAACTTCTGGGTTTCGCGGTGTGCGGCATCCAGCTTCATGCGCAGATCTTTGTTCTCATCCTGCAGTTTTTCCCACTGCTGTGAGAGCGTCAGCAAAAACGCATTTACCTCATCCTTGTCTAATCCTCGAAATGCCTTTTCAAACGTTTTTTGCCTGATATCTAACGGTGTAATCTTCATAACTCAAAAATTTATATCCCAAACCGAAATGGTGCGGTCATCGCTACACGAAACTAACTGATTCTGATGAGCCGACCAAAATAATTTATTTACCGAGGTGCCGTGGCTGGCATTTCGTACTTTATCGATCACTTTCAGCAACTTAAATGTTTTCGCATCCCACACTTTTATGGATTTATCCATACTACAGGTGGCAAAATGATCACCATTCGGGCTGTAAGTTATGTGGTTGATGGTATACATGTGCGCTATCAGGTACCCCCGCTCTTTATAATTATTATCCACCTCCCAAACGCGCAAATGAGCATCACGGCCACCGCTGAGCAACAGCTCCCCATCTGGTGAGTATGCCACTGTAAAAACGGAGTTTGTATGTGATACCAGCTCATGCTTTAGCTCAAGAGTGTTGGCATCAAAAACTCGTATTTTATGATCGCTGTAGCCTACTGCCAACTCATTGGTGTGCTGGTTATAAGCCAGGCTGCGTACACTCTTGTCCGACTTGCGGATGAACGTACTCAACTCAAAGCTATCGCCGTCCAGCACTGCAATAGCACCATTACCCATCGCCACAAAAATTTTACCTGCTCCGGCAGCGTGCACAATATCAAAAATAGCCACTTTAGGCAGTGGCACCGATTTAAGAATCTGCTTGCTTTCCAGGTCAATCACCTGCACGCCCTCCTGATTTTGTCCGATGAGCAACAAATGACGCTGAGGTAGGTAACAAAGAGCATAAACAGAAGTGCTCACACGCGCCACTAGCTCTCCATTTTCCGGCTCCTGCAGATTCCAGGTAACAACCATGCCATCTCCGGCGGCAGAAAAGAAAAGGTGTTCCTCTGCTGCTGGCTCCAGTGCATACACACAATCGCGGTGGCCGGTTAATGTGGCCACTTTCTCTACTTGTACCTTACTTGCCATGCTGCCTTATACTCTGGTGTTTTATGATTTTAGCCTAAATTTACAACAAATGCGTTTAACCAGCCGTGCCTATACTTTAAAAACGCTGAACCCATACCATATTACTTATGCCTTTGCTGCACATTAAATCGTTGGATGAACACACTAAAATAGGCCTTTGGAAGCTGGCTGAAGAGCAGGAGGAGCTACGCCAGCTACTGCCTTCTTATGTTTCGGTAGAGGAGCGGCTGGCGCAGACGCACCCTAGGCGGCAGCGCGAATGGCTGGCGAGCCGGGTGTTGGTATACCAGGTGCTGCAAGGGTTTACTTCTGTTCCCGTACAACTGCTACGCAACCAGTATGGGAAGCCATACTTCACAGACTCCCGCTTTCATGTTTCCATCTCACACTCCCCGGAGCTGGCCGCTGTTATACTTTCCAAAAAGCATGAGGTTGGCATAGATATTGAACAAGTATCAGAGAAGGCACTGCGGGTTCAGGATAAGTTTTTGAACGATCAGGAGAAAACCCATACGTTAGCAAATGAGCAAAATACCTGCTTATACTGGAGCGCTAAAGAAACACTGTACAAACTATACAGCCGTAAGAAGCTGATATTTAAAGAAAACATAGTGGTAGGTCCTGCTGAAGCACCTAATCAACTGGAGGGGCAGGTAAAAACCGAAAATTTTTCTAAATTGTATCGTGTTACTTTCGAAGTCCTGCACGGCCACGTGTTAACTTACTGCATAGACAGACTTTCCGATCCCGCAACCTAAACACTATAAGACATGAAACAGTTATTCTCCCTTGCTACAGCCCTTCTGATTTCAGTAGGCGTATTTGCCCAATCTGGCGGTTATCAGGTTGGAGACAAAGTCGCTGATTTTACGCTGCAGGGCACCAACAACCAGAGCGTGTCGCTAAGCGATTTTGCTAACGCCAAAACTGTGGTACTGGTGTTCACTAATAACCAGTGTCCTTATGCTAAACTGTATGAGAACCGCTTGGTAACGCTTGCCAGCAATTATAGCGCTAAAGGAGCTCAGTTTGTATTCATTAATCCTGGCGCAGCCGATGCAGGTGAAACACTGAAGGACATGGCTTCCAGACAGTACAGCCCTTACCTGGCTGACGAAGGGCAGAAAGTGAGCCGCCAGTTTGGAGCCACCAAAACGCCTGAGGTGTTTGTACTGCACAACAACAATGGAGAGTTTGTGCTAAAGTATAAAGGAGCCATAGATGATAACCCTCAAGTGGAGAGCGGAGTTAAGAACCATTACCTACGCACGGTAATCGACGAAACGTTGGCTAACCGCCCTGTATCAACTAATGATAAGCGCGCTACAGGCTGTCTGATTAAGAAGTATTAAGCTGCACCCTATGAGATAGCAGCTCTGCCTATATACTTGATTAAAACAAAAAGGCGCTACGGAAATACCCATAGCGCCTTTTTAGTATTCAGGTAGCTGTCTATGCAGCTGTATCTTCATCTGTAACCGAATCCAGAAGTTTGGTTACTTCTGTAGCCTTATCTAAGTCGTTCATCTTCTCGAAAGAAAAAGCCAGGTTGCGAAGGGCACGCTTGATGATATCCAGATTAGAGCAAGGCTCATAGAAGATATCAACCGGGTTCAGGTTAAGCTGCAGAATGTAATTATCTATATCGGCTTTGCTCAGGATAAGGCCTTTGTTGTACACGTTAATGTAAAACTGCATGCCATCCAGCTTATAGGTAAGTATAAACAGGTTCGGCAGGTTTACTCCGTATACAGGCATATCCAGGCGCTGCGCCAGCGTCATGTAGATAACGCACAGGGTAAGTGGGTTGCCTCTCTTGCTCTCCAGCACCAGGTGCAGCATTGAGTTTGCCGGCGAGTGGAAGTTCTTGGTGTTAGCCGAAAAACGCTTCTCCCGGAAAAGCACATTGTTCAAAGACTTTACCTGGTCGTAAGGGTGCATCTCATCTTTCATATGCGTCCAGGCATCGAAGTATAGCTGGTCCATTGATTTAGAGATGGTGGCAAAATCAACGTCTGGATACAGGTAAGAATTTACTAGGTACATACCCTCCAGCAGGTTTTCAGCACCGCTTCTTTTCCACTCCTGCAAGCGCTTCGTAAGGCCGTCGAACTGTAAGTTGTGAATCAGGTCTTCTATCTTCTTCTGCAGATCAGCGTTCAGGGTTTCCTCCCACTCCTCTTCCAAAAAAGGGATGATTCCTTCACCTAAATAAGCAATCTGCTTCTCCACATACGACGCCACTTCGTTATCGCTGTCATCAAGCAGCGAAATCAACGCCTTAATTTCTCCCTTTGTCACTCTATTCTTCTCCGATAATTAAATACTCAAACTTATATAACAGAATTGTGAGTACAATTTACAACTCTTTATATGATATAAGTAGATAACACTCCACTTCCAACTTATGATTCCTTATTTCTGGTTTAACTTGATCATGTTTGGATTACACCCACATTGTAAGGCTTCTCGATTGGCGCATGGTTAGCAGCCTCTATACCCATAGAGATCACCTTTCGCGTTTCCAGCGGATCGATAATACCATCTATCCACAGGCGCGCTGCTGCATAGTACGGGGAAAGTTCTTCGTTATACTTGTTCGTGATGCGCTCCAGCAGCTCCTGCTCTGCCTCAGGAGTAATCTCCTCGCCTTTTGCCTTTAACGATGATACCTGAATTTGCAGCAACGTTTTAGCAGCCGCAGCACCACTCATCACTGCTAGCTGCGCTGTTGGCCATGAGTAGATGAGGCGCGGGTCGTAAGCTTTACCGCACATGGCGTAATTACCGGCACCGTAGCTATTGCCTATAAGTATCGTAAACTTCGGCACTACTGAGTTAGACATGGCATTCACCATTTTGGCACCGTCTTTAATAATGCCGCCATGCTCAGCCTTGCTGCCCACCATAAAACCAGACACGTCCTGTAGAAATACCAGTGGAATCTTCTTCTGGTTGCAGTTCATGATAAAGCGAGCGGCCTTGTCTGCTGAGTCGGAGTAAATTACGCCACCCATCTGCATTTCGCCTTTCTTGCTCTTCATGATTTTGCGCTGGTTTGCCACAATACCCACTGCCCAGCCATTTATGCGGGCAAGACCACAGATTAGCGTCTGCCCATACAGGTCTTTGTATGGCTCAAATTCTGAATTATCCACCAGGCGCAGGATTATATCCATCATATCGTATGGCTTTACCCGGTCGGCTGGCAACAAGCCATAGATCTCTTTTTCATCTAGTTTAGGAGCCGCCGCCGCTGCGCGGTTAAAGCCTGCTTTTGGCTTGTCACCCATCTTGTCGAAGATGTTACGGATGTGGTCCAGCGCCTCTTTATCATCTTTGCATTTATAATCGGTAACACCAGAGATCTCTGAATGTGTAGTAGCGCCGCCCAAAGTCTCATTATCAATGCTCTCCCCAATGGCAGACTTTACCAGGTAAGAGCCTGCCAGGAACACAGATCCTGTTCCTTCTACAATTAGTGCTTCATCGCTCATAATTGGCAGGTAAGCACCACCAGCCACGCAACTACCCATAATGGCAGCAATCTGTACAATGCCCATAGAGCTCATTACTGCGTTGTTGCGGAACATACGGCCAAAGTGCTCCTTGTCCGGGAAAATCTCATCCTGCATAGGTAGGAATACTCCTGCACTGTCTACCAGGTAAACAATGGGCAATTTGTTCTCTATGGAAATCTCCTGAGCGCGCAGGTTCTTTTTGGCAGTAATCGGGAACCAGGCTCCTGCCTTTACAGTGGCATCGTTGGCAACCACTACACATTGGCGACCTTTTATGTAACCAATACCTGTCACCACGCCACCGCTTGGGCAGCCCCCTACTTCCTCGTACATACCTTCTCCGGCAAAAGCACCTACTTCCAGAAACTCAGTGCCTTCATCCAAAAGATAATCAATACGCTCTCGGGCTGTCATTTTGCCTCTTTGATGCTCTTTCTCGATGCGCTTTTCGCCGCCACCGAGGTATACTTTCTTCAGTTTGTTCTTCAGCTGGAAAATCTGCTGTTTTAGTGCGTCTTCGTTTTTGTTGAATTCAAGATCCATGAAGGGTTAGATTAGTTTTTAGGGTGAGAGTATAAAACGCGAAAATCCGCTTGGAAGAGCGGATTTTACATATGTATCACTTTACATCAAATACCTATCGGTTAGTTTTTACGCTGTCCTTTTGCGCTGGCTGTGCAGAGGCGCCCTCCACTGTTTTTCGCACAGGCACATAAACGGTATCCGGCACTGTGCGGAAATCGCCCGGATACTGATCTTGCAGCTCCTTCACCTCCTCAAGGGTGATAACACGACCCGTTTCGTCTACTTTATACTTGTCTTTGCGACCAAACACAGAAAAGCTCACATAGCGTTTTGGGTACGCTTGAATGTCGCGCAGCAACAGGTCTAGTGCCACGGAAGAACGGTTCAGGTTCTCGTACAACTGCTCGTCGTTCATCAGCTTACCAATAGAACCCTGGTTAGAGTTAAGCTTTGTAGCTACCGACTCTAGCTCCATCACGGCATCGTTGGCGTTGCGCACCAGCTTTGTAATTTCAGCCTGCTTCAAAGTATCGGTTATTTCAGCCATGTTCATGGCAAGGCGGTTTATGTGCCGCTGGGTCTGGCGGAGAGAACTCGTTAGTTCGTTAACATTCTGCGTTATAGCCTGTATGTTCTCCTGGTTTGATCGCAGAATTTCGTTTACAGCTGCAGTAGTGGCCTTCGTGTTTTCCAGTATATCATGAAAACTTCCTTGTGTTTCCGAATCTAATAGGCGGTTAACACGCGCAAGCGTAGTATCTACTTTATCAATGATAGGCACCGTTTTGGTAGAAATCATCTCGGTGATGCTGCTTTGCATGAACGGGATGAGCGTTTCACCACCATTGTACATTTTGGTGCTGTTTCCGAGATAGAGGGTAATAGCTTTGCTGCCTAGCAGGTCCGAGTTACCAAGTGCCGCTATTGTAGAGTCACCTACAGATAAGTCTTCCAGCACCTCTAGCTCTACCTGTATCCTGTTCTTATTCTCGGTCATGAGCCGCAGGTTCTGCACGGTACCCACCTGCACACCATTTAAGATTACGGGGTTGGAAACAGCAAGGCCATCTACATTTTCATAAACGACATAGTATTTGCGCGAATCGGAGAAAAGATCCGACCCTTTCAGGAACATGAATCCGAAATAGAGTATGACTAGCGCTACAATGCCGAGTAGAGCAACTTTGGTTTCCTTAGATATCTTCACGTAGGAGTATGCTTAGTTCATAGCCTCCAACTCTTGTTTATACTCTTTGAAGGCCCTGTATATACCTGATGCAATATACGATTGCCCGGTTTTATCGTTAAGAAATTTTTCTTCGGTAGGATTGGTCAAAAAACCGCACTCAATAAGCACACTCGGCATGTAAGACTTCCATAGCACGAGGAAACCTGCCTGCTTTACCCCACGGCTCTTGCGGCCAGCTTTGGTACTGAACTCACGCTCTACTTTTTCAGCAAAGCGAAGACTGTTGTCTAGGTAAGCGCTCTGGTGCAGCGCAAACAAAATGTGGCTCTGCGGGGAGTTTGGATCGAAGCCATTGTAATTCGCCTCATAATTATCCTCGTGCAGGATTACTGAATTCTCGCGCTTGGCAACCTCCAGGTTACCGTTGGAGGTGTGCAGTCCCATAGTATAGGTCTCGGTACCGTATGCGGTGGCCGGACCAGAATTGAGGTGAATTGAGATGAAGAGGTCAGCGTTATTTTTGTTTGCTATGCCAGCACGGTCTATCAGCTCCACAAATTTATCCTCTGTGCGAGTATAGACAACCTTAACACCAGGCACGTTTTTCTCTATGAGCCCGCCTACCTGCTTGGCAATATTTAAGGCGACATCTGCCTCATGAGAAAACTTACCATTACACCCCACATCCTTCCCGCCGTGGCCGGCATCAATCACCACGGTCCGTAACTTGTACTCTTTCTTAAATTCAAGTGTGTTGGAGGAGCAGAGTAAAAAAACAAAAGCCAGAACAGAAACAGTAACAATATTTTTCACAACGCTCGTTAGTTAAAAGCTAAAACAATAACTTTGTACAAATTAAGTAAACTTTTAGGGAACTCTGAAGAAGTTGCGCTACTACATTTTGAATTTTTTACTGCTGTTGCAGTTCGCCATTTTTTCCTCCCCGACGGCTCATGCTCAGGGAGTGCCTGCTCCCGCTGTAGTACGACAAGACACTCCCACCGTAGCAGCACAAGATACATCGGTTGTGGTAGGTCAGGACTCGCTTAACGTTGCAGCTCCAAAAGGCGACATCGCAACCACTATCAAATATTCTGCCAAAGACTCCATGCAGTTTGAGGTCGACCGTAAAGTGGTGCATCTTTACGGAGATGCCAAGATCAACTACGGCGACATGAACCTGGAGGCGGCATATATCCAAATCAACTACGAAACCAATACACTTACCGCCACTACCCTTCCCGACTCAACAGGCAAAGAGGTAGGCACACCAGTTTTTACACAAGGTGCCGAAACTTATGCCGCTAAGCGTATTGCTTACAACTACAAAACAAGGCGAGGCCGCATTTCTGAAGTAGTAACGCAGCAAGGCGAAGGTTATATACACTCGGAGGTGGTAAAACGTAACGAAAACAACGAATTCTACGGCCTCCATAACAAGTATACAACCTGTAACCTGGAGCACCCGCACTTCTACATTAGCGCCGGCAAGATAAAGGCTATCCCTAACGATAAGGTGATGGCGGGGCCATTTAACTTGGTTATCGGTGATATTCCAACACCGCTGGGCTTCCTTTTTGGCCTTTTCCCTACTCCTAAAACCAAACGGGCCTCTGGGGTAATTGTGCCTAGTTACGGTGAAAACTCAAGAGGTTTCTTCCTGAACAACGGTGGCTACTACTTTGCCTGGAACGATTACATGGGTACCCGCGTGACGGGAGATATCTACTCTCTAGGTGGTTGGAACGTGGAGGCAAGCACCGATTATGTAAAGCGCTATTCCTACAGAGGTAACTTCCGCTTTACCTATGACAACTTTAAGAATGACGAGGCGGATGTAGAAAGCTCCAGAACTACAGACAATGCGCTTAGCCAATTGCCGCCGTCGCAGCAAACTTTCTGGATTAACTGGAACCATAGCCCTGTTACCAAACCAGGTCGAGGCTCTTTTAGCGCCAGTGTAAACGCTGGTAGTCAACTACACCAACGCGTTAACTATAACGGTTCAGCACAGTACCTGTCACCTACATTTAACTCCCATATCTCTTACCAAAAGACGATACCGAACTCGCCTTTCAGCTACACGATAAAGGCCAGCCAGGGACAAAGTACGCAGACCGGTACTATGAATTTCGTGCTACCAGACCTTAACTTCAGCATGTCGCAGGTATCACTGTCGGAGCTGTTAACCGATGCGCCTGCTACCAACAAGTGGTACGAGAAGTTTACCCTGACTTACAATGTAAGAGCATCTAACACGGTCTCCAACGTTCAGCCTGCACGCACGCGCTCTGATATTCCGGTACTGGAGTCCGCCCCTGCCGACACAGTTCCTATCAACTTTAACAACCTGCAGCGCCTGTGGGAGAATGGACAGAAGTCAGCGATACATACCTTTGGCATTGGCCTTGGTAATTATAAGATTATGCGTTTCTTCAACTTCAGCCCTAGTGTTAACTACAATGAGACTTGGCTGGATGAGAAATATAGCTACCGCTTTGACCCCGACTCACAACGAGTGGACGTAGACACGACAAACTTTGGGCGTGTGTATCAGTACAGTGCAGGAGCAAACCTGAGCACCACAATTTATGGTACTGTTAATTTCAAACCAGGTAAAAAGGTAGAAGCCATACGCCACTTAGTAAGGCCAAGCATCAGCTACAACTATCGCCCTGACTTCGGTGATGAGCGCTTCGGCTTTTATCAACGTACGCTTACAGGAGCTGATCCTACTACAAACCGTGCTCTTTACCAAGACCTGGCCCGTTTTAGAACAGGTGCACCAGCAACAGGTCTCAGTTCAGCGCTTAACTTCAGTATTGATAACAGCATTGAGATGAAGGTAAAGGCCAAAAGCGATACAGCTGGGGCTAAATCGGAGAAGATCAGCATCATCGATAACCTCCGTATTTCTTCCGGCTACGATTTTGCCCGCGACTCTTTAAGGCTCTCCGTATTTAGAATATCCCTGAACACAAAGCTCTTCAAGTTTATTAACATGAACTTCAATTCCACAGTGGATCCTTACGAGAGAGACATCAATGGAACAACGATAGATGAGTACTACTTTGACATCACAAAACTAAAGCTCGGCAGAATAACGAACGCAGGTCTGAACCTGACTGCCAGCCTGAACCCGGAAGCCTTCAGAACGGAGACAACCACGCCTGACAACCTGCCGTCGCTGGAGCGGGAACCTTTTGACCCACTGCTGCCGCAGTACGTGGACTTTAAAATTCCGTGGACGCTGAACCTGAACTACTCTATGAACTACAACCGGACCTTTGGCCTGAATGGTCAAAATAACCTTATCCAGACAGTAGGCTTAGACGGTTCACTTAACATCACAGACAAGTGGAAGGTAACTTACAATGCTACCTATGACATTTCAAACCAGAACATCTCCTATGCAAACTTGCAGATCTACCGCGACTTGCACTGCTGGGACATGAGCATTGGCTGGGTACCATTTGGACAGTTACGAGGTTACAACCTCACTATTAACGCACGTTCAGCACTGCTGCAGGACCTGAAACTTACCAAGCGAAGCAACACTGGTTATACTTATTGAGAGCAAACAGCCACATCAAAATGTGGCTGTTTTTGTTTTTAGATTTTATAGCTTTACAACCAAAACCATTGCTAGCTATGTCTGTACATAAAAATGATATAAAGCGAATCACCACGCACCAACTTCAGAACATGAAGGAGCGTGGCGAGAAAATATCCATGCTTACAGCTTACGATTACTCTATGGCAACTATACTGGATGCCGCAGGAGTAGATGTGCTGCTTGTTGGGGACTCAGCCTCTAATGTGATGGCTGGCCATGAAACAACGCTACCAATTACGCTGGACCAGATGATCTACCACGCCTCTTCTGTAGTGAGAGGTGTAAAAAGGGCCTTTGTGGTGGTAGACCTCCCATTTGGCTCTTATCAAGGTAATTCCTCAGAGGCCCTGCGCTCCACTATACGCATCATGAAAGAATCTGGCGCGCATGGCATCAAGCTGGAGGGTGGCGCTGAGATAAAGGAATCTATTACACGCATACTTAGCGCAGGTGTACCTGTAATGGGTCATTTGGGCCTTACACCTCAGTCCATCTATAAATTTGGCACCTACTCTGTACGCGCTAAGGAAGAAGCCGAGGCTCAGAAACTGATCGATGACGCACTGCTGCTGCAGGAGCTAGGCTGTTTTTCTATTGTACTGGAGAAGATACCATCTGAGCTTGCAAGGCGTGTAGCCGAAAAACTAACTATACCGATTATTGGCATAGGCGCTGGCCCACATGTAGATGGCCAGGTACTGGTAGTGCACGACATGCTGGGTATCAACAAAGAGTTTAAGCCACGCTTTCTGCGCCGCTATGCCGATCTGCACAGCGTTATGACAGAGGCTGTTCAGAACTACGTGCACGACGTCAAGAATAAAGATTTTCCAAACGAACAGGAAGCATACTAATCTGAGTTTAGAGTTATGAGTTAAAAGTTAAAAGTGAGCCAGTGTGCTTATGCATAGCGCTCGCGTACGCTTATTGAAAGATGCAGCTCTTTTTATGGGGCTCCTGTTTATAACAAATTAACTTTTAACTCATAACTCTTAACTTTTAACTAAAGCCTATGGCCTTAGACGTGCTTTTTGAGGATAACCATGTGCTGGTGGTAAACAAACCGGCAGGTCTGTTGGTGCATGGCGATGAAACCGGGGATATAACGCTGGCTGACCTGGCTAAGGAGTACATCAGGCAGAAGTATAATAAGCCCGGCAATGTATTTGTGGGTGTCGTGCATCGCCTCGATAGGCCAGTTAGCGGTGTAGTGCTGCTGGCTAAAACATCTAAGGCTTTAACCCGCCTGAACGAGCTGTTCCGCAGCAAGAAAACAGAAAAAACTTATTGGGCGGTGGTACAAAACCGTCCGAAGCAGGAACAGGGAAACCTGGTACACTGGCTGGTAAAAGACAGCTCCCGCAACATTACCAAAGCCTTTGCCAAAGAAAACCAGGCTGGGGCAAGATCAGAGTTAAACTATAAATTACTGAGCACTCAGCAGGGTAAATATCTTTTAGAAGTCAACCCTATCACAGGCAGGCCCCACCAGATCCGGGTACAACTCTCTTCTATGCGCTGCCCTATCCTCGGTGACTTAAAGTACGGTGCAGCACAACCCTTACCCGATAAAAGTATAGCCCTACATGCCCGCCGCCTACAGTTTAGCCACCCTACCCTTAAGACACCAGTTACGGTAAGTGCTCCCCCTCCGGATACTCCGGTTTGGGCACTTTTCAGGCAGCTGAAGTAGGTAGAAACCAGTAACTCCGGAAAGTGATTTTTATCATTTTCTGAACTTTTACATGTGGTATACTATTTTACTTTTGAATTCGTGTTGTAGCTTTGCAATATGCGTGGCATGGTTATAGCAATCACACTGCCGCACAACTAATCCAAATCATACTTTATCCGATACATTGATGGCCATTCTAATCTTTTTCGTGGTGCACTGGTACCTGTCGCTGTTTGTACAGACGTTCTACTTGCACCGCTATGCAGCCCACAAAATGTTCACTATGAACCCGTTCTGGGAAAAAGCATTTTACCTGCTAACATACATTGCACAAGGCTCCTCTTTCCTATCGCCACGCGCATACGCAATTTTGCACCGCATGCACCACGCATTCTCTGATACAGAGCGTGACCCGCACTCGCCGCACTTTTCTAATAATGCTTTCACGATGATGTGGAAGACCAAAGAAATCTATAACAATGTACTTAATAACCGTATAGAGCCGGAGCGCCGTTTCGAAGGGGACTACCCTGTATGGCCTGCACTGGAAAGAGTCGGTGATTCATATTTCTCCCGCATTGGCTGGGGTGTGGCTTACGTGCTGTTTTACATCGCTTTTGCCACCCAGTGGTGGATGTTCCTGTTGCTGCCGATCCACTTCCTGATGGGACCAGTACACGGTGCTATTGTAAACTGGAGCGGCCACAAATATGGCTATCAGAACTTCGACAACAATGATAAGTCAAGAAACTCTCTTTTCTTTGACTTTCTGACAGGCGGAGAACTGTTCCAGAATAACCACCACAAGCTACCAAACCGTGTTAACTTCGGTGTTAAGTGGTGGGAAGTAGACCCAACCTGGCCAGTTATCTGGACGCTGGATAAGCTAAGCATTATTAAGCTGAAGCCTGTGAAGGTGAAAGCTGCTAAAGCACCAAGAGTTAAAGCAAATGCCTAATCATAAAAGGGGGTGTCCTGAAAGGGCACCCTCTTTGCGTTTATCTGGCTGCTGTTGTTTTTCAGGCGGCCATGTAGAGAACGGCTCGTCTCGGGCTGAAAAAGGCGGAAAAGTGGTCCAGCAAGCAAGCATGAGCCGCGGTCGGCTGTTTCAGCGCGCCAGAGAGGCCGGAGGCGGCCCTTTCCAGCGCCTCTTCGAAGGCTTTTACTCCCTTTCGGGCTACTTTGCGCAGGTTATGGGCCACAGCGGCCAGGCCAAAGTCCACCTCGGCTTTGGCCAGCGTGCGCAACCTAAAGCGGGTGAAGCGGTTGTTGCTCTTGACCTGCCCAAACACGGCCTCGGGCTCAATGGCCCTTTGCTTGCGGTGGCGCACCCCCTCCTCGCTCAACAGTAGCTCCCGGGCCTTTGCCTTCAGGCGCTGGAGCCGGTGGTTGACCTCGATGACTCTGTTGCCCTTGCCCCTGAAGCACTGCCCTCTTAAGGGGCAACTCTCGCACCGGCGGGCCTGGTAGCGGCTCACCTGCGAGACATAACCCAAGTCAGATGTACGCTCGTACTGGCCCACCTGCTCCAGCCGCTGGCCCATGGGGCAGACGAAGAAGTCCTCCTGCTGGTTATAGTACAGGTTAAGCGGATGGAAGATGTCATTTCGGAACTTGCGCTTCTGCTCTTGATGGAAGTAGTTGTACTTGACATAGGCCTGGATCTGCTTATCCTCGAGCCAGGCGTAGTTCTGCTCCGAGCCGTAGCCGGCGTCGGCCACCACTTCTTTTGACTGCTGCTGGTAATGCTCCTGGAACTGCTGTAGGTGGGCAATCAGGGTGGCCGTGTCGCCCGGCCGCTGGTGCAAAGAGAAGTTGGTGATCAGCTGGTTCTCCGAGCTGATCTGCACGTTGTAGGCCGGCTTCAGCTGCCCGTTCTTCATGTGGTCTTCTTTCATCCGCATGAAGGTGGCGTCCTCGTCTGTTTTGCTATAGCTGTTCCTGTCACCGAGCTTCTCTAACTGCTCCTCGTATTTTTGTAGTCGCGGCAGGTGCTCTTTTTCCAGTTTGGCCACCTGCTTGCGGGCTTTCTTGTCCAGCTCAGCCACGTGCTCGTTGAGCTTTTGAATCTCCTCTTTGAGCCGGTGGGCGTCCACCTTCTCGGGCAGCCGCTCCTGGGGCGCTTTCCTGTCTTCTTTGATGGCCTGGCCGATGTCACAGAGCACGCTGCGGATCTTCCGCTCCAGCTTTTCTTTGTTCTTCTCCACTGAGCCCCGCCACACGAAAGTATAGCGATTGGCGGCTGCCTCTATCTTGGTGCCGTCCACGTACTGGGTCTCGAGGCTCACATACTCCAACCGGTGCAGCAGGCGCACCACCTGGGCGAAGAGCTCCTGGACCCGGTTTTTGAGGCGACGGCTCCTGAAGTGGTTGATGGTGCGGAAGTCGGGGGTGCTGCCGCCCGAGAGCCACATGAAGTGGATGTTCTCTTCCAAGGCCCGGGCAATGCGGCGGCAGGAATAGATGTTGTTCAGGTAAGCGTAGAAGAGCACTTTCAAGAGCATCCGTGGGTGGTAGCTGCTCGTGCCCCCGCCTTTATAGGTGGCTATGATGCGGTCGATGTTGAGCTCATCGACCACCCGGTCCACGAGCCGCACCGGGTGGCCTTCCGGGATGCGGTCTCCGATGCTTTGGGGGAACAGGACCACCTGGTGGCCCGGCTGCGCCTTGAAAACAACGCTGCGCCTTTTCATGCCTACTAAAATAGCAAAAGGCCAAGAAATGAAAAAGGGACTGCCCTTTTTGGACAGCCCCTTTTTGTGACCATACTTTGTCCTGAATGCCAACTGCTTAATATTTACATAAAGACTGTAGACAATACGAAATTATTTGCCTAGTTTTGCGGTTCTAAACTGGCGGACGGGTTCCGCCGACTGAAAAAACACATTATAAAATGGCAGTAAAAATCAGACTGGCCCGCAGAGGCCGCAAGAAAGCCGCTATCTACGATATCGTAGTAGCTGACGCTCGAGCACCACGTGATGGTAAATTTATCGAGAAATTGGGTACTTACAACCCGAACACTGTTCCAGCCTTCATCGACTTCAACGAAGACAAGGCGTTCCAGTGGGTAATGAACGGTGCACAGCCAACTGACACCGTAAAAGCAATGCTTTCTTACAGAGGCATCCTGTACAAGAAGCACCTACAAGTAGGTGTTATCAAGGGCGCTATCTCTCAGGAAACTGCTGACCAGCGTTTTAACGAGTGGAAAGAATCTAAAGACGCGAAGATTGAGGCGAAGCGCCAGCAAGTAGGCTCTGAGAAAGAGGCGAAGCGTGCTGCTGCTCTTGAGGCTGAGCGTAAAGTTAATGTGGCTCGTGCAGAAGCTATCCGTCAGCGTGAAGCTGAGAAAGCTGCTGCTAACGCTCCTGCTGAAGAGGCTACTGAGGCTCCAGCTGAAGGTGGCGAAGGCGAGTCTACTGAAGAGCAAGCATAATTCGGTGTGCCATGCATGTTGATGAATGCTTCCTATTAGGCTATATCGTCAAGACCCATGGCACGAAGGGGCAAGTAGTTGCGTTTTTTGACGTAGACTATCCCGAAGATTATGAAGATTTGGAATCAGTTTTCCTTGAGCAAAAAGGAAGACTGATTCCTTTTTTTATAACGACCATGGAGCCTGTGCAGAAGGGCCGGTTTATTATCAAGTTTGAGGATATCAATACCATCGAGCAAGCCGAAGCACTGCGCAACACCTCCCTTTACCTGTCGCTGGATGAACTGCCGGAGTTGGAAGAAGGCCAGTTCTACTTCCACGATGTAATCGGCTACCAAGTGGTTGATGAGCAGCACGGGGAGTTGGGAACTGTAAAAGAGTTCTACGACCTTCCGCAACAGCAGCTTATGGTAATGGAGTACCTGGACCAGGATATGCTGGTACCGGTAATGGACGAGATCTTCCTGCGTGCCGACCATGAGGCTAAACTCTTGCACGTAAGCCTGCCAGAGGGCCTACTGGAAGTATATACACAGCCATCGAGCCCTGACGACGAAGCCGACGATCTTGACGAAGACACCGAGGAGGAGAAAAAGTAATGCGCTTTGACATCATCAGTTGCCAGCCCGACCTGCTGGATAGCCCTTTCAGCCACTCAATTCTGAAGCGGGCACAGCAAAAAGGCCTGGTAGAAATTCACATCCACGACCTGCGCAAATTTGCTATAAACAAGCATGGCCAGATAGATGACTATGCCTTCGGTGGCGGTGCAGGCATGGTAATGATGATCGAGCCTATTGATAAGTGCATTTCTGAGCTGCAGGCTGAGCGCAAGTATGATGCAATTATCTACATGACACCGGACGGGCAGACACTGAACCAGCGCATTGTAAATCAATTCTCCCTGATGGAGAACGTGATTATACTTTGCGGGCACTACAAAGGTGTAGATGAGCGAGTGCGACAGCATTATGTAACGCACGAGATCAGCATCGGAGACTATGTTCTCTCAGGTGGTGAACTTGGTGCTGCTGTTTTGGCTGATGCCATTATCCGCATAATACCTGGGGTGCTAAACGATGAATCCTCTGCTCTTACAGACTCTTTTCAGGATGGTTTACTGGCACCGCCAGTTTACACACGCCCGGCTGAGTATAAAGGAATGAAGGTGCCGGACATCCTGATGTCAGGCGACACGCCAAAGATAGAACAATGGCGTTTTGAGCAAGCAATAGAGCGTACCAAACTGCGCCGCCCTGACCTGCTCAACGAATAAACCACAGACCGGCATGACCGGTAGAACAGAATTTTAAATGGCCTATAGGCAATTTCTTGCTGAGGTGGCCACCAAAATCTATATTTTTTTTCTGCAAATGTTCTTATGTAATAAATAATTACATATCTTTGCAGTCCGAAATTTGAAGAAGATACTTTAAGAGAACATAGCCATCATGAGCGAACTAATTAAATTCATTGAGCAGGAATCTACTGACAAGCGCGCCTCTTTCCCAGCTTTTCAGGCGGGTGATACTATAAACGTACACGTTAGAATCCGTGAGGGTAACAAAGAGCGTGTTCAGCAATTCCAAGGCGTTGTGATTCAGCGTAAGAACGTGAACACAAACGGTGAAACGTTCACTGTAAGAAAAGTATCAAACCAAATCGGTTTAGAGCGTATCTTCCCAGTGCTTTCTCCTGCTATCGAGAAAATTGAACTGGTAAGAAGAGGTAGAGTAAGAAGAGCAAGACTGTACTACCTGAGAGGTCTTCAGGGTAAAGCTGCTCGTATCAAGGAAAGAAGATAAGAATACCTGTTTTCATAAGTTTTCCATAGTTTTAGTGAAAAGGAGCCGACGACCTCGGCTCCTTTTTTTGTGCCTACACCTGATTTTACCCTACAGCGGCCACTGCTTATATTTGCGCGAACCTAAAGAATGCCAGCACCATGAAACGCTACTCTTACTTTCTCCTACTGCTCCTAGCTTTCGTCGTTTCTGCCTGCAAAACGGATTATACAAGCTTGCCAACCTACTCTGCAAACAAGCAGCTGCAAGCAGTTGTTGAAACTCCTGCGGGCAACACACACAAGCTGGTGTATGATAAGGAGAAGCAGGAGTTTGTACCTGATTTAGATGCAGGCCATGAGCGTGAGGTAAACTTCCTCCCCTACCCGGGCAACTTTGGCTTTATACCTTCCACGGAAATTGATAAGAACGGCAGAGGCCTGGAAGTACTGGTACTCTCAGAGCGACAGGAGCCCGGCACAGATATGGAGGTAATTCCGGTAGGTCTGATGCAATTGGAGAGAGGCGGTGAACTGCGGCATATAGTGGTAGCCGTACCTGCCCGACCTAGTGAGCGCCAGCTGGATGCAACCAACTATGAGAACTTTAGCACAAAGTATCCTGGCGCGAAAGCCATACTGCAGATCTGGTTTGCCAACTACAACAAAGCAGCCGGAACAAGGTTTGTTGGCTGGCGAGATGAAAAGTTTGCTGAAAAGGAAATACAGCGTTGGATGAAGTTGTAAGCAACAGTTAACGCTTATCAACCAAAAAGAGACGCTTATCCCGCGTCTCTTTTTGGTTTAACTATTCTTAATCAGTAAGTACTATTTGCGTTTAACTTCCAACAATTTAGCCCGCACCGCATCAACTTCCTTTTCCATCTCCAGCACGCGTTGGCGGCTTAATTCCTGCTTCTGCAAATTTAGTTGAACATTTTCCTCCAGTTGCTTCAGTTCTTCAGCATTTCGCACCAGCTCCTCTTCTAGTTCTTTCCGGCACTGTTTGTTTCGCTCAATACTAAGTTGAATGCTGTTCGCCTCCTTTACCACGCGGTCCTGCTCCTCTTTAGTAGCCCGTAAGACATCTTCTGCGGCATTGATCTGCCTGAATACATCGTCGCGGTACAGCTTATAGGCAAAGCCTCGCAAGAAGTTTTCTGCTGCTGCATACTCCTTAGGCGTTGCTGTCTTGTTTAGGTAGTCGGTCCCCATATCTATACTCCACCACACATAACTACCCATTGCATCGCTGCCTACAGTAGATAGCACTCGCAGGGGCTCAGCAGAAATTGTATCTAACTTAGCGCCCTCTACTGTCATAACACCTTTAGAGACTTTCACGCGACCTGCCCTCTGCCCCAGGTACTCTTTCCAGGAGCGCTCAACAGTTTTAGGATCAAGCTGCACCGAAAGTTGCTGGCCGCGCCTTTTAACTCCATTTACATCCTGCTCCACTTCATTTATCTGTACCGATTGCGCCTGGCAAACTCCAGCCACCAATAAAAATACGGCAAGTATAAACCCTTTCATATCGCTTCTGTTTTGTACTGTGATAGGTTACCCTGATTCACGAAATTAAAGAAAGAGGCGGACAATGCGAGAAGCCAAAACGAATTAATTTAGCCTCAATTTGGTTTGGGTTTAGGGCTAGCTGCACTAACTTTGCAAACTTGTGGCACTCGCAGTCGAGGAGTGATCGTAACAGACATCAAACTAAAGCCTACAGTAGCCGTTGTGAACACTATGAAACTAACTATATGCCGAAAGGAGCACTTTAACGCTGCCCACAGGTTGCATAACCCAGCCTGGACGGATGAGCAAAACAGTGATGTGTTCGGCCTGTGTAACAACCCTAACTACCATGGCCACAACTATGAGCTTATCGTTAAGCTGACCGGAACAGTGGACCCGGAAACGGGTTATGTATACGACATGAAAAAGCTAAGCGATCTGGTAAAAGAGGAGGTGATAAACAAGTACGATCACCGGAACCTGAACCTGGACACAGAGGATTTTAAACAACTTAACCCAACTGCTGAAAACATAGCAGTGGTTATCTGGAACAAGCTTCGCGACAGGATTAGCCCGGACTACGATTTAGCTGTAATACTGTATGAAACAGAAAGAAACTTTGTGGAATATAATGGATAACCACGACCTGGAGAAAGAAGAAGAGATGGACGACCACATGATGAGCTCTTTGGAGACTCCATTGCGTGCTGATGCCTTTGACCTTTCTGACGATGAGAAAATAGCGATTATTGAAGGGCACTTCCGCGAGATTATGCACACGCTGGGCCTGGACCTGACAGACGATAGCCTGAAGGGAACACCGCATCGCGTTGCTAAAATGTATGTGAAGGAAACCTTCAGTGGCCTACACCCGGATAATAAGCCAATACCGCGCCGCTTCGAGAACAAGTATAAGTACGACAAGATGTTAGTGGAGCGCGATATTACCGTTTACTCCTCTTGCGAACATCATTTTGTGCCTATCATAGGTAAAGCACATGTGGCTTATATCCCGAACGAGCACGTGATCGGGCTGTCCAAATTGAACAGAATTGTGCATTACTACGCCCGTCGCCCACAGGTGCAGGAGCGTATGACCATGCAAATAGCAGACGCGCTCAAGCAGGCACTGCGAACAGAAAACGTAGCTGTACTAATTGAGGCCGACCACTTATGCGTTATGAGCCGCGGGGTGAACGATGTAAGCAGCAGCACTATTACGGCTGAGTATTCTGGCTTGTTTGAGCAGGAAAACTACCGTGCAGAGTTTCTGGGCCACATCCGCAGCAGCAAACACTAGGCTACGTTGGCACCCGACCATCCCGAGCAATATAAGAAAACTTAAATATACCTAAGTAGCGTATAGGTGAACTTATTGTGCAAACATACACGAACATATGCCAGGTAAAATTCTAATTACGGGAGGTTCAGGTCTGATAGGAATGCGTTTGTCGGAGATGCTGATAGACCAGGGGTATGAGGTAGCGCACCTCAGCCGCAATCCGGACAAGATATCTACCTATAAAACTTTTAAGTGGGATGTTAACGAAGGCTATATTGATGAAAGCGCCATCACTTATGCTGATTACATCATAAACCTGGCTGGAGCCAGCGTTGCCACAGAAAAGTGGTCTGATGAGCGTAAAAAGGAACTGTTGCATAGCCGTACAGATAGCATAAACCTGCTGCATCAGTGCCTAAGCCAAGTTGAGCATCATGTAAAAGGGTTTGTCTCTGTTTCGGGCAAAGATATTTACGGCGACTCAGGCGACCAACTGATGTCTGAAGAGAGTACCTACGGCGACGATTTCTTAGCTGAAGTATGTAAAGCCTGGGAGGCTGCAGCGTGGCAGATGCGCGAGCTGGGCCTGCGCACCGTAATCTTCAGGCTGGGCATTGTCCTGAGTTCCAAGGGTGGTGCGCTTCCACAACTGGCCAGACCCGTAAAATTGATGGCGGGTGCCCCACTTGGTTCGGGCAAGCAGTACATGTCCTGGATTCATATCGACGACGCCTGCCGCCTGTTTATACGAGCAATAGAGGACACTCATTTTGAAGGAGTATATAATGCTGTGGCCCCACATCCGGTTACCAATAAGGAGTTTACCAAGGAGCTTGCAGAGGCCATGAAAAAGCCGCTAGTATTGCCCAAGGTACCGGCCTTTGCCATTAACCTGATGATGGGTGAGATGAGCGAGGTAATATTAGCCAGCCAACGCGTAAGCGCTAATAAAGTGCTGCAAACCGGCTTTACTTTTGAGTATAATTACTTAGAGGACGCTCTTGAGTCTTTTTACGAAGAAGCAGATTAAAGAATTTAAAGTCTTTAAAAAGAGAAGGGCCAGCTAAAGTATAGCTGGCCCTTCTCTTTTTAAAGAGCACTGATAATGTTCTACAATATGTCCCCTACATTCAGTAGCTCCAGCACAGAATCCAGTGCTGTAGAATCTGGCATAATTTGTTTTGGCAGCACAGTGGTACAGTTATACTTCTTAGATATCTTAACTGTAGGCCCCGGAAAACGGCCCATCGTATAACCCAAATCCTGATCCTTATAGATGCGCTCCATGTACAACCCGAATACAGGCAGTGCAGTTTTAGATCCCTCCCCTAGCTGGGAAGTACGGAAGTGGATACTGCGATCCTCGCCTCCTACCCACACGCCTGTAACCAGGTTGTTGGTAACTCCCATAAACCAGCCATCAGAGTGGTTAGAAGTTGTACCCGTTTTGCCTCCAATTTCATTACCCTTCCACAGATCGTACTCCCAAAGCGCCTGCGAAGTACCACCTGGTTCCTCCATACCTCCTTTTAGCATGTGCATCATCAGAAAAGCTGTTTCCTCGCTGAGCACTTTCTTCTGCTTTGGCGTAAACTGGTGAACCAAATTACCGTTGCGGTCCTCGATACGGGTAATGAACATAGGCTCCGTATGGAAACCATGATTCGGGAAGGTGCTGTAAGCTCCTACCATCTCAAACACAGACACGTCACTCGGGCCAAGACCAATAGATGGCACCGACTCTAGCGGGCTTTCTATACCAAGCTTGTGCGCATACTGTACAACGGTTTCCCATCCAACGCGCTCCGTAAGCTGAGCCGTAACTGAGTTAACAGACTTACCCATGGCGCGACGTAAGGTCATAGGTGCACCGGTATACTCCCAGTCAGCATTGGTAGGCGACCAGCTTTTCTTCTCTCCCTTTTCCACATAGTTAATGGTGATGCGTTTATCCACTATTTTATCGCAAGGCGAGTAACCGTTATCTATGGCTGCCACATAAACAAATGGCTTAAAGGTAGAACCTGGCTGGCGGCGCGCCTGCTTTACATGGTCGTACTTAAAATACTTGTAGTTGATACCACCTACCCACGCTTTGATGTGGCCTGTGAAAGGATCCATGGTCATCATACCACCATGCAGGAAGTGCTTGTAGTATGCCAGCGAGTCCAGCGGGCTCATCGTTACTGTCTTCTCCAGCGAATCGTTCTCCCAAGTAAACACCTTCATTTCGCGTGGGCGGTTCAGCTCTTTTTTGATGGCAGCAGTATCAACACCATACTTCTTTTTAAGGCGCCTGTAGTAAGCTGTGCGTTTGATCGCATCCTCAATAAAGCCCGGAATTTCTTTGTTCTTTTCGTCTACCCAAGGATTTTTGCCCTGCCAATGGTTATCAAAACGGCGCTGCAGCTTACGCATCTGCTCTTCCATCGCTGCCTCTGCATGGGCCTGCATTCTGGAATCTATGGTAGTGTATACTTTCAGTCCATCGCGATACAGGTCATACCCGTTCTCCTTGCACCACTCCTGCAGGTAATCGGCCACGGCTCCTCTAAAATAAGTGGCAGGCCCATCGTAATGATTCTCTACACTATAGTCCAACACCAACGGCAGTTGACTCAGCGAGTCCGCTTCAGCCTTTGGCAGATAGCCATACTTTACCATCTGCCCTAACACCACATTACGACGGCGGGTAGCATTCTTAGGGTTAAAGCGTGGGCTATAATAAGTCGGTGCTTTCAGCAGCCCCACCAGCACGGCGGCCTGCTCTGTCTTTAAGCTATCAGGAGAGGTATTGAAAAATGTCTTCGAAGCAACTTTGATACCGAAGGAATTTGAGCCGAAATCCACCGTGTTCAGGTACATGGTTAGGATTTCCTCCTTTGTGTAACGCTGCTCCAGCTTTATAGCCGTCAGCCACTCTTTGGTCTTGGAGATAACGATGTTTACCCCCGGGATATGCCCCAGCACACCTTTAGAGTCGTCGGTTCGGGTTTTGTACAGGTTCTTGGCCAGCTGCTGGGTAATTGTACTCGCACCACGTGCTTCGCCCTTAAAACTGCCGTACACTGCCGACAGGATTGCCTCCAGGTCAATACCGGCATGCTCGTAAAATCGAATATCCTCTGTGGCAACCAACGCTTGCACCAACTGTGGCGAAAGGCTCTTATAGCTTACTGGGCTACGGTTCTCCCGGAAGTACTTTCCGATGAGCTGTCCATCCGCAGTATAAAGCTCAGAGGCTTGATCGGATCGCGGGTTCTCTAACCTATCCAAGCTTGGTGAGGCGCCAAACAAATATAGCAGGTTATGCTCTACGCTCAGCAGGTACAGCACCAGGACAGTAAGGCCCAGAAAAAAAACTTTCCAGACAAAGCTTACTACCTTCTTAGCGGCTGATGTTTTGGGTTCTTGTACTATCTCTTGCTCTTTCGGCATTGCTTGCAAACAAAGGCTACCCTCGTTAAATTCCTTCTAACACTTCTTTCGAAACGACTACAAAGATACTTTTTGGACACAACATTCAAGGATTTACCCTGTATTAACTTTCTAAATACCGTCGTCACTGCTATACTTTGACGGGTGCTGGTTATATTTGTTCCAGAAGATGCACATTACAGACCTCTTTGCAGATGCAACAGATTATACAACAGGCGTTTGACCGACTTATCGGGCAACCCCTTACCAAGACTACCCGCACCGAAACCATACAATATTTCCACTTTGGCCATACCCACTATACCACACCACAAGGTCTGGTTTTGGATGTAGGTGAGATGACCCTGGCCGTAGATTGCCCATGGCAACTACAGCATGCAGAAGGGTACATAATTAAGCACAGCGAAGTATACATTCGTAAACGTGAAGAAGGGCTGCCTAACCCTGTTTGGAACTGGAAAGAACCCGGCTCAAATATGCTCGACCAACGCATGATGGCCTTGGTAAACGATAATCCTAACCTAATTGTAGAGCGTGTAGAGCAACAGGACAGCTGGGGCCTAATGCTATACTTTAGCGACGGAACCTTTCTCTCAGTTATGCCAGATCCAATGAGTGCGGCAAGTGAGTATTGGCAGCTTTTCAGCAATACTGGCGATGGACTTCGTATTGGTGCCGGTGAGCAGGGCATAATTTAGAACTATACTTGTCGGCTTCAGGGCAAGTATGCTCCTGAAGCTATGGCTCAAGGTTTATTCGGAAACCTTTGGAGTTTTCGCACAGTACCTCTGCAGAAACTCCCATTGAACATCCGCCTCCAACTCTTTGAACTAGAAGACCTGCGCTGGTTTCCACACGTTATCCGGCAGGGTATGCTCGACTTTCTGCGCTTCATGATCACGAAGCTGAATGCCTACGAGCCTATACTACCACTGCTCCAGGAGCTATTGGAGCGCTCCAGGCAACAAGAGATTACCGACCTTTGCTCTGGAGCGGGAGGAGGTATTGCGTCAATACGAGAGCAGCTGAGCAGAAAAATGGGTACAACAGTTCATGTCACCCTCTCCGACCTTTATCCTAATATCAACGCTTATCAGTATCTGCAAGAGAATTCAGCAGGCACCATCAAGTATATAGCAGCGCCTGTAGATGCCACTGCTGTACCAGAAAGTATAAAAGGTGTTCGCACTATTTTCTCCTCTTTCCACCACTTCCCGCCACCCTTAGCACAAGCCATACTTCAGGATGCCGCTAACAAGCATGCAGCCATTGGCATTTTTGAAGGAGCAAAAAAGAGTTGGCTTGAGATGCTCCTCCTGTGGCTACTCTTCCCGGTAGTGATACTGCTGGTCACTCCTTTTATCCGGCCATTCAGGCTGAGCAGGCTTTTTTTCACGTACATCATCCCGCTTATTCCGTTCGGTATCATCTGGGACGGCACAGTTTCTTTGCTCCGTATTTATACTCCTGACCAGCTACAACGTATGGCATCAAAGGTAGAAACAAGTGACTACACCTGGAGCTCAGGCCGTGCAGGCAAAGCCTTAGGCAAACAGGTTATTTACCTGATTGGGTATCCGACAGGAGAGTGAACCAGATATGTTGAATAAAGAATTATACCAATAAGAGTTAAAACACTCAGCCATTGAAAATAGCTACCAAGTATAGTACTGCCCTAACGCTGATGCGCATACCCTTTTCGGTGTATCTGATGCCGATTTTCTGGTTTGCACTTAGTACGCTACAGCAGGTAGACTTGTGGCGGGCAGCTGCGGTGTTCCTGATACTGCATGTACTGGTATACCCTGCCAGCAATGGCTATAACTCCTATTATGACCGTGACGAAGGAAGCATAGGAGGCTTAAAAAATCCTCCTAAACCTAACAGGCAGCTCATGCTCTTGGTGTTGCTGTTTGATGTGTTAGCGGTGTTGTCAGGTCTACTGCTGTCGCCACTCTTTGCTAGCTTTGTTGCTTTGTACCTCTTCATCTCCAAGGCCTACAGCTATGAGGGCATACGTCTAAAAAAGTATCCCATACTTAGCACATTTGTTGTTACGTTTTTTCAAGGAGCATTCACTTACATAATGGTGCAAGTGGGTGTGGGGCTAACCCTACAGCAGGTATTGCAAGAGCCTAACGTCTGGTTTGCCTTAGTAAGCACTTTGTTCCTTTGCGGCTCCTACCCCCTCACCCAGATTTACCAACACGAAGAAGACAGCCGCCGTGGCGACCGTACCCTGAGCTTGATTCTGGGTGTAACCGGCACCTATCTTTTTGCTGCATTTAGCCTATTAGCTGGTACAGGCTTACTGCTGTGGTTGTACCTTACTACTAGTCAAGTGCAAAACATCTTCATTTTCCTGCTCTGCACAACTCCTATCCTTTTCTTCTACACGGGTTGGGTACTGCGAGCGCAGAAAGATCCGCATGCTGTGAACTACGACAACACGATGCTGATGAACAAGATCTCATCGCTCAGCATAAGTACTGCGTTTATTTTGATGATGGTAGCGAGGGTGTGGTTAGCCTAAACCTACGCTTGTAAAATCGTATAGCATTAGAAAGCACCGCTTATGAAGTTTTTTGATGCCGTATTAGCAGGCATAGCTGGTACCGCCGCCATGACTGCTTTCCTGTACCTACTCTCGTTTATTACGCACCGTGTCATGAAGGTGGTGTGTATACTTGGCACTATGCTCCTGAACCGCACACA
The DNA here is from genome assembly GCF_000973725.1 of Pontibacter korlensis. NCBI lineage: Bacteria > Pseudomonadati > Bacteroidota > Cytophagia > Cytophagales > Hymenobacteraceae > Pontibacter > Pontibacter korlensis. The sequence continues at coordinate 2,223,043 of NZ_CP009621.1, read as the reverse complement.
GCCCGATGGTAGCCTCTCAGAGCTGACTAGCACAAAGGTGGCAGGCACGATAGCTCATTATGGTGTAGGTGTCTTATTTGCTCTTATTTACCTAGCCCTCTGGAGCTCAGGTGTAGGCTTGCCAACAGCTTCTTGGGGGCTGCTGTTTGGTTTAGCACACGGTCTTGTGGCTATGGTTGTCTGGTACTTCTTTTTTATGATGCACCCCAACCCACCACTTATCACCCTCAGGACTTACCTGACCACACTCATCTTTGCACATATTATCTTCGGCTTTGTTGCCACCTACACCTTTTACCTTCTGGTAAGGCCAGATTACAGCTTTTGGTGGTAAAGTTCTCCTGACCCTCCTCTAAAGTAGCTTTAATACCCGCAATTCCACTAAGAAGGCTACAGGTAAGCCAATAAACAGCAGCTACAAAAGATAAACTGAGCATATATAAAACAGCCTGCCAAACAAAAGTCTGGCAGGCTGTTTTATATAAGTTAAGCTAACCTTTTCTTCCTTACCCGTTCATCGAGATCAGGAACTCCTCGTTGCTCTTGGTGCCCTTCATTCTGTCTTTCAGGAACTCCATGGCTTCGATAGAATTCATATCTGACATGAACTTGCGCAGGATCCAGATACGGTTCAGCTCGTCTCTGTCCATCAGCAGATCCTCACGACGCGTACCGGATGCAGGAACGTCGATAGCTGGGTAAACTCTGCGGTTTGCCAGCTTGCGGTCCAGCTGCAGTTCCATGTTACCGGTACCTTTGAATTCTTCAAAAATTACCTCGTCCATCTTAGAGCCAGTGTCGATAAGGGCAGTGGCAATGATGGTAAGGGAGCCTCCGTTTTCAACGTTACGGGCAGCACCGAAGAAGCGCTTCGGCTTGTGCAGGGCATTAGCATCCACACCACCTGATAATATTTTACCAGAAGAAGGTACTACGGTGTTATAGGCACGAGCCAGACGAGTGATAGAGTCTAACAAGATAACCACATCGTGGCCACATTCTACCATGCGCTTAGCTTTATCCAGTACAATGCTGGATACTTTTACGTGGCGCTCAGCCTGCTCATCAAAGGTAGAAGCAATCACCTCAGCTTTCACGCTGCGAGCCATATCAGTTACCTCTTCAGGACGTTCGTCAATCAGCAGAATCATCAGGTATACTTCCGGGTGGTTTTCAGAGATGGCATTAGCAATCTCTTTCAGCAACACAGTTTTACCTGTTTTAGGCTGGGCCACAATCATACCGCGCTGGCCTTTACCAATAGGGGCAAACAGGTCCAGGATACGAGTAGAAAGTTGGCTTGGCTTTGTAGTTAATTTCAGGCGCTCTTCCGGGAATAGCGGAGTTAAGTGCTGGAATGGAATACGATCACGGATTTCCTCAGTGGTACGTCCGTTTACCGTTTCTACTTTCAATAGGGCAAAGTATTTTTCACCTTCCTTCGGCGGACGAATCTGACCTTTAACAGTATCTCCTGTTTTCAAGCCAAACAGCTTGATCTGCGAAGGAGAAACATAGATATCATCCGGAGAGGCTAAGTAGTTATAGTGCGTAGAGCGAAGGAAACCATACCCATCCTGCATCAGCTCCAGCACACCCTCATTCAGGATTATACCGTCAAACTCTTTAAAGTTATTCGTATTGGCGGTGTTTTGCTGATTACTACGACGCGTGTTATCGTTGTTGCTACGGTCATTACTGCTACGACTTTCTCTGCTATCGTTACCACGGTTTTCTCTGCTGTCGTTGCTGCGGCTGTCGTAGCGGTTATCTCTATCCCCCCTGTTATCGTTGTTACGATTGTCTCTACCCTCGTTGCGGTTCTCCTCTTTGTTCTCGCTACGGTTATCGCGGCGGAGGCGCTCGCGGTGATTTTGTGAGCCGTGGTCTTTGGCCGGAGCCTCAGCAGGAACAGCAACTTGTGCCCTGTCTTCGCGACGGTTATTAACCTGACTACGTGGACGTCGCTCCTGTCTGGCTGCTTCCGGTGCTTCGGCCACGGGTGCTTCTGCCATGCTTTCTTCCACTGCAACTGCACTTTCAGTTGCCTCTACATCATCAGCAGCTTCAATTTGAGGGGTTCTATTGGATTTTTTTGATATCTTTTCAGAAGGGGTGATCGCTTGTTGATCAAGTATCTTGTAAATAAGGTCTTGTTTGCTAAGTTTTTTAAAATTCTTAACGCCCAGTTGCTCAGCAATTTCTTTGAGTTCTGAAAGAAGTCTATCTTTCAATTCTTCAATTTTGTACATAAATAATGGTATGGTAGTTAACTTAACTTGCCAGGTTTCGCAGTGCGCGAACAAAGCGAGGATTATCTTTTAAATCAGGAAAAAAGAATAGGTTGCGAAAGAGTCAGAGAGGCACGGGAAAAGGGCCTTCTTCAATTGTACCGCAATGTTATTGCAATGCCTTTTAATTAACAAATATTACGGGTTCTTTTAGAAAAAAAGTTTCAAATAATGTTTAAAAGATTTCGTAAAAGCCGCTAAATACTTAAAAAACTCTATTTTTGTGCTTATACATAATACTTAACTATGCTACAGCTAACAGTTTTAAGAGAGCAGACCGAGCATGTAATAGCCGGCCTGAACAAGAAAAACTACAAAAATGCGGCCGAGGAAGTAGCCGCTCTGCTGGAGCTCGATCAGCAGCGACGTCAGATCCAGAACGAGCATGATACACTTCAGAGCCGCGCCAATTCCTTATCCAAAGAAATCGGTATGCTGATGAAGAACGGTGAGCGTGAAAAAGCCGAGTCCGCCAAGGCCGAAACATCCGAACTGAAGCAGCAGACCAAATCACTAGCTGAGCAACTCTCCTCGTTAGAAGACGAAATTCAGAAAGCTCTTTATAAGTTACCTAACCTGCCGCACGAAAGCGTTCCATTTGGCAAAAGCGCAGATGACAACGAAGTTGTGCTAGAGCATGGCCAGATACCACAGCTGCACGAAGGAGCACAACCGCACTGGGAGCTTATTCAAAGATACGATATCATTGACTTTGAGTTGGGTAATAAAGTAACCGGCGCTGGTTTTCCGTTCTACAAGAAGCAAGGGGCACGTTTACAGCGAGCACTAATTAACTTCTTTTTAGATGAGGCCATGAAAGCAGGCTACATAGAAGTGCAGCCGCCTATATTGGTTAACGAGGCATCAGGTTACGGTACCGGCCAATTACCAGATAAGGACGGCCAGATGTATCATGCCACAGCAGATAATTTGTACCTTATCCCGACAGCTGAGGTTCCGATTACCAACATGTACCGCGATGAGATCGTTCCGGTTGACCAGCTGCCTATCAAAAATACAGGCCATACGCCATGCTTTAGACGTGAGGCGGGCTCCTGGGGTGCCGATGTACGTGGCCTGAACCGTTTGCACCAGTTTGATAAGGTAGAGATTGTTCAGATAACACTACCTGAAAGATCTTATGAGGCGCTGGAAGAAATGAGCAGCTACATCCAAGGGCTGTTGCAAAAACTGGAACTGCCTTACCGTGTGCTCCGCTTGTGTGGTGGCGATATGGGCTTTACCTCTGCCCTTACCTACGACATGGAAGTATACTCTGCTGCGCAAGGCCGCTGGCTGGAAGTAAGTTCTGCCTCTAACTTTGAGACATACCAGGCTAATCGCCTGAAATTGCGCTACAAAACTGAGTCTGGCAAAACACAGTTGCTGCACACGCTAAATGGTAGTGCTCTTGCCCTACCTCGTATTGTAGCCGCTATACTCGAAAACAACCAAACGCCAGATGGCATCAACATGCCGAAAGTATTGCACCCGTATCTGGGCTTTGAGAAAATTGGCTAGTTCTAAAGGATAAAAGTGAGATCCTAAACTATAAAAGCAAAAGCCGCTGAATACATCAGCGGCTTTTGCTTTTATAAGGCTTATGTCATCTATCTACTCTCCTCCACCATACTGCTCTAAATAGGCTTGGTAGTGGTTCTTGAGTTTATACTTCTTAATTAGGATCTTTGGCTCATCTAACCCTTCAGGAGTTAGCAGCTGACTCTGGAGTAACTGCCACAGGGCCTCCTGTTCATTTTCAGCCCCATCTATACTTTCATAAGCCTTCATAAACTCCGGCGTAAGGGACAGCTTGTTTTTCTGCACATGCACATAGTTGACAGACATGAGCTTTTCCAGTCCCTGCTCTACCTCCTCGTGTGACAAAACAGTTCCATCCACGGCATCAGCCATCAAGAGAACTTCGTGAAGCGGAGCGGCTCCCTCACCGCCTGTAGCCAGCAGCAGCGCCTCCAACAGTTGAGCGTCGGTCTGCTGCCAGTTTAGGTTGTATTTTGACATACTTGATTTCTTTTTACTCTATTTCCAGATCACCAAACGGTATATCCCACATGCACTTAAAATGGCCTTTAGGGCACTTGCTATAACCTATTTTGGAGCATGGGCGGCAGCTTAAGCCGTGTACTTCCAACACTTTGTACTTAGTGCGGAAAGGGTACATCCCAAACTCCGGAATAGTATTGCCCCACACACTGATGATGTCTTTACGGAAGGCAGCTGCAATGTGCATTAGCCCTGTATCGTGGCTTACTACCTTCTCTGCTTGCTTCACCAACGAGGCAGAGCCATTCAGGTTGTACTTACCGCAGGCATTGTAGATGATAGTTGCTTGTGGATTCTCAGCAAAATGAGCAGCTATTTCTTCACCGGTAGCAGCATCTTCCTTACCACCTAGTAATATAACCGGCTGCTGCAGACGCTCACACAACTCTATAATACGAGGTGTGGGTAGGCGTTTAGTGAAATGCTGAGCTCCTATAGCAAAGGCCGCATAGCCATTCTGAAAGCCCACTGGTAAAGTATTTACATCTACCTGGTCCTGACCAGGTATAAAATAGTCCAGCCCCCCTCCATCGTCTTTGACACCTAAGGCAGCAGCTGCATCCAGATAACGCTGCACTATGTGCACGTCAGGCAGGCGGTTCCGCTTAAAATTTACCATCAGCCATTTCTCGTAGTTTAGCTTATTAAAGCTACGGCTCGGCTTGCCTAATCGTGCCTTGATTATGCGGGTGCGCAGGTTATTATGCAGGTCCACCACATAGTCGAAGTTCTCCGCTTTTAGTACCCGTACCAGTTCACGCAGGCTATCGCCAAGTACATGTACTTTGTCCACGTGTGGGTTGTTGGCAACTATGCTATGGAAAGCTTTTTTGGTACAGTAGTGCACCTCCGCCCCTGGCACCTGCTGCTTAATGCAGCGGATAACAGGTGTCGTTAGCACGATATCACCAATGGAGGAAAAACGAAGTATGAGTATTTTAGGCATCTATACTTACTTTACCTTCTCCTTCCGTTCCTTGAAGTACTTCTCTACCTCCTCTACCGGCTTGGCATTAAAAGTCATGTCCTTTGTTAAGCCACCTTTACGGCCAACCAATACGCCATACTTCATGTCGTCGTACCCATTGGTGTGATGTGCATCAGGATTTATACTTAGCATCACGCCTTTTTCCAGGGCATACTGCACATAGCGCCAGTCGAGGTCGAGGCGCCATGGGTTAGAATTGATCTCGATGATCACGTTGTTAGCAGCACAGGCATCAATCACCATCTTATGGTTGATCGGGTAACCTTCGCGGCGCAGCAGGAGCCGCCCTGTTGGGTGACCTAGCATGGTGGTGTAAGGATTCTCAATGGCCGTTATCAATCGTGCGGTGGCTTTTTTCTCATCCATGTTAAGGCTGCTATGAATACTGGCCACGATAAAGTCGAAAGTCTGCAGAATATCTCTGTCATAGTCCAGTGAACCATCGCCCAGGATGTCCGACTCAATGCCTTTGAATATCTTGAAAGGAGCCAGTTTCTTATTCAGCTCATCGATTTCCCTTTGCTGCCGTAGCACATCGCCTTCGCGCAAACCGCCTGCATAAGAGGCTGTTTTACTGTGGTCGGATATGCCTAAGTATTGATACCCCATGTCACGGCAGTAGGTAGCCATCTGCTCCAAGGTATGGGCACCGTCGGAGTAGGTACTGTGGTTGTGCAGGATACCTTTTAGATCAGAGAGCTCCAGCAGCTGTGGCAGCTTGTTTTGAAGTGCAAGCTCCAACTCATTCGTGCCCTCACGCAGTTCCGGCTCAATGTAGGCCATGCCTGCCGATTTATAAATATCAGCCTCAGATGCATAGTCCTGCTCGCGTACTACAGTCAGCAGGTTAGTGGTGCTTGTAAAGGGCTGCGCCAGGTGTTCCGGGGCAGCAGAGTGTAGCAGCACCTCATTAGCAAAACGTGCTACAGGCACCAGCTTTACCTCAACGGGCGTACCGCTTTCGGAGTGGGAGCCGCGCCATGCAAAAGGCCCAGAGGCTTTTACGTCTTCGTCTAGCTCAGTTATACTTTGGAAAGTCTGCTGTGCCTGCACCGGCGCATCAGTTGCAAGTATAAACTGCAGGGATGTCACGATTTCCATGCGGCGGCGCATATCGCCCACCAACTCTACCTGCGCCTCTGGCAAGGCTGCTTTTATACTTTGCAACAGCTGTTCAGCCATCAGTTCACCCTCCGCATACAACAGCTTACCGCGGTTTTGCTGTGTAAAGAGTAGCGCTTGCTTTATGTTCTCCTGTGTTTTGGCACCAAAGCCTTTTAGCTTGCTTACCCTGTCCTGCTCACATGCCTCCAGTAGCTCCTCCACAGTCTCAGCTCTCAGCTCCTTCCAGAGGTTACGTACTTTTTTAGGGCCAATGCCTTTTATCCGCAGCATTTCCACCACTCCCGGAGGTGTTACCTGCAGCATCTGGTCCAGCTCAGCAAAAGAGCCTTTCTCGTTTATTTCTACAATCTTAGCGGCAATGCCTTTGCCCACGCCCTGAATTTCCTCCAGCTGCGCTTGCGACATGCCTTCCAGCGGGTCCTCTACCAGTTCGAGTGCTCCCACCGCATTGGTGTAAGAGCGGATCTTGAACGGGTTTTCGTCGTGTAGCTCCATGAGCTCCGCCGCCAGCTTAAACTGTTTTATGATCTTCTTGTTTTCCAAAGCCTAAGTCTTGTCTGTATGCTACAAAGATAGGAAAAGCGGCCGAACCTTTGCCGCTAAGCCCTATGCGTCTTACCTCCGGGTGGCACTCCATCGTATAATCTCATAGCCAACCCTTCACCATCCTGAGCATAGGATAGTTGTATTTTTATACTTCGATATACCGCCATTATTCCCTACCTTAGCATTAAACGATACTACTACATATGAAATATACGTCTCTGATTTGCCTGCTGTGCCTGCTCCTGATGGCGGTAACCTGCAGGAAGTCCGACAAAGTAGCCGCTCAGATGGCCGGAAAAGTATGGCTCCACTCTTTTGAGGAGGATGAAGACGGCCTTTGGGTATATCGCCCTAACACCTACGATTTTCCGCCTTCACGTGGGCGCACAGGCTTCAGCTTAGAGCCAGGAGGTGTGTTTAAGCGTTATGAAGTGGCACCTACAGATGGTTTGAAGGAAGAAGAGGGTCAGTGGGAGCAACTGGAGAAGGACCTTGTGCAGATACGTATGGCTCAGGGTAGCACTCCTCCGGTAGAGTACAACATGCAGATTGTACAGCTGGATGAAGACCTGCTGAAAGTAAGACGAATAGAGTAAAACTGAACGTTCGCTGCAAATCAGAAGTATAAAATACACTCAACTTAACGCTGCCCAAAAGCTAGCTACCTAGCAAAGTATACTTTTAGCCATGGATCAGAAAATAAAGAAAGTACTGCCTTTTTTTCTTCTTGCAGCAATTGTTGCCCTGGCTTTTGTACTTACCTATACATACGCCCTCTTCTGGACAGGCTTTCTGTATGGCCTGCTAGCTGTTGGGTTTGTAGTACTGGTGATTCTGTTAATGTCTTATCTTAAGAGAACACCACAACTTTAAGCCTATGCTCCGTTATAACAAGCTATCGAGATCTACCCGAACCAGAGCAGCCCTGCTGTTGCTTCTGCTGTTCATGGTACTCACGGTAGCCGATCTGTTCATAAGCTTTTTCGGAGGATCAGTACTGGGCGTTCTGCTGGTGCAGCTTGAGTGGGAAATGCAGCGTTTCTTTAAACCCTGGTCGAGCAATTCACCCAAAGTGGCAGGTATTTTTCGCAGCGTATTCAAACGATACAAGAGTCTGAGCAAAGACCATAAGCTACTACTGAAGGCCGGGCTGCAGGCGCTTGTATTGATACTTGTGCTAGTTGGCGTGCTTGATACCTTCTGGGGTGGCCTGTTTAGCGGCATTTTGCTGACCCTGCTCATCGACAGTGTCCTGCGGTACCAGCAACTGCGCAGCAGACAGAAGATCACGATCAAGAAGAACTAACTTCTTTCCTACATCATACTACTAGCCGGCATGAGAACTTACGAAATGCTTTCCAACAACAGAAGGGGCTTAATCAGAGCTCTTCTCCTGATGCTTTCCGTGGTACTTATACTTCTGAATTTATCAAACACCTACTGGATAGGACTTGTGCATGGCGCATTGCTTACCCTTATCATAAATGAGATCCTGCTGTTTTGGCGGGCACGGAAGCTGAAGGCAACAATACTTGAACCAAATACACAATCATAATAAACTATACTTCTTAATTCACCCTTACACCAATGCAACACTGGTTAGTAAAATCAGAACCTGAAACATATTCCTGGGCCGATCTGGTAAAAGATGGCCGCACCATGTGGGATGGGGTACGCAATTACCAAGCCCGCAACAACATGCAGCAAATGCAGCCCGGCGACCTGGTGCTGTTCTACCACAGCGTTTCCGAGAAAGCTATTGTTGGCATTGCCAAAGTAGACAAAGAGGCATATCCAGACCCAACTGCCAAAGACGACAAGGGCAAATGGGTAGTGGTAGACCTGGTACCTTTCCGCGATTTTAAGGAGCCGGTAACACTGGAGCAGATAAAGAAAGACGAACGCCTGCAGGACATAGCGCTGCTACGCCAGTCGCGCCTGTCAGTAATGCCCCTGAAGCCTGAAGAGTTTGATATTCTGCTAGCCCTAGGCAACTAAGTATCTTTCCCTTGCGGGTTAACCTGATACAAGCACTTGATCTACTGTAACATCAACTGTATAACAAGACTTACGGGAGGATTGGCAAACAACGAATAGCAGTTATTTGCAGTAAAATGCAATAGCTGCTATTTTTATATTATTCTACCGCCGGATAGCACAAACACCGTGATACTATGCCACATGCTCGTAACCTGCTCACCCTGCTTTTCTCGCTTATCCTTGTACCTCTGTGGGCACAGGAACCAACCCAGCCTGTGCGCCTGGAGTTGCCTTTTGAGCCTGAAGATGTAGAAGTAGAGGTTATTGCGTTTCCCGACAGTAGCTTGCTGGTTTACCATAAAACTAGCAACCCTTGGGAAACGGATGCTACATTCCATTTTACCAAGTATGACAGCCAGCTGGAGGAAGTATGGACAGACACGGCCAATATAGCCCCGGACAGTGACTATATACGCTACTATACTGCTGAGCCTTTTACCTACCTTGTGTTCGGCAGTGATAACCTCCGCGACTATACTTTCATTCGGGTGCACAACAAAACTGGCAACATCTGGCATAAGAAGTTTAACCTGGACCCTCTGGAAGACATATATGAGTACAAGGTACTGCACGGCAACTACTTTATTATAGGGCGCAACAGGAAAGACGGCAAGTCTGTACTGATGCACCTTAACCCTCTCTCAGGCGAAGCCAATCTCCTGCCTTCGGTCTACGGAGAACAGTCTTCATTCTCAGACCTCCTGGCCGATGCAGGACAAAACCGTGTTGATGCAGTCATAACCGAATCTAACGGTCGTGTTTCCAGGTTGCAGGTAAAAAGCTTTGATGCCAATGGTAAACTCCTCAACAACTACTTCATTATTCAGAAAGAGGACAGGAACCTGCTGAATGCTGAAATAACTCCAGGCGACACAACAGAAAAGATGCTGATAGGCACTTACGGCACACGCGACCTTCGATTTGCCCAAGGCTTTTATGCCACTCCTTTAGCCTCACGGGTGGTAGAGGGTAACTTTTACAGCCTGCTTCAACTCAGAAACTTCTTAAAGTACATGAAGCCGCGCCGTGAGGAACGTACCCGACGTCGTGAGGAAAAGCGCCTGAAAAGTGGCCGTGGTCCCGGCTTTCATTACCGTCTGCTGCTACACGATCTTATCGTAACTCCGCATGGATATATCCTGGCGGCCGAGGCTTATTACCCACAATACTCAAACCCACGTAATAGTAGCCTTGCCCTGGACTTCGACAACAGACCTTACCGCCTACCGGATGGGATCAAGCGTACCCATGCTGTGGCCTTGGGCTTCGACAAAAACGGGATCTTGCTCTGGGATAATATGTTTCCATTACCTGGTATCACAACGTTCGAACTGACACACGTTGTGGAGGTACAGCGCCTGTCGGGCGGACGTGTCGTAATGGCATACCCAGACAATAACAAGATCATCTACCACATTATGGATGACTACCGCTACAACGACGAAAAAACAGAACTGGAGCTGTTAACCTACGATGAGGAAGAGAAGGTACAGTATACCAGCCAGGCCGGTATCATTCGGTGGTACGGCAACAGTATGGCTGCCTTTGGTTTTCAACGCATCAAAGCAAAAGGTGCCAACTTCCGGTCTGTTTTCTATGTGAACAAGATCACATTCTAAGATCTTTCTCCTGCAGCGTAGGCTAAACCTGTGCTTTATTAAAGCCACTTAAAGTATAAAATTACTTACGGCTCGCGCTAAATGCTTTAAACCTTTCGCATCTTCACCTGACTTTCTATATTTGCATCTAATTCTCCCGGCTATGCAGAAAAGACTCATTGTAAACCACCAACTGCTCGAAATTATGGTGATGCGCCTGTGCCACCAGCTTATCGAGAACCATGGCGATTTTAATGATTCTGTAATTCTGGGCCTGCAGCCGCGCGGCAGATTTGTAGCGCAGCGCATTCAAAGCACTCTGGCTACTATACTAGGCAAACAAGTACCTACCGGCCTTCTCGACACCACCTTCCATCGCGACGATTTCCGCCGCCGCGAAACACCTATCACAGCCAACGCTACCAAAATCAATTTTCTGGTAGAAGGTAAAAAGGTTATCCTGGTGGATGACGTGTTGTTTACAGGCCGCTCAGTGCGTGCTGCCCTGGATGCCATGATTGCTTACGGCCGACCTGCCAGTGTGGAGCTGTTGGTACTAATAGACCGCCTCTACACACGCCACCTGCCTATTCAGCCAACCTATGTGGGCCACCAGGTAAACTCCCTGCAGAGCCAACGGGTGCTGGTAGAGTGGAAGGAACAGCAGGCCGAGGAGGATGCCATCTGGCTGATTACCAAAACCGAAGAATAAAACTTCTCACTATACATGCAAGAGCTCAGCGTCCGGCACCTGTTAGGTATCAAAGACATCACCCCGCAAGACATCCAGCTCATTTTTGAGACTGCCGATAATTTTAAGGATGTACTGAACAGGCCGATTAAGAAAGTGCCTTCGCTGCGCGACATTACCATCGCCAACGTATTTTTCGAGAACTCCACGCGTACGCGCCTCTCCTTCGAGCTGGCCGAAAAGCGTCTTTCTGCCGATGTTATCAACTTTAGCAGCAGCAGCAGTTCTGTAAAGAAAGGCGAAACCTTACTGGATACGGTAAACAATATCTTGGCCATGAAAGTGGACATGATCGTTATGCGCCACTCCAGCCCAGGTGCACCACACTTCCTCAGCAAGCACATACCGGCGAACATTGTTAACGCAGGCGATGGCACTCACGAACACCCTACCCAGGCCCTGCTCGACTCTTTCTCCATTCGGGAGAGATTAGGCGAAGTAGCCGGTAAGAAAGTGGTGATTATCGGAGACATCCTGCACTCGCGCGTAGCTCTTTCCAATATTTTCGCCCTGCAGAAGCAAGGAGCCGAGGTAATGGTTTGCGGGCCAATTACGTTACTGCCAAAGTACATTAAGGAGCTGGGCGTAAAGGTGGAGACGAACGTACGCAAAGCGTTGGAATGGTGCGATGTGGCCAACGTGCTACGCATACAGCTGGAGCGCCAGCAGATGAAGTACTTCCCATCGCTGCGCGAGTACACGCTCTACTATGGCATTGATAAGAAGATGCTCGACAGCCTGAACAAAGAAATAGTGCTGATGCACCCGGGGCCGATAAACCGTGGCGTAGAGCTAAGCTCTGATGCTGCCGACTCACATCACTCTATCATTCTAAGCCAAGTAGAAAACGGTGTGGCCGTTCGTATGGCTGTGCTATACTTGCTGGCACAGAAAGGTTAGACATTCTGTAAACTATAAGATAAAGTATAAAAAGGAAGCCGCCCACAGGGCTGTATCCTGTGGGCGGCTTCCTTTTTATCCCTGAAAGTAGTCCTAGGAATGTCAGATTACTTTCTAGCTCTTCCTTAAAACATCTACTGCCGCTTTCTGTTATTATAGCAGAAGTATAAACCTGCTCCCATGGTTATAAAACAAAGCTTAGAGCAGATTTTACCTGAAGCTTAGAGATAAAGTAAATTAAAGTTTAGTGAACGTTGATTTTTGAAAAGGCAGGCCATTGGCCAGGAGTGGTCGGAAGAAATTCCGACCACTTTTTTTATGTTTTAAAGAGTTTGTCCAAGTCCCCACCGCACTCTGCCACGATGATGGCAATAGCCAGGTTTCTGACTTCCATAGCAAACCTGCGTTTGGCCGTTTTGTAGCCAATGGCGTTGGCCTGTTTGTAGATAAGCAGCAGCATGGCCACAATCAGGGTCATGTAGAGCATCACCTCTATGCCGTTTTGGTTGAGCGAGACCAAGTGGCTCAGGTTGAGCTCCTGCTTAAAGAAGCGAAAGAACACCTCCATGTCCCACCTGCGCCGGTAGGCCTTGGCTACCTCTTCAGCAGGCATCTGCAGGGCATTGGTCAACAGCCAGTAGCGCTGCTTTGGGTCCTGCTTGCTTTCCACGATGAGGAGGCGGAAATCCTGCTCCAGCAGGCTTTCCCGGTAATGGATGTTTCCTTTCCTGTTGTGGATGGGCTTGCCGCAGTAAAGCCTGACGAGCTGATCGCTCCTCAGCACCCCTTCGCCCAGGTCTGTCTGCTGTCCTGGCTCAAGCAGGTTGGCCTTGCGCTCATACTTGCGGTTTTCCTTCACCCGGCAGACAAAGCGCACCTGCTGCGCCTCAAAGGCCGCCAGGCTTTGGGCCGATTGCAGGCCCCGGTCCAGCACATACAGGTTTTTGTGGCCAGCCTCCTTCCTGGCATGCTGCCAGACCAGGTGGGACAGGGCCACCTCCTCGCTGTTATAGCTGCGCTCGCTGAAGGCCTGGGCGCTGCAGGGCAGCACCCCATCAAAGGCCACGGTGTATTGGACTGCCTTCCTGCCGCTTGCATGCCCTACGCTGCTTTGAAGGGAGAGTTGCGCCAGGTATTGCTCGGGGATAGGCTCCAGCAGTTGGCTCACACTCATCCTGTGGTCTTTGAATATGCTCATCATCTTTATCTTTTAGCCTGTAAAGACAACAAACAAGAGAAGCAGAGAGATCAAGAAAGTGAAAAAACAGCCCCAATGAAAAAGTGGTCGGAATTCCTTCCGACCACTCTTGGTGATAAACCTGCTTTTTCTTTTACTAGTTGTTACATCAGGTATAAAAAAAGCGCCACAGGCATCTGCCTGTGGCGCTTTTCGATTTGTGTTATCTCAGATTTATTATTCCATATTCAACTGCATGTCCGGCGTATTCATCTCGAAACCTACCCTTCTGTTTTGGGCACGTTGTTTCTCAGTTCTACGTCTAGACAGGCGCTCGTTTACTTTTACAAGTGGCTGAGTTTCACCGTAACCTTTTGTTACCAGTCGATCAGGGTTCTGAACACCTTGCTGGATCAGATATTCTTTCACAGCTTCGGCTCTGCGCTCAGACAGCGCTTGGTTGTACTCTTCAGAACCGATGTGGTCAGCGTGACCTTTGATCAACAGTACGTGGTCTGGGTATTTCTGCAGCGCTACAGTAATGCTGTCTAGCAGCTGCTTATAGCTATCCTGTACTCTAGCTCTGTCGAACTCAAAGCGTACTTTCTCTTCGATCAGTTTCAGCGTGGCTTCATCTAGCTCAGGGCAGCCTTTTGTTTCAGCAGTACCGGCAGAGTTAGGGCAGGCATCCTCGTTATCAGGAACACCATCACCGTCAGAGTCTACAGGGCAACCATCTGGGCCAACTTGTACGCCAGCTGGTGTGTCAGGGCACTTATCCTGTGCATCAGCTACACCATCGTTGTCAGAGTCAGGGCAACCGTTTGTAGCGGCAGTACCAGCCTCATCAGGGCACTGATCATTCTTGTCAGCCACACCGTCACCGTCGCGGTCAGGGCAACCATTCAAGTTAGCTACACCAGCCTCAGACGGGCACTCATCCTGGTAGTCAGGCACACCGTCGCCATCAGTATCAACAGGGCAACCTCTCTTGTCTACCTGCACGCCAGTTGGAGTGTCAGGGCAGTCGTCGCGTCTGTCTGGCACACCGTCGCCGTCAGTGTCTTTTGCTTTACCCAGGTTAAAACCAAGGCCCACGTTATGCATCAGGAAGCGGTCGTTGTCGCCTACATCATAGCCATCGATTTTATCTTGGCCGATGATCATGTAGTTGGTTTCCACAAAAGCGCTTACCGCATCAGAGAAACGGAAACGGATACCGGCACCACCTCTGGCCGCTGTAGTAAAGAACTTGTCGTCTTGCTGCATTGTACCATCGGCACGGGTCGCATCTGTTTTAGCCCAGGCACCACCACCCGCAATCTGAAGGTATGGACCTATAAAGGCATCCTCTTTCAGGATGGTACCATACATTTTCAGGCGCAGACCCAGCATTGCTGTACCCATTTGAGCATCAAACATGCTACCAGCCATAGAGCCAATACCTGTATCCTCTGTGCTACCGTAGGTCAGATGCAAACCTGCATCAAAAGAAGGGCTTAGGTAGCGGTTTAGCGATATACCTCCGCCCCACTCCAGGTCGCCGAACTCATCGTCGCCTGTAATGTCACCTTTATACTGTAAGGCACTTCCGTATATCTGCAGGTTTGTTTTTTGGTCGGAGCTTTGCGCAAAAACATCGGGCCCTGCCATAAGCAGGAACGCGAGTGCGAAAGCTAGTCTACAAATTTTCGATAAATGTGTTTGCATGATTCTACAAAATATATGTTGATATGACAATACGTGCATGTTTTGAAACGAGTTTATTTTATACTTAAAAAATCCCCTCGTTTCAGGAAACCTCAGAGGCTTCCTACCATGCCATTTCATAAAGAGAAAATGTTCGTCCATAGGCATCTTAAATAACCGGTTGAACATAACACATTGTGCTCCACTTGGTAAATTGTACTGGTTTTCTCGATGATGGTTCTACCAAGCACATAGTTTATACTTCAAACTGAAACTGTAGCGCAAGGTTTTATGCCAAAAATTATTTTGATGCAAGGGACTTTTTTTTGATGTAAGCACAACAAAAAAGGCTGCAGGAATTTATCCTGCAGCCTTTTCCATGCATTGTGCATACGGTACTTCCGGTATGCTTATTTTTTCATCAGTTGCTCAATGTCGTCGGCCTCTATAGGGATATTCTGCATTAGGTCCTTTGGCCCGTTGTGGGTGATGAGGATATCGTTCTCCAGGCGTACTCCAATCCCTTCTTCCCGAATATAGATTCCGGGCTCACAGGTAAACACCATCCCCTCCTCAAAAGGCCTGAACTTGTTGCCAACATCGTGTACATCCAGCCCGAGGTGGTGTGAAGTGCCATGCATAAAGTACTTTTTATACAGCGGCTTTTCAGGGTCCTGGTTACGCACATCGCCCTCATTGAGCAAGCCCAGTTTTATCAGCTCGTTCTCCATCAGGGTACCAACAAACTTGTGGTACTGGTCCAGCGTGTTCCCCGGCACCAGCATTTGTACCGCTGTTTTCATTACAGTCAGCACCGAATTATATACTTCGCGCTGTCGCTTCGTAAACTTACCGTTAACTGGCACCGTGCGCGTAAGGTCTGCTGCATAGTTGGCATATTCCGCCCCGAAGTCCATCAACACAAGGTCTCCGTCTTTGCACTCCCGGTTGTTATCTACATAATGCAGGATACAGGCATTTTCGCCTGAGGCAATAATAGACTCATAAGCCGGCCCTTTGGAACGGTTGCGCAGGAATTCGTGGTAAATCTCCGCCTCAATCTCATACTCCATTACACCTGGCTTTATAAAACTTAGCAGCCTGCGGAATGCTTTATCAGTAATATCGCATGCTTTCTGGATCAGCTCTATTTCACGCTCAGACTTAATAGCCCGCAAGTGGTGCATAATTGGGGCGCTCCGCTCGTACCTGTGCAGCGGATAACGTTCTTTTATAGTTTTGATGAAGCGAGCATCGCGGGTTTCCACCTCTACTACGGCACGCAGGTGCTCGTTTGTGTTCAGGTAAAGGTGTTCTGCCTCAAATGCCAGCAGATTCAGCACTTGATCAAATTGGTGTGTCCAGTAAACAGTCTTGATGCCTGAAGTCTCCCGTGCCTGCTCCTTAGTTAGTTTATATCCCTCCCAAGTCAGGATGTGGTCGTTGGTTTCGCGTATGAACAACAGCTCTTTCATGCGTTCATCCTTGCAATCCGGGAAGAGCACAAGTATACTCTCCTCCTGGTCTACACCTGACAGGTAAAACAGGTCGCTGTTTTGCCGGAACGGCATAGTACCGTCGGCATTGGTTGGCATCATATCATTAGAATGAAAAATAGCGATGGACGAAGGTTTAAGCTGTTTTATAAAGTTGTGGCGGTTGCGCACAAAAAGCTCCTGTCCTATCGGGAGGTATTTCATGAGTTTTATTTTGAAAAGGTTAAGGTAGATGTAATTTGCACTATTAAAGTTAGCATAAAGCTGCAGATCGGGCAACTTCACGCCGCCTTGCTACTCCAACGTGGTAAAACGCTGCCTAAGTATAAAATCAGCTTTGGCTGTGCTTACCCTTCCTCCTATAGTTGCTTATGCTACTGCTGCAGCTTTCTCCAACACCGCCAGCAACTGTTCGTTTCGTATCTCACGGGCACATTTAAAGTGGCCCTCAGGACAAGCTTTGTAGCCATGCAAGCCACAGGGGCGGCAGTACAGCGGCCCTTCCCGCTCCACCACCTCGGCAAAATCAGCCAACGGGCCAAAGCCAAAGCGCTGCACCGTAGAGCAGTAGATGGCACAGGTAGGAGCATTCAGAGCTGATGCCAAGTGCATTGGGCCCGAGTCGTTCACATAGTTCAATACAGCATCACGCATCAGCGCGGCAGACTGCAGCAGGTTTAGCTGCCCGCACAGGTTCTCCACCCTAGTGCTTGTGCTTTGAGCCATGATCTCCTCACAGTGCTGCTTATCGGCAGGTGAGCCCAGCAGGTATATTTTATACTTTGGGTCGATACTGTTGATGAGTGTTACCCACTGCTCCTGCGGGTACTGCTTCGTAAACCACACTGAGGTTGGGGCCATGCAAACGAACGGCTCCTGCTTCCACTGCTCTACTTTGGCAAAATCTGTCTGGCCAGGGTACAGCTTTGGCTTGGCCGGAATGGCGTTTGTTATACTTTGGATGAGCATGTTGTTGCGCTCCACCTCATGCGTACCAGACTTTACATCGTGCACATAGCGGCGGGTAAAGAGGCGGGAAAACGGATTTTTCTCAAAGCCAACGGTTTCTTTGGCACCTGAAAAGGCTGTCAGGAAGCCGGTGGCGCCGAAACGCTGCACATTTACAACCAGGTCATACTTCTCAGCCCTGATTTGCGAGAGCAGCCGCATCAGACTTTTATACTTGCCTTCCTGCTTGTTCCAGATCAGCACCTGGCGCAGCAGCGGGTGATCTTTCAGCAACCCCTCGTTACCTTTACGCAGCAGAAAGTCAAGCTGAGCCTCCGGGTAAAAAGTATGCAGCTTTTCTACCAATGCTGTTGCCAATACTACATCTCCCAGAAAAGCCGTTTGTATGATCAGTATTTTCATTGTGCCTATGTGTCTGCACAGGCAAAGCTACGCCAAAGTGCCTTTAGTTAAAAATGCAACAGGTACCTGAGGCTTTTAACTTAAAAATCAGAATATTTCACTAAATCTATCAAAGCTTGCTTGTAATTACTGCCTACTTTGCCTAAGTTGGCATACTATGCTGCGCAGAATATAATTTTATGAATACACCCTTTACCGCCTTCTCTTTAAATAAAAGTATAAAACAATTTGCGCTGCTTCTGGCTTTGCCCCTGGTGTTGGCTGGTTGCGGCACTTCTGCTTATATGCCTAATGTGCCCAACGTACCTATGTTCACCAAGAAGGGAGAATTGAGCGCTGGCGGCCACGTTACACCTAAAGGCAATATTACTTTTAACACCGCCTATGCCGTGTCTGACCATTTCGGTGTACTGTTGAATGGTTCTATGCTGAGCAGCGAGCGCCGTAAACGGGATTTGCGCCATAACCTGCTGGAAGCTGCCGGTGGCTACTTTACAACTTTTGGTCCTGAAGATAATCGCATACTAGAAATTTACGCTGGTTTTGGCGGAGGCAGCTCTGAGCGCACAGAAAAAGAAGAAAACAAGGAAACAGGCGTCATGACCTACGAACGCTACGATGCGAACTTCAGCAAATATTTTCTGCAGGTAAACTTCACTTCCAAGCGCAAAAAGTCGCTGCGGTTGCTGAACAGGGAGTTTCCGTTGAATTATGGCACTGCCCTCCGCGCAAGTTACCTTAACATGCACGATTATGCTGTTAATAATGTGCCGGGGGAGTTGGAGGATAATATCTTCCTGGAACCCATCTTCTACACCCGCCTCACATTAAATCCGTCAGTGCAGCTGCAGTATACCAGCGGTACCACCATCGGCCTTAAGAACCGCGATACACTTACAGCAGCCTATTCGGTGTTTGCTGTTGGTTTTGTGATTAACGTGGGAGGCAGGGAGAAAAAAAATTAAAACGCCACCTCCTAGTACAGAGGCCTTTGCTCTTCCTGAAGTAGTTGCTGCGCTGTTTTGGCTAAGGCAGCGGCTATACTACATGTAAACCTAACAACATACCTCACGCACCTTAATATCCGGTACTTTTTCCGTACCTTTGCAGGCTAATTTTAGAATTGAATGCCTGATTATCATATCCATACTTTACCTAACGGGATACGAATTGTACACAAGCAGGTGCTGCACACCAAGATAGCCCACAGTGGCTTCGTGATGGACATTGGCAGCCGTGATGAGCTACCGCAGGAGCAGGGCCTGGCCCACTTCTGGGAGCACATGGCTTTCAAAGGCACCCAAAAACGCAAATCGTTCCACATCCTTAACCGCCTGGAGTCAGTGGGCGGAGAATTAAATGCTTATACCACAAAAGAGAAGATTTGCTTTTACAGCTCTGTGCTGGACAAGCATTTCGAGAAATCTTTTGAATTACTGACAGATATTACGTTTCACTCTGTTTTTCCGGAGCGGGAAATCGAAAAAGAGCGCGGCGTAATATTAGAGGAGATGTCGATGTACCTCGACACACCAGAAGAGGCCATAGTAGATGAGTTTGATGCTGTGGTTTATGAGGGTCATTCGCTTGGCAACAACATACTTGGCACAAAAGAAAGTGTGTCCGGCTTTCAGAAACAGGATTTTCTGGGTTTCCTGGACCGGAACCTCAGCACCGATGCCTTGGTATTCTGTTCGGTAAGCAACCTGCCTTTCGAGAAGGTGGTAAAGCTAGCCGAAAAGTACCTCAGCGATGTACCAACAATACAGAAGCAGCGTGTGCGAATTCCTTTCACCGGATACGTGCCTAAGAATGTAACCATTGAGAAGCCTATTTCGCAGGCACACTGTGTAATTGGTTGCCCGGCTTATCCTCTTTCCGACGACCGCCGCATCCCTTTCTTTATGCTGAACAACCTGTTAGGTGGCCCTGGCATGAACTCCCGCCTGAACCTGGCAGTGCGCGAGAAGCATGGGTTGGTATACACCATCGACTCTAACTACGCCACATACATCGATACTGGCCTTTTGAGCATATACTTTGGCACAGAGAAAAAACAACTGAAGCGGACTACCACACTGGTGCTGAAGGAGCTTAGAAAGCTACGCGAGAAGCCACTTGGCTCCCTGCAGTTGCATACAGCCAAAGAGCAGTTGATGGGCCAGCTGGCAATGGCTGAAGAAAGTAACATGGGCCTAATGATGATGCTTGGTAAGAGTATACTTGATCAGGACAAAGTAGAGTCGCTAAACGAGATCTTCGACAAGATCAGGAGCATTACGGCGACAGATCTTATCGACATTGCCAATGATGTACTGCGCGAAGAACAGATGAGCTTTCTGAACTACGTGCCAAGCTAATTGCTAAATTAGCTGACTGTTAGACTATAATGTATCCAACCACCAAAAACTATGGAATTTATAGACGAAGAACTGCTGCGCTACTCTGAAGATCATACCTCGCCTGAAAGTGAGCTGCTGCACAAGATAAACCGCCAGACGCACCTAAGCGTGATGAAACCTCGCATGCTGTCGGGGCACCTGCAGGGCCGGCTGCTTTCGCTTTACGCCAAGATGATACAGCCAAAGCAAATCCTGGAAATCGGTACCTACACAGGCTACTCAGCCCTTTGCATGGTTGAGGGGTTGCAGCCGGGTGGCACGCTTCATACAGTAGATATAAATGAGGAGCTGGAGGAGCGGGTGCGTGGTTATTTTGACGAGTCAGGCTACGGCGAGAGTATAAAGCTGTACATTGGCAATGCGCTGGAGATCGTGCCTACCATCAATGAAGAGTTCGACCTTGTTTTTATCGATGCAGATAAGATTAACTATGCTCGTTACTACGACATGGTGGTGGACAAAGTACGCCCGGGCGGCTACATTATCGCCGACAACGTGCTTTGGAGTGGCAAGGTGCTGGAGAAGTACCGAAAGAAGCTGGATGAAGACACCAAAGCCGTCCTGGACTTCAACTTGTATGTGCATCAGGATGAGCGTGTAGAGAATATTTTGTTGCCTGTGCGCGACGGATTGATGATAGCCAGAAAAAAATAAACAACTTATAGAGGCCCTTACTGAAGGGCCTCTTTTCTTCTCCCCTACCTCCCCTTTAAGCTTAACTTTCTATCCTTCTGTGGCTTAGCTATTACGTCATATCCTGTAAGAGAAATTTTATACTTTTTAGCTGCAAAAAATAATGAGGAACTTAGTGAGTCGTTATTAAATACGAAGCTTTTTCCGTTAATTTTGCATTAGCTATATTATAATCTGAAGATATTAACATAGAGCTATTTATCTATGCTTAACTCAACAGAAAGTAGAGCCTCTTTACACTTTAGCCAAAATCTAGCGCAGCTCGCCATGAGTAAAACCTTTACCACATTTCTGATCCTCCTGCTTCTGCCATTGCTGGTATTGGCACAGGGAGTTACTGTACCAAACAACATCTACTTTGCCGACATCCATTTGAAGATTTCGGACAGGGCCCAGGCCGAGATACAAAAGAAAGTAGACGCCCTGCAACGCAGCCAGGCATACTTCCAGATTAAAGTAGACTTGGCGGATGCTTACTTCCCGATCATTGAGCGTGTGTTTAAAGAAGAAGGAGTTCCTGATGACTTCAAGTACCTCGCGCTTCAGGAGAGTGGTTTGATAGGTGATGCCGTTTCTACTTCTAATGCGGTTGGTTATTGGCAGTTTAAGCGAGAGGCTGCAATGGACTTTAACCTGCGCATGGACCGCGTAGTAGATGAGCGCCGCCACATCGTAGAGGCTAGCCGTGGTGCCGCTAAATACTTTAAGCGCAGCAATAACTACTACAATAACTGGATAAACACACTGTTGTCTTATTACCTGGGCTACTCAGGTGCCAAAGCTTATACCAAAGCTACAGACCATGGTGCCACCAAAATGGATATAACGGAGGAGACGAACGAATATATCATCACTTTCCTGGCGCACAAGGTTGCCTACGATGCTTATGTAGGTAAAGCCAATCCTCCGGCTATATCGCTGCGCGAGCTGCGTGCTAACCCGGGACAGAGCCTTTCAGAAATTGCCGTAGCCACAAAAACAGACTACAGCGAACTGGAAAAGTATAACAAGTGGCTGTTGGGCAACACAATTCCATCAGACAAGGATTACTACGTGATGATTCCTGTTCGCAATAGCAATGGCAATGAACCCGGTCTGATCGCTTCTGCTGAACCTCAAAAAACAGCCCCGCGCCAAACGAGCTCAAGCAAAGCCTCTGCAGCTCTGGTAAAGCGTAATAACCTGAATGCTCTTGTAGCCCGAGAAAGCGATACAAAAGACAAGCTGGCGCTTCAGGCTGGTCTGTCTACCCGCAAATTTTTGAAATATAACGACATGCACAGCTTCGACAAAATTGAGGCTGGTACTGCTTACTACATCGAAAAAAAGAAAACAAGCGCAGATGCAGAGTACCATGTAGTGCAGCCAGGCGAAACCATGCAGATGATTTCGCAGCACTACGGTATGCGCCTTAACTACCTGTTGTTTAAAAACCGCATGAAGCGCAACGAAGTGCCTGTACCAGGACGTGTACTGTGGCTACAGAAACGCCGCCCAGGCCATACCCCGGTTGAAGTACGTGACCTGAAAAAGCAAAATGTAGCTACTGCCTCAAAGCAAAACTATGAGCCAGTAACTGATCAGGAGGCTTCTTCTGCTCCTAAAAAAGATAATATTTTTACCCGCTTTATCGAAAGCCTGAAGGGAGATCAGCAACAGGAGTCTAACAATAGCAGCAGAACCTCATCGACCAAGACTGTAGCCACGGCACCTGTTGAGGAAGAAGAGGTACTAGAAGATGAGCCAGACTTTGAGGAGGAGGCTCCTACTACACAGGCTCCAGCTCCAACTAAGTCAAACACTGCCCTTTACCCGGGCACAAGTAAGACCAACACCAGCAAGCCTGCTACTGCCGCCGAAACTACTTCTCCAATTAATATGGAAGAGGAAGTTGAAGAAGAACCATTCACTCCAGCTCCTGCTTCCAAGCCTGCAGCCGCAACTGCTCCTGCGCAAGCATCAAAAGCTGAGGCTAACACTACTACGCATGTTGTTAAACAGGGCGAGACGCTGTATGGTATTTCCAGGCTATATGCCGTAACAGTAAACGACCTGATTGCTTGGAACACCTTAGGAGACTCTCCTCTAAAGTTAGGACAGGAGCTAGTGATCGCAGAGCCTCTGCAGCAGCCTTCAGCCTCCCCTTTTACTGAGGACCCGGAGGAAGTACCAGCTACAATGCTCAGCACCAGCAACGCTTACCATACTGTAGCAGCAGGAGAAACGCTCTACCAGCTTTCCAAGAGGTATAATGTGACGCTGGACCAGTTGTGCCAGTGGAACAGCCTGACTGACAGCAACCTTAAGCTAGGTCAGGAACTGCGCGTGAAAGCTCCTGCTACACCGACAGCTACGGAAGCCGCTCCAGCAGGCAACAAAGCAAGCGGCACCGTTCACCACACCGTAGCTTCCGGCGAGAGCATGTACCAGATCTCCAGGAAGTATAATGTAACGATCAAAGACATCATGGAGTGGAACAACAAGCCTGACTTCTCGGTAAGTGTTGGCGAAAAGCTCCTGATCAAGAGATAACAAGACTTATTTTTAAACCAACACAAAAGCAGCTTCGTGAAAACAGAGCTGCTTTTGTGTTTATACCCAGACACCACTCTTTATACTATGTACAGCAGGAGAGACAGCAGAGATTTTTACCGTTCCTCCGGCGGAGCGGTTAAGTTGGAGGCACTTTGCAAGCCAGTGGCTATCTCCGGCACAATGCCAAGGCGCTCGTAGATGGGCTGCACCATGCGGCGGAGCTTAGGTCGGTTTACAGCAAAAGGTATAATACTTACAGCGCAAAGCAACCCACAGCCTGCCAAAGTATACCCGACTCCAATCTGCTCTGCCACCGAACCAGCCAGCATGCTGCCAATTGGAGCCATACCCATAAAGGCCGTGGAGTAAAGGCTCATCACGCGGCCACGCTTGTCATCATCCACTAGCGTCTGCAGCAGCGTGTTGCACGAGGCCATGGTCACAATCATGCCAAAGCCACTGAAGAGCATTAACACCAGCGAGAGCAGCAGCATTTTGGAAAAAGAGAAGGCGATAAGGGCCAGCCCAAAGATTAACATCGTGCAGATAATCACCTTGCCAAGCCCTATCACAGATTTCCGCTGTGCCAGGAATAGTGCACCACTTAAAGCCCCAAAACCAGAAGCCCCCATCAGGTAACCTAGCGTATTGGCACCGCCGTACAGAATATCTCTGGCAAAAACAGGTAACAACACTGTAAACGGCATCCCGAACAGGCTGAGCAAGGCCACAATAATAATTAAAGCTCGAATAGGCGGAAATCCGAAGGCATATCGAAATCCGTCTTTAAGTGACTGCCATACCTTACGCTCCTGCTGTACCCGCTCAAAAGGCTTCAGGCGCATGAGCAACAGCGATGCCAGCACGGCGATGTAGCTGACGGCATTTATCAAAATACACAGGCCCTCCCCCACGGCTGCAATCAACAAACCGGCAATGGTAGGCCCCACCAGCCTGGCCATGTTGAACAGGGACGAGTTAAGTGCTATGGCGTTGCTTAGGTCTTCTCTTCGCTCCACCATCTCTACCACAAAAGCCTGCCGGGTAGCTATATCAAAGCCGTTGATTGTACCTAGAAATGCACTAAGGGCCAGTACATGCCAAATTTCAATGTTGCCTGTGAGCACCAGTGCCGCCAGTGTGGAGGCTTGCAGCATGGAGAGCGCCTGTGTAATAAGCAGTACCTTGTGCCGGTTAAACTTATCGGCCAGCACCCCGGCAAAAGGGCCAAGCAGGAAAGAAGGTATTTGGCTGGAGAAGGTAACAGCGCCCAGCAGAAAAACGGAATCAGTGAGGCGGTACACCAGCCAGCTCAAGGCAATCTGCTGCATCCAAGTACCGATCAGCGAGATACCCTGCCCCACAAAGAACAACCTGTAATTACGCGAGCTCAGAGCCCGAAACATTCCACTCAATTTTCCTACTGATGCCATAGATTATTATGCTGCTGCACCTCCTTCAGCACAGGCCTATACTTACGAGTTGGTCAAGTTTAATAGTTATACTTTACTCTACCCTAATTTTTCTACAAATCTCCTTTTAAGCCGGGATTAATCCTTCCACATATTTGTTACAGCAAAGGCTGCTTTGGGTTTGGGGAGCCACCCTAATTTCCGTAATTTTAACATCCCGAAAATGGTTTGAAAGTATAGATACGCTCTATCAGAAAAGTCATTCTAAATTCTTCATTCGTAATTCATAACTCCACATAAATGCCTGTTTTTTCGCATTTACACACGCATACACAGTACTCGCTGCTCGACGGCCAGGCCAGCATTGGCGCGCTCATGAAAAAGGCGCAGGCCGATGGTATGCCAGCCGTTGCCATGACCGACCACGGAAACATGTTCGCTGCCTTCAACTTCGTGAATGAGGCCAACAAGTATAACGTGAAACCGATCGTGGGCTGCGAGTTTTACCTGGTACAGGACCGCCATCAGAAAACCTTCAGCAAAGAGGTAAAAGACGTGCGCCATCACCAGCTCCTGCTTGCCAAAGATCAGGAAGGTTACCAGAACCTGGCCAAGCTCTGCTCTATGTCTTACATTGAGGGCATGTACAGCAAATGGCCGCGTATTGATAAAGAGCTGCTGCTGAAGTATAGCAAAGGCCTGATCGCGACCAGCTGCTGTATTGGTGCTGAGGTGCCGCAAGCCATACTCTGGAAAAGCGAGGAAGAGGCCGAAGAAATCTTTAAGTGGTGGTTGGATGTGTTTGGTGAGGATTACTATGTAGAGCTGCAGCGCCACGGCCTGATGAACATCGACGGTACCGGCAAGAGCCAGGAGGATGTGAACCAGGTGCTGCTAAAATTTGCGGCAAAGTATAACGTAAAGGTAATCTGCACCAACGACTCGCATTATGTGGATCAGGAGGATTGGAACGCCCACGATATCCTGCTTTGCGTGAACACCGGCGAAGATCAAAGCACTCCGGTTGGCGACTTCCATACAAAATATTACCGCTTCCTGACGGACGACCAGAAGGTGATCTACGATACTGTGGAGAACGTGCGTCAGAAGTATAGCAACAACTCCAGCATCCGCCAGATGCTGAACCGCATTGATGAGGCTGGTCCGAAAACGCGCTTCGGCTTTCCGAACGACCAGTTCTACTTCAAGACTCAGGCTGAGATGAACGAGCTGTTCAAGGATGTGCCGGAGTCGGTGGATAACACGAATGAAATTGTAGACAAAATCACGCCGCCAAAGCTGAAGCGCGATATCCTGCTGCCTAACTTCCCGATCCCCCCGGAGCATGCCGATGCTGATGACTTCCTGCGCCACCTTACTTTTGAAGGTGCCAAGAAACGCTATGGCGAGATTACGCCGGAGGCTGAGGAGCGCCTGAACTACGAGCTGCACATCATCAAAACGATGGGCTTTGCCGGTTACTTTCTTATTGTGCAGGATTTTATTAACCGTGGCCGCGATATGGGCGTGTTTGTGGGTCCGGGTCGTGGTTCGGCGGCTGGTTCTGCGGTAGCTTACTGCATCGGTATCACCAACATCGACCCGATCAAGTATAACCTGCTGTTCGAGCGATTCCTGAACCCGGAGCGTGTATCAATGCCCGATATTGATATTGACTTTGACGACGTGAACCGCCAGCGTGTGATCGACTACGTGGTAGACAAGTATGGTAAAACGCAGGTAGCCCAGATCATCACCTTCGGTACGATGGCTGCCAAATCGTCTATTAAGGACGTGGCGCGTTCTACGTCTTTGCCATTGGCCGAGGCGAACGAATTAGCGAAGATGGTACCAGACACCCCTGGCACTACCTTGGCTAAGGCCTTTATGGAAAACCTCGATCTGGCTGCCATCCGCGAAGGAAACGACCATCGTGCAGCTGTACTTAAGCTGGCGGAGAAGCTGGAAGGCTCAGTTCGTAACACAGGTATACACGCTGCGGGTGTAATCATTGCCCCAGATGATATCACGAACTACATTCCGGTATCAACATCCAAGGACGCCGACCTGCTTGTAACACAGTTCGACGGTAAGGTGATTGAAAGTGCGGGCATGCTAAAGATGGACTTCCTGGGTCTGAAAACCCTGACCATCATCAAAGATGCACTGGAGCTGATCAAGAAGAACCATGGTGTTGATATCAACATAGATGACATTCCGATTGATGATGAGAAGACGTACCAGCTTTACCAGCGTGGGGATACAATTGGTACATTCCAGTTCGAGTCGGAAGGTATGCGCATGTACCTCAAGGACCTGCAGCCTACCAATATTGAAGACCTGATCGCTATGAACGCCCTTTACCGCCCGGGTCCGATGCAGTTCATCCCGAACTTCATTAACCGGAAGCATGGTAAAGAGGAAGTAGAATACCCGCACGAGCTGCTGGAGCCAATCCTCAACTATTCTTATGGTATCATGGTGTACCAGGAGCAGATTATGCAGACGGCGCAGATCCTGGCCGGATACTCACTGGGTGGTGCCGACTTGCTGCGCCGCGCCATGGGTAAGAAGGACATGAAGAAGATGGCCGAGGAGCGTGAGAAGTTTATCAAAGGAGCCGCCGAAATCCACAGCATTCCGGCGAAAAAGGCTTCGGAGGTATTCGACGTGATGGAGAAGTTCGCCCAGTACGGCTTCAACCGCTCTCACTCTGCCGCTTACTCGGTGGTGGCTTACCAGACAGGTTACCTCAAGGCTCACTACCCTGCCGAGTACATGGCTGCGGTGCTCACCAACAACATGAACGACATCAAAAAGGTGACGTTCTTTATCGAGGAAGCTCGCAAGCAAGGCGTAGCCGTACTTGGCCCGGACGTGAATGAATCTTTGCTGAAGTTCAACGTGAACGAGCAAGGGCAGATTCGTTTTGGTTTGGGTGCGATAAAAGGTACCGGTGAAGCTGCCGTGGAAGCTATTATTTCAGAAAGAGAGCAGAATGGCCTCTACCAGGACATCTTCGACTTTGCCAAGCGCATTAACCTTCGTGCCGTTAACAAGAAGACGTTTGAAAGTATGGCTTTGGCTGGTTGCTTCGATTCGTGGGAGCTGTACCACCGTGCCCAGCTGATTGATATACCGGAAGGCGAAAGTATGAGCGTGCTGGAGAAAGCAGTACGCTACGGCAACAGCTACCAGGCAGAGCAGCAGGCTGCGCAGCAGTCCTTGTTCGGCGGTAGTGCAGCTGTGGCCGCTCCGCTGCCAAAAATACCGGAAGTACCAGTATGGACGCAGGCTGAAATGCTTCGCCGTGAGAAGGAGGTCGTAGGTTTCTATATGTCGGGCCACCCGCTCGACCAGTTTAAGTTAGAGATTGACTCTTACTGCACTTGCCCGTTGGATAGGATTGAGGAGTATAAAAACCGCGATGTGAACGTGGCCGGTATGGTGACGGACGTGGTAATCCGAACTGCGAAGAATGGCAATCCGTTTGCGCTGTTCACCATTGAAGATTACGACACCTCGATGCAGATGGCATTGTTCGGAGAGGATTACGTAAAATTCTCGCCTTACCTGAAGATGGGCCTGTACTTGTTCATCCGAGGCAAAGTGCAGCTGCGTTATAAGTCTGAAGACCAATGGGAGCTGAAACCGCAGAACATACAGCTGCTCGGCGACGTGATGGATAAGATGGCACAAGGCGTACAGCTGAACATCAACCTGCAGCACTTTACACCAAACCTTGCTGAGGCGCTGGAAGGGGCAATTGTTGCTAGTGCTGGTCAGAAACGTCTGGAAATTACGCTGCACGTTCCGGATGAAAAACTGGCGCTGCCAACTTACTCCCGCAAGTATAGAATTGACCCTAAACTGTTCCTGAACTCGATTAAAGACATGGGATTGGGAGAGTGTAAGCTGATATAGTACTAACTGAACCATAGTTTTATGAAAAAGCCCCGGCCTAAATTAGGCCGGGGCTTTTTCATAAAATATTATTGGTGTAGATAAATGGCAGCTGCTCCTGCTACATTTTTAGAGTAGGCTGGCGTTGGATTTCCGTTAGAGGCTGGCATTTCGAAAATCAATACTTTACCTCCTTCACTTGCTCTTTCTGCCACATAAATGTGTTTGTTATCCTCATTGTAAGCCACATCCACTGGGTTGCCCAGCATTGTGTTGCTGCCCTCAATTCTTACCTGATCCGCAGCCATGATGGTACCGCCATTCGCTGTATTGCCAAACATTGAACTGAAGTTGCTGATTACAACGACCGCACCATCATTATCCACGGCGCCATCACCTACATCTGTTAGCCCCATTCTATTGTCTTTGCTGGAGTGCGTGATACCGTGTGTTCTCACAATTCCCTCCACTGTAACGCGTTTTGATGGCTCGATCATACCATTTAGATTGGAGAAGAAATTCTCAAAAGAGACTATGTCGCTGGAGTTATCGACCACCGCGTAAAGTGTATTGCCCTCAGCATGGATGCCCCACAGGTTAATGTTTACATCATACATGTTGCGGTAGCGTATCCCGCTTGGTGTGCGCTCATACACATAGAAGCGGTTCATGTTGTTGTTTAACACAGGATCAGCATCCTGAGCCACTACAATCATATCTCCGCTAACGGCTATTTCACGTGCATTGCTAAAGTCTGAACTGCTGGTGGTTTTGATCTCCAACGATCCGTTTTTGCGCTTCTGGTAAATTTCCAGCCTGTTGTAAGTGCGCGAAGCCAGAATAATCTCATCTCTGTCGTCGTTGTAGTAAATACCATCGGCATCCGTGGAGGCAATATTTTTCTGCTTCATTGATATATCAGAAACATCATCTACATCCAGTGTAGTAATCATGCCGCTGGTGTTGCTGCTAACGTAGGCCATGCTTCCTTCATCAGGAAAGTTAAAATCTATCTCGTCGTCTTTTTCGCAGGAAGAAAAAGTAAACAAGGCGGTTGCTAGCAATGTGCTGTAAGTTGATAAGTGCTTCATAGTATGTAGTTTATAAATGAAAGCCATACTTACGATACCAGCTTTGACTTAGGATTTTGCATTAACTCTTATAAAACAGCAGTTAACCATTGCCTTTGCTACTTATAATGAACTTCCGAGAAGAAACTGCTCCATACATCATCCACTGAGCCCTTCCTCCATTTAAAAATTAAGCAGTCTGTGGGAATAAATATTTGCATCCAAAACTTTTATTGACAACATTTGTTCATACAAACAATTAGTATCCTACGGCTGTTAATGTCGTAAGTATATCAGGTGCGATAGCGAAACTGCTTAGGCTTAACCAAGACAGCTTGTCAGGTTGGGTAAGTTTGGAG
The DNA here is from genome assembly GCF_000973725.1 of Pontibacter korlensis. NCBI lineage: Bacteria > Pseudomonadati > Bacteroidota > Cytophagia > Cytophagales > Hymenobacteraceae > Pontibacter > Pontibacter korlensis. Next base: position 2,192,633 of record NZ_CP009621.1, on the reverse strand, counting down.
CCATATTTGCCAAACCTGTAATTGTTATTATATTTAACCATCGAAAGAAACACAACAAAACAATAAAGTTATGGCTAACAAAGCGATAGAAATCACAGACTCGAACTTTGATGAGATCATCAATTCAGATAAACCAGTGTTGGTAGACTTTTGGGCTGAGTGGTGCGGACCGTGCCGTATGGTTGGCCCGATCGTAGAAGAGCTGGCTGGTGAGTACGAAGGCAAAGCTGTGATCGGTAAAGTAGACGTGGACGCTAACCCACAAACTTCTGCAAAATTTGGTATCCGCAGCATTCCTACGCTGCTGGTATTCAAAAATGGCGAAGTGGTAGATAAGCAGGTAGGCGCAGTGCCTAAAAATGTGCTGTCTCAGAAGCTAGATGCTCAAATGGCATAATTATCTGAAGATAATAAGTATAAAAGGCCTCTCCTGCATAAGGAGAGGCCTTTTTGTTTCTGCCCATGGCTGCCGTCGCTATTTTATAGAGACTTCGAGTCGCACCATCAGGTTCTGATTGAACTTGTCTTCTTTGCTTCGGCTTTTTCCCTGGCTCTCCGACTGGTCTACCTCAATCCATACCGGATCATCGGTCATAAAACGGTACACGTAAAAGGGGCAGGTATCGCATTCGTTTGTCATGCCTACATATGGCCCACTGTCTAGCTTCGTAGCTTGCGGCCAACTAACGGCTGCAAACACACCTTGCGCCGGTAGTTGCAGGTTATATTCTGAAATATCGAGCCAGTGCCAATACGTGTTGTTTTTTGGCCGGAATACTAGTGGTTGTGGTAGCAGCGGGGCGCCAGGCTGCCCAGTAGAATCAACAGCGTATAAATAAACCTGTAGCTTATTGGGTTTGCTAAAAAGATCAGGGAAAGAGCGTTTATGGTAAATATAGACGCCTATTCTGTTGATAAACCCTTGCTGCCCATTAGCTGGAATATGATAAGCTGTTTGGTAATGCGGGTATTCCTTGCTTCCCCCGTGCCCATAGTCAGCTTTCTTCTGCTTGGTACCGAGCACTTCCTTGCGGAGTTCTGGCCTTACCACCACCTCTTTCAGCTTCACCTGACTCTGTGCAAGGCTACTCAGGCTAATTAAAAGTAACAGCAACAGCAGTATACTCCCTGATTTCATAAGCTAGTCATTGCTTTTTTGTGTCACAAAGGAAACAGAATTATCCCATACCAACTATAATTTTAACTATTTACAGCTAAAAGTGTTTAGTTATCCTGCTCTTTTTTAAGGATGATGCTGATTTTTCCGCTCCGTTCAAGGTAGGCGCTCTCTATACTTTCAAGTCCCCCGCCACAACCTGTGATCCGGAGAGCTTCTGTCAGGTCATTTTCTGTTACGCTGCTCTCACGCATAGCTTCGGTCTGAAGGTTACCATTTTTAACCAGTGCCTTTGGGCGGCCTTTTATAAAGCCACTCATAAAGTTAGTATGGTAAGCAAAGGCGGCAAGCATTTTATGCAGTAACACCAAAGTAAAGGCTGCTGTAACAGTAGGCCAGAAAGGGGCATTACCTGTTATGGCCCGACTTAAGATGGAGCCATAGATAATACCCAGTATAATGTCGAAAGCAGAGCTTTTGCCGAAGATGCGGTGGTTGCCTATCCGGATAATAAGTAGGGCGGCAAAGAAAATCCCTACCGCCCTTGCAGACATTTGCCACCAAGTTAGTGTATTGTCGTGTATGCCGAATACAATGTCAAAATACTCGCCCATACCCCTGAAAACGAGCGCTTTCAGGTGAGGGTTGTAGCTGTCTTAGCTGGCATCTTCGCAATTACAGATGCTTTTATCTAAATTATAAAGTATGTCAAAGTTTTTCTCCACCTCCTGTATCTGGTGCTGGAGCCGTGCATTGTACTCCTGCACCCTATCGAGTCGAACTTCGCTTAGCTCCTTCTTGTTCAGTGAGTCAAGCATCTTTATCGATTTGCCTAGCTCGCCGTTCTTCTCATGCATGCGGCTGATGTACTGGTCCAGATTGTCGTTAGTAGAAGCAGACACCGTTTGAAGGTTGCTCTCGATGCAAAGCTGGCGCTTCAGGTATTTAAACACAGTTGCCTCAGCATTCAGGTTAAGCTCTTCCTTTTTCTTCAGAGCCTGCTTTAGCTTATAAATGTCGTAGCGTTTGTTGTAATCTGTGATTGCTTCACGAACCTTTTCGCGGCAGCTCTGGCACTTGCTGGCTGTAGCCTTCTCCAACAGGGCATTGCGCTGTGGCATTGTTTCATCGTTCGCTTCCGTAGAACCCAAATTCTGCACATCCTTCATGAACACCTCATTATACTGGCGCTCTTCCAGCTTTTGAGTAAGCCGCACAATAGCCTCCCCCTCTACTGAGGCAGAAAGAAACTCTTTTTTTGGCAGCTCAATAGCATATAAGCGGGCAAGGGCAGCTTCTCGCTTCTCTGGGGATTGCCAGGATTTAGGATCGTTTTCCAGCTCACGCAGGGTGTTTACCAGCAGCTTTCCGTTCTTCAGGTTGTGGTCAGCCTCCAGATACAGATCAGCATTGGTGAGTATAGATTCATACTCTGAGCGGAAGATGTTCTGGTAAGTACTGTTCTTGGAGAACTCTTTCTCGCGTGCATCATAAATGCCTTTCAGGCGCTTATACTCCTGCACTATACCGAAAAGGTTCTTAGAGTTAATCTCCGCGCTGTTGTTGCGGTAGTTCAGACGGTATGTGTTCAGGTTGTGCTTCATGTCAGCAAACGAGCGCAAGAACTCTATAAACAGCTTCTCCTGACGGAATGTCTCATCATTGATCAGCTGCTGCTCGTATGCAGCCTGTATCTTTTGCTTGCGCTTCTCAATCAGGTCCAACGTTACCTCATCGCCTGTCAGCACATCCATTTTATAGAGCGACTTATAGTTTGCTACTACCATGTATGGGTAGTCCTTGTAGCCGGTCATCTCTTCCAGTTGGCGGCGATCCAGTTTATTTGGGTTCTTCTGCAGGTAATCAGCAAGCTTTACCGTCTTGATATCCACTTTCTTTACATCGTTTGGCACAAACACATAGATGCGCACCGAGTGCAAACGAGTATCAAAGTCCTGCCCTTCATACAGGCGGATGGTAGAACTAAATTTATACTCCTTGCGGCTGGCTCGGGCATTAAGCAGGTTACCAAACTCCCCTACCAGCGATAGAACAGCTCCTGTTGGCGTGGTTAACTTAGAGATAGCCATCAGCTGGTTAGCCACCAGGTTAAACACCTGATCGCTCTGCCCATTGGTAATAGCCTTTGCATTGATAACGGCATCAATGTTATTGTTCGCAGAGCCGAGCGGCATCTTATCAATAATTCGCACCACCTCCTGATGATCACTCACCTGGGTTTTATAGTCGTTCTTGTCCTGGTCGATGGCAAAGTTGTAAAGCGGGTACACGATGTCATCATTGCCGAACACCTTCATGTTTTTCAGCTGCGCTGTAATCATGAGGTACTCCAGCACATTGCCATACTTCTTCTTCGGCTTACGGGAGCCTGTTTCCAGTTCGTTCAGAACACGTGTAAAACGGTTGCCGTTAAAGAGGTAGATGTCGGTTGAGAGGTACTGCCATTCATCCGAAAATTCAAAATCATCGTTGTAACTATAGCCAAGGCGGGTTTCAATGTTCCGTTGTGCAAAAACTGCCTGCTGGCAAACTAGTAGGGTTACTAGAGCTAAAACTAATTTTCTCATAAACTACGGTTGCGGTCTTTAAGCTGTCTGTGGCTGCAAAATAAGCCAATTGGCTGAATCACTAAACGCTAAAGATTGAACTTAAGTGCATTAAAGATGCTAATAATAACGCTATAATCATAAAATTAATATGAAATCCAAGATGAAGGCCTATGTGCTGTTGAATTTGACCCTGTGCGCCGCCATAATCTCCGCACAAGATTGCTTTGCACAAGCCAATACACTCGCGATAACAGAAATAAGTGCAAATCAGCTATCTGAAGACCAGAAGGTAGCCCACCTGATACAGGTAGTCTCAAAGATGGAAGGAGCAATGTTTATCCGCAACGGCAGCGAGCATAGCTGTAGGCAGGCAGCAGAACACCTAGAGTCGAAGTGGGAGAAGCATCGGAATAATGTAAAAACGGCGCAAGGCTTTATAGAGGAGCTTGCGTCGCGGTCAGGCCTTACTGGAGAACCCTATAAGATCCGGTTTGCAGACGGGAGCATTAAAACTACAAACGAGGTACTACTGTTGGAGCTTAAACAACTGGAACAGAAATAGTTTTAACATTTGGCAGCTCATATCGTATAGAAAAACGCTATAACTCTATACCTGCATGTTACAACTACTCGAACAATCTAAAGAAGACTTGGTCGCTTTCCGGATTTCTGGCAATGTAGACCGTAACGACTATGATGTGATGTTGCCCGTGTTAAAGGAGCGGATTAAGCAGCATGGCAAAATAAGAGTATATGCAGAGGTGCAGGATGTAGAAGACTATACACTAAGAGCTCTCTGGGATGATATAAAGTTTGACCTCAAGCACGCCTATGACTTTAGTAAAGTAGCCTTGGTGGGAGATCAGAAGTGGGTGGACTGGCTGACCGTAATGGCTAAGCCCTTTACCAGTGCTGATGTAAAGTACTTCGACTTCAGTCAGCGGCAGTTGGCCTGGGAGTGGATTAACGTTTGATTTGACACATTTCATATAGGAAAGGGCCGGGAGCTTAAGCTCCCGGCCCTTTCTTTTTGTTCCTTGAGCCTCAGGGATTAATCCTTATAAATAGATACTTCAGCTTTTCCTTTCTTGATGTAGCCACGGTACATACCTGCTGAGTTGAATGGCATAGCGATATTGCCATTTTTATCCAGTGCAATCACACCGCCTTCGCCTCCACGCTCAACCAGCTTCTTCATCACCACCTCATCGGCAGCTTTCTTTACAGAGTAGCCTTTGTACTCCATCAGGGCAGCAATATCGTGTGCTACAACCGAACGGATAAAGTACTCTCCGTGGCCAGTAGCAGATACCGCACAGGTGTTGTTATCTGCATAGGTACCGGCACCAATAATTGGAGCATCACCCACACGGCCGTAGCGCTTGTTGGTCATACCGCCTGTAGAAGTACCGGCAGCCAGGTTACCATAGGCATCCAGCGCTACACAGCCTACTGTGCCAAACTTGTTGCCCTCTGTAAAGATGTTCTCGTTGCTGCTAGTGCCTCCGTCGTGGTCGAGCTGCGTTTTTTCTTTGTCTTTAATCTTTTGTAGTTGTTCGTAGCGCGTTTCGGTATGGAAGTAGGAAGGATCCACCAACTCGATACCCTGCACTTTGGCAAATTGTTCAGCGCCACTGCCAATCATCATTACGTGCTCCGACTTCTCCATAACCGCACGGGCAGCCGTGATAGGGTTCTTGATAGTAGTTACACTTGCCACAGAGCCAGCCATCAAGGTTTTACCGTCCATCACAGCGGCATCCAGCTCGTTCTTACCTTCGTTTGTAAACACTGCTCCCTTACCAGCATTAAACAGCGGGGAATTCTCCATTACATGGATGGTTGCCTCTACCGCATCCATACTGGTGCCTCCTTTTTTGAGCACATCGTATCCTACCTGCAGTGCCTCATTCAGCTTTTCGCGGTAAGCTTTTTCTTTTTCCGGCGTCATGTTCTGGCGGGTAATGGTACCGGCACCGCCGTGTATCACCAAGGTAATTTTACTGTAGTCGGGTTTGCCCTGGGCCAGGCTCATAAAGCCAGCCAACAGAAACAGGAGTAAAAAATATAAACTCTTTCTCATGGTTTGGTTTAAGGTGAGGGTATAGTTAAAGCATTGTTAAATATAGAGCTTTTTGGCGTATCCGGCACAAAATTCTCATCTTGCAGCCATACATCTATCATGCACATGTTCCTTTTCCGGCTAAGGCACTGGCAGGTCTTCCTGCTCCTGTGTATACTTCCATTCCTGCTACAATATGGCCTTATTTGGCTACTTGACACGCTAGGTGTAAGAGTAGGCAACATAAGCAGCATGGTACTAGATGCTCTTCCGGCAACGGTTTATACTTTGTGGCTCTGGCAAGTTGGAAGCATGCTGTTTAGGCGATTACCGTCAAGTATAAAAATTTCGCCGCTATACTTTCACCTCAGCAATATATACATTGTGTTGTACACTCTGCTCTTTGTATATACACTAGCTGTGGTGCGCGATAGTATGGCTGCAGGCACACTGCCGCTTGGCATGATGGCTTTGTTAGTACCCATGCATTTATTTGCTACTTTCTGTTACCTATACGTGGTATACTTTGCAGCACGTGCGCTGGTAAGCGTGGAGGAGCAGCGAACAGTAGACGGTGGTGAGTATGCAGGCGCTTTCTTCCTTTTTCTGTTGCTGCCAATAGGAATTTGGTTTCTGCAACCACGGCTCAGGAAACTTTATCTCTCAGATTATTAACTACATAAACATTATTTTGTAGAAAATATAGCTGTTATACAATATAACAAAGATTATTCCGTTTTTGAGCTTAAAGGACTGGTAAATTATTGGTTTTTATAGAGTTTTCTTAGTTTGCAGGCTGATCTTTTACCATATTTGCAGAGTATTCTCAAACATTATCCAAACAACAAATTAAATTATCACCCATGAAATCCAATTTCTTCAAAGCATCTCTGGCGCTTGTGATGTGCTCTACCATGATGGCATCTTGCGTATCCTCTAAGAAGTACGAAGACCTGCAAGCAAGTAAAGAAGCTCAGGAGCGTGAACTAGCTGCCTCTAAAGCTAAAGTAGACGAGCTTTCTAACTCTCTGAGAGAGCGTGAGCAAAAACTTGCTGACATGGAGCGTGCCATGAACGAGCAGCAGAAAGTTCTTGACAACCTGAAAAACGAAGTAAATGCAGCTCTGCAAGGCTTCAACCAAGGTGACCTGAGCGTGTCTGTAAAAGACGGCAAAGTATACGTTTCTATGTCTGACAAGCTGTTGTTCCCTACAGGTAGCACAAAAGTAAACCCAGGTGGCAAAAAAGCTATCGATCAGCTGGTGAGTGTACTGAAGAAAAACCAAGAAGTTGGTGTAATGGTAGAAGGTCACACTGATGACGTTTCTGTTATGAACGGTATGAAATACCTGACTGACAACTGGGACCTGAGCGTACTGCGCGCTACTGAGATCACTCGTCTGATGACTGACAAAGGTCTGTCTCCTGACAGAATCACTCCAGCTGGCCGTTCTTTCTACATGCCAGTTGACGCAGGACGTACTGCTGAGGCGAAAGCTAAAAACCGTCGTACAGAGATCATCCTGACTCCAGACTTCACTGAGATCTACAAAATCCTGGGCATCAAAGCCTAGTTTCGTACCTTATAAAAAAAGCGCCGGTGGCCTCTGTGCTACCGGCGCTTTTTTATTGCCCTTTCTCAGAGCACTGAAAAATATCCTAGGCTTCTACATCACTCTTTCCTCGCTTTGCCTCATTTATAGCTGACATTAGTTCTTCAGGCTGCTGCGTGCCTATCAGCAGGGGCTTCTCGTTGTAGAAGTACAGCTTTACTCCCTCACTACCCGACATATTAAAAGCTTTACCCTCAGAGCCCCACTTAATACCCCATCCTCCGTAGTCGACAATTGGGTTATAGGTAACGCGTTCATAATCTCGGACTAGGTGCAACGGTATTTTTACAGGTTTAATGTGAAAGGGCCAGAATCGCACCCGCACCTCCCCCGGCTGAACTTCTGTAGTAAGAGACATACGGTAGAAGAAGTATGGCAGCCCCAGCCCCACCAGCACAAACAAAACAGCCAGCTGCACATCCGAAACTGGTCTGTTGCCATAGCTACCGCCCAACAGCACCTGGTACACAAAGCCTGTCCAGAAGATAGATGCCACAGCTAACACCACCACCCACAGCCAAAACTGCCTGAACCGCTGCTTCTCCCGGTAAAGTATGATTCTATTAGTCATAAGACGTTTGACACAAGACTTAGAACTCCCAAGTAAAACATCTTACGGAGCGGGAGTAGCCAAAGATAGACAAACTGTAAGCGTACTTTAAAAAGACGGTGCCTGCTTTACCAGCAGGCACCGTTCTTATGTAACTATCCAATTGCCTTCTCCAGGTCCGCAATCAGGTCTTCGGCATCTTCTACACCCACGCTCAAGCGGATCAGCGTATCGCTGAGGCCAGCTTTCATACGGTCCTCACGCGGAATGCTGGCGTGTGTCATGGTAGCTGGGTGGCCGCAAAGCGACTCCACGCCACCTAGCGACTCAGCCAACGCAAACAGCTCAAAGTTCTCCAACAGACGGGTGGCATCCTCTACATTATCGCCTTTCAACTCAAACGATACCATGCCTCCGAAGTCGCTCATTTGCTTTTGAGCCACTTCGTGGTTAGGGTGCTCCTCAAAGCCTGGCCAGTATACTTTACTTACTTTCGGATGGTCCCTCAGATACTCAGCTACTTTACGCCCATTCTGGCAGTGGCGCTCCATGCGCAAGTGCAGCGTTTTCAAACCACGTAACACCAGGAAGCAATCCTGTGGACCAGGCGTAGCACCGCAGGAGTTTTGAATAAAGGCTAATTGCTGGTGCAGGTCATCATCCTTCACTACAACAGCCCCCATTACCACATCAGAGTGGCCGCCCATGTACTTTGTTAGCGAGTGCATTACTATATCGGCACCTAAATCCAGTGGCGTCTGCAGGTATGGTGTTGCAAAAGTATTATCAGCCACTAAAAGCAGGTTATGCTTCTTGCACAGCTGTCCGTAAACCTCAATGTCGATGATGTTAAGCAGCGGGTTGGTAGGAGTCTCCAACCAAATCATCTTAGTATTCTCATTGATCAGCTTCTCCACATTGCTCACATCCTGCATGTTTGTGAAATGAAACTTGAGGCCGTAGTTCTGGAAGATCTTGGTAAAGATGCGGTAACTACCACCATACAGGTCATTTGTAGAGATCACCTCATCACCAGGCTTCAGTAGCTTTATAATGGCATCCACTGCAGCCATACCTGAGGAGAAGCACAGGCCGTGGCTGCCGTTTTCCAGTGCCGCCAGTGCATTTTGCAGCTGCGTTCTGGTTGGGTTATGTGTGCGGGAATACTCATAGCCTTTGTGGTCGCCTGGCGAACGCTGCACATAAGTAGAAGTCTGGTAGATTGGCGTCATAATGGCACCCGTGCTTGGATCTGGCTCCACGCCAGCGTGTATGGCTTTTGTTCCGAATTTCATAGTTGATTGTTTGTACTTTCTACGACTTATAAACTCCCTTATTAGGGTTATCTACTGCTTCTTCTGTGTTTAACCGATAGGTAGAGTGATTGTTGCAAGCTAAAAGAAACCCTCCGAAGTATAAAAAAGCAAACCTTGGGCACACCTGCTGCTAATAGATACTTTCAAAGCCGCTAAAATCTTTTGTCCTTTGTCTTTCGTCTAATTCCTGATAGTATCTTACCCAACATACCACATGAAGTTACTCCCGCTGCTGCGAAGCTTTATACGCGACAATGCCTCTACGTTTGTATCCATGCTTTTGCTGGTTGTAGTGCCAGTTGTAGTTAGTTCTACGGCAGCTGTGGTGTTATATAACTACCAGGAGCTTTTGCTGGGGCTGTCGTTTTGGGAGATGCTGCTATACTTTGCCGTAATCTCCATGACCATGGCCTTGGCACTAACACCGACCACTTTTATAGCTTTGATCAGTGGGTTCTATCTAGGCTGGAACGGCTTTGTAGGCATTGTGGTGTCGTATGGTATTGCCGCACTTATCGGCTACAGTATAGCTCAGCTGGTAGACCATGGCAAGATGGTAAGCTTTCTGAACCAGTTTGACAAGGCTCGTGCCCTGATGCAGGAGCTACGCAACGAGAGTTGGAGCCTTATCTTCCTGACGCGAATCTCCCCGGTGCTTCCTTTTGCATTGATGAACTTCGTGCTTTCGTTGCTGCAGATAAACAGGCGCAAATTCTTTCTGGCAAGTATAGTGGGTATGCTGCCCCGCACACTTTTCTTCTTCTGGGTGGGCACTCAGGCCCGTGATGTAGTACAGGCACTACAGAATCCGGACAGCGGACGCAGCGGCCAGATACTGATGGTAGCATTAATTGTCATTTCTATTGGAGGGCTTTACTTCCTGTTCGACAGGTCTTTAGAGCGATCATTACGCAAGGCAGCGGCAAAAAATGAATAATTTTTTCAGAGAGGTCTTGCGTATAAAGAAAAAAGGCCTTTACTTTGCATCACAATAACAGAATGGTCTCGTAGCTCAACTGGATAGAGCATCTGACTACGAATCAGAAGGTTAGGGGTTCGACTCCCTTCGTGACCACTTAAAAATCAGCCACTTACGAGTAAAATCGCTAAGTGGCTTTTTTTATGTACATACAATTTGCATACATTTCGGCTCTCTAGGTATCAGCCCCTCGTTAACTCAAGTTTCATCTCGTACTCGTAAAGGTTGGCATTAGGAGTCATTGTGACTGCACACTTGGTTTTATCGCCCATCTTGTACGCTACAGTCATCCCCTTCACCTCCTTACTTTTCGCAAGGCCGGCCTTCCCATCTCATGTAGCGAAGCCGTAGCTCCATTTGCTGTGAAACTAATTCTTGTTCTCTGCATAAGAGGCTTTGCCACTGAAGGCATCAATCGCTTTGGTCACCACAATTCCATACCGTAGACTGTCCATCCGAAGGCTCAAAGGTTCAATTGCCTTCCTTTAACTTCATATCAAGATAAATACAATTTAAGGTAAGTGGTATGAAAACAAATCTATTAAAGCCTAGGTATATAGTAGGCTAGTTATATATACCTGATTAACGGCAGGATACTACACTATTTTACATTGTCTATTCTCGACCTTGGTTGACAACTGAGGCAAGCAATTCTAAAATTTGGAAAGCAACAATGGAAGCAATGAAAGATAGAATAAGTTTAAGTGATTTCTTAACATTAGTAGAAGAAGAGGTACTTGATAGATTTGAAGTCCTTGACTATATTGAAGAAGTCACTAAGAACCATCAGCCTCATAGGCTTAAAGCACTTCTGGACGAGGTGGACATTCACATCTCTATCCGCAGGGATGAACTAGAATTTGAGTATCGGGACAGAATCATTGCTGCGTTAGACCAATATAGCCTGCAGGGTAAGGAACCGCCCTATAATATAATTACCCTTCCCGGTGCTGAACCGAAAAAGGTTCACGATAAGGACAAGCTATTAAATGGAGCTATCTCAATGGCACTTTATCCTCTATATCAGCTTAAACAAGAAATTGTATCCATATTAAAAATTTCCGTGCCGAACGTAACTCCTAAGCAAGGTCAAGCGCTACATAGATCACAACCGCAACAAATACTTTCGCAGCAAGACCTGGCACCCTCTACAAATGGAGAGTTCGGTTTTTATTACCACCTAACAGAGGATGGGAAAAAGGTGTATCCCATCGTGAAAGAGCTTTACTCGAAAGTGAAATAAAAAAAAGAGTATGCTATCATGCTTGTTGTGTTAAATGAGCTAGGATATTTAATGAACAAGCATTTTACCAATAAGCAGCAGCTAGTTAATGCCTTAGAAACTACCTTTGGGGATATCGGTAGCAGACAGAACCTTTTTACTTATGTAGACAGATATAGTGACGCGCCTGGACCGGCTGACCTTGAAGAACTTAAACGCCACAAACAAAGACTACTCGATGCTATAAGCAAGGCATCTCAACAATCATTTGCAAATAATACGTAAGTAAATCGCAAATACCACATAGAAACTCCTTTATACATTTGCACTGGAACAAATGATAGAGGCGTATGATGGAAAACCCTTTTGCTATTATTGAGAAGCGCATAGACCGTATCGAGTCTATCCTGCTGGACATTCAAGAACGGCTGGATAAAACCGACACTACTCAGCCAACTGGAGATTTCTTAACAGTAGATGAGGCTGCTGCATTCCTCAATGTATCGAAGTCAGCCATCTATGAGAAAACCAGCTCCAGGTCGATACCTCACCTTAAGAAAGGCAAGCGGCTATACTTTGTAAAGCAGGAGCTGGCGGACTGGGTTAAAGCTTCACGCCAGAGGACCGTTGCTGAAATTGAGGCTGAGCCTGCATCCATTATGGTTGTCAGCAAAAGCAGAAGGGCATCATGAGCTTAAAGGATCAAGTACAGCCTAGTATACCACCGAGAGGCTGTACTTGACCCATCCCTCAACCAGTACAAATTAACTCTGGCAGTTGAACGACACATAACGATCATCCTGCACATTATTTTAACTTCAATTGGGATAGATTAATAGAGCAGCTTTGAGAGGCGGAGGGAATTTGACTAACCCATATAAGGTTTCATTAACCCTAGTCTAGTGGATTACCATTCTATGAACGCCTCTCAACGAGTTATCTGAACTTAAGAAAAGGAGGTTAGAATGGAGAAGACTAAAATTTTTCAGTACGGTAGCAGTTTCATCACCTTTAGGCTAGATGATGAGTTGATGGTGAATGCCACAGAAATGGCAAAGCCATTCCCCAAGAAAAGAGTGCATGACTTCATTAGGAGCAAACAAACTGCTACCTACATAAATGAGCTTCAAAGCGAATCGGGAATTCCCGTTTTGGTTGTAAACCGCGGCGGCTCCAATTCCGGCACCTGGATGCATAAATTGTTAGCACTTAAATTTGCCGCTTGGCTATCACCCAAATTCGAAGTTTGGGTTTATAAAAGGATAGAGGAAATTATTATAAATAATTTTTACTCGACTAGCAGGGACCTATCCAACTTATCTCCTGCCCTTACGAAGAAGAAGCTAACTTATAACGTAACTACAATTGGCAAAATGCTTTCCCCTAGCCTGAGCGGAGAAAAGCTAAATCAGTTCCTAAAGGAACAAGGAGTCCAACACAAAACCGATCAGGGTGTTTGGCAGCTGACTGATAAATATCAAAACATGGGGTTAGCTGAGCTTGCCTCTGTAGTTAGACCTAATAGGAATGGAGAAGAAATAGTTGTCAATTTTCACCTTAAATGGACAGAGAAAGGACGTAAGTTCATTTTGGATTTGTACACTAAAGCAAACTCTAAGACTACACTTAGAAGCTTACCCATTCCTGAGCAAGAGGCCGGAGCATGTACTATGGTGGCATAGCCACTCTGTAAAACGTTAGACACATAAGGCTTTCTGCTTTTCTGCAGAAAGCCTTAATATTTTATCAAAAAATCGTACTTATACTAAATACTTTGGGAGGGAAGAAAAGCAGCAAGAGACACAGCAGCTGCTACCTGCACTACCTTACGGGCTTAACCTTAACTCCAGTTCTTCATAGCCCCCCTGGCTCGCCAGCAGGCTCTCCTCCACCTCCTCGCTCAGCGACACCCGGCTGAGCACCTCCCGCCTGTAGCGGTGCAGGTAGTCCGGCACCTGGCCCGTCGAATACGCCTCGTTTACCTCCAGGACGAAGATTTGCTCCAGAAATTTCCTGATGCTGTAGTAGTGCGTGCTCCCCCCGTAGCGGGCGAGCTCGTCGCGGTGGATACTGACGAACTCCCTCAGGCTTGACTTCTCCCGGAGCCGCTCCCCGTTATCCCCCTTGGCGGGGAAAAGGCGCCTGGTAATGACATACCAGATTATAAACAGGGTTCTCTCCCTTAGCCGCTTCTCAATGGTGCGGCTCCACTTCCCACCGCCTTCTGTTACGAGCTCCTTAAGCCTATTGAAGTCTCTGTCGACCCAGTCGACGACCTGCTGCGGAAGATAGATGTACATAGCAAAGCCTTGATCCCTTTATACCCTTGCGTCCCTTGCCTGCGCCCTTAGGGACACTGAAAAAAGTGAACACATATATGGTGGTGGAGAGGGAGTGGGGGTATATATAATACAGTACACTAAGTACCGGTACAGTACGGGAGTGCGTATCGTACGCAAAGGCCAACTTAGGCACACCAGGAAACGTACGGCACTACCCCAACTTCCTCCACTCCCCCTCCACAGGACACAGCGCGTCTGTTTGGCCGCACAATTTACGCCTATGTCAAAAAAGGCGCAAGAGGCAGTGCTGCCACAACGAACTCGGCGCGTAGAAGGGCAAGAACGCTATAGAGGCACGACAGCACTCAAAAAAGCCTCCCAGAGCCGTTTTTTCCGCCCTCTGGCGAGCTTTCTCCCTTAAGATATAGTTCACTCCCACCTGGCACATGAAATCGCTGTAAGCGCTCTTTTTGCGGCATTTATATGCCCTTTCAGGGCGCTCTGCCGCCGCTGGCCCTGTAAACTCTCCCGCATTTTCTAGTTCCCCTATTTAGTACCGCTTGTCCCGGCAGGTCCCTTGACTGTAAGTGAGCCGCCCCTCCCGCCCCCCTCTCGCGCACCCGCAAAAAATTTAACTCCCCGCACTAACCTCCCGCACCCTTTTTTCCTATACTGTATCGAAAGACCGGAAGAGTTTGGCTGGATTCTCTCAGCTTTAGGCTAAACATCCAGCATGTTCATGTGTATCTGTCCGTAGTCTCTGTTCCGCATGAACATTACCCGTGGCTAGAAGCGCTCAGAGCCACAGCCGAGAACAAAGCGAAAGCGGCGAGCAAGGTGCGCAACAACCGATGGACGGCGCAACGATTCGCAAGCCCTGGGATTTTTGGTTGTTTGTCCCCGGGTGCGTGTGGAAACCTCAGAAATGTTTCCCCCGGCAGTTCCCCACCCCTAAGGGAGAACTGTGTGTGTATTCCTAGAAATGTCCCCCCTGTTATAGGGACGAAAAGGAGCATTGAAGGACGAAAAGGTACGTTGAAGGACGAAGAAGGACGTGATGTGACTGAAGTGGTGAGTATCGAGTGAGGGTGACTTAGGTGAGGTGTACTTGAGAGCATTTTGGAGTTTGTAGCGTACGTGTGTCGAAGTTTACTGGAGCTAAGTGGATGTGGTTTTGAAGGTTGATTACGGGCTAGTACTATAGGGAAATTAAGAGCGAGAATAGATATCAAGGTGGAACGATTAGAAACATGACGTGGAGTTCGGGTAGATGTGGTGCGGTATGTAGGCTATTGACCTGGGAGAGATAAAGCGAGAGCGTGTAGAGAAAGAGCAGTAAAACTTTGTTGTAACCTTAAGTATTGACGGAAATGAGAGCGTTTTATTCGGTAAGGGAGTTCAGAGCAGAGCTAAAGAGCAGAGGAGTAGACGTGACGGAGAAAGCGATCCGCCACTACATTGAAAGGGGAAGGTTGAAGGCGCAGAAGGACGTGCTCAGGCCGAGCCGCTGGCTCATCCCGTCCTCCGAGCTGGACAGGGTGACCCCTCTGGCACGGCAGGCTTCGTGAGCTAAACCTGAAACCTTAAAAACGGGCCGGTACTATATGCGCCCTTACAGCCTGGTGAGGGCACCCCTGCCGTTATTTTCTCAAGGGAGGGGGGCACTGTAAGGCTGCCAATTGACGATGAGCACCTTCTCCTCCTCGAGCGGTTGTGACGCAGCTTACTGCTGATCTCCTTCATCAGGCGCTCGCCCGTATCCTCGGAGCGACGGCGGTTGCCAGCCGGGGCCAGTATAGCACCATGCCCAGTGCAAAATGCTAAATCATGGCCGGGAACTCAAAAACGCGCCGACCAAACCCCCAAAAACGAAGCGGAAAGGACAAGAGGGGGCAGAGCACGACCCGCTCACGCCATGCCAGGAGTTGTGCCATCCGAAAAACGGTCTTTTACTTAACGCTCCCTACTACCTGCTTGTTGTATTCTATGTATCTGCCAAGCAATTGCACTATTTTTTATACTAAAAGAAAGTGACAGGGATATAAGTCAGAACTGTGCCTGGTTCTCAGTTTTTGATTCAGATTTGTTTTAAAGCTCGTAGCCGTGTTATAACGCGAATATACTCGTTTATAAACGGATAAACACGGATAGTAAAATTGCACTGAAATATCAGAGATTGCCTCATTGATATTGTTACCTTTTACTGGCATCGCTCCCTATACAAGGTTTTAAAGCCATTACTTGGATGATGATATAAGCTTTTGGCGGTTTTATGCCAGGCATGCGACCTTTCTTGAGCATATCTCGTCTAAAATCAAGTAGGAAGTACTGGTGCTTTGAATAGAATATATTATATTGTAATAGCAAAATATTACGGTGACAACACGTAAAACTGCCTTAGCAGCTTTAAAAGCTAAAAAAAGAGTAGGCAAGACCACCTTCGTACATAGTGCAGATAAGCGTATGTTCACGTATATCCATTAGTTGTACTATATAGAAATCATAGAAAAACAGGAATGTTAAGCGAACAAGAAAGTATAGAGATTATGCTAAAGCTGTTTCCTGAGTTCAAGGACAAGCTTGAAGAACACAGGGATTCTTGGGGAGATAACAAGTATGAATTTGGGTTAGAAATGGCCCAGTTCTCCTCACTTGCCTATGATAAAATAAAAAGCGGAACAGAAGAAGATATAATTAAGCTTGCTGACTTTGCAGAACAGATGCTGGCTGACGGAAATGAAATAGTGCGCTGGGCGGTTAAGTATGAATATTTGGAAAATATTACTAATAATGATGGTGAAAGAGACTTTCCAATAGAAAGATTCACGAAAAAGCTGAAGCCACTCTCTGTTGAGTTCTGCAAGGAGCTTGATAAGGGTTGGGGTACTAAAACCACAGGAATTTATTAAAAACTACATAGTACAACACAATGCTTAAGTTACCTCGCTGACGCTTCGGCACCTTAAGCACGCGGCCGTTGGCAGTAAGCATATTGATGAATCAACAAAAGAAGCGTTCCATGTTAACACTTTACGATAGGATACGCAGCAGTAGATATTTGAACATATTTGCAATAAATCTTAGGTTCCTGATAGGTTTTGGATTCATTCCATCTGGGATAAAGAAAATTGCCAATGTTCCCTTCGCTAATCCTGGTAATACTGGACCTTTCTTCGAGTATTTGGACGCGCTTTACCACACAGGCTACTATTACAATTTGATTGGGTGGGCACAGGTGATTGCGGCCATACTTCTCATCACACAAAGGTTCGCAACAGTAGGTGCTTTAATCTTTCTGCCGATAATTTTCAACATCACGGTTCTCACACTAAGTACAATAGGTTCTTTCACTCCATTTATAGCAACCATGATGCTGTTAGGAATTATCTTCCTGCTGTTCTGGGACTACTATAAGTGGGTAAATGTGTTTAGCAGCGACAACAAGGCGATTGAAGTTTATCGTCCTAATAATTACCCAAGCTACAATAAGGTCTGGATTACCACAGGTGTTAGTATTCTTTTAATTCCGACAGTTGTAATGGGGTTAGCAGAACTAATTAGAAGCTCAACAACAGACCACAACCTTCTTTCTTTGATAGCTCTGTCAACAGTTGTCTTTATACCAGTCGTGGGATTTACTGTTGACGAGATTAATTACAGGAAAATAAGAAGTTCAAAGTTGATTGCTAAAATAGAACAGCCTGCTGCCAACAAAAGCTATAGTGCATAAACGCACCATAGCCCAACCGTTGGCAATAATATTAAAAATGAAAGTTTGGAATCTCTGAGAACATTTTTTACAGTTTTATTACTCGTATCCAGCATTTCATATGTGTTTGGGCAAAAAACTGTTAAAGGGAGAATAATTGATGAAAATTTAGATGAACTGCCAGGTGTCGTGATATACAGCAAGGATACAGTCCTTTTGGGAGAAACTGACATTGATGGATATTTTGAAATCAGTATTCCCAAAGAAACAACAAAACTGAGTTTTAACTTCATCGGATACGAAACCGCTATTGCATCAATTCCCGACACTTGCAATTACCTAGAGGTTGTTTTACTTCAAAGCACCACCTATCACTATAAGTCCAGTAGGAAAGTAGACCGTCTTCGTAAAAAAGAATTTGACAAACTTCCTGAATTGCATAGGGCAGCAAAGAGCAAAGACTTATTCCTTAGAGAGCATCCTTGTTACCGAAGAGAATTTGAACCTATTAAATCAAGACTTGATGAAATCAGTAAGCACCTAAAAGCAAAAAGGCAAGAAAACAGAAGACGTTTCAAAGCCTTGGTAATCGGAGATACTATAAGGATTCCGTTTAGTGGCACTTTCCGGTCTGACGGAACAGACAGAACCTCATTGACCGTTTTCTCTTATGTAGTAGGTGATAGTGATTTTAAGTGTTTGATAGAGGGAGTGGTTCTTGATAAGAACAAGCGTAAGAATGGTTACAACATAGTCTACAGAATCACAAGCACCAATCTCTGTAAATATGATTCAATAATTTACAACGGAAGGGATGTAGTTCCTGGAGAAGTTCTTACTCACAACATGAAGTATTTCAAAATCTTAACAAAATAAATACTATTGCCAACATTGTATAAACATCATACTTCGGCCGACGGTATTGCACGTTGTTTATACGAGGCCGTTGGCGGTAACATAAAGTTATAAAGCTTAATGCAAACAAAGCAATTACAACAATCCAAGAAAAAGAAAAAAAGGCCATTGGATCTCAAGCCTTACCTTGTTGCTATAGGCTTATTTCTTTCATTATTGACAATGTACATTGGGTACAGAGTTTATTCCGCAGACAAGATTCTTATACCATTGAGTGTTTTGGCTTTGCTGAGTGGATTGCTTTTCGAGTATAAAAGGCTTTGCCAGAGCTGGAACAAAGTGCTGCTCACTGCTCTAGGCGCATTTATCTTTAGCTTTATCGCATTTCTTCCTAGCAAAAGAGAGCGTATCTATAGCTTTGAGCATCATATCGAAATGTGGCCTTATGTGTTTTGCTTTATCTTTATAATAATTGCCATTGTTGTTTACGAAAAGAAGATTATCCCCAAACTTACTGAAGGTATTACGCTGCTACAGTCTTTAGCTGTCGTGTACTGGGTGGTCGACTTAGGTATAGTGAACGCAGAATACATGATATTAAAGGTTTTGATGGCAGTTGGCTTATTCTTGTCCCTTTACTCTATCTTCCACGCATTCAGTTATACAGCTTTGTCGAGAACAAACAGGCTGACGCTAAGCATTTGGAGTTCTATTGTTATGGTGCTCTTCGCATTTGACAACGCTTGGAATGTGTACCAAAATGACCAAATAGAAACTACACAAACCCTGCAACATGGAGCTTATGTGGCCCTTCAATATTTTCTTCTAGGCATTTCAAGTATTTACATGGTACAGAACTTCCTAATGGTAACAGGATTCCTCCCAGGCAGAGGGACCTTCTTTAATAAGCAGTACTTTAAAGACATTAAGGCGTTAAAGAGCCAACACATATCCAGATATTCAACTGAGCAGGTTAATAAAGCACATTCTCTTTTATGTATGCTTTTTACATTTATAGTATTTGGGTTGAATTACTATCTTGATCTCTTACCTAGAAATTTCATGATTTGGACAGTTTTTCTTCTTTTTCCAATTACTCTGAACTTGCTCAATATTAAAATAAGAAATACTTCCGCCAACAAAGCATAGCAGTCATGCTTCGGCTGACGCCTCACATCTGCTATACCAGCCCGTTAGCAAATATAAAAATTATGAAGAAGTGGATGTTCCTTATCGCTACGCCAGTTGTGCTGCTTCACAGTTGTACAAGTGCTGAGTCTAAAACAGAAGAAATAGTAAATGAAAATCTATCAATAGTCTCTGACTCTCACTCTCAACAAGTATTCATAAGTGATGCCAAAGAACTTATAAACTTCTATATTGATTCCCTTACTAATCTAACCACAATTACAGGAACCTTAATACAAGAAGAAAAACCCTTTAGAGAAGGATATGCCTATGGCTATGGAATCTTTGCAGACAAAACAGACTCAACCAAATACTATCTCATTTTAGAAGAAACTGTTGAGACTTCGACAACGAACCCACGACCAAATTGGAAAGTTTTAGATGCCTTATCAATTTCTAACTGGACTGATAATCAGATGAACTACAGTCTGAACACTATGTGCAAAGGTTCGGAGTTTACTTTCTTTACGATTGTAAATCAATATACTGGAGATAAGCCAGAGATCTTGAAAGCGTATCGTCTCAACCATAAGCATGGAAAAATAGAACTGGTAGAAAATCCAGTAATCGACTGTGTAAACATCGGGTGTGGTGATGACGAAGACTGTGATTAAAATTAAATTTGCTAACCAAGCACATGAACTAAGCTGCGGCTACGCCTTGCTCACCTCATGTACCAATCCGTTAGGCTTTATAGAAATCAATGAGAAATTTAATAAGTCTATTACTAATAATGCTTGTCTTAGCATCCTGTAGTGACAATGAATTTATATATTATGAATACAAAGGGGTAACTGTGACGAGACAGGATGGTAATGGTGAGAGTTACTTCTACTACGGCAGATGTGATGACAATGAAAATCCATGCCCAGAAGACTATATCAAAGCCGAATACTATGGATTTGATGGAGTAATGCATGCTTATTTAGTTTTCCAAGAAGATAAAAGAGTAAAGCTTGTCAGAGTCGCTGACAATTATGAGAAAAAGGGAAAGGACTCTTCTTTGTACCTATTTGATTATCGGGCAGGCTATAAGCTCAGTACTTGGTTAGATAGCATTGAAGGTAACTACGATAATGTAGCTCAGGTTTATTATGCAAGGGATGTAGAAAAAACAACTAATGCAGAGAACTTTTCAAGAGTGAATGCCAGCTATCCAATTCAGAATTGAGTTAGTAAACAGTATATCAAAAGGAATTACATAGCCTAACCCAGTGCAGCATTAACCTTCGCTACGCTTCGGCTTCTTCTGCACCAATCCGTTGTGGTGCATTGAAATCATGAAAAGAATAACTATTGATAAGCTAAATATCTACCAGAAGTATGGCGGGGACAACGATGGTTTCGCGAGAGCAGGTAAAGAAGTTGAAAAGCAGAAACTCAATAGTGAAGACTGGGCGCTTATAGATGAGTTAATACAAAGTTTAGAACTCATCAGCAATGGTCTTGCTTCAGGAGACTTTGCAAAAAAAACCTTATCAAGATTAGCAGAGATGGCTGATGAACAAGCATATAGGCAGCTTACGAAAGTATAAAAGCAAATACTCGAAGCATGAGTAACTGGTTTGATAGAATAATAAAGAAGCCTAGAGCATTAGGAATAACAGCCATTGCTCTAAACCTTATACCTACATGGTGGACTTTCTTTTTCTTTATTACAATACCAATTATTTTATTGGGCGTGGTATTCCTGTTTTTGAA
This sequence comes from Pontibacter korlensis, assembly GCF_000973725.1. NCBI lineage: Bacteria > Pseudomonadati > Bacteroidota > Cytophagia > Cytophagales > Hymenobacteraceae > Pontibacter > Pontibacter korlensis. The sequence goes on along the minus strand of NZ_CP009621.1, from coordinate 2,171,469 downwards.
GCCAAGAACCAAAGCAGTTTATGAAGTGCCTGCAGGAATACTCATTTTCGGGATAGGCTTTGGGTTACTAATGAGTGTTGTTTCAATAATAGAAATAGTACAGATCTAAAAACAACATACCACAACAAAACCTATAAGTTAGCTGCGCCACCTTTTAGCAAAGCCGTTAGCTTGTATTAGAATCATGAAGAAGAAAACAAATAATACCTACTTATACTTAGCAATAGGAGTCGTTCTTCTTATCGTAATTTCATTTTACTACCTGACAGATTTTTCTACCTATTGGAAGCAACCAGCAGTTCAAACTGAAAAACAAATAGGGAATACGACCTTCGTGTTATTGGACTACGAGCAATGCCCCAGCCAATGCACTCATATGTCGCCATGTGAAAATGTTTACCTATACTCAGTAGAACTTGCTGAAGAGAAAACACTTTACCAATTTTTGAAGGAGTTCAAGCCTTTTAATGGCTGTACATCAAGGATTCTCTTTCAAACTGGAAACACAGTAAGTGAAGGTTGGAGAGCAGCAATATCAGCAAAACCGAACGAAGTAAAATTCAATGAAGCCTACTTCGCACTAAGTTACAATGACAACAGTGGCTTTAGCATTGTCGATTTAGCTAATGGAAAAGCGAACGGGAAGTTCAAGAAGTATGACTCAACTGGAAATCTGTTCATTGAACAAGAGCTTGTGAATAATACTTCTGAAGGGAAAAGAATAGTTTATCATCAGGATTATAGGATTGAGCAAGTTTGGCAGAACAACACTTTAGTATCTGAAGACACAATAAAATAACAAAAGCTAACCACACCCATAAGCCAGCTACGCCGCCTTATGGCCAAGTCCGTTAGCTGTCAAATAAATGAATGAAGAAATTCTTAGCCATATTTTTAGATAAACCTACTATTGTCTCAATACTTGGGATTGCCACAATCATTGCTGGGGTTCCATTGATAATATATATGATGACAACAGGTGGTGGTGGAGGCTTGGGTGCATTCGTTATTTTAGGGTGGCTCGTTGGAGTTTCTTTTATCTTAGCGTTAGACAGATTTTTGGTGAGAGTAGTTAAGCCATACACCCTATCTGTTGTAGAATCTGTTGGCGCTGGTTTAATTTTCATAATGTTGCTGTTAAGCTTTTTATAGGCTCATGATTTTATGATGCTCAACAAGATTCTATAACTAAAACGAAATAAATTCAGCAGCTAACAAAGTATAGCAGTCATGCTTCGGCTGACGCCTCACCATCTGCTATACCAGTACGTTGTACGCCATCCAAACCATTTAAAAAATGAGATTAGCGATACCATTTCTTCTATTTCTCCTGACTTCACGAGTATATGGGCAAATTGATCTAAATACACCTTTCCAAGATTGTAATATACAGGGGAGCATTACCGTATATGACTATCAAGCAAAGAAGTGGATGTCCAGCAATGTCAATGACAGCTATGTAGCCACACTGCCAGCGTCTACCTTTAAAATAATCAACACCTTAATTGCCCTAGAAACGGGCGTCATTGCTGATGAGAACGAAATCATTAAGTGGCCAGGAGAGACTGATACAGTCAAATACGGCTTCCGCCCAGATATCTATCACGACATGAGCCTAAAGGAGGCATTCAAACTTTCAGCAGGTTGGGTTTATGTTGAATTAGCGAAAAAGGTCGGGAAGGCCAAGTATAAGGATCTTCTAACAAAGTCAAACTATGGCAATGCAGATGTCTCTATTAATGATCCAGACTTCTGGAACTTTGGAAAATTTGCCATATCACCCGCTAACCAAATCGAGACCCTCATAGGTGTTTATGAGGAAAGCCTGCCCTTCTCCAAAAGAAGCTTTGCAATCCTGAAGGAAATCATGAAGGAAGAGCAAAACGATAGCTATACCCTAAGAGCAAAAACTGGGTGGACAAGAGACGGCGGAAATGATACTGGCTGGTGGGTTGGCTATGTAGAAAAAGAAGATAACGTGTACTTCTTCGCTACCAGACTTATAAAAGACAGAAACTTGCCAAATCCTAATTTTGGCTCCTGCAGAAAAGAGATAACAAAATCAGTGTTAAGACAACTAAACGTGCTCTAATAAGAACGAACGTACAACCAAACCTATAGTGCATAAACGCACAATAGCAAAGACGTTCTCGGGAATTGTAAGTATGAAAAGCTTAATTTTATATGGTAGAGAAGAACTAAAGAGTATAGGTAAAGCTGATAACTTAATCAGACTTGGACTCTTGATTGTATCAATATTTGTTGGAGCTAATAAATATGGTTCTCTTGCTACAGCGGAAACTATATTTGTCTTCTACTCTGCCATTTCATTGTTCGCAATTGCTTTTTCTGGAAGGAAAATATTTACCCAAAAGAATTTAAGAAAAAGTAATTCTATTGAGCAGGGCAGGTTATTTTATCATCTGATTTCGATAATCATTGTTCTTTCTGGATTGCTATACTTCCAGAGCCGAACTGCCTATATTTTTACAGCTGCATTCACAATTATCTTTTGCTTTGTGGCAGTAGTGAGTATGCTATTGATAAAACCAAAAAGATAGAATAACTACCGAGAACAAGGCACATAAGCAAAGCTACGGCTACGCTTCGCTTACCTTATGTGCTAATCCGTTGTAGGTCATTAAAACTATGAATCTGACTCAATACGAATACCTAAATAAAATATTGGCGGTTGTGGACGCTTGTCAGGTGGATTGCAAGATTAGTTTTTCATTTAATCTACCAGCAGAATTTTATGACCTTTCTAATCCTGAGAATAAGAAGGGACAGGCAATAAAGAAGTATGTTGACCAGAACTTCGATTTTTCTTTGACTCAAGAAAATAAGGAAAACCTAATCGAAGATTTAGGCTCAAGCTTTGTGGATGGAGAAATTTGCCACTATCTCTTTATCAAGGACTCAATTAAAATTGGAGAAGGTTTCGACAATTGTGAAATAAATTATCTGAACCCCAAATACTTTCATTTAACTGCCGAACATCTTGAAATTTTAGGAGATGTATACCTTCATTTAACCGAAGAAATAAATTAAAAATAGCATCCTACAATCGAGTAGCCCGCCGTGAGCAAAATTGCCCACGGTGAGGCTCTCCCACCACCCTGCGTACGGGTCGCGTACAGGGCGGTTCGTCAAGGATAGCACAGCCGCCCATTACACCAGCCGCGCCCTCGCCCTAGTTTGGGATAAGGCTAGCGAACTCCACCGTCTGAGCCTCCTAATCGGATTTCGGGCAACTTGACGCTTGGTCCTCCACCACCATGTGGAACCTTCGCAGACCAACTTACTGCTAAGGGATTTGCCCCCTCTGGATAACCTGAGGTATTCTTTTCGAAATGTTACTCGCGCCATGCAGGGCGCGCACAAGGCGTAAAAGCCATACTTTGGCTACGCCGCGTTTGCTCTTTATACAACGCGCTCCGCTCAAAAAGCTTAAAACGGGCCGGTGTTATACACGCCCTTACGCCCTTAAACGGGTACCCCGGACGTTTTTTTCTAAGGGAGGGGGGAACCTGCAGCAAAGAGGTTCCTCCAAACCATGTTCCGCTGCAGTTGCCTGAAACGCACTCTGGTACCAGTCGCGCTTAGATAAAGAACTCTAAGGATTTGTCGTATAACAGGTGATTTAGGATATTTAGCTATGGAATTAAGACTCATCCGCAACGAAGACGATTACCAGGACGCGCTCAGGCAGATCAAAGCGCTGTGGGGCGCTGTGCCAGGCACACCTGACGGAGACAGGCTGGAGATCCTCTCCATGCTCGTCAGCAGGTACGAGGAGGAGCATTACCCCATCGACGGACCTGACCCGGTGGAGTACATCAAGGTCCGCATGGAGGAGTTGGGGCTCCGGCACGAGGACCTGGTGCCCTACATAGGCAGCAGGGAAAGCGTCACGGAGGTGCTGGACGGTAAGCGCCCGCTGACTCTGGAGATGATCCGCAGCCTGCACCGTGGCCTCGGCTTTTCCCTGAAGGCGCTCATTGCCGCCCCTTCGGGACCAGGCTTGAAGACTAAACCTCAAACTCAACATCAAGAGATGGAGGATCCCATAACAATAAAAGGAATAGAGGTATTCGAGGACGAGGACGCTTTTCAGAGGTGGCTCAACACCAGGAACACGGCCTTAGGGAAAGAGAAGCCCATTGACTGGCTGGACACCCCGGAAAGAAGAAAGCGGGTGTTAAACGTGCTGGTGTGCATCGAGCACGGGATGTACTCCTGACAGCCTCTGCCTTCCGGTGCTTATGAAACCTTCACTGGAGGAGAGGAGCTTCTTTCGCCCACCAGCGCCTTCTTTACACGCTGCACGGTGCTCACCCCCACCCCGCAGAGCTTGGCCGTCTCCCGGATAGACTGCCCCGCCCGGAGGTAGCGGACCACCTTCGGGTGCGACCTGACGATGTCCTTGGTGCTCCCCTGCGGCCTGCCCAATGCCTTGCCTCTGCGCCTGGCCTCCTCCAGCCCCGACTTCACCCGCTCGATCAGGGTGATGCGCTCCATGCGTCCGATGTCTGCCAGGATGGTGAGCAGGAACTGGGCCATGGCGTTCACCGTGCCGTCAGGGTTGAGCGTCTCTATACTGTAGTTCTTCACCACCACGCTGACCTGGAGCGCGTGCAGGGCTTCCAGCGTGGCCAGCACCTGTGCCGTGTCCCGCCCCAGCCTGGTCACCTCGTGCACCAGCACCTTGTTGATCTTCCTGCCTTCTGCCAGCCTGAGCAGGCGCTGAATGCCCTTGCGCTCGGTGTTCTTTTTAGCCCCTGAGACGGTTTCGGTAATAAGCTCTATGACCTCATACTCCTGTGAGGCGGCGTACTCCGTGAGCTCCGACACCTGCCTGTCGTAGCTCTGGTCTGCCTTGGATACCCTGACCAGTATAGCAACTTTGTTCATAGCAGTCATTTTGGTGTTGACGTGAGAAGTTCTGAACATGGGACTAATATAGCAAAAGTATTCAAATAAACTAGTGGTTATCTGAATACAGTTTTCCCTGTACGAGGACCGGCCTCAGGAGAGCGTAAGTAAGGCGTGTTTTCGGACACCTTTTTTTGAATACACCCCAGCCCTCTAAACAAAAGGCCGAAGGGCTGGCGCCAGGGATTACCACTCGAAAAGATTAAACAGCAATTAAGCCCTCACAAGCGCTTTATTAAAGCAGGGATTAGAGGCTGATTAGTCTTCCCAGGCACATGATCCTTTGCGCCCATAGAAAGGAGAAAGCATCATTATGCTCTCTTGTAGACGACTGCTCTGCAAGCGCTCTCACTATTGCTTCTTCTCAGTGCCTCAGGAGGCTCCTGTTGCTGTAAAGTCCACTTTCCCTCATCTGTGTCTGCCCAATGGGCGCACTCCTCCCCTTCCAACCAGCGGCACCTTTACTCAAAAACTATTTCTGGGCATTTATATAGAAGGGGGATCAATGATTCTTCCAGTACAAAGGTTTATTAAATATTGTTAATCGGTAATATTCGGTAGTAGCTACAAGTTTATGGTGGGCCGAATTAGACGAGCAATCAATAAACAGGGTAAACTCGCCTGAAAAAAATACATGTGTAGTTACCACAGTATGATAACCTTTCATATAAAAGATCCCTTGTTAACTGTTCAAGTGTTCGCCCCGGCTTCTTAGCACCTGAAGTACTGTTCTCAACACCTACATCATCTAAAAAAGTATATATATAACCCTAAATATTATACAGTTTTCTGTATCTTGAACTTTGTTTAAACTACGAGTACACCCTTACATGGCCAAGAATAATACCCCTGCCGCTGCACCCAAAGCGGATATAGATTTTGAAAACGAACTCTGGAATGCTGCCAACGAACTGCGTGGCGCTGTTGCCGAGAACCAGTACAAAGATTACGTACTCTCGCTGCTGTTTTTAAAGCACCTTTCAGAGCGATTTGAGATACGAAAGCAAGAGATAGAACAGTCTTTTGCAGACCCTAAAAGCGACTACTATAGCATTGAAAAGCACCAGCAGACCGAAGTGCTGGAAGATGAGCTGGAGTACCAGGTAAAGAACGTATACCGCCTGCCGAAGGAAGCAACCTGGGAATACCTGCGCGAGAACGCCGAGCAGGACGACATCAAGGTGAAGGTGGACCAGGCTTTTGTGCTCATCGACGAGATCCTGAGCAAGCGCAACCCCGACTACAAAGGCGTTCTGGAGCCGATCTTCGTGAAAAGCCAGCTCTCCCCTACGCAGGTGGCCGGGCTCATTAACTTGTTCTCCAAAGAGAAGTTCTCTGAGATCAATAACCCCGAATCCGACATCTACGGCCGCGTGTATGAGTACTACATTGGCAAGTTTGCCATGGCCGAAGGCTCCGGGGCTGGGCAGTTTTTTACGCCGGGCTCGGTGGTGCGTCTGCTTGTGGAGATGTTGGAGCCGCTCAAGGGCCGCATCATGGACCTGGCCTGCGGTTCGGGTGGTATGTTTGTGCAGAGCCTCAAGTTTCTGCAGGCGCACGGCGGCGACAAAAACGACATCTCCATTTACGGGCAGGAGCGCTACGAAGGCACGCTGCGCCTCTGCAAAATGAACCTGCTGCTGCGCAACCTCTCCTTCGACGTAAAGCTGGGCGACTCGCTGCTGCAGGACCGCTTCCCCGACCTGAAGGCCGACTACGCCCTCATGAACCCGCCGTTCAACATCAGTAACTGGCACCCCGAACTGCTGCCCGACAACGACCCGCGCCTCTTCGGGGCCAAAGATACTTTTACCACTCCCGGCAATGCCAACTACATGTGGTTCCAGACGCTGTGGCACCACCTCTCGGAGCGCGGCACGGCAGGCGTGGTGATGGCTAACGGCGCCATGACTACCGGAAGCGCCGGCGAAAAGAACGTGCGCGAGCACATGATACAGCAAGGCATGGTAGACTGCATTGTGCAGATGCCCGACAAGCTGTTCCTGACCACCGGCATACCAGCCTGTATCTTTATTTTGAGCAAGAACCGTGACGGCCGCGACGGCGAGCACCGCGAGCGCAAAAACGAGATCCTCTTTATAGATGCTCGCAAACTGGGCACCATGGCCAGCCGACGCCTGCGTGTGTTCGAAGATGCCGACGTGGCCCGCATTGCCGACACTTACCATACCTGGCGCAACATCGGCGGCAGCTATACCGACACCGAAGGCTTCTGCAAGGCCGCTACCTTAACCGAGGTGGCCGCCAACAACTACGTGCTCTCGCCGGGCCGCTACGTGGGCTCCGAAGCCGAGGAAGACGACGGCGTGCCGTTTGAAGAGAAGATGAAGCTGCTGACCACCGAACTGGCCGCTCAGTTTGAAGAAAGCGCCCTGCTGGAGAAGCGGATTCGGGAGAATCTGGAGGGGATTGGGTTTGGGTTGTAAGAGATAGTATAATACACCCTTTAGTTTATGAAATTAACATTGAATAATTTCAAAGTAATTGCTTGCCTAGCATTATTACTAGGAACATTAAATCTACCAATCGGATACTATCTTCCTTTAAGGATAATAGTTATAGGAGCAGCAATTGGCAGTCTAATTAAAGATTATGATAATGACTCTCAAGAACCATTTTTCACTTATGCTTACATAGCAATTATCATAGTATTCAACCCTATATTCCCCCTTCCTTTTGGCAAAACAATTTGGGTAGTAATAGATATAATAACCTGCTTGATTCTGTTTCTTTCACTCTTTAACAATACTACAAAAAAAACAAAAATCAGTAAAAAGAGAAGGCTTTCTGTGCAGGAGTTGAATGAACTTGCTCCTTTTTCAAAAGAGGAAATTGAAGTTGCTAAGTATTTTGAAACTGTGTGCTTAGTAAATAATTTGCCCATATACCCTATTGATTATTATAGTGATGAGGGAAGAAAAGCTCTAGAATCATCAAAAGAGTTTTTTAAGATTCCACCAGGTACAATGGATACCTTAGATAAACAAGAAGAAAGGCATCAGAGATATAGACAAATTCTCTACTGGTTTAAGGCAAATGAATATGGCCCTCCATACACAGAAGATGAAATCAACAAGGCTCTGAAATGGGAAAAGGAAGATTATGAATATTCTTGTATGTATGAAGATACAGAAGGAGAGCCAGTTTGGCCACCTCCTATAGATAAAGACCCTATCACTGGCAATTCTTACTTAGATATTAAAATGTATTTAATGAAGGCAGGGATTATAGAGAATTACAGAATTCTTAGAGTTGGGATTAACAATAGATATATATTCATACCTGTCAATAAAAAGAATTTCTAACCTTCAACAATCATATAAACACATACTGCTCATAGCAATTGAGTAGCATGAACAACAAAAATGTATACAGGCTATGGGCAACTTAAAAAAACTTCAGTTTGGATATTTCATTGACTATGAATTATGGTTAGAAGCAAAAAGGCTTCTGGATTTCCAAATCAGCAACAAGAAAACAAACAGATATTATAATACCTTAAATTTTTTCTATTTCGAATCTATACAGAGCAAGACGAAACAGGTTGCTACTAAGACTTACTTCAAAGAAAAAGTTCAGAACAATTTCTTTTACGCTCTTGAAAAAGAATTCTTTTTCTACAAGTATACTCTACCCAAAGATGGAATTGGTCTAAGAAGATACTTTTTCTTTGGATACCCTATGCAAGTATTTTACTATGCTGTTGGTATATATTTACTAAAGGTGTCTCAACAGTTTTTAGCAGATTATTCCAGAAAGAATCATCATTGCTTTTATGGAGGCAATTTAACATTTGAAAAAGATAAACTGCACGTAAATCCAACGTCTACAACCTACTACAGTAGCTACAAGAAATTCAAAGAAAAATTAGACCAAGAAATAAAGAAGAATGCAAATAGATCAGTTATAAAGGTAGATATCCAAAACTATTTTGATAACATATCAATGCATAAACTACTAACAGAAATGTTAGAAAGAGTAAAATTTAGTGATAAACAGCTATACAATTTTGATAAATCAACTGTAGACTTGATAGACTTCTACTTTAGGTTTCTTAATGAAGATAGAGACTGTTTACCCCAAAGTGATAATAACGTCATCTCAAGCTTTATAGGGTATTTATACTTGACTTTAGGCGATTTGTATATAGAAGATTCTATCAACGAGATAAAGAGGTTATATCCTAACTTTCTTAAAGAATATAAAATCATTCGATATGTTGATGACATACATATATCGCTTGATTTTTTTTCTCCTAAAGATGAAGCTAAAGCGCATTCATTAAAAGAAAGTAAGTTCATTTATGATTTACTAAATCTGATTTCAGATAAGTTTTATAAAAATCTAAATCTGCGATTTAATTCTAAAACTGAAATTTTTGATTTAAATGAAAAGAAAGACTTCAACATACTTAAGAACTTAGTTGAATCTTCTTCTCCAGAGTACCCAGAGCCAAATGCTAACAATGGCACAAGTATACCTGACAAAGGTCAACTAATCATAGATACATTAGATAGAATAAAGGCTTTAGATTTATTAAAAGTTGTAGAAGGTAAGCACGAGATTGATTTGACCTATTTGAATGATATTTACGATGACAAGGTTCGTACTTTCCTGCAGTCGCCACAAAACATAAAAAAATTAGACGCAATATTTACAGACTTTAATTATGATTTGTTTAGGTTGAAAACCAAGCCACTGATTGTTATTCTAGCGCTCTCCAATAAAGCTACTGGTGAATTTGAAAATTTCCTTGTGTCAAAATCACACCTCACTACTTTTGATAGAGATCTTATCATCAATTATTTGTGTCAGACTGGTTTCAACAATAAAAAACTGGTGTCTAAACTTTATAGTGATAACCAGATAAAGGACATTTTCAATGAAATCAAAGCTAAAAAAGTAGTAAATAATAAGCTGCCTGGCTACTACAAGATAGAATTCGCAAAGTTAAAGAGGTTTAAAAATGAAATCAGTCTTATCGAACAGATAAGGTTAAGGACTCACTATGAAAGAATCAGCAACTACTCTATAAGCCTAAACCTGCTATTAAATGAGATTCATCTTATTTGTAGTCTACTTGAATGTAAAGATATAAAGGGGTACGATGTATCAGATGTTCGTTCATTCCTTACAGCTGAAGGTGTAGAGAATAATGAAGTTATAAAGATTGCTACATTATTTGATAGACGTAATAATAACCCAATATCGCACTCAGGTAATAACATTAGAGTAGCTAGCTCTATCACAAAAGACGAGTATTTCGTCTTCAAGAATAGTGTAGATAATGTACTTGGCTTTCTATTAAGTAAGAACTAATTATGGCTTCTTTTAAAACCTATAAAGTAGGCAATCTTTACAGCGTTGCTTCTGGCTTATCAAAGTCAAGAAGTGAGTTTGGCTTTGGCCACCCTTTCGTGACGTTTAAAGATGTCTTCTACAACTTCTTCATACCTACAGAACTTGAAAGCTTAGCAAACACAACAGATAAGGAAAGAACCTCCTGCTCTGTAAAGCGTGGAGATATTTTCCTGACACGAACCAGCGAAACAATGCATGAGTTGGGTATGAGTGCAGTTGCACTCAAGGACTATGAAAATGCTACTTTCAATGGCTTTACGAAACGCTTGCGCCTGAAGGATAAAGTTTCAGTTGAGATAGATCCAGTCTTCATTGGCTACTACTTCCGAACAACCCACATCAGAAATCAGATTGGAATGCACGCAACTATGACGACCAGAGCAAGTCTGAATAGTGCAGCTATAAACTCTATCGAAATAACTATACCTGAAATTGAAGTTCAGAAAAGAATTGGTGAGATTCTTAAAAGTATAGATGACAAAATAGAGCTGAACCGCCGCATGAACCAAACACTGGAGCAAATGGCGCAAACGCTCTTCCGGCAGTATTTCGTGGATGGTATTGATGAAGAGAATCTGCCGGAGGGATGGCGAGTAGGAAGTATTTATCAAATAGCAGATGTTATTTACGGTGCAGCTTTTTCATCAAAAAAATTCAATGAAAAAGGAGAAGGTCTGCCTCTAATTAGAATTAGAGATCTAAAGAATTTTAAACCTCAATACTATACAACTGAAAACCATAAAAAAGCTACGATCATCAATAAGGGTGATATCATAGTTGGTATGGACGCAGAGTTCAGTCCGTGTATATGGCAAGGTGAAAAAGCATACTTAAATCAGCGAGTTTGTTATTTTAAACCATTAAATAGCTCAATTCACAGCTACTTTATTTTTGAATCTATAAAGCCACATCTGAAGTTCTTTGAAGCTGCAAAAGTAGGTACAACAGTTATTCATTTAGGAAAATCTGATATAGATACTTTTAAGGTTATCATACCAACTGAAGATAAGTTAGAAGCTTTCTATAATCTTATAGATCCATTATTTAATAAGGTTATCCATTTAAGTTCTGAGATTAATACGCTTACCCAACTCCGCGATACGCTTCTTCCCAAACTCATTTCGGGAGAAATTGATGTAATGCAAACCAAACCGGAAGAGCTGCATGAGCCAGTACTTAGCTGAAGAAGCCATTGAGCAGGCGGCCATTGCCTGGCTGCGCGAACAGGAGCACTATACCTATAAACACGGCTCCGAGATAAAGCGCGACCTGAGTAAGGCTGTGCTCGAAGACGTGTTTGAGGCTTTTCTGCAGCGCCGCTACCCGCAGGTGCCGCAAAAAGTGCTGGCCGAGCTGAAGCAGGAGTTCCTCTACAACCCCGGCGCCGATCTGCACCAGCGCAACCACGCCTTCCACCTCAAACTCAGCAAAGGCATCAGCAAAACCTGGAAAGACGAAACCGGCAAGCAGCATTTCGGCCACTTCTACCCCATCGCCTACGATGATGTGCAGCAAAATGAGTTTCGGGTGGTCAACCAGTTTACCATCGTCGGCAAAAGCAAGCGCATCCCCGACCTGATCATTTTCGTGAACGGCCTGCCGCTGGTGCTCTTCGAGTTCAAGAACCTCTTCAGCCAGGACGCCACCGTAGAAGCCGCTTACAACCAGGTGCAGCACTATACCTACCAGATTCCGCAGCTCTTCGAGTACAACGCCCTCACGGTGGTCAGCGACGGCCAGACCACCCTGCACGGCATGTACAGCAGCGGTCTGGAGTGGTTCGCCGCCTGGAAAAGTATAGATGGGATCACGGTGATCCCAAACGGATTCGCACTCGAAACACTCATCAAAGGTTTGCTCGTGCCCAAGCGACTTTTGCAATACGTGCGCCACTACATCTTCCACGAGCTCGACAAGGGCCATCTGATCAAGAAAGGCGCCAAGTACCACCAGTTCTTCGGCATACAGTATGCTCTGCAGGAAACCCTGAAGAGCGTGCGCCCCTACGGCGACGGCCGCATTGGCGTAGTATGGCACACCACCCGCTCCGGCAAAAGCATTACCATGGCCATTTACACCGGTATCCTGCGCCAGCTGCAAGAGCTGAAGAACCCAACCATTGTGGTGCAGGTAGACCGCTTCGACCTCAACCGCCAGCTCTTCGACGATTTTGTGGCCGCCAAAGACCTGGTAGGTGATGTGCAGATTGCCAACACCACCGACGAGCTACGCGCCCTCTTGAGTGGCGATGGCGGCGGCGTGGTGTTCAGCACCGTGCAGAAGTTTAACCTGAAAGAAACCGCCACCGGCCGCGAGCTGGAGCACCCCGTGCTGAGCACCCGCGACAACATCATCGTGATTGCAGACGAGTGCCACCGCACCCAGTATGGCTTGGTGCAGGGCTTTGCCAACAACCTGCGCCGCGCCTTGCCGCAAGCCTCCTTCATCGGCTTCACCGGCACGCCCGTCGACAGCAAAGACGCCGACACCGTAGCCGTGTTCGGCGACATCATCCATACCTACGACATCCGCCAGGCCACCGAAGACAAAGCCGTGGTACCGATCTACTACGAACCTCGCCTGGCCAAGCTGCACCTGGGCAATGCGCAGCTGGAAGATGAAGCCGAAGAGATAACCAGTGGTCTGGAAGAAAGCGACAAGAACAAGATACTCTGGGCCGCCATGGAAGACGCTGCCGGAGCCAAAGAGCGCGTAGAAGCCATCGCCCGCGACATCCTGCAGCACTATACCTCCCGCACTACGCAGGGAGCGAGAATGGAAGGCAAAGCCATGATCGTGTGCATGAGCCGCCGCAACTGCGTGAAGCTCTATGATGCTTTAACGGCATTGGATGGCTGCCCCGAAGTAGCCGTGATCATGACGACCAACATCGCCAAAGATCCGGTTACCTGGAACCCGCACGTGCGCACCAAAGAGCAGATGGAAGAGGTAAAAGCCCGCTTCAAAGACCCGGACGATCCGCTGAAACTCGTGATCGTACGCGACATGTGGCTCACCGGCTTCGACAACCCCGCCATGCATACCTTGTATGTCGACAAAGTGATGAGCGGCCACAACCTGATACAGGCCGTTAACCGCGTCGCCACCGTGTTCCGCGACAAGCCCAGTGGCCTGATCGTCGACTACATCGGCATCGGTGACAGGTTGCGTGATGCGACGAAGAAGTATACTTCGGCAGGCGGCTCAGGCAGAGTAACCGTGGATATAGAAGAAGCTTTCTCGCTTGCCCAGGAAGTAGTCGAGCTACTGAAGGAGCAACTCCCAGAAGGTTTAAACTACACTACCTGGCCTGCCTTAACCGGGCCAGATAAGATCAAGTTGGTAAGTCAGGCAACTAATCACTTTGTCTCCGATGATGAGCTGTGTAAAGCTTTTATGCTGAACGAGAAGAAGCTCAGCAGCCTCGCCCCTATCATCAAAAGCCATGAAAGCATAAACGACATAGCGCTAGACCTGATCTTCTTCCAGCACGTGGGTGCAGCGGTACGTAAAGTGAAGTACCCAAGCACTAACATCAAGAAAAAGCAGGATAAGATAAAAGACCTGATCCACCGCAGCATCGAGAGCGAAGAGGTGGTGGACGTGTTTCAGATGGCCGGCATCGAGCGCTTCGACATCTCCATCATCAACGACGACTTCCTGGCTACCGCCAAAGAGCAGAAGACAGGTAACGAGCTAAAACTGGAGCTTCTGCGCCAAATCATGAACGACGAGATAAAAGTGCGCTCCATGAAGAACCTGGTGAAGTACAGGAAGCTGAAAGAGGAAGTAGAACGCATCATCTCAGATTACCACAACCACTTCTTCGACAGCCTGGTGGCTATGGAAAAGCTGCGCGAGGTGGCCAAGCACATGCAGGAGGAAGACGAGCGCCGCAACCAGCTAGGGATTACGGAAGAGGAAGAAGCTTTTTACGAGATCCTAGCCAAGCACCCCAACGCCGTGCAGGACTTCGACCTGATCAAAGAACTGGTGCAGAAGATTCTGGCTGAGGTGAAGAAAAGCGCCTCCCAACCCGACTGGTATAAGAAAGACGACACCAAAGCTCAGCTACAGCTAGCCGTGAAAAAGGTGCTGCGCTTCAAGGTAAAAGACGAGCTGCAGGAAATTCTGGACGAGGTGATGGAGCAGGCTGAGGCCAGATTTAAGGAGTATGATATGAGTGTGGCATAGCCAGCCATTTTACTAGCCCATATACGCCACAATAACCATAGCTACTTACCTCCCTTCGAAGCGATTAAAAGGATATTTAACCAGGCTTGCAAGCTTGCAGAAACCATCTAGCTTGCCTCTTCCCGGTATGCTCAGACATTGTTCGCTTTCCCTGGCGGCAGTTTTCTCATTTCTCTTTACTTAAGAGAGAACGGTAAAAATTTCCTGCAAAAAAGCTGCAAATAAATCGCAAATAATCCGGCTGGCTTCCTTATTAACTTTGTGTCGTACCAAATGAGAGAGGCGTATGATAAACGAATCATTAGTAGTTATCGGAAACCGAGTCAGCCAGTTAACTTTGAATAACTGGTATCAAACAACGAACGATTTTTCAGTTTCAGGCCAAACGGATACCCATTGGCTTCCCCTAAGGCCGCTACTTTTGCTAAGACCAGCACAGGCTCCTCCCACTCCAACAAATTAGCCAAAGGTCGAGCAACATCTATAAGCCGAGATTGAAGCTGAAGTACTAATGCCCATGAGCATTTCAACTGCTAATGGCTGCCTGTGTCTAACTCACAGGAACTGAATCCAATTGGGTATGAGTAATAAAAATTTACTACCAGACAAAGTCATTAATTTATCATTCACACAAAAGAAAGGAGGATAACATGAACGAACTTAATGTGCGCCAGGATGATATCAACGATTTCAAAATTAGTGTGAGTAATACATATGGTGAAATTCCATTTTGCCTAGTCGAAGAGGATATGGTAGAGGCTGGTTTTATGGAGCGTAGATTTAAAGATAAAAAAATCCATGACTTCATAAAGAAAGAAAATGTCAAGGATTTCATGCATGAGCTGAGTAGTGATATATTCGGTCCAGCCTTGGTTAAGAGAAACTGGGGTCTTGGTTCTGAAACCTGGATGCATAAGATATTGGCATTGAAATATGCCGCATGGCTGAATCCAAGTTTTGAACTATGGGTGTATAAGCAAGCAGAGAAAATATTATCGGATGAACATAACCTTAAATGGGAAGATAATTTGGTTCTTCAGACTGAAGAATAATTCTTTAAGTAGGTCAAGTAGCAAGCAACATCCATAAACTGTAACCGGAGCTAAATCATCAGCGCTCGAGACTACTTCTATCAACTAGAGGCTGCTTGAATGTCTCTTGCAGTAGTTGACTTAAGACGGGTACAGACACTAGTATTTATTATTAGGCTTATGCCAGTGTTATCACCTATCATTCACATAAAAAGAAAGGAGGAAAACATGAAAAGCCTTGGCGTACAAGTATATGATTCTAACTATATCGGGTTTTATCCAGATGGTGACTCTAGAGGGCTTCTCCTTAGCTTGAATGAAGAACAGATGGTAAATGCCACATTAATGGCAAGAGATTATCCAGAAAAAAATATCAATGACTTCATCGAAGACAAACAAGTCATAGCATTTATGGATAGGTTGAGCGAGGAAACAGGAAGCCCTGTTTTAGTCAAGGAGTACTGGAGCTCCGGATATAGCATTTGGATGCATAGGGCATTAGCTTTCAAATTTGCAGTTTGGCTAACGCTGGACTTTGAACTATGGCTGTATAATGTTACGGAGAAGATACTTTTAGCTGATATTGACTATCCTGACACTGAGCCTTTAGTAGAACAAAGTAGTGATCAGATTGACGACTAACTTTCTGTAAAGGGTACTCAGGATAAATTTACCCAGGTCGAACTTGTCCCTTTTGTGATGGTTCGCCCTGGGTTTTTTAGTATCACCAAAAAGCAATAATCTATAGCCTCTTTTGCTCTTTAGTAGTATTCAGGCTGATGACAGGCAAAATCTCCCATCCCTACTTATTCTATCTCGGCCTCTTCCTTATCCTTCCTAAAAGCTGTAAGCTGCTCTGCAAAACGCTTCTTAAGGTCGCTTTCAAAGCTGTCCAGATAGCTCTCGGTTGTTTTCATATCGCTGTGCCCGAGAGACTCTGATATAAGCTCCATTGAGGCACCTGAGCGTTTGAGTACAGTTGAGAAAGAATGGCGCGCGGTATAGGTAGACACGTTCTTTTCTATGCCTACTTCTGCAGCTATCCTTTTAATGTACTTGTTTATGGCCTTCGTTGCGTATCGCACCTGAGCCAGCTCTTCCTCCGGAGAAAGTCCCTTCTTTAAGATCGGGAAAACATAGCTATCGCTCTTAGCAGGTTTGTTCCCCCAGCGCTTAATAATTTGCTTCATCTCAGGGGTGAGGACAGCAACGATAGGTTTTATATTTTGCCTGTTCGTTCGCTCCGTCTTTGCCCTAACAAAGGTAATTTCGTCGCCTGTAATATTCTCATACCTTAAGCGAGCCATGTCCTTCACATTGATACCGTTGCACAGGTAGGAGAAAAACCACAAGTCCCTTGCTTTGGCCTCTCCGTCATGCTTTGGTTCATAGGTAACGATCTTCTCAATGTCACTTAAGGTAAGCGCCTTCTTCACATTGCGGCTGGCCGGAATAGTGTACTTTCTTTTGCCAAAAGGATACATTTCAGGACTAACTTCTCCAGATGCTATGGCGTCATTGAAGACGGCACGCAGGGGGCGTAGATATATGCCGACGGTAGTCAAAGATTTACCAGATCCCACCATCCATTTCTCGTATGTCTGCAGGAAGGTTTTTGTAACCGAAGTGAACGGCAGGGGCTTATTTTTACAAAATTCGAGCAGAGACTTATAGGAGCATTCATAGTTACTTGCTGTTCCAGCCCGTCCCTCTTTTTTGATTTCCGCAATCTTGTATCGATATGCGGCAAATACATCTCCCTTCTTATAATCTGTCACATACCTGCTCTCGAAAGCCTCAAAGCTGAAGACCGGCAGCTTCTCGATCACCTCTAGTGCTGCGTGTTCAGCTTTGTCCAGGCTGAGGCTAGCTTCTTTATAGCCGCCGCGAGCCTTTGGGCTTCGTATTTTCTCGAACTCAGCTAAGGTGTAACGGTAGGGCTCCCCCCTCTCGTTAATAACCGGGTAGTACTTTTGCTTACGCTGGTAGGTGATCCTTAGCTTTACGGGATAGAGGCCATCACTATGCGGTCTGCGTGTGTCAAGAATGATGGCAGTAGAGACTTTTTGCTTCATACTTTTCACCATTTGATGTACATACGATGTACATACAATTTGCATACATTTCGCTAGAATGTCAAGAAACGACTGTTACTAACAAGAGGTAAAAACCGCCTCTATTGCTCAGAACCAAACATTTCCAAACATCTGTAATTTACTATATAGTACTTAGATAAAACTACGAATCAGAAGGTTAGGGGTTCGACTCCCTTCGTGACCACCGAAAAGCCTCTTAGAGAAATCTGAGAGGCTTTTTTATTTTAGGCTAAGTTAGTTATAAGCTACATTTAACGAGGCATTATAAACAAGCAGAGGCAGGTTTACTCCCTGCCTCTGCTTGTTTATACTACTCTCAAGTTATTGAGCAGCACCTTTAGTACGTGAACTTAGCACTATAGGCGGCTCAACCCTTTCGCATCAGCATCAATTTTGAAAATATTGCCAAACCTGTCAGTAGCTTGTATCGTGATGGTTTTGGCCTTGCCAGTTGGCTGAGCAAAGAACATGTGGTCAGTTGGGTGTGGCTCTACCCATTTATGCTTGGCTGGCTTGGAGGCGCCTAGATGAAGCTCCACCGACAGAGGGTCCAGCGTTGTAGCACGCTCCATTTGCCCCATGTTCTTTCCATCCTCCAGCCACTCTACTTTCCACTGCGGGTCCCAATTCCATACATTGGCAGCTATTTGCTGCGGCTTCTCTGGCACGGCTCCTACTGGGTACACGCGTATCTGGTGCTCTTTCGACAAGCCAGTAGACTTGTAGTACCATTTCACTTCTGAACCGTCTACTTCATACACGCCATAGCCACTCGGAGTGCCATCGTAACAGATAGGCCCAGTCCACCAGGCGCCGCAAACGGTACCATGTACGTGTTCTATAATGTTATCTCCCTCAAACACTTTTTCATTAAAGTGGGTGTGTCCTGACATAATGTGCGCCTTGTAAGGTGCTAATAGTCGGTACAGCTCTTTACGGTTGGACACCACACCACCCAACGATGGTTCTTTCTCATTGTTGCGGGTGTGCTGGTTGGTGTAAGCTGGGATGTGCAGGTTCACTACAACAGTTGTTCCTGGCTTCAAAGTAGCTAAATCCTGCTCCAGCCACGCCAGCTGGCGCTCAGTCAGGTAACCGATGTACTTTTTGGCTGTGCCGATAAAGAACACATCATCCAGCACCACATAGTGTATTTCTCCACGGTTAAAGGAGTAGTAAGTTGGCCCAAACAGTTCCTTAAATTTCTCCGATGATCCTTCATCGGTGCGTGCCTCCAGGTTCATGTCGTGGTTGCCAATAACCTGGAAGAAAGGTATACCTGCAATGTTGATGGCTTGCTGGTAATCCTCAAACAGCTCAAACTTGTCCCACACCAAGTCGCCACAGCCGATGCCGTGAAACAGGGTATCAGCAGGATAGCTATTTACCAGCTCCTTCAGGTCTGGAGCCGACTTGGTTTTCAGCTCCTCTGCATCTGCTTCAGAGATAATCTGCGGATCTGCCCATACTACAAAGTTGTGCTTTGTATCATCCTTCGTCAGCTTTTTTAACTCAAAATCAGCTTTGTAGCGGCCACGGCTTGCCTTTATACGCTTGTAAAAGCGTGCTATGCCGTTTTCGTTCGCAAAGTCGTAACCGCGCGGAACAGAAATGTATACAAAGTCTGCAGTAGCATTGCTCTGTAGCTCGTACCTGCCGCTACCATCTGTTAGCACCACATTATAGCCGTCGGTAACTGCCACACCGGCTATACCTTTGCCGCCAGTATGTACCTTACCAGAAAGGTTTACAAGAGAAAGGTCTTTGCCTTTTGCAGGCGCTGTTGGTTTAGCCTGCAACACACTTGGCGATAAGGTTAGGCCTACACCTGCTAGGCCTAAAGACTTAAGAAAGGATCTTCTTTTCTGAGACATTATTTAAAAATTAAAAGTTGGAAAGAAAGAAGCAGGCACCAGCAGCACCTGCCTCATTAAATGAAAAGTGTGATTCATTTAATGCAGTTACTTCTCCCACCAAACTTTGGTGTTAATATCATCGCCGCCCATACGCTCCACAGCTTTCATATAGTTTTCACTGTTCATCTGCTGCACGGTGGCAGGGTAGCGGAAGCGTACTGGCACCATTTTGTCGTTCATCATACTCTCTGTTTTAGGAAGTACAGGCAAGCCGGTGCGGCGATACTCGAACCACTGCTGATAGTCGTTGAAGTACAAGGCAAAGTACTTCTGCAGCATAATGCGCTCGAAAGTGCCGTTATAAGCAGCAGTCGGATTTTCAAAGTAGTCTGCCGGGAATTCCGCCCCCCACTGCTCAATAGCAGCCTTTACACCTTTTTCGTAATGTACCTGCGCATCTGAGCTGATGATTCCTTTTTGCGCCAGTTCTGCCTTGATAAACTCAACTTCGGCGTAGCTCATGATCACAGAAATCATTGGTGCCGTTACCAGTTCGATGTTTGGGCTAGATGGAGAGAAATCGAATTGTGCATCGCCGCCATCGTAGCCGCTTGGTATACCTCTGAACCCTATTTTAGTAGCGCCGTCTTTTGATGTAGCCTGTCCAAAGAACTTCTCACGACGGGGGTCATTCAGCTCATTCAGGTTGTCGATAAAGAAAGCAGAAGCCGCACGACCTGTTCTGAAGTCTACGGCACGCCCCCAAGGCGACACCAGCGGCGGTACACCTGTAATTTCAAGTATGGCTGCCTCTTCGTTGCTGGTGAACACAGGATACTGCTCAGGGTTGTTGATGATCTCAGCCATTCTTGCCGTTGCATTCGTTTCGGTTCTATTAGACACCCTTAACAGCAAGCGCAGGCGCAGCGAGTTACAGAAGCGCTGCCAGTTACCCACGTTATTGTCAAAGAGAATCTCAGTACCATAAATCATTGGCTTAGATGTGTCGAACAGGGTGCTCGCTCTATCTAAGTCAGCCAGTATCTTGGTGTATACTTCTTGCTGTGTATTGAAGGCCGGATAGAAAACGCCCTCGTCACCACGCGTAGCTTCTTCCATCGGCACATCCCCAAAAGAGTCTGTCAGGAGCGAGTAAACCCAAGCATTTAGGGTAAGAGCGATTGCCTCATAGTTTGGATCCTCAGCAGCTACAGCAGCAGCCTGCATTTCCTTTATATTCGTGAGCCAACGGTAATAAGTGTTCCAGGTAGAATTACCTGCGCCGTCACCAACATCGTAGCGGTGCTCCCCGCCAGATGGGCTCGGGAACGGCAACGAAACCTGCATTATCTCGAACGTGAAGGCATTGCTTCGGGAGGTATTAAAGCTGGCAACTTCATAAATAATCGGATTCAGCAAGGTGCCAGGGCTAATTTTCTCAATTCTGTTAGGGTCGAGATTGATCTCCTCAAAGTCGTCGGTGCATGAAACGGTTACACTACCCAATGCCACCAACAAAACCAAAAACTTCTTTATACTTTTTGTCATCATCTTTTTGCTTTAGGAGGACCAGCCTGCTTTATTAAGTATAGCGCTGGCTGGTTCTTTTCCTGATAGTACTATTGGTAAAGGGTTTATTTAAAACTGCAGTGTTACGTTTGCACCGAAAGTTCTTGTAGAAGGCATCTGGCCTATCTCAACACCTGGCATAATGGTAGAACCATTCAGGGCTGCCGTTTCAGGGTCGAAGATTGGGAAGTCGGTGAGCATAGCCAGATCACGGCCATACAGTGCCACACTCGCGCCATTCAGGAACTTGGTTTTAGCAAGCAGCGACTTTGGAAGGTTGTACTCCAGGCGCATTTCGCGGAGCTTCAGGTAAGAAGCATCGAAAGAGTTAGACTCTACGTTGGCGCGGCGGTAGTAGCGCTTGTAGTACTGCAGCGGGCTCACTTTAGTCGTATTCTCTGAGTAAGTTCCGTCGCCGTTGTCTACCACACCGTCGCCAATAATGAAGCCTTCTGCGCGGCCCATGAGCGTGTGCTTCAACTTACCTTGCTCCGACATTTTGTGGTGTGTCTGTGAGTAGATGATACCACCATACTGCCCATCCACCAGCACACTGAAGCGGAAGTTCTTGTAAGAAAATTCGTTAGTAAAACCACCTTTCCAGTCGGCGTAGGCGTTGCCAATATACTGCGTCTCGTCCGGGTAAGCTGGCAGACCGGCCTTATCATACACAATCTGTCCGTCCGGGCTTCTTACAAAGCCGTAACCGTAGATATCACCTGTAGTACCGCCCACTTTGGCAATAATGGTAGCCTGGCCACCAGAAGCGATTACCTGCTGATCAGTACCCAGGCCTTCAGCTAGCTCCAGGACTTTGTTGTCGTTTTTAGACCATACCACTGTAGATCTCCACTGGAAATTGCGGGTCTCAACAGGCGTAGCATTCAGCATCAGTTCAACACCCTGGTTGCGTACCTTACCGGCATTCATCACGGCTCTGCTATAGCCAGTAGTTGGGTCAAGCGGCATATCTAGGATCTGGTTCTTCGTGAAGCTTCTGTACAGGGTAATGTCCATGCCCAGGCGACCCTGGAAGAGTCTGTATTCTAAACCAGCTTCATAGTTTGTGGTGATTTCTGGCTTAAAGTCTACGTTGTGCAAGGTAGTTGGCACTGAACCCGAGCCTGCAAACTCGCTCTGCCCGTAGTACTTCCTTGTTTTGTAAGGATCTGTGTCGTTACCCACCTGTGCTGCCGACAACCTAAGTTTAGCATAAGAGATCTGGCGTGGCAGTGTCAGGATATCGCTCAGGATAAAGCTTGAGCTGATAGATGGGTAGAAGAAGGAGTTGTTCTGCACAGGCAGTGTGCTCGACCAGTCGTTACGGCCTGTTACGTCAACAAACACTTTGTCCTGGTAAGAGAACGAGGCTAGGGCATAAAGGCTGTTCACTTGCTTCTGCAAGTGGCGTGTTGTCATCATTGGAGTGCTGATGCCATTCGACAACTTGTATACTCCCGGAATCACCAGACCATCTACCACACCGTTAGTGCCTCTGTACTTGCGGCGCATGGTGTTACCACCCACTGAAGCTCTTACATCAATGTCACTGCCAATTTTCTCACGGTAAGTAAACAAGGCGTCTGTGTTGATCTCGTAGTCGAAAATGCCCTGCTCTTTGTAGTAGCCGTACTGGAAGTTGGCTGTGCTGAAAGGGCGACGCTGCTCACGGTCTTCGCTGCTCAAATCTATACCTGAACGCACCATTGCCTCAAACTTAGGAGAGATCTCGTAAGTAGCCGAGATATTACCAACAGTAGAGTAGTTATTCAGCGCATTGGTCATCTCGTAGGCGATAACGTACGGGTTATCGATGTAAGAGCTAAAAGGGTGAATCTGGTCTATTTGCTCCTGCCCTTTCTTCCATCTTGGCTTATACCAGGCCAGGTCCACGTTAGGGTTCTGGAAGATCATAAAGTAGGAGATAGACTGGTTGTTGTAACCAGTAGCTGGCAGGTTATCACTTGTCTTGTGCGTGAAATTAACCTTAGAGGCTAATCTTAGCTTGTCTGACGCTTTGTAATTCAGGCTCAGAGCAGCCGTCATACGCTCAAAGCCCGTGTTAGGCATAATCCACTCGTTTTTAGAGTGTGTGATGGAGGCACGAGCAGAACCTTTTTCATTTCCACCTGCAATGGCCACACTGTTTGTGATAGTGGAACCCGTGCGGAAGAAGCCTTTTACGTTATCTTTATAAGGTCTCCATAGCTGGCGCTCTGCAGACTGTCCTTCCAAAGTAGGATCGTATTGGTAGTAGTATTGTCCGTCGAATTTTGGACCATAGGCGCTACTTGTACTTCCTGTGTTAGCACCGTCTTCCGACGCACGGTAAGAGTAGTATGGCTGACCATCCTTGTTCAGGTTTTCAGTACCCTGTCCGTACTCATGCTGAAAATCAGGCCATCTTAATACATCGTTAAAGCTGATGTTGGTGTTAACCGTTACACCCAGACCTTTCTGCTGGCGGTTTCCTGATTTCGTTGTGATGATCAAGGCACCGTTGGCTGCACGGCTACCGTAAAGCGCTGCCGCACTTGGGCCTTTCAGCACTGTTATACTTTCTATATCATCTGGGTTGATATCAGCAATTCCGTTACCAAAGTCGATCGGCACGTCATTTCCGGAACCGGCACCATAAGCGCTGCTCACACCGGAGCTGGTCATTTCGCTGCTCATAGGCACACCGTCCAACACAATAAGCGCGTTGTTACCATCCGGGTTAAGTGAGTTATCCCCTCTCAGTGATATTCTTGTAGAGTTTACCGGGCCAGAACCTGGAGAAATCAGGCTAAGGCCTGCTACCTTACCAGATAGAGCGCTCGCAAAGTTGTTAGAGCGGGCGTTGGTGATACTCTCGCCGCTTACTGTTTGGGTGGCATAGCCTAGGGCTTTCTCCTCTC
Organism: Pontibacter korlensis; assembly: GCF_000973725.1. NCBI lineage: Bacteria > Pseudomonadati > Bacteroidota > Cytophagia > Cytophagales > Hymenobacteraceae > Pontibacter > Pontibacter korlensis. Next base: position 2,147,506 of record NZ_CP009621.1, on the reverse strand, counting down.
GCTCAATACCTAGTGCGGTTACTACTACTTCGCTAAGGCTATTTGTGTCTTCGCGAAGCGTAATATCTACAACCTCCCGGTTTCCAACTGTTACTTCCTGGTTTAAAAAACCGATGTAGCTAACTACCAGCACATCCTCAGCGCTGTTAACTCTTAGAGTATAGCTACCGTCCAAGTTGGTAACTGTACCAGTTGTAGTTCCTTTGATAGCTACACTGGCGCCAGGCAATGGCGTACCGTTCCCGTCCTTTACCGCTCCTCTGACTGTTTGCGCTTGTGCAAATGCACTACAACAGCATAGCAGCACTAAGAAAACGGTTGCTACCACGTGTTTACTAATACCTTTGGTAAAATTCAAACTCATTGCTTTGCATTATTAGTTTGCCTGCAAAGCTATTGCCACTGTGTCAAGACACAGTTAAGGGTGCTTTAAGTAAAAGTTAAGTATCGGAGTTAAAACATAGCATTTCTTTAATTTAAAATAACACACCATATACTTGATTATTGAGGCAGTGTGGTTATCCATATCTAAATTTCAGTTCAAATTCAAGTTGTAGTTCAGGCATTATGGTGCCACTTTTAACAACATGAAGAATAGACCTACTCTTATACTTTTGGCATGGGTGCTTCTGGCCCCTGCCCTGCTACTAAACACAGCAAGCGCTCAGACAACCGAGCGCATTAAAGACCACAACACCAATGGCTGGTACATGTACTTCGGAGACCACAAAGTTGCTGACCGGTGGGGAATACATGCAGAGGTGCAACTGCGGCGACATAACACCATCAAAAACCCGCAGCAGCTACTTTTCCGTACAGGTGTAAATTATGACCTCACTCCTACTGCCATGTTCACGTTGGGCTACGGTTTCATTGAGACACATCCATACGGCGACTATCCGGCAGCAGGTACTTTTCCGGAGCAGCGTATTTACGAGCAGTTGCAGTTAAAAGGAAATATAGCCCGTGTCGGTTTATCGCACCGTTATCGCCTGGAGCAGCGCTGGGTAAAGCAGCCTGGAGCAGCCGATTATACTTACCTGAATCGTGCCCGTTATATGATAAAGGCTACGTTACCGCTTGTCGGCCCATCGCTTGAGCCAAAGGAGCCTTTCCTGGCCGCATACGATGAGGTGTTTGTAGGCTTTGGTGAGAATGTAAAGCAAAACATTTTTGACCAAAACAGAGCTTATGTAGCATTAGGCTATAAAATCAGCAACTCATCCTCGCTTGAATTAGGCTACTTAAATCAGATTGTTCAAAAGGCAAACGGGGTAGTGTTCGAGCACAACCATACTTTGCAGGTTAGCTTCTTCCATACGCTTAACTTTGCAAAGCAGGACTAGCACCTTCTGTTAGTTTTACTAATCTATCTAAAACAGCACCGCCCCCTGTAACACTAACAGATGCAGTATTACAGGGAGCGGTGCTGTTTGGCTTATGAGGTGGTTTGTTTAATTACTGTTCTTAGCCAGATAGCCTGCCTCCTGCTTCAGAGCTTCCAATGCTGAAGCCAGGTATACTAAAGGCGCATTCCAGTTGATGGCGATCTCGTTTGAGGCATAAGAGCACTCCTCATCTGTATAAGATTCGTCGGCTATCTTAGTAGGATATGTACAGCCGTCCTGCTGCCCCGGGTTTGGTCCACCCACTAGCAAGCCCGGCACCGGCTCCTCTACCTCATCAGACACAGAAAGGCGGTGATGAGGGTACTTAGGTGTTTTGTCTCCGTAGCCTGTCAGGAACGAGTATCCTGTAGCGTTTCTACCCAGTAGGTAGTCTAGGTTAGCCAGTGCATTGTTCAAGTACTTCTTATCTTTTGTGAGGCGGTATGCCTGTACCAGGGCAATGCCCTGATTGGCCGCCACTGCATTACTTCCCCACACAAAATCACTGGCAGCACTGCCCATCGGTACTTTGTATGCATTGTTCTGGCTAGCTGCCGCTAACTTATCAGCAAAGGCAACAAGCGCTGTTTTTAACTTAGGAAAGTCTTTCTTAGCAACTGGGGTTAGCTCATTTTGCAAGCGTGCCAGCGAATAATAGCCCAATAGGCGTACCTGGCCCCACGATGGAAGCTCCATATTTTTATGTGGAATGGCTTTGATAGCTTTATAGTAGCTCTCGTCTTTTGTGGTCAGGTATAGTTCTGCAGCAGCCCAGTCAAACTCATCACTCACGTCCTTGTCACCGTAAGCACCTGTACTTACATCCGGATCAAATGACTTGTTCATTTCATCTTGATTATACAAAACTGCTGGGTTCTTACCAGCCCACTTCCAGGCCGATTTTGCAGCCACCAAACAAGAATCAGAAAAGCCTGGTAGCTCCTGCTCATACTTCTTAAACACACGGCTAGCCTGTGCCATCACTGCTGCAAAGTCCAGAGCCGCTGCGGTCGATTTCTTAACAACATAACGAGGTTGCCTAGCTTCGGCAGGTTTTACATTCATACCCTCAAATTGAGGCGTAGTAAGCTTGTGGTATACGCCACCGTCACCGGGGTCCTGCATTGTCAGCATCCAGCGCAAGTTCCAAAGTGTTTCATCCAGCAAATCCGGCAACGCATTATTGCTTTCCGGAATTTGTAGCTTCATCGTTTTAAAGTACTCCGGAAAATCCTCGTACACCGAAAGCATAGTGGCTGTAGTAATGCCGCTGTTCACAATGTACTTGTTATAATCTCCGGCATCATACCATCCTTTTGTAGATGAGATGACTGTTCCTGCAGGTCGGCTTTTACTTGCTGCAGATGCATGCACCAGCACTTTATTATCCGGATGACCTGCTAGCCTGCTCCACTTGCCTGCATGCTCTGGCTTAAGCGCTGTAGAAACCCTCTGGTAGTAGAAAGCCTTTATTGATGCTTTTGCCACATCTTGATAGGCATCCTGCTTTATTTCGAAAGGGTATGAATGCCCTAACCCTGGCACAGCTACTACATAAGTGCCTGTAGCTTTTAGCTGTGAAAAGTTTGCCTCCCGTGTAGTTTTGGAAGAATGAACTGATTTCAGTTCTTCGCCAAGCTTTCCGGTGTAAAGGGTATCCGCAAAATCGGAAGTAGTGATGTAGAAGTTACCTCTTGCCTTACCGGGTACAATGGCCTTTTTTGGACCATCAGGGTAAAAGCCAACCTGGTTCAAGCGAATTTCTTCCGACAGCTGTTGCCCTTCTGCTGTTGTACCTCCTAAGGCGAGCAAGCCAGTAATAACAGTAAAGAGTTGTAGTTTTAGATGCTTCATTAGATGATGTTTTTAAACAGCTTATTGCTTTAGCACACGCAGTACATGCTTGCTGTTTACCTGCACCAGGTATACTCCTGGAGCAAGACCAGCAAGCGAAATCACTGCTTCGTGACCGGTAACCTTTTGCTGCCTTACCACGGTGCCTAAAAGATTATACACGACTAAGGTTTTCAATTCCCTCTCACTTCTGACCGTTAGACTATGATTCACAATGGTTGGATAGGCTATAACAGGCTGCTTCTTCGCCAGCTCATCTTCTATACCTGTCGGCTCCTGGGACTGCCTTGTATAAGTGCTCAGGTCAGGCATTTCATCCAGCGTTAGCACATAGTCATGTGCCATTGTTTTACGCCATAATTCTACTGTGTTATACTTGCTGTCGCGGGTGTAGCCTCCGTACCATGGCATAAACCACGACCAGCCTGCACCATCCTGCAGCAGGTTATCCGGATCAGGATAAGAACCTACCTCGCTAAGAGTAACCATCTTCTTTCCCCCATAAAGAGCATTCATGTTGTTGAACTCTATCTGGTGCGAACTGTGATCACCGTCTTTGTACATGTCCCGCCCAACAATATCTACATAGGCATCACCCGGATACCATGCATCGTCACCTGGCTCCCTGGTCCACACCCAGATCAGGTTCCGAAGCCCATGATGGTTTACCATACGGTCATACATCAGGCGCCATAATGCTTTAAGTGGCTCCGGCCCTTTGGCTCCCCACCAAAACCAGCCTCCGGCAGCTTCGTGCAGTGGTCTCCATACAACAGGCACATGCTGTTCCTGCAGCTCTTTCAGCAGACCAGCTATGTAGTCAATATCCTTTAACATGGCTTCATACTCTGCAGAGTTCTCATCAGAGATTTGGGAGATGTCAAAGTTAGTCCCGTTAGGTTTGGAGTCGTTTTGAGTATAAAACTCTTCCGTGCTGCGTAAGGGGTCGCGCCAGTGCCACATGATAGCGGGTATACCATTTCGGCTGTACCAGGTGCGGGCATTGATGATAGGCATTTTGTCTTCATACCATGTATACCCCCTGCCGCTGTGCATAAAATCTATACCTAGCAGAGCAGGTTCCTTACCTGTGTGTTGCTTCAGCCACATAGCTTCGTCCAGGCTATCCAGGGTCATGGCACCCGAAATTACTTTCTTGCCATAATGATCTAACAGGAAGTCGTAAAGCGCTTTTGCTTCCGGAGTTGGGTTCGGTGTTACCAATGCCTGATTCAGGTTGAAGCGCTCTGAGGCATCAACTTTTTCTAGTTCAATGTAATCGATGTTAATCCACCCCCACGATTTTCTGATCTCGATTGTGTGCTGACCTGATTCAAGTTTTAGGGTGTGCACCACTTTATGAGAAGCGTACGTGTTACTTTGGCCCAGAATAAAATCAGTGGTTGTTTCGTTAACAGCAACAATGTTTGTTTTATCGCCATTGGGAGCAGAGGCCCGAAGTACTAGAGTATAAAAACCGCTTTGCGGAAGCGTTACATTGAAAGAAAGCTTCCCTTCTCCCTGTGCCACAAAATATCCTCCTGAGCAAGACGAACATGCTTGCCTGGTTGCGCCCCCTGTCAGTGTTGCGTTCTCCGCTTCATACTTTTGGGCATAAGCTTGTATAGTTATACTTAGTAGTATAGAAATGAAGAGAAAAGAATAACAACGGTACCTCATATTTTCTTAAGCCAGTGGTTCAAACTTTCTATCCCTATTAGATGGTTATAGACATCTAATAAGGCCTGCTTTTGCGGCTGAGCCTTGTTAAAAATCAGAAAGCTCCTGTAAAACCTACAGGAGCTTTCTGATTTTTGAACGGTTTCTATTATCTGAAACCAACGTGATCGTAATGTACTACTCCGGCCCAACCAGCTGACTGGAATAAAACGTCACCTATTGTAGCAGGACTACCTAACTGTGACAACGGAATGCTGTACGTTGTCCATTCGCCTTCTACAACCGGGAACACATAAGGTGAACCCCAGGCTTCGTTTATGATAAGCTGCATGTTCTTACTATCCGTGCCAGGACCTCCGTAAACAGAGAAAACCAGCTCCCTGTATCCTGAAGTAGATACAGCTGTGTTGTTATGCCAACGGATGGCGTCATAGCTACCATCATAGGTTTTTTTTGCAGCAAGGTCACCCTGTCTTACTCTTTCGGTGCTCGCCCAATCTGTGGCTCCACCCCAACCCCAGTTTTCCCAGCCTTCTCCTCTGCCATCGTTGTACAGGAAGTATGGGAGCGGCTCCAGTGGCGGCAAGTCACCTATAAACTGTAGTGACATCTCAGATTCCACCTCAACCCCGGAGTGAGCAACCAGTGTTACCACGCCCTTGCCAGCTTCTGTAGGAACCACTAAAACAAGTTCAGTAGCTGATACACTTACAAAGTCAGTGATCGGTTCTGTTATGCCATTGAACAGGACACCCATGGTAAGGTCGAGGTTCTGACCAGATATAGTCAGGTTTTGGCCTCTTTCTACAGGGTTAGGCGCTAAACCTGAAATAGAAGGAAGAGTAACGATCAGTTCCTGCTCCGTTGCTATTTCCAGCGGTTCTGTACCACCTGTCAGGAAAATCAGTCGGCCTGTCTGCGCTTTTACTGGCACCGTAAGTACCAGTTCCTTTAATGACTGGCTCACGAATTCCTTCACGGTATCCTCGCCAAACACCACACCCTTTACCCAATTCAGGTAGTTTCCGCTAACTGTTATGTTAGATCCAGGTCTGGCCTCTTCAGTAAACGAATTGACAACAACAGGCACCTCAAAGCTTAACACTGTTTTGGAAACAACATCTCCATCTGTTGTTTTCAGTGTTACGCGCCCCTCACCTGCTTCCTCAGGCACTACCAGTACAATAAGTTCTGAGGTATGGCTCTTGAACGCCGATTTCGGCACACTTACACCTGGCAGCTCCACAGATATAACCTTGTTCAGGTTATTGCCTATAAATCTTATCTCTTCTCCATGCTGCGCACCAGTTGGACCGAAGCTGAGCAACTCTACTCGTCCTCCATTTGGCTCGTCGTTATCATCATCCTCACACGACGTCAGGACTCCTAAAGACATAACCAGGATTGCGAGTAAAAGCAGCCTTATATTATATAGATTCTTCATATGTCTCTTATCAAGTATAAAGATTAATCAAGCGTTTTAGGTACTACTCGCATATTGTCTATGGCAAAGTTAGCTTTAACTGCCAATGGGCCACTGAAGTGGAAGGACACACCATAACCTTCTGGGTTGTATGCGAACTTCTGGTTTGCTGTATAGAAGTCATCAAACGGAATACTTACTGTTTCCCACTGACCTTTGGTGTCAACGTTTGGCTTCCAGGTGTAGTTAGTCCCCCTTTCGTCTGCCATGTTAGGCCCCATATACATCTTCACCTCAGCACCTGTTAGCGGGTCAAGCGTAAGAATCTCGAACTTAATCTCATAGTCACCTGGGTTAGCAAGGGCTGCAGCTGGTATATTTCTGGTTTCCAGAGCCACATCGCTGTTTGCCGGGCCTACATACATCTCAAACCATGCCCAAGCACCCAGATCGCGGTTTACACGAATAAACTTCCCGTTGATGTTAGGTATAGCCGGATCGGATGATTTAATGTAGTCCGGACCATGCCATAAGCCATTTGTAGTTCCGTCGAAGCTAGCGATGATGTTTCTGTTGTCACGGAACCAGAAGTCCGACTCTGTTACACCAAAGTTGGTTGCAACAGTTATAGGTCCTGGCTCAGCACCTTCTGGCACTCTTACCTCAATTACATCATCTTCTACAGAAACGATTTCACCTTCAACACCTCCTGTAAAAGTTACAGTAAGAGGCTCGTAGAAGTAGTCACCAACTATTGTAGTCACCTCACCCGTATTCACATACTCGCTCATCATTCCAGATACCAGGGGCTCACTAATGTCTACCACAAAATCGTGTATTAGAGAATCCCCGTTGGAAAAAATGATCTTCATCTTGTTCGTGATATTACCCGGAATATTGGCAGGCACACGGGTAATGATAGATGTATTTGTGATATAGGTAGGGTTAAGTGCAGCCTGCTGGTCATTAAACCAAAGCTGCCGTGCACCTTGCAGGTTCTGTCCTATAATGGCCACCATACTTCCCTGACCTGCTTTCGTAAGGAGAGAGTCTGAAGACTCAGGACGTGTAACCCTTACATAGCTAACCATAGGTTTTCCCCCGTTCGGACCATTTTCATCATCATCCGAACAGCCTGTAAACATCCCTGCCATTGCAACAGCTATGAACAGGAACAACAATGGTTTAAATCTAAATTTCATATCAATTTTCTCTGTCGTTAGAATGATGTTTCTATTACTCTCCGAATTCATAAGGCACAGGCTCTTCTCTTAAGCCAGGAGCTTGGCTTGCCTCGGCTGCAGGTATTGGCAGCTCAAAGTTTCCGGAGTTGGCGTTGGCTTTTCTTTCTGTGAAGTACTCTGTTTTAGTAAATGTCCAGCCAGTTGGGTTTGGCATCCTGTTTGGCTTTATCACAAAAAGTCCGCGGTCCTGGCTATTAATGATGTCATATGCCTTCTGAGGGTTATAGTAATGCAGCCTCACTAGGTCATACCATGCCAACCCTTCCATCGCGAATTCCTTCATGCGCTCCTCGAAGATATCATCCCAGGTAAGCGGCCCCTCGAAGGCAGGTAAGCCTGCACGCGTATGCACCGCATTAAAGTAATCAAGTGCTGTGTCGTCTGAGGTAGAGGCGCTGTTACCAAGAGTTGCCTCCGCATAGATCAGGTACATCTCCGCTAACCTTAACATATAAGTATTGTTAGGGTATCGCTGCGTAGTTGCCTGTCCGCCAACATCTTTCGCTTTACCTACTACATATTTCTTAATGCTGGCAAAGCTTTGCTCTGCATCTGCTGCTGGTGCCGGGAAGATAAGTTGTTGCTCTCTTTCTGTACCATCTGCATCTCTTACCGTCTGGCTTATCTCCGGATAATGAGCTCCAGGTAGCATATAGCTAGCCTTAAGTCTTTGGTCTACTGTAAAACCAGGTGCGCGACCATCATCCTCATCAGTGTTTGGATCACCCTCGCTAATCAGTCCGTCATACAGGCTCAGCATCCACCACGATGCTCCTAAGTCACCTCCCCATCCATCGCCGTTGGCAATGTCGTTGCTAAAGGTAATCTGAGACACCATCGTATTAGCATAACCATAATCGGTGGTGAATACCCACTGCTGCTCAAACAGTGATTCAGCATTGTTATCGTAAGGATATCTGAAAAGGTCAGCATAGTTAGGAAGCAGCGAACGACCACTCATAGTGATGACTCTTTCCGCATACTCTTTTGCTTTATTCAGGTACTCCTGATTTCTGTTACCGCCGCTCGCCCCTAAGCCTGCTCTTGTCAGGTAGGTTCTGGCCAACATACCTTCAGCCGACCACTTGGTTATTCTGCCTGGTTGTATCGGAGCCGCTGGTAAATTCTCCGCAGCAAAAAGATAGTCCCTCGTGATAAACTCCCAAACACTTTCTATGGTGTTGCGGCGAACAGCCGGGTTGTTAAGCAAATCCAGGTTGTTCTCGATAATCGGCACAGCACCATAGTTCATTACCAGATAACTGTAGGCCGTAGCACGCATGAAGCGTGCTTCGGCAATAGCATGGTTCTTGATTTCCTCACTTACCTCTGCTCCGGCATATCTGTTGATGTTTTGGATCAGAGTGTTCGACTGCCCGATTACAATGAAGAAGGCGCGGTAAGCTTCATTGTTTGATGTAGAAACTTCTGTTGTGTTAAACAACACATCATCCCTATAACCCCAGGCACGGAAAGTTGTACCTCCTCGCAGGTCACCAAGAGCCCAGGAAGCTTTGTCTACATAATCCTTCCACACAACGCTGTATAGAGGAGCCGAGGCAGCAAGTACCTGTTCGTTTGTCTTGAAGAAATTGGCATCTACCAGTGTATCCTGCGGAGCTCTTTCCAGAAACTCCTTCTCACAGCCTGAAAACACAGATAGTACAAGAAGCCCTCCTATATATAAGAATCTATTTTTCATCTTTCTTGTGTACTTTAATTAAAAATCAATACCAACGTTCACAGAGTAGATCGGTGTTAATGGGTAGCGACCATAGTCTACACCAATAGCAGCCGTGTTAGGGTTCTCCAAACCTCCAACATGCGAGCCTACCTCCGGATCAAATCCTGAGTAGCCGGTGATGGTAGCTATGTTCTGAGCGCTTACACCAATTCTGGCACCTTTCACAATCTTCTGGTTCCCCAGCAGAGATGCAGGCAGGTTGTAGTTCAGGGTAACGTTCTTTAACCTTACAAAAGAGCCATCTTCCACATACTTGTCAGTGTGGCGGTCGAAATTGTTGTTTCTGTTTGAGCTCGACATTCTGGCCACATTTGTATTTGGGTTCAGCAGGTAAGGATTTCCTTCGCTGTCCAGCTCTACTTTAGCGTAGTCAAACGCACCTATAAACAGGTTGCGACCCAGGTTAATGTTGTTCGGATTAGAATTCTCAGCACGCAGGTAGTTGTAGATGTCGTTACCGATAGTGCTTGTAATCAGAACACTCAAATCGAAGCCTTTGTATGAGAAGTTGTTGGTAAAGCCAGCATAGTACTTAGGCCATGGGTTACCAATAAACGTTTGATCTTCCCCAGTGATGATGCCGTCACCGTTTAGGTCGCGGTACTTCACGTCACCTACCCAGATACTGTTCTCAGCAATAGGGAATGGTTCTCCATTATTATCAGCTGGTCTTGGGCTATTCTGCAGGTCTTCCATATCCTGGAAAATGCCATCTTCGATGTAACCCCAGAATAACCAAGGAGCCTGACCTACTACAGAACGCTGCTCCCACTCATTCCACTCTCTGGTTCTGCGGTTGAGTATGCTGCTTTCAGTAGAAAGGCTCTTTATCGTGGTCTTAAAGTGAGATATGTTGAAGTTGGACTCCCATCTGAAGCTACCATTGTCGATGTTGATGGTGTTCAATGTTAAGCTCCAGCCCTTGTTCCGCAAAGAGCCTATGTTTACAAACGGAGGCTGAACAGCACCTGAACCGTTGGTACCCATATACCAAGGCAATGAAGCCTGCAAGATCAGGTTATCGGTGTCCTTGATGTAGTAGTCTGCTTCTACTTGTACTCTGTTTTCAAACAGGCCCAGGTTTATACCAAAGTTGTTTGTCTTTGTCTCCTCCCACTGGAAGTTCGGGTTAGGGTATCTGTTTGGAAGGAAGCCCGTACCCCATGGCGTTGGACCTGGAGCAAGTGTACCATAAATAGCACCACTGCTACCCTGGTTACCTGTCAAGCCTATCTCATAGCGCAGGCGCAGGTCGCTCACGAAACCAACATTGAAGAAGTCTTCCTCAGACACTCTCCAAGCAGCTGACACAGAAGGGAAGTAACCCCACTTGTTCTCAGGACCGAAGTTGATAGAGCCGTCTGCACGGAAGGCCGCCTGAATAATGTAACGGTCGTCGAAGTTGTAGTTAACCCTGCCCAGGTAAGACTCCATGGCCCACTCGCCGTGGCCACCGCCAGCAACGCTGGTCAAAATATCACCTGCGTTTAGGTCAAGCACATCATTAGTCTGGAAACCGCGTCTTTCACCAGACAGGTTTCTCCAGGTAGACTCCTGCGACTCATGCGTAGCCATCAGGTTTAGGCTATGGCGCCCGAACTGCTTCTGATACTGGAGCATTTGGTTCCAGTTCCAGTAGGTATTCATGTTGTGGCTGTTGCTTAGCCTTGCCTCTTCGTTCTTCTGATATCCGAACTGATAAGTAGGCAGGAAGTAAGTTGAGTTCGTAAAGTTTACGTCCCCATTTACCGAGGTCCTGAAATCAAGTCCCTCTACAATATGAAATGCCGCTGTTAAGCCACCCAAGAAGCGTCTGCGGGTTAGCTCATTCGTTGTGATGTTGGCAAGACCAATCGGGTTAGGTGGTGTAAACTGCTCTGATGAGTTTGTAGGCGTAACAGTACCACCGCCATAAGAACCATCGATGTTTCTTACCGGAATGTGCGGAGGCAACTGAATAGCTCTTGAGATGATGTTAGACTGTGTTGTTGATAGTCTCTCATCTGTTTGAGCATAGTTGAAGTTACCGTTGATCGTTAACCACTCCTTAGCCTTGTTGTCCATGTTCAGACGTACAGAGTAGCGGTCAAAGCCCGAGCCTAGGGCTATACCTTCCTGGTTCAGATATTCACCAGACAAATAGTAAGTGGTTTTCTCTCCACCTCCGCTTAAGCTTACCTGATGCTTTTGCATAGGTGCAGTCTGGAAAAGCTCTTTCTGCCAGTTAGTACCTTCACCTAGTATAGAAGGATCCAGGAATTCTTCTCTAACAACTCCGCCAGCAATACCTTTGTACTCCTTTTCCATCTGCGCATACTGACGCAGGTTCATTACTTCCAACTCTTGTGGAGGAGTCTGTATACTGTGCAGGTAGTTGTAATTGATACGCACCTCGCCAGCTTTACCTCGTTTTGTTGTGATCAGAACCACGCCGTTCGTAGCTCTAGAGCCATATACAGCTGTAGCAGAAGGCCCCTGCAGGATCTCCATGCTCTCAATATCAGATGGGTTTAGTGTAGAAAGCGGGTTAGAACCTGAAGCAGATGTAGACCCAGTGATCTGCACACCATCTATTACATAAAGGGGTTCGTTGCTTCCGTTAATGGAGTTAACACCTCTAATGTTCACAGAAATACCACCACCAGGTGCACCTGTATTTTGGGTAACATATACACCGGCGGCACGCCCCTGTATAGCCTGCTCAATAGTAGTGTTAACCGTTTTCTCTATTGCTGACGTGCTGATCGTAGTCTGAGCGCCTGTCAGGTCATTTTTTCTGATCTCGCCGTAGCCTGTTACTACTACCTCGCCCAACACCTTGTTATCCTCCGCCATGGTAACGTTGATAACAGACTGGTTTCCTACAGCCACCTCTCTTGGAGTATAGCCAATAAAGGTAAATACAAGAGTTGCGTCTGGACCGGGTACCTGCAGGCTATAGTTACCCTCCACGTCTGTTGCTGCTCCTATTGTTGTTCCTTTCACCAGCACAGTAACCCCTGGCAATGGCTGTCTTGTAGATGCCTCGGTCACCTTCCCGCTGACCAACTGTTGCGCAATGGCTTCTGGAAGGAGCCACCCCAGCATCAAACAAAAAAGTACAATTCTTTTCATACAGTGATTTTTGATTAGACCTTCATTTGAAAATGTTTGTGTAATAGTTTCAAGAACACTTACCCTGCCACGACAGCGAGCAATATCAGGTGCGTTCCACTTCTGCGTCACTTGTCTTTTTAGATTATCCTGAATCAGAAAGGGTCATTTTTATTAATATATAAGGGTGAGAAGAAATTTTTCCGTTATCTTTTTGTAATCGCACCAACACAAAAGCGACACATCCCCCTTCCTCCTTTCTGCCTTCTACTCAAAGTCAGTTATAAAGAAGTCACGAAGAATGCATCTGCTAGCAGTTTATCTTTTTATTCTATTTTAGTTGGTAGTTTTTGCTTGACCCAATTTTCATTCAAGGCTAGGGCATTTTCAGCTTTCTGATGTTTCGCTTTCCTACAAGGCTAACAGGTATGAAAAAACACTTATCTCTCCTGTACCTATCAGACCTGCAGGTGCGCGAACTAAAACACAATAACTAACCAATCACTTAATTCAGAAAAAACGGGTAATAAACGGCAATCTTAAAGAAATAAAGGAGCTGCGGTAAAGCTTTCAAGAAGCCAAGCCCCTCTATATTTTACTTTTAGGAATTTGTACCTGAGTACACACTCATTTAATATTCGAATATAGATACAAATCCTTTAAAAGACATAATACTTTTTTATCATTTTTTTGACCTACCCTACATAAGCACTTTCGTATTAAGTCTTTATCTGTAATTTTGAGCTCTCAGGAGTATACTTTACAATAGTAATTTAAGCATACATACTTACATGCAATCAACCATATAAGTTAATACTCAATCACACAAGTAGTACTTACTCACTTATATTTCATTTATCAGAAGGGTAGAAATCCGCATCAAGAACTATGCTACAGGAAGATTTTGCAGATATATGCTTAACGTAGAAAGGACCTGTAGTAAAAATAGAAGCTGATTAATTAACTTCAGCAGCATGTTAGCCTTTTCCAAAAGCCATTTCAACTTCAAATATCTATGAAAAAATTATACGCAGTACTATTACTGTTTCTGATCGTGATGAACCCTATCGCACCTTCACTAGCTAATGTTGGCCTTCCTGCCATTTTTAGTAACCATATGGTGCTTCAGCAGAATGCGGAGGTAACCATATGGGGCTGGGGCAAAGCACAAGAGCCGATAAGCGTTACAACCAGTTGGGACCAGAACACTGTTAAAGCTGTTACCTCTCCTAATGCAAAGTGGCAGGTAAAGGTAAAAACCCCATCAGCCGGGGGACCATACACTGTGACTATCAAAGGGTATAATACCATTGTGCTGGAAGATGTAATGATAGGTGAAGTATGGTTGGTTTCTGGCCAGTCTAACATGGAGTGGAGTGCCAGAGCTGGTATAGACAACGCAGAACAGGAAGTAGCTAAAGCAAACTATCCAAACATCAGGTTCTTTAGTGTTGAGCACCGTACAGCTGATGCTCCTCAACTCGATTTAGGTGGCCAATGGGTAGCGTCTAGCCCGGAAACAATGATAGACTTCAGCGCTGTAGCTTATTTTTTTGGAAGAGAGCTACACCAGCAGCTAAATGTACCCATAGGCCTGATTAACAGTAGCTGGGGAGGCACTCCGGCAGAAGTATGGGTAAAGCCGGAAGTAATAAAAGCAGATACGGATCTTAACGAGGCTGCCGCCAAACAGCCGGTGGTAGAATGGGGACCTAAAGATCCAGGCAAAGCTTTTCATACCATGATTGCGCCACTCATCCCTTTTCGTGTGGCAGGTGTACTCTGGTACCAGGGAGAGTCAAACACTGTAGCGCCCCAGAACTATGGTAAGCTATTGCCAAGCCTTATTAACAGCTGGAGAAGTGAGTGGGGGTATGAGTTTCCTTTCTACTTCGCTCAAATAGCTCCTTATGAGTATGGCCGCCCCTTGGAAGGAGTGCTGCTAAGAGATGCTCAGCGCAGATCACTTTCTGTTCCGAAAACAGGTATGGTTGTTTTGAGCGACATTGGCAACACGAAAGACATTCACCCCAGAAATAAGTTGGATGTAGGTAAGCGCTTTGCTAACCTGGCACTAAATAAGACTTATGGGAAAGAAGTATCTGCTGTTTCCGGTCCGCTTTACCGCGAGATGAAGGTAGAGGGCAACAAAGTGCGCCTGTATTTTGATTATGCCGATAAAGGTTTGATGGCGAAAGGCAAAGAGTTAACGCTCTTTGAGGTAGCCGGCAAGGATCAGCAGTTTGTACTTGCCAAAGCAAAAATAGATGGCAGTACCATTGTGATAAGTTCACCTAAAGTAAAAAATCCTGTTGCTGTACGTTTTGCCTGGAGCAACACAGCAGAACCTAACCTTTTCAATAAAGAAGGCTTACCTGCTTCAAGCTTCCGTACCGATGGTTGGCCAATCGAGCCAAAATAATGCACCCATAAACTAAAACCAGAAAGAGGCTGTCCGGAAAGGGCAGCCTCTTTTGGTTTATCCGGTTGATTTTGTTTTTTAGGCGGCCAGCTGGAAAACGGCTCTTCTCGGGCTGAAAATGGTAGTCAGCTGGTCCAGCAGGCCGGTATGAGCCGCAGTTGGCTGTTTTAGCTGCTGGGAAAGGCCGGAGGCGCCCCTCTCCAGGGCCTGCCGGAAGGCTTTCACTCCCTTGCGGGCTATTTTGCGCAGGTTGTGGGCCATGGCCGCCAGGCCAAAGTCCACCTCGGCTTTGGCAAGTGTTCTCAATCTAAAGCGGGTGAAGTGGAATTGCAATGTTTTACTGGAGGCTTTTTCTTAGGCAGCCCTTCTTTGTTGATATAATTCTTCCTCAACCTGGCTAGGGGTCAGGTAGCCCAGTGCCGAATGCCTCCGCTTGCGGTTGTAGAAGCCCTCGATGTATTCGAACACGGCCAGCCCGGCCTCTTGTCTGGTGGCGAACCTGTGGTGGTAAACCATTTCGGTCTTCATCGTCTTAAAGAAGCTCTCTGCCACGGCGTTGTCCCAACAGTTGCCCTTGCGGCTCATGCTCTGCAGCACGGGCATCCCCTCCAGCTGCTCCCTGAAGGCGCTGCAGGAATACTGCACGCCCCGGTCAGAGTGGAAGAGCAACTCCCCGCTCAAGGGCCTGTTGCTGAGAGCCATCTGGAAGGCGGCCACCGTGGTGGCCTCCGCCTCCATGGTCTGGCTCAACGCCCAGCCCACCGCCTTCCGGTCGGCCAGGTCCAGCACAGCCGTCAGGTAGAGCCAGCCCTCTTCTGTTCTGATGTAGGTGATGTCCGACACCCACTTTTCGGCCGGTCTGGCTGCGGTAAAGTCCCGGTTGAGATAGTTCTCTGCCACTGTGAGGCTGTGGTTGGAGTCAGTGGTATTGATCCTGTATTTCTTCCGTACAATGCTCTGAATCTGATGTTTTCGCATCAACCTGGCGATGCGGGGACGGGAGGCCTGGATGCCCTGCTCCTTTAGCTCAAAGCTGATGCGGGGGCTGCCGTAGCGGCCCCTGCTCTGCTCATGCACCTGCCTGATCTGGGCCACCAGGCGCTCTTCTCTGAGCTCCCTTAGCCCCACCGGGTGCTTGAGCCAGTAGTAGAATCCGCTGCTGCTCACCCTCAGGACTTTGCACATCTTCTCTACGGGAAATTGGTTCCGGTGCTCTTCTACGAATCCGTATACCGCCCGTCTCCCTTGGAGAAGATGCTGATGGCCTTTTTTAGGATATCTCGCTCCAGCTGCGCCTCCTTTAGCTCTTTCTGCAACCTTTTGATCTCTTTTTGCTCGTCCGTTAAACCTTCGGCCGACCTTATGGGTGTGCCCTCCTTCTGGCGCCACTTGCTAAGTCTGCCGGGGTCAATGCCCAGCTCCAGAGCCACTTCCTTTACCGATCCCCTGGCGTAGGTCAGATCAATGGCCATCCGCTTGAAGGAGGCGTCATATTCTCTTTTTTCCATAACAGCTAAATATAACACTTTCTGTGAAGCTGCCTTTCAATAAGCCTCCAGTCAAAGGTAGCAAGTTCAAAGCGGTTGTTGCTCTTCACCTGCCCGAACACAGCCTCGGGCTCAATGGCCCTTCGCTTGCGGTGGCGGATTCCCTCCTCACTCAAGAGCCGCTCCCGTGCCCGGGCCTTTAACTGGCGCAGGCGGTGGTTGACCTCGATCATGCGGTTGCCCCTGCCCTTGAAGCACTGCCCCCGCAGCGGGCAGCCCTCACACCGGCGGGCAGCATAGCGGGTGACAGAGGAGACATGACCTAACTCAGAAGTACGGGTGTACTGGCCCACCCGCTCCAGGCGCTGGCCCATGGGGCAGACAAAGAAGTCCTGCTGCTCATTGTAGTACAGGTGCTGGGCGTGGAAGATGTCGTTCTTGAACTTGCGCTTCTGCTCTTGATGGAAGTAGCTGTACTTGACGTAGGCCTCTACCTGGTGCTCTTCGAGCCAGGCGTAGTTCTGCTCCGAGCCGTAGCCGGCGTCGGCCACCACTTCTTTTGACTGCCGCTGGTAATGGGCCTGGAACTGCTCCAGGTGCGGGATCAGCGTGGCCGTGTCGCCCGGGCGCTGGTGCAAAGAGAAATTGGTGATCAGCTGGCCCTCGGAGCTGATCTGCACGTTGTAGGCGGGCTTCAATTGCCCGTTCTTCATGTGGTCTTCTTTCATCCGCATGAAAGTGGCATCCTCGTCTGTTTTGCTATAGCTGTTCCTCTCACCGAGCTTCTCTAGCTGCTCCTCGTATTTTTGTAGTCGCGGCAGGTGCTCTTTCTCCAGTTTGGCCACCTGCTTGCGGGCCTGCTTGTCCAGCTCAGCCACGCGCTCGTTGAGCTGGCGGATCTCCTCTTTCAGGCGCTGGGCGTCCACCTTCTCGGGCGGCTGCTCCTGAGGCGCTTTCCTGTCTTCTTTGATGGCCTGCTTGATGTCCGAGAGCACGGCCTTGATCTTTGTCTCCAGCTTTTGCTTGTTCTTCTCCACTGAGCCCCGCCACACGAAAGTATAGCGATTGGCTGCTGCCTCCAGCTTGGTGCCGTCCACGTACTGGGTCTCCAGGCTCACGTAGCCCAGGCGGTTTAAGAGGCGCACCAGCTCGGCAAACAAGTCCTGGATCTGGTTCTTGAGGCGGCGGGAGCGGAAGTCGTTGATGGTGCGGAAGTCGGGGGTGCTGCCGCCCGAGAGCCACATGAAGTGGATGTTCTCCTCCAATGCCCGGGCGATGCGGCGGCAGGAGTAGATGTTGTTCAGGTAAGCGTAGAAGAGCACTTTCAAGAGCATCCGTGGGTGGTAGCTGCTCGTGCCCCCGCCCTTGTAGGTGGCTATGATGCGGTCGATGTTGAGCTCATCGACCACCCGGTCCACGAGCCGCACCGGGTGGTCTTCCGGGATGCGGTCTCCGATGCTTTGGGGGAACAGGACCACCTGGTGGCCCGGCTGCTCCTTGAAAACAACGTTGCGCCTTTTCATACTCCCTAAAATAGCAAAAGAGGAGAAAATGAAAAAGGGGCCGCCCTTTTTGGACAGCCCCTTTCTGGTTTTATGCTTGAAGTATACTTTCTATCTGCTGCAGTTCCTCACTACCAAAGTGTAAGTTTTCCAGGCAACCTAATGAATTTTCCAGCTGCTCTGGCCTACTAGCTCCTATTAAGACAGAAGTAACACGCTCATCTTTTAGAAGCCACGCAAGTGCCATTTGCGCCAGGCTTTGCCCCCTTTCTTGCGCCAGTTGCTGAAGCTGACGTATTTTCGCCATCCTGTCCTCCGTAACTTCCGACTCTTTCAAGTGCCCGTGTGCTTTCGCAGCACGCGAATTAACCGGAATACCTTGTGTATACTTGTCCGTCAGCAGCCCTTGCGCCAACGGTGAGAAAGGAATACATCCAACCCCCTCCTGCTCCAACAGATCTAGTAAGCCACCTTCTACCCATCTCTCAAACATGGAGTACTTTGGTTGGTGAATCAAACAAGGCGTTCCAAGGCTCCTTAAAAACTTGATGGCTTCTGCTGCTTCCTGAGGCTTATAATTGGAGATGCCAACATATAAGGCTTTGCCTTGTCGCACTATTAGGTCTAAGGCACCCATGGTTTCCTCCAAGGGTGTATTTAGGTCAGGGCGATGATGATAGAAAATATCAACGTACTCTAACCCCATCCGCTTCAGGCTTTGATCCAGGCTAGAGACCAGGTACTTTTTGGAGCCCCAGTCACCATAGGGCCCCTCCCACATAGCATAACCAGCCTTGGTAGAAATAATCAATTCATCGCGGTAGCCCTGAAAATCCTGTTTCAGTATTCTGCCAAAGTTCTCCTCTGCCGAGCCCGGAGGTGGCCCATAGTTATTAGCCAGGTCAAAATGAGTTATACCTCGGTCAAAGGCCAGGCGCAGTATAGAGCGGGAGTTTTCCAGCACATCTACATGGCCGAAGTTATGCCACAGCCCAAGAGAGAGAGCAGGTAACATAATGCCACTTTTCCCACAGCGGCGGTATTCCATAGTTTTATATCGATTCGGATCAGGGGTATACATTCTGATGATAGGTATAATGATAAGGTAGTACAAGCGACATCAAAACTAAAACAGTTATAGATGTCATAAAAGCCTTTACCCAGCATCAATAGCAAATGGGTATGTTCGGCAAAAAACTAATACTGCAAGTATACTTAATGAGAGGCCGTTGTATCTCTAGAAGATTGAGTTACCGATTGTAAGTTTGTTTTTCGCCCTTTCTTCTCGTTGCTTACCAGCGGCTTTCTTCGCTTGTAAATATTTTGCACATCATCCTCCATTAGAATCTGCTCGTCTGCGGTAAATTTTCTAAAGTCTTCCTCCGCCGGATGTCCTTTGTATGGGCTGTAGTGGTGCCCTGTATTAGCATTACGCCACACCATAATATAGGAAATCTGCAGCGGCTCCAGTTCTTCTTTTAAAGAGCTAAGCAAGTGACCTGTGTACCAATCTGGGGTAGTAAGTTTGTCCAAGCCTGTCTCGGTGAGGGCAGCTACCTTGTTTTTCTCTTTGGCTAGTTCATCAGTTAACTTCAGGCTTTTTACCAGGTCTACCCTTTGCTCAGCCAGAGGCTTCTTGTTACCCTCAAAGCCCATGTCCCAGTAATCGTCGAGGCCAAGAATGTCCACATAATCATCACCAGGGTAAGCGTACAGGTAAGCAGGTTTGCCTTCTTCCAGATTCATCCTGCTTCGGTCTGGTGAAAAAGCATAGATAAGGTTGTGGACGTTTTTCTCGTTTTTGAGGTAGTTAACTGTAAACTGCCAGAGCTGCACAAACTCTTCCTCTGTGCAGTAACCTTTCCCCCACCAGAACCAGTCACCGTTGTGCTCGTGGTATGGGCGGAAAATAATAGGGATAGGTGTGAACAAATTGGCCCGGCACTTTTTGAAGAAATCGGCTGCTAAGTCTAGCTTAGCCAGATAAGCCTCATGCGCTTTTCCGCCAGGCAGCATATCCTTAACCACATGCGTCGTGTCCCAGGAGTTACCTCCTCTGGCCAGGTTGTCCATGTGCCAGGCTACTGTATTGATGCCTCCTCTTTTGTAAACCTCACGTATGTAGCGGTGTACATCATCAAAAGGAACACCATTTATACTTTTGTCTGTGCCAATTTTACCAATATCCCACCCATGTACAGCAGGATAAGAGCCGCTGATTTCCTTCACATCTGATCTGCCGGGCTCACCCCACCATCCTACGCCATAGGCCATTGTTTCATGTTGCCCAAACAGAGTGCCCTGGCGTGACAGGCTCATCAGGTTATCATAAAGTATGGCTGTTTTCTTGGTAGCCTTTTGATCTGCTAACTGAGCTGGTGCTGTTTGGCCAATTGCAGAGAAGCCATAGCTGCAAAAGAATGCGATTAGAAGTATAGAAAAGTTTTTCATGTTCGTTTGTTTCAGGAGAAGAGCGCTGGATTGATTTCACCTGCCCATTTGTTGTAAATCTATACTTTAACTTCAGGATTTCAAGAGGTGCCAGCACCGCTCCATCACCTCCAAGCAAGCACGTGCATTGTGGTAAGGGCATTTCCAGAAGCCAATCTTATCCTCATCCATGCGGCTATAATCATCCCATACACCCCAAAACCACTCTCCTTTTTCCTTATCCAGCAGATGCTTTTCTGCAAAATTCCAGACTTCCAGGGAGTGCTCCAGAAAAGCAGGTTCTGCAGTTAACTGGTATGCATTCAGAAAGCCAACCATGGCCTCGGCACTTACCCACCACTCACGGTGCTTGTCGCAGTGCTGCTGGCTCCGGTCCAGCTCATGGTACAAACTACCATCAACCTGCAAACCTTCCAAGGTAGCACAAACCATCCTTACAGCTAATTTTCTTGCACCCTCAATTAGCTCTTTGTTACCTAGCACTTCGGCAGCCTCCTGTAAGAGCCACGAAGCCTCAATGTCATGCCCATACGACACCAGATCGGCTGTAGGCTTCCATTCCCTGGTAAAGAAGAGGTGCATATGACCTGTTTCGGCATCCACTATTATCTCAAAAAAGACTCTGATTAACCCTTCCAACTGCTGTGCTAACTGCGCATCTGGCCAGACTCGGTAAAGGTTGGCATACGCCTCAAGCACATGCAGGTGAGTATTCATGGTTTTAGGATCGTTCCGATCTTTAGGGCTCAGCCGGAGATCCTCTAATAGCTCCCCTTCACGGCTAAAGGCTTCAAAATACCCACCAAACTCCTCGTCAAAGCTGTACCGTTCAATCCAGTGAAAAAGCTCCTGGCTAGCTCCTAAAGCTTCCTCATTATGAGTTGCTCGATAAAACTCGCTTAGTCCATATATAGCGAAGGCAAGGGCATAAACCTGTTTACGGGTGCTTAAAGGCTCTCCTTCAGCACTTAAAGACCAATGCATGCCACCATACTGCTTGTCCCAAAAGTAGTTCATCAGATAGCTGTAGGCGCGTTCGGCAAGTTGCAGGTGCTTTTCACTACGCGTGTGCCTGTAAGCAGCAGAGAAAGTCCAGAGAATACGGGCATTAAGGACTGCGCCTTTCGGAGCTCCTTTCTGCACCTCTCCTTCATTGTTCATCTGCCCTATAAAGCCGCCCTGCACTTCATCTACAGCAAACAGCTCCCAAAACTCCAGAATTCTCTGAAGCTCGGAAGCTGCTGTCGCTTGATAAATGTTCAACCTATCTTTATCCGCGAATACTGCTATCTGTGTCATGTGATACTATGATACTACTGAGGCTCTTTGTTCTGGCTTCTTTTTAAGGTAGACCTGGTTACAATCAATCAAAGCATTCAAGCGTTCTACCGTTGCGCCCGTGCGAAGGCCATCTGCAGGCGTATAAAGAACGTAGTCCAATAATTTATCTAAGGTAGAGGTAACCACATGCATGCGGGTATCAGATGAACCGTAGTAAATGAATACAGTACCATCCTCATCTAGTATCCAGCCGTTACTGAAGACCACGTTTGATACATCGCCAACCCTTTCTTCTCCCTCAGGTGCGATAAAGTAACCTGCAGGTTTATGTATTACCTTAGTTGGATCTTCCAGGTCTGTTAAAAAAGTATACAACACATAGCGAAGTCCGGCAGCTGTATTACGTACTCCGTGCGCCAGGTGCAACCAGCCTTTTTCTGTTTTAAGTGGAGCCGGCCCTTGGCCATTCTTCACCTCATTTACAGTGTGATATTGCTTGGCATCAAGTACTATTTCTTCTTCAACCACCGCATTTTCGATAGAATCTGCCAGCCCCCAACCAATACCGCCACCGGAACCTGCCTCTATAAATCCATCCTGCGGACGAGTATAGAAGGCATATTTTCCATTGATAAACTCAGGATGTAGTACTACGTTGCGCTGCTGAGGAGAAGGAGTTTTCAAGTCTGCTAACCGCTCCCACTTCTTCAGGTCATGCGTGCGGGCTATACCACACTGCGCAATAGCTGAAGACTCATCACCTGGCTGCGCGTTAGGATCTTTCCGTTCAGTACAGAACAAGCCATAGATCCATCCATCTTCGTGCTGCACCAGGCGCATGTCATACACATTCACATCCGGTACAGATGTTTCTGGCATGGTGATAGGCCGGTCCCAGAATTTAAAGTTATCGATCCCATTAGGGCTTTCAGCCACAGCAAAGAAAGATTTACGGTCAGCACTCTCCACCCGCACAACCAGCAGGAACTTACCGTTCAGCTTTATGGCTCCCGAATTGAAGGCCGCATTGATACCGAACCTTTCTATCAGGTACGGGTTAGTTTCCGGATTTAGGTCATAGCGCCAGAATAGAGGGGCATGCTGTGCCGTAAGTACAGGATAAGTGTATCTGTCGAACACACCATTGCCTAAATCCAGTTTGGGGTTTTCCCGGGTAATCAGAGCGTGGTAAGCACACTCCAACTGCTTCAGCCTTTCTTTATAGGTATTTTCCATTTGATAAATGGTTAAGTATTACGTCGACTTTAATATCCTTTGCCAGCTACTACAAATACATCCTCTTTCGGAGGCTTCTCTTCATTAGGATTTCTTGGCGGCTGCTTACGCCCCTCCTGTGGCAGTGTATCCCACCAGGTCTTTTTCAGCACCAGGGCACATATAGCAAAAAGCACTAGTGTTATCAGCAGCTCTGTATGCATCTGGATAACCAGGTAGATTGGCAGTAGCGTAAGGCACATTTGCGCCACTACCCCTATCACCACATTAAAAGCATCGCGCCAGAAGTGCGTGTTTTCTACAAAAGTTGGCTCCTCCTCCTTCACTAGCTTATCTACCGGACCCCAAAAGCCCCATGGGCGAACAGTCCGGTAAAAGCTCTTTAGGGTTTCCATGTCTGTTGGCGGAGACAAGAGTGTACCAGCAATACTTCCTGCTGATGATAAGAGCAGCAGAAGCGGAAAATAATAAAGGTCGAGGCCGTCGAAGAAGAACGGAAAGGCAAGTGCAGGCACAATGCCAGAAAGCATACCCCAGAAGAAGCCATTGCTGTTAAAGCGCCACCAGTACCACTTCAGCACGTTGGCCGCAATGTAGCCACCATAAAGGCCAGACACGATCCACTGCAGAAGGCTGTTTACATCCTTGGCAAAAAAGCCCAGCACAATGCTTAGCATCACCACAGTTACACCTGTCAGGTAATTGATATTGGTTACGCGTGCGTTGGATGCACGGGGATTTACATACTTCAGGTAAATATCGTTGACGATGTATGCCTGCGCGGCATTAAGCGTGCCAGCAAACGTGCCGATAAAAGCAGATAACAAACCGGCTAGAATAAGCCCAAGTATACCTGTAGGAGCAAAATTAACGATGGCAGCTGGCAAGATACGCTCATAGTCTATCACGCTTCCGGCATCCAGGTTCAACTGCTCATAGTTTAGCAGTGCCAGCACTGTAAAACCAATGATCATCAGATAGCGGGTAGGAATCAGCACCAAAGAAACAAAACCGCTCATTTTTGCGGCATCCTGGGGCGTGCGGGTAGATAGCACCTTCTGCATATCGTAGTTAGGCGTGGGACCAGCCAAACTAGCCAAGACACCCTTGAACAGCATCAGCGAGAAGAACAAGCCAAACAGCGAAAAGCCATCTTCCTGTATCTTTACGTTTACCTCGTCAATTATACCTGTCCAGTCCATGTCCAGGGTGGCTCCGAAGAACGGCGTAGTCCATCCCTCTGGCACCTTAAAAGTACCTCCAGATACATTTTCTATTGCGATGTACCCTATCACCACGGCACCAACCGTCATGATGAAATACTGCAGCACATCTGCCCACACAATACTGGCCATGCCGCCTAATACGGCATAGAACATGGCAAAAAGTGTAAAAATTAATCCGTAGAAATGAGCTACATACTCTGGAGCCACCTCAAACGGAACATAAGGCTGCACCACCGACCATGGCACAAAGATTTCCACAAACTTGCCCAAGCCGATAAAACCATAGGCTAGGAAGCCAAGGCAGCTAAGCAGAGCGAAAAAGACGACTATAGTATGTGATTTGTGTGTGTCTTTGCCCCTGCCGAAGCGGGTGAGCATCCATTCTGCTCCAGTGGTTACATTTGACCGACGGAGCCATATACCCAGGAACACCATCAGGAACACCTGATTGAAAGAAGGCCACAGCCACGGAATCCAGATACTTTTCAGACCGTACACAAAAGCCAGCATCACCATCCACAT
Organism: Pontibacter korlensis; assembly: GCF_000973725.1. Lineage (NCBI taxonomy): Bacteria > Pseudomonadati > Bacteroidota > Cytophagia > Cytophagales > Hymenobacteraceae > Pontibacter > Pontibacter korlensis. The sequence continues at coordinate 2,122,953 of NZ_CP009621.1, read as the reverse complement.
GGTACCGGAAATATCAAACATGCCAGAGGCATTGGATAAGCCAAGCGCGTACCAGGGCAGTGTGTTGCCTCCTAACAAGTATGCCTCCTTATCCTTTTTCGCGCGGTTTTTTAGTACCAACCCGATAGAGGCAACTGCTACAAGGTAAGCTACAATGATGCTGATATCGACGGCTGATAATTTCATCTCTTAGCTAATGAAGATTCATGAATGACAGTGTTTATTAGAGACACTTTTATCCTGCTGGTGCATATTTATGTTCGGCTGCCACATTTTTACCAAACAGTATATTTGGCTTTAAGTAAAATGCTACAAAGTTCTCAGCACAATGCTGTCTAAGATAGGGAGCAATGTAGTGTCCAGAGCGGCCATTGTATCATACCAGCACACAAGACAGTCCACTGTCCTCTACAGTTGGCAAGAATGTATAGGTCTACGTTGGTTGCAGAACACTAACACCATTGCTACACAAAATAGGACTACTCTTAACACATACAATTGCTTTGGAAGAAGCTTTTCTTACTCTGTGCACTGCTTGGTGCGGGCCAGAAGCCCGCACTAGCACTAGCTATCTACTAAACTATCACTAAACTACAACCAAATATACCTACTATCCCTATCTTATATATAATACTTTTTTATCAATTATTTGACTTTGTAAAGAATCTAAGTACCCACTCACCTTTTTAAAATATAGTTGCTTTATCTACCTCTATCTAATAAAATTCCCATAACAGGGATTACCCGTAGAGGATTGATGAAAAATAATGCAGATATGTCTACTCAAATCAAAAATATCGGCTCACACTCACCGTAGTTGTGCAGATAAATTCTATATTTATTCAACTCTAGACATGGTACTTATTTAACACGAGAGATGACAGACCAACTTCGCAGCATTTATAGGGAAATCACTCCTCTTAATACCAGTGATTGCTTTACCTTCTTTAAAAGAGTAAAGCAGGAGTTTAATTTCCCATTGCACTACCACGAGGAGTATGAGCTAAACTTTGTATACAATGCAAAGGGAGCAAAACGCATTGTTGGTGATAACATAGAAACCATTGGAGACATCGAGCTGGTGCTGGTAGGAAGTAATCTTCCGCACGGCTGGTTTACCCATGAGTGTGAGAGCACGGAAATACATGAAATAACGATACAGTTTCACCGCGACCTGTTCGATGAGAAGTTCCTACGCCGGAACCAGTTAAGCCATGTGCGTGCCCTGCTAGAGCGAGCAGCGAAAGGAGTTCTTTTCTCACAGGAAACTACTGCTGCATTTCAGGCTCGTATGGAGCGGCTAACCACTAAAAACGGATTCGACTCTGTGCTGGAGTTAATGTCGATTCTGCACGACCTGTCCCTGTCGCGCGGTATGCGCACATTGTGTAACGCCTGCTTTTCTGATAAGCATTTTAGCTACAACAGCCGCCGTATCGAGAAAGCTTTCGAATTTATGGAGGCTTATTATGATAAAGATATCTCCCTGGCTGATGTTGCGAAGGTTGTGAACATGCCGGAAGTGTCCTTCAGCCGTTTTATCAAGAAAAGGACGGGCAGGACATTTATTGAAAGCTTAAATGAAATTAGGTTAGGGCATGCGTCCCGACTGCTTATCGACACTACACAAACCGTGGCGGAGGTATCATTCAACTGCGGCTTTAACAACCTATCATACTTCAACCGCATCTTCAGGAAGAAGAACGGCTGTACTCCCACAGATTTTAGAAAGAATTATTCCGGCACGCGGGTATTTATATAGAGTGTGTAATGATCTGAAGTAATAGCGGAGGGAATGGGAATCTAAAGCGGTGGAGTTTCTATGCAGCTATCTCTTCCTGCAGCGCAAAGCTCTGGCGGAAGCGCAAAAGCTGGTTTAGAATTTCGTTTGGAAGGTCCAGCTTGTAATGGTCTTGTTGCAGTTCCTCCCAGGAAGTAAAGAGCTTCCATGTCTCGGTGCCTTTATACTGCTCAGCCTCTCTAGTGCAAAGCGGCCTTACAAAAAAAGTCTGCAGCTCCAGGTCCTCTTCCCGCATAGGCACATTTACGGTATTGGAGTTGCTATTGATTACCTCAATAACCTCTGCAGGACGCTCTTTGGTTGCTGGCAGATAAAAGTAGCGTACGCATGCACTGCTGATAGAAGGGTGAGCCGAAAACATCATAGTCGTAACTCTAAAGAACTTGCGCATTTATGGCCTTACGGCTGTGCTTTGAAGAGCCAGAGTTCTAAAACCTTTTTAAGGCAGGCATTACCTCTCGCACCCCAGGAGCATTAACATAGTGCAAAACCAAACAAACCGCTTCTATACATGTTCATTCATAGTCGCACGTAGTTTTATACTTTAACTGAAGCGCAGTGGTTATACTTTGCAGGTAATTCCCTAAAACAATTCTACTTAATGTATTTTTTATCTTGTTATCCGTTGTTTGATATGTTATAGTTTAAACTTTAGTCCTATTGCGTTTGTATACATTATGATGCACTTTTGTTAACTTCGCAGAATATTAAACATTTAACCCAAAGAAATATGGCAATGTACCCTGAATATATGGTTGCCCCTATCCGTGAGGATCTTACCTCCGCTGGTTTTGAGCAACTGATGACACCTGAGGAAGTAGAAAAAGCTATCAAAACAGAAGGAACTGTGCTAGTAGCAGTAAACTCTGTGTGTGGCTGTGCTGCCTCTAAGGCTCGCCCGGCAGTTAAGATGGCCGTTGCTGCCTCTGATAAGAAGCCAAGCAAGCTTGTAACAGTATTTGCAGGTATGGAGCAGGAAGCAGTAGCTAAGGCTCGTGAGTTTATGCTACCTTATCCTCCATCTTCACCAGCTATTGCTCTGTTCAAAGATGGCGAACTAGTACACATGATTGAGCGCTACCACATCGAGGGTAACGAGTTGCACCGTGTGGTTGATAACCTTCAAGGTGCGCTAGAAGCTTATTGCTAAGCTTAACCAAGTATAAAAAGAGAGGGCCGGCAGATGTATCTGCCGGCCCTCTCTTTTTATACTTAATGCCTGTGTACCTTACACATTTAGTTTGCGCAGGTCGAAGCCTATGTCGCGGCGGTAATAGCGGTCTTGCCAGGTAATAGCTTCTGCAGCAGCATTAGCTTTCTCCAAAGCCTCCTCCATAGTATCACCCAAGGCCGTAACGGCAAACACACGGCCACCATTGTTCAATAGCTTTCCGTTTACCTTGCTTGTACCAGCATGGAAAACCAGCACATCTTCCGACACGTTCTCTAAGCCAGCAATTTCCTTGCCCTTCTCATATCCTTCCGGATAACCGCCAGAAGCCAATATAACTGTTGTGGCTGTACGAGGGTCTAACTCCAGCTTATACTCCCCTAATGTGTGGTCGTGCAAAGCCTTAAACATCATAAACAGGTCTGACTTGATGCGTGGCAGAATTACCTCTGTCTCCGGGTCACCAAGTCGCACATTATACTCAATCACATAAGGATCGCCGTTCACATTCATCAAGCCGATAAACAGGAAGCCAGAGTAATCCAGATTTTCCGCCTGCATGCCCTTCAACGTTGGCTCAATAACACGCTCCTTCACCTTCTGCATGAAAGTTTCATCAGCAAAAGGCACAGGTGAGATGGCACCCATACCACCTGTATTCAGGCCCGTATCGCCTTCTCCTATGCGCTTGTAGTCTTTTGCCTCCGGCAGCAGCACATAGTCCTTGCCATCGGTCAGGATGAACACTGAAACCTCAATACCTTGTAGATACTCCTCAATTACTACTTTGCTACTGGCGTTACCAAAGCGCTTGTTACGCAGCATAGCTTCCAAAGCATCAAAGCCCTCCTCATAATCCTGAGCTATAATTACACCCTTACCTGCAGCAAGACCATCAGCTTTGATAACTGTAGGAAAACTTTGCTGCTTCAGGTATTCTACTGCATCCTTGAAAGTAGCCTCCGTGAAGGACTGGTAACGAGCTGTAGGGATGTTATACTTCTGCAGGAAAGCCTTACAGAAGTCCTTGCTTCCCTCCAACATGGCACCGGCCTTTTTAGGACCAATTACCAAGATGTGCTTCAGGAACTCTGAGCTCGCAAAGTAGTCATGAATGCCTTCTACCAATGAATTCTCGGGACCTACCACCACCATCATGATGTTGAAATCGGCAGCAAACTTCCCTAATTCCTCGAAATCGTGTATATCAACGGCGGCAGTAGTGCCAAACTTTGTAGTACCGGCATTACCTGGCGCAACAAAAACCTGATCGCAGAATTCACTCTGGCTAAGCTTCCAGGCGATGGCATGCTCACGGGCGCCAGCCCCTATCACTAGTACATTCATATTCTTGGGTTAACGGTTAACAAGTAAATAAACAGTAACGGGTATGGATGCGAAGTTAAAGATTAAAACTTGCACGCACAGCAATTTTGCCCCTTATACTTCATGATTTATACTTGAGTGGTAAAAACAAAAGCGGCCGGTTTTACACCCAGCCGCTCTTATACTTTATACTTGCCCAGATTTAGTTAGCATACTCCGACAGGAACTTGATACGCATCAAACGCAGGTCCTCTTCGGTGTAGTCGTCAGTGCCCAGCTCCTTAAGAGCTACAGCAATGTTGTCGGTGCTCGAACTCATGAAGTAGTCGTACACCTCCTCCTGGCGCTCATCATCCAGTATATTATTGATGTAATAGTTCAGATTCAGTTTAGTGCCTGAGTAGCAAATGTGCTCGATTTCTTCTATCAGCTCCTGCATGGTCAGGTCCTTCGAAGCCGCTATCTCCTCCAGATCAACCTTCTTGTCTATCTGCTGAATAATGTAGATTTTGATCTTCGACTTGTTAACTGTAGACTTCACCACCACATCGGAGGCTGTTACAATGTCATTTTCCTCTACATATTTGGCAATCATGTCCAGGAACGGCTTACCGAACTTCTGCACCTTACCCATACCCACACCAGCAATATGCGCCAATTCATCGCGCGTGGTAGGGTATACAGTAGCCATCTCTTTCAGCGAAGGGTCCTGGAACAGCACGTAAGGAGGCAGGCTCTTCTCCTTAGCCAGCTTCTTACGCAGGTTTTTCAGCATATCGAACAGCACCTCATCGTGACCAGCCGATGCCTGTGCTTCTTCTTTCTCCTCGTCCTCTTTCACTTCCTGATCGTAGTTATGGTCTTTTGTAAGCTGTATAGGCACAGGATTATTGATAAACTCCTCACCTTTCTGCGTCAGCTTAATCACTCCAAAGCTATCAATATCCTTCTCCAGATACTCCGACAGCAGGACCTGGCGCAGCACAGAGCTCCAGAATTGCGCATCCTGCTCCTTGCCCGCTCCAAATACGTCCAGCTTATCATGGTCGTAGCTGGTTACATATTGATTACGAAGGCCTGTCAGTACATGTGTAATGTGGTCTATGCCAAAGCGCTGCCCAGTTTGCTGCACAGCTTTTAGTGCCAGCTGCACCTCTTTCTGCGCCTCATAACGCTCCTTCGGGTGAAGACAGTTATCGCAGAAGCCACAGTCTTTCTCGAAGGTCTCTCCAAAATAGTGCAGCAACTGCTTGCGGCGGCAAACAGCAGAGTCGGCATAAGCAGCCATCTCCTGCAGCAGCAACTTGGAGTTGTCACGCTCTGTTACGGGCTTATCTTTATTAAATTTCTCCAGCTTAACGATATCATCGTAGCTGTAGAACATCAGGCAATTTCCCTCCAGTCCATCACGACCGGCACGGCCAGTCTCCTGATAATAACCTTCAATGGATTTAGGTGTATCGTAGTGGATTACAAAGCGCACATCCGGTTTGTCGATGCCCATACCAAAGGCGATAGTAGCCACAATTACGTCGCACTCCTCGTTAAGGAAAGCATCCTGGTTGGCCATGCGCACATTGGCTTCCAGACCGGCATGGTACGGCAGGGCTTTGACATCGTTAACACGCAGCAGCTCCGCAATTTCTTCCACTTTTTTACGGCTCAGGCAGTACACAATACCGCTCTTACCTTTGTGCTTCTTCACATACTGGATCAGCTGCTTCTTCGTCTTGTGTTTAGGGCGCACCTCGTAGTATAAGTTGGTGCGGTTAAACGACGACTTAAATACCGAAGCCTCGTCCATCTGCAGGTTACGCTGAATATCGAGCTGTACCTTTGGTGTAGCCGTAGCTGTAAGCGCTATGATTGGCAGGTTTCCGATCTGATCGATGATACCACGGATACGGCGGTACTCCGGACGGAAATCGTGGCCCCACTCGGAGATACAGTGAGCCTCGTCTATTGCTACAAAGGAGATATTAGAGGCTCGTAAGAACTCTACCGTCTCCTCCTTCGTCAAAGACTCTGGCGCCACATATAACAGCTTCACCTCTCCAGCCAGCGTCTCCTTCTTTACTTTGTTAGTTTCGGCTTTAGAAAGGGTGGAATTTAAGAAGTGAGCGTTCACTCCAAAAGCATTCAGCTGGTCCACCTGATTTTTCATTAGGGCTATCAGCGGTGAAATAACGATGGCTGTACCCGGTAAAGAAAGAGCAGGAAGTTGGTAACACAACGACTTGCCCGCGCCTGTGGGCATAATCACAAAGGTGTTCCGGCCGTTGATAATATTGTTTATTATCAGCTCCTGATTTCCTCTGAATTGATTATACCCAAAAACTTCTTTTAATTTGTTCTTGAGATTTACCTCTTGTTGAATAGACATGTAATCCTGCAAAAAATTTAATCTTGTTGCAACGCACTCCAAAAGAGTACACTAACACAAATTTAACTTGAATCTCCCTAATAATATAGCTCTTACTGCAAAAAAAGTATTAGACGCCGAGGCCGAAGCAATCGCCAGACTGGCAGATTTTATCGACGAAAAATTCGAGGCCTGCGTTAAGGCCATTTTGCAGATCAGAGGCCGCGTGGTAGTTACAGGCATAGGCAAAAGCGCCAACATCGCCCAAAAAATTGTAGCTACCCTTAATTCTACCGGTACCCCCGCTTTGTTCATGCATGCTGCAGACGCTATCCACGGCGACCTCGGCATGATTCAGCCGGAGGACTTTGTAATCTGCATCTCTAAAAGCGGAAATACCCCTGAGATTAAGGTACTTGTACCGCTACTGAAACGTAAAGGTTCCAAGCTGGCGGCTCTTGTATCGAGTACCGACTCCTACCTGGCCCATAGCGCCGACTTTATACTTAATGCCTATGTAGAACGTGAGGCCTGCCCTCATAACCTGGCACCTACTACCAGTACTACAGCCGCACTCGCTTTAGGCGATGCACTTGCAGTGAGCCTGTTAGAGGCCCGTGGCTTTAGCAGTTCCGACTTTGCTACACTTCACCCTGGAGGGTCTTTGGGTAAACGTCTTTACCTGAAGGTTGAAGATATTTATACCCAAAATGAGTCGCCTAGCGTAAAGGAGAACGCAACACTCAAAGAGATTATTATTGAAATTTCGTCTAAGCGATTGGGAGCCACTGCTGTAGTAAAAGGAGGCTCGGAGGAACTGGTGGGCATTATTACCGACGGTGATTTACGCCGCATGCTTAACAAATATGATACCATAGAAGGCATTACTGCCGTTGATATCATGACACCATCTCCGCTTACCATAGAGCCAGACAGCTATGCTGCTGAGGCTATGGCCATTATGCAGGCGAAAAGTATAACGCAACTCATTGTCACAAAATCAGGTAAATTCGAGGGCTTCATCCACCTCCACGATTTACTAAAAGAAGGACTTGTATAACATGGACAACAACACCTACGTGGTGATTATGGCCGGCGGCATAGGAAGCCGCTTCTGGCCGTTCAGCCGCACCAGCTATCCTAAACAGTTTCATGATGTGTTAGGCGTTGGTAAAAGCATGCTACAGACAACTGTAGAGCGCTTCGCCGACATCTGCCCCCCAGAAAACCTTTTTGTTGTAACCAATAAGGATTATGGGAAACTAGTGAAGGAGCAGCTACCAGAACTATCTGACAACCAAATATTATTGGAGCCGATCGGTAGAAACACAGCACCGTGTATAGCCTACGCTTCTTATAAAATCGCGCAGCTGAACCCTAACGCTAACCTGGTAGTAACGCCAGCTGACCACGTAGTGCTGAAACAGGATGTTTTTAAAGGAGTGATAAACGATGCGTTGGCCGCAGCTGCTAAAGATGATGTGCTGATTACGCTGGGTATTACACCGAGCCGCCCTGACACTGGCTACGGCTACATCCAATACATTGATGATGAGGCTTTCAAAACCAAAAAGGTAAAAACCTTTACAGAGAAACCGAACCTGGAGCTGGCAAAGATGTTCCTGGATAGTGGCGACTTTGTCTGGAACTCGGGCATCTTTATCTGGAATGTGAAAAGCATTTTAAAGGCTTTCCACCAGCATCTGCCAGAAGTTACCGAGGTGTTCGAAGAAGGTGTTACCACCCTTAATACACCACAGGAACAAAACTTTATCACCCGAGCCTATTCTCACTGCCGCAACGTGTCAATTGACTATGGCATCATGGAGAAAGTAGACAACGTGTATGTACTGTTAGCTGATATAGGCTGGTCCGACCTTGGCACCTGGAATTCCCTCTACACCATCAACGACAAAGATGACAATGGCAACGTGATAGATGGTGATGTTATACTTTACGACACCAAGGACTGTATCATAAAAACTCCTAAAGAGCGCCTGGTGGTCTTACAAGGGTTGGAAGACTATATTGTTGCCGAGTACGATAATGTACTGATGATCTGCAAGAAAACAGAAGAACAGAAAGTAAAAGAATTTATGGCTGATGCCAAATCAAAGAAAGGCGCAGATTACATTTAAGCCATAAAACAAGCCAATAGTAAAGGCCAAAGGAAGAGAGACAACTCTACTCCTTTGGCCTTTTTATTTTATACTTCCTGCCCAACTTAGTTAGGCAACAAACTGTTACATCGGCTCTAACTTGTTGAGACTAGCGTAGCCACCATCTTTCAGGCGCTGGCGCATAGCTTCATAAAGTATGATACCAGTAGCCACCGATACGTTTAGTGAACCAATCTGTCCCATCAGCGGAATACGCAGCTTTACATCAGCACGCTTCAGGTACTCAGGAGAAATACCATCTTCTTCGCTGCCCATTAATATAGCCGTTGGGCCTACCATGTCCACAGAGTAATCAGTAATCTGATGCTCTGTTTTTTCGGTGCAGGCAACTATTTGAAAACCATAGTCCTTCAGGTAGTCGATTGTTTCCTTCAGGTTCGGCTCCCGGCATACAGGCACTAAATTCAGTGCTCCGGCAGAGGTTTTCATGGCATCCGCATTTATCTGCGCCCCTCCCCTGCTTGGTATCACAATGGCATCTACACCCATACACTCAGCGTTACGAGCTATAGAGCCAAAGTTACGCACGTCTGTTACACGGTCAAGTATAAGCAACAGCGGATTTCTGCCTTGCTCAAAAAGCGAAGTCACTATCTCTGAAAGAGGCTGATAGGAAATCGGTGAGATCAAAGCTACTGCCCCCTGGTGGTTCTTGCGCGTAAGCTTATTCAGCTTTTCTACGGGCACTGTTACCACAGGCACCTCACGGTCTTTGGCCAACTTAACAATCTCATCGGTAGTGGGGTTGCGCGTGCCGCGCAGCAGGAATACTTTCTCCAGCTCTTTTCCGGCCGTTAGCGCCTCTAGTATAGGGCGCGAACCGAAAATCATCTCACTTTTATCTTCTTTTGGTGTTCTGGGGCCACCGTAGCGGTTGCCTACAAATTTGTCTTTCCTGCTCTCCATTTTGCAACAGAGCTGTACCAGCTTTCCTCGTACTCACGGCGCCGTATCAGCTCATAATAATTTTCGGTAAAGTTATTCTCTTTTTTGGTAAAAACGAACTTGATATATGGCGCAGTGTCTGACTCCCGGTAAATCCAGGTAATGTTAGGACCCACCTGGCTAATACTGCTGGGGCGGCCATAGATAATATAAATCATACCCCGATCTGTAGCCCAACCCGATTTATGCGCTGTAAACAGTTTGTTGGCCATTTCCACACGGCTGTAATAGGCACGAATAAGATCTCTGCCCCTACTCTCGCTTCCGCCTACTTCCAGCCAAAAAGCATCTACAGCGGCTTTTGGATCTTTGGCACTCAATAGCGCTTCACGCTCCTCAGATGTGGTAAGGTAGATAAGTGGCGGCACGAGTTCCTCGGCCTTTGTGACATAGGGATACTTACCTGGCAGCACTAACACTCCCCGCGCGAACTCAGAATCAGGATTGAACATGTACAGACCTTGCTGCTCAAACTGCAGGGTATCCGAAGCAGTAAGCGTGTAAGTATCAGCCACAGACAAAGTGCGGGGCACCGCTGGTTTACGCATGCTCATAGGTGGTGCGGCAGGCATAAAGTCAAGTTCAAACCGATTTACCTGCAGTGTACTGTCGCCTGCACCATAGTTACGCACAAGCAGCTTATCCGACGTGGTGATATAGTTCTGAAAGAGAGGCTTACCTGTGCTTGTCTGGACCAACAGGTAGTTTTTCTGCAGCATCCCCTTGTTTAGAGGCACCTTAAACTGCACTCCCATTCGTTCCTGCCCTGACAGTACTTGCCATACCTGCAGGTGCAACACATTTGGCTCCTGCACCACATGAGCTGGCAAAGCCATCTTCACATGCAACTGGCCTTCTATATCAGTAATTTTTCTATCTGGCAGTTTTAAGGAGTCTTGGAGGATAGCAGCATCTCTTTCTGTTGATCCTGTTCTTACAGCATATTCGTAAGAGGTGGCAGCCCGCAGGATATCTAGCACCTGGCGTACATCCTCAAATTTAAAGAGCAGATGAAGACTGTCGTTGCTTGCATAGTAGGCATGCTGCATGGTTACTTCAGGCACCTCCCGCTTTACTGGGGCAGGCTCCAGGCTATTCATGCTAGGGCCGGTGCTTCGGTAGCTACTGCCGCCGCCACAGCCACATATAATGCATAATAAAAGCAAGCTTAAGTACCTCATGGTAAAGCAAGTATAAGTATGATCTCCTAAAAAAACAAACCCGGGCAGCTTCTGTGCAACCCGGGTTTTTGTACTGGTAATAACCTTATTTTGTTTAGCGACGCATGCGCTGCAGGTATTGTCTGAACTGTTGCTCTAACTGTGCTGCTCTGTCGCTCAAACCTAGTTCCTGGGCAGAACCGACTAACTGCTGCAGGATCACCATATTTACCTGTATCTCCTGGTCAAACAAAGAACCTTTTGCAAAATAGTAGTCCAATGCCTTTTGAGCATCCTGCGCCATCAGGTCCAGCAATTGGGTTGCCCTCTCTGTCTCGCCTAAGGCAGCGTAAAGCGGAATGAACTGCGGCGTGTAATAGTCGAAAGGTACTGTTTCTAACGGCAACACTGTAAAGCAGTGGTCTATTATCTCTTTGGCTCGCGCCTCATCACCTGCCTCTAAGTATGCCGCAGCCAGTGTGGCAAACTTATCGCGGGCATTAGCCGAGAAGCGATAGTAGTTGTCGTCGTAGTAGATATCTTCCCTGTCGAAGTTACGGAAGGAGAACTTCTTCATCATGTTCTCATACATCACCTCTTTGTTCACAATGCCTCCTTCGTTCTCACCAGCTTTAACCGGCACGATGCGGTATGCCAGGCCTTCTAGCTGGAAGTAGTCAGACAAACCTATGTAGTCAGCACTATTTACCGTAGTAGAGAAGTATACAGGGCGCTCCCAGTTGTTAGTAGCCAGCAAGTCCAGCATTACCAGGTGCTTCTTCTCCAGCAAAGACTTCGTGATAGTCCATTGCATACGATCCACAATCTGATCTTCATAGTCTGCAGCCACAATGTCCATCTGGTTCACTTTTTCCTTATCAATCTTAAGGAAGTAGTTGCGCGTTGGCATGGTCATCAAAGTGGTGCCTGCACCGTACTGTGCCTGCAAGGCTGGGTGATTTTGCTTTACAAGCTCAATGTACTGTTTCAGATCTATACCTGCTGCTACTTGCGGGCGCTCCATGTAAGGCAAGAAATCATTAGTACCCTGACGGTAGTTCTCCATACCCAGCGTCAGTGGCCATGGATCTGATTCGTAAGACTGATCCATCATCTGGTCGATATACCAGTCGGTATTGAGGTAGCTGAGTACAGCTACACGCACATCGGTACGATACCCCTCTACCTCCTGCGCATACCACAGCGGGAAAGTATCGTTGTCACCGTTTGTGAAAAGTATAGCATTCGGCGCGCAAGAGTCTAACAGGTTTTTAGCTGAGTCTACTGAATGGTAACGATCAGAGCGGTCGTGGTCGTCCCATCCTTCAGCAGCCATTATACCCGGAACAAGCAAACCTATCACAGTAGCCACTGCGGCACGAGAGGTAGTATTCCTCAGAGCTTTGCCTAAAAGGTCAGCCAGCCCCATCACTCCTAATCCTATCCAGATACTGAAAGCGTAGAAAGACCCGGCGAAAGTATAATCTCGCTCACGAGGCTCCACTGGCGGCTGGTTCAGGTACAGCGCAATGGCTATACCTGTAAAGAAGAACAGCAAGCCAATAACAAAGGCGTTGCGCTCATCCTTGCGCACCTGATAGATCAGGCCAAGCATACCAATTAACAACGGCAGCAAATAGAAGCAGTTGCGGGCCTCGCTCTCCAGCACACGTGCCGGCGCATTAGGGTCATCTTTACCAAACCAGAGCACCCCGGCATTCTGCACATCGCTCTCGCGGCCCACGAAGTTCCAAAGGAAGTAGCGCCAGTACATAAAACCCAACTGATAATTCAGAAGGAAGCTCATGTTCTGCCCAAACGTTGGCGTCTGTCCCTCGCGCAGGTCCACCCATTTTTTGTAGGCATCTACGTGAGCAGGCTGATCGCTGTAGATACGTGGAAGCAGTACCTTATCCTTCGAATCGTAAACTGGCTCAATCTTGTTGCCAGTATTAATATACTTGTCTTTGCCTTTCACATAGCGTGGTGCACCCTCTTCCTGGCTTATCGGCTGTGCATTGTACTGTGGCCCGAACAGCAACGGACGATCGCCATACTGCTCACGCTTCAGGTACGAAACGAAGGTCAGGATATCATCCGGATCGTTCTCATCAATGGTTGGTTCGTAAGAAGAGCGAATCGGAATCATCAAATAAGAAGAGTAGCCAATCAGTACGAATACAAGGCTAAGCAGCGCTGTGTTGAGTACCCTGTTGTGATGCTTGATAGAGTAGCGAATACCGAAGACGATGGCGCCGATAAACAACACCAGGAACACAATGATACCTGAGCTGAAGGGCAGTCCCAATGAGTTCACAAAGAAAACCTCGAAACTACCAGCTACTGACGGCAGACCAGGGATGATACCCCAAAGTATGGCCACTACAATAACGGCGCTAATGGCGAAGGCAATTACCCCACCCCAGAACGACGGCTTATAAAGCTTAAAGAAGTAAATAAAAGCCAGTGCCGGAATAGTAACCAGGTTCAGCAAGTGAGCACCGATGGATAAACCAACCAGGTATGCGATCAGGATAAGCCACTTGTCTGAGTGAGCCTCCCCTACTTTAGCCTCCCAACGCAGAATAGCCCAGAACACAATGGCCGTAAAGAAAGAGGACATGGCGTATACTTCAGCCTCTACCGCAGAGAACCAGGCAGAATCAGAAAAAGTATAAGCTAAGGCACCGACGGCGCCGCTACCCATAATTAGCAGCAAATTGCCTTGCGTTTGCTCAGCTCCCTCTTTAACCAGCAGCTTACGTGCAAGTATGGTGATGGTCCAGAACAGGAAGAGAACTGTGCCGGAGCTGCAGAGGGCAGAAAGTAGGTTCACCCACCAAGCCACTTGCGTAACATCAGAGGCAAACATGGAGAACAACCTGCCCACCAAAAGATAAAACGGAGCCCCTGGAGGGTGTGGTACTAACAGTTTGTATGAGCAGGCGATAAACTCTCCCGCATCCCAATAGCTGGCTGTTGGCTCCAGCGTTAGTACATAAACGGCTGTAGCGATCAGAAAAACGACCCAGCCTACAAGATTATTTACCTTCCGATAATCCGTCATAGCAATTGTTGATTCAGCCCCGAAAATAATAAATTAATGTAAAGTGGCTGGCTATTATTGTAAGTTTATAATGAAAAAGCCGACCCATGGGTCGGCTTTTATCTCTTAACTCCGTTCTGGAGCCTATTACTTCTGAAGTACAAGTCGCTTCGTCTCTACAGTTTTGCCGTTTACCAGCAGGCTATAGAAATACACCCCTGACGGCAAGCTTGTCAGATCCAGGTCTACTCTGGCCTTTTCAGCTGGAGCAATTTCCTGAACAGCCAACACCTTACCTATTGTGTTGGAGATACGAATTTTATAGTTGTCATTACCCGGCAGGTTAAGCGCCAGCCTAGTATACCCTCGCGATGGGTTAGGGTAAGCGTTAATTGATGGCAGCGACGTCTTCACATCATTGCCAGGGGCAAAAGCTGCCAGCGTAATATTAGCATACATGCTCTTGCTCTGCTTTTTCTCAACTACATGGAATACCTGGCTCACTGCCGAAGCATAAATCTTAGAGCAGGTATGGTCTTCTTTGGCCACAAAGTCAGGTCTGGCATTATTGGCAGACAAAGTAACTTGCGCTTCTTTATCTGGCATTAATTTCCAGAGCGTGTTACCGCCTTTATAAACTGAATTCCCTCCCACAATACCACTGTTACTGGCAAAGCTCACTACATGTGAGCTTATCAGCGTGGCTACTAATATCATTTTCGTAAAAATTCTCATACTCAAATGTCTTGATGTTATAGTATCTGCACTACACTTTCGACTTTGCAAATCAAAGATAGTCTAAAAAGCCTAATCTGAAAATTAAATTTCCAAAATATTTGTAAATGAGGCAAGTACGCCCACTTTATTTCAACAGCAGCATCTTTATCAAAAATCGTTCCTGCTTTGCAATACATTCTACCATAAGTGCACTCATTTTCTCCTCCCTTTTTGCCAAACCACCCATACTAATCAAACACAAAATTATACTATACCCACTCCTCCCCCTTTACAATAGCTCTACATATAAACATACTAATTTATATATAATACAAATAACAGCACAAAATATCAAGAATAATCAAGCATTCACAAATAGGCAGTATCATCTAAAAACAAATAAAATATCACTTTATTCCTTCATCAACAGACACTAACCACCTTACACATCCATTAAAATCATGCAACTACATTTATATATGGTCGTTAAATATAGCATATCATAAAATAGGACTTTACCTAATGACTTAATCTCGATCAATATGAAACGATATATACTTTTTTTCACCTTATTTTTCCTTACTTCCGTCAGTTTTGCACAAGCTCAGCGTCCAACACCTACCGGTGGATGTGTTCAAGACCACGAATGCTATCGCTTTGAATACCATGGTGCTACACAAGTAGAGGAAGGCCTGATGCAGGTAGCCTTCAGCTTACAAGTAAAGTGCGACGAACTAGCCTATTTAGCTTTTGAGGTACCGGAAGGATCTGAGGCAGCCGGACCAGCTAGCGTTTACCAGCAAAATGCCCGCGACTACCGCATTCGAAACGGGTTTGCCAGTGAGCAAGGCCCCAATAAAGTAGAGACACCATACAATGCCATACAATTTAATGCCAAACAGAATTACTCGCTATCTGGTGGAGAGGTAGATACTTTTATGTTCAACCTGACACAGGCCGATTTTGAGGCACTATCCACAATGCGTGTTCGTGCCACTTTACGAAGCGGCACCAATGGCAACAGAGACATTGTTACCCAAAGCCGCCAAGTTGTATTCGACTTAAATGCCTGTAGCCCTACCACACGCCCAGATGCTTGTGTAGTGGAGCGTGATGCAGCCAATTTTGCCTTTATAGGCGCCACAGATAATGGCGACGGCACCACTACTGTACAACTATACATCGAAAATAAGGCTGACTCTGATGTATCGGGTGTTACAATCGAAACGGAGGACACGCCTGACGAAATTGGTGTAGCAGGCATGAACAATGGCGGCATTTATCAAACAGAGAATTTCATATATAGGGTAGATGTGGACCAGGAAGCTAACCTGATCACTTTCGATGCGCAAAACACAAACGGCTATGCCAACGGCGCGGCTGATGTGTTCGCCATCGTTGTTCCAAATGATCTTTATGAGCTTGCGCCATACTTCCTAATGTCTGTAACTACCGCCAACACCTTTGAGAGTGCAGGCCTAAACACGATTAGCTGTGAGGATGAACCGATTACTCCGCTTCCTGTAGAACTGGTCTCTTTTGAAGGCAAAGCCACTCAAAGCGGTGTTGCACTGGAATGGACTACAGCATCAGAAGAAAACAATGACCGTTTTGAGATTGAGCGCAGCCAGGACGGCAAATCTTTTAACAAAATAGCTGAGGTGAAAGGAGCTGGAAATTCAGTTACCACATTAAATTACAGCTACACCGACGAAACAGCTGATACAGGCTTGCATTACTACCGCCTGAAACAAATAGACTTTGACGGTCAGTATGAGTTTAGCAAAGTGGTTGCGGTTAAACGTGCTGCAGTTAGAAATGCAAGTTTCGAGGTATACCCTAACCCAGCTACTACCAACTACCTACAGGTGGCCATGCATAACGACAGCGATGCCTTGCTACAAATTATGGATAGAAACGGCCGCACAGTTTACACACAGGAGATTGGCGAAGGCGCTCAGCAAGTACAGCTCTCTATTTCAGAGTTAAACATTCCAAAAGGCTTGTACTACGTGCACCTGCAGGGTGCGAACGGCAGACAAGTGCAAAAGCTCATTGTACAGTAAAAGTTACTAACCGGGGGAAGGTCTTCTCCCGGTTTTTTATTCTCAAATAAAACCAGTTTAACAGTTAATAACATGTGCTATTTCTTTAAAGTCGAAGTACCGCAGCTCATTACCAATCTTCACAGCCAGGCGACCTTCTTCGTTCACACCTAATATCTGCCCTTGCACTTCCTGGTCTCCGATCTTAAAGGCATGCACTTCCTGGTAGCGGTAAAGCCCCTGCAGGTATTCAACTTTTAGCCGATCAGTTTGGCCGTTTCGCAGTTGCAGATAGCGCTTCTCTAATAATTCCAGCAAGCGCATGGTCACTTTCTCCAGATCAAATGCACGCCTGCTAACGTTAGCCATTGAGGTTGCTGCAGGGGAAGAGAAACGTAACTGGTTCACATTTAAACCAATCCCGACAATACTGTGTTGTAGGGTGTGACTATTTATAGTGTTTTCTATCAGAATCCCGCCGAGTTTCTTATCTTCAAAGAATAAATCGTTTGGCCACTTTACCTGGGCCTTCTGCATGCCTTGTTCGCGCAAAAGATCCAGTACCGCCAACGATACGGCCATGTTGAGGTAAAACTGCCTCCGCACAGCCAGAAATGAAGGTGACAGAATAACAGAAAGGGTAATATTCTGACCAGGCTCCGCCTCCCAAGAATTACCGCGTTGCCCACGCCCTTGCGTTTGTTTGTGCGTAATAACAGTACAACCTTCTGTGGCTTCATTTTTGATAAGAAGCTGTTGGGCCTCTGAGTTGGTGGATGCACAGGCTGCGATGAAAAGCAGCTGCTGGCCCATAAACAGCGTATTAGGCAACATATAATTAGAGCAGAATTTAATACTTTTGTACATCAAATTTAAAGAGCACAAATGAAAGAAACCAAGGTTGAGGCTACTTCCGACATATTGGCAGAGCTTGTAGTGAAGGGCATGCAGGAGAAGAAGGCTTCCGATATAGTTGTGATGAACCTTAAATCACTTAAAAACGCTGTATCAGATTACTTCGTAATAGCATCCGCAAGCTCCGACACACAGTTGGATGCCATTGCCTCTTCTATTGAGGAGGAGGTTCATAAGGCAATTGGCCAGAACCCATGGCAAACCGAAGGCCGCACAAATAAAGAGTGGGTGCTGCTGGACTATGTGGATGTAGTAGCACACGTTTTCCTGAGAGACAAGCGTGAATTCTATGCTTTGGAAGAGCTTTGGGGCGACGCCAAGATAGAGCACGTGGAATCTGTCTAACACTAGGGGCCGGTGCCAAAACTTTTGAGGCCAGCCCCTTGTTTCCCATATAATCGACATTCAAACTATCAATGGCAGAAAATAACAATAAAGGCAACAATAAGAAAAAGAAGCCGATCATCCCGAATACGCCTCCCCGCCCTACCATGCAGCTGTGGATGCTGGCCGTGCTGATCCTTCTGATTTTTGGACTGACCTACCTAAACAAGAGCAATTCCTCTATAGAAACCACACAACAGGATTTTGAAGAGATGCTACTGAGCGGTGACGTTGACAGACTCACCCTTGTAAATGGTAAAACGGTGGAGGTGTACCTCGAGCAGGAAGCCCTCCAGAATGAAAAATACAAAGCTGAACTGAACGACCGTGGTGTTCTCACCATGGATCAAGGCCCTCACTACCACTTCCAGGTGATCTCTGCGGAGTCTTTCAAAGAGGACTTGGATAAGCTTCAGGCTGAACTGCCTCGTGAGGAGCAGGTGCCCCTGAAACCTGAAACACGCACTGGCTTTGCTGATTTCTTCTTTCAGTGGGGCTTCCTGATTTTGCTTCTGTTTGGCTTCTGGTTCCTGATGCGCCGTGTAACATCTGGCGGCACAGGCGGACAGATTTTTAACATTGGCAAATCAAAAGCAGCTCTTTTCGATGCTGAAAACAAGGTAAAGATCACATTCAAAGATGTGGCTGGTCTTGAGGAAGCTAAGGAAGAAGTGCAGGAAATTGTAGAGTTCCTGAAGAACCCTAGCAAGTTCACTATCCTGGGTGGTAAAATACCAAAAGGAGCATTGCTAGTTGGCCCTCCAGGTACTGGTAAAACGTTATTGGCCAAAGCTGTAGCTGGCGAAGCAGATGTGCCTTTCTTCTCACTTTCAGGCTCTGACTTTGTGGAGATGTTTGTGGGTGTGGGTGCAGCTCGTGTGCGCGACCTGTTTAAGCAAGCTAAAGCAAAAGCACCTTGTATCATCTTTATCGATGAGATCGATGCAATTGGCCGTCACCGTAGCCGTGGTGCTACCCCAGGTGGCAACGATGAGCGCGAAAACACGCTGAACTCCCTGCTAGTGGAAATGGACGGTTTCGCGACTGACTCAGGTGTAATTATACTTGCAGCTACTAACCGCCCAGATACGCTGGACTCTGCGTTGCTGCGTCCTGGCCGTTTCGACCGCCAGATTAGTATAGACAAGCCAGACATCAATGGCCGTACTGAGATCTTTAAAGTACACCTTGGACCGCTTACGTTGGCTCCGGATGTGGATGCGAAGAAACTGGCTGCACAGACTCCAGGCTTTGCCGGTGCTGAGATTGCCAACGTTTGTAACGAAGCCGCTCTAATTGCTGCACGTCGTAATAAAAAGGCTGTAGATCAGCAGGATTTTAACGACGCTGTAGACCGTGTGATTGGTGGTTTAGAGAAAAAGAACAAAATCATCTCTCCTGAAGAGAAGAAAATTGTGGCTTACCACGAGGCTGGTCATGCTATCGCAGGCTGGTTCCTGGAGCACGCAGATCCGTTGGTTAAGGTAAGTATTGTTCCACGTGGTGTTGCTGCGTTGGGATATGCACAGTACCTGCCAAAGGAGCAGTTCCTATATACCACAGAACAGTTGATCGACGAAATGTGCATGGCTCTTGGTGGCCGTGCCGCTGAGGAGATCGTGTTTGGTAAGATTTCTACAGGTGCACTAAGTGACCTGGAGCGAATTACTAAAATGGCTTACAGCATTGTAACCATGTATGGCATGAACGCTAAAATTGGTAATGTTTCGTTCTATGATTCGAAGCAATCTGACATGGCGTTTAGCAAACCATACTCTGAGGCTACCGCTGAGACAATCGACGAGGAAGTGCGTAGCATTATCAACGCAGCCTACGAACGTACGAAGCAGTTACTATCAGACAAGCGTCATGAGCTAGAGGTAGTAGCACAGGAGCTCCTGGAGAAAGAGATACTGTTCCAAAACGACTTGGAGCGCTTAGTTGGTCCTCGTCCGTTTGATGCCTTGACTACTTACCAGGCACATACTGCAGGTACAGACCGTAGCCAGACGAAGAGCGAGGTAGAGCAGACTCATCCAGTTGAGCTTGGCCAGACACAGCACCCGGAACAAGAAGAGGGTAACGTACCAGGCACTCCGTTGCAAAACAACGGTAACGGGAGCTCTACTGCAGAACAAGACAACATAAATTCGAGAACAGCTTGACCATTACAGGCATGTACGAAGCTAAATCTAAAGAAATAGTTTTAAGAAGAGTAAGAGAGGCGCTGGCTAAGTCGGCGCCTTTTCTGCCTCCTACCCCAGACTTCAACTCACCGCTGCATGCACCCATTGCATTAGAAGATATGTCGGTAGTGTTTGCCGAAAACTTCATCAAGAATGCAGGTGTGTTTGTTTACTGCGAGAATGAGGAAGACTTTTTTGATCAACTGTACGTCTATAAAAAGGAGCAAAACCTGCAGCACCTTTGTATTTGGGAGCCTAATCTGCAGAATGCCGTACACCAAGCAGGTATAGACTTCGCAGCTGATGAGGAGAACTTTGTACAGGACGTAGAAGCCAGCCTTACCTCCTGCGAGGCATTGATCACACGCACCGGGAGCGTTATGGTGAGCTCTGCCAATTTTGGAGGGCGCAGGCTTACTATTTATCCTACCACACATATGGTGGTAGCCAAAGCAAGCCAGCTAGTCGCAGACATCAAAGATGGATTGCAACGCGTACGCGACAAGTATAAAACTAATTTTCCTTCCATGGTATCGTTGGTTAGTGGCCCAAGCCGTACCGCTGATATCGAAAAAACTCTGGTAATGGGCGCTCATGGCCCTAAACAGTTAGTCCTTTTCCTGATAGATGACCTTCCGCATTAACGAATTAGCGCCAGGCAAAAAAGTATACTTCGCTTCCGATTTCCATCTAGGTGTACCAGACGCCAAAACCAGCCTTGCCCGCGAAAAGAAAATTGTACGTTGGCTTGATATGGCTCAGCAGGATGCAGCCGCCATACTTCTACTTGGTGACATTTTTGACTTTTGGTTTGAGTATAAGCATGCTATTCCCAAAGGCTATGTGCGGTTGCAAGGCAAGTTAGCGGAGCTGACTGACTCAGGCTTACCTGTGCTTTTTTTCACGGGGAACCATGATATGTGGATGTTTGACTACTTCCCGAATGAGCTCAATATTCCCATCATCCGTAAGCCTATTTCCACTACTATTGGAGACAAGACCTTTTATATTGGCCACGGAGATGGTTTAGGCCCCGGAGATCATACCTATAAGGTGTTGAAGAAGGTCTTTGATAACAAGATGTGTCAGTGGCTTTTTGCACGCATACACCCAAACGCAGGCATAGGCATTGCAAACATGTGGTCCAGACGAAGCCGCATCAGCAATGTAAAAAAAGATGAGCAGTTCTTTGGGGAGCGCGAATGGCTGGTGCAGTACAGCCAGGAGGTAGAGCAGAAGCAACATCATGATTATTACGTGTTTGGGCACCGACACCTGCCACTGGAATTGCCCATTGGAGATCAGGCGCAGTATGTAAACTTGGGAGAATGGGTTAATTTTTGTACCTACGGTGTGTATGACGGAGATAAACTAGAGCTTAAAACTTTTGAAGGCTAAGCTATTTATACTTTTGCTGATGGTGTGTTTAGCACCACTTATGCTACAGGCGCAGGACACGTTGAAGGCACCTATTCTTACCTATAGCCACAGTATCTCGGTTAGCTCCCCCACTACTATTTCATTAGACAGAAACGGCCTCTTGTATATTCTTGATGGTCGCTTAAACCTGTTACGCCTAGCTCCGAACGGGCAACCTGTAGACACATATTCTCCTCCTGCTAGAGGACGCATTACCAGCATCCACGCTTGGGACCCAATGAAGATTGTGCTGTTTTATGAAGGCAGTCAAGAGCTTGTCCTTCTGGATAGATTTCTAAGACCTATCAGCACAAGCAACTTGCTGGATTTGCAGTATGAAGGCATGGCCAAAGTAGCTGCCCCTGCGGCAGACCAAGGTTACTGGCTTTTTGATGAGACTAGCCTAACTTTAGGAAAGTTAAACCCATCCATCAGGCAGCTAACAGTTGAAACCCCCTTAAACTTGCTGCTAAACCGTGAACAGTTCGACGTACGTCAGCTGCGGGAATACCAGAATCTAGTATATCTGCTCGACTATAACAGCGGTATACTCATTTTCGATAACCTTGGCAATTATAAAAAGAAGCTTCCTTACAATGGGCTAAGCCACATTGGATTCAGGAACAATGAGCTGTACTTCCTAATGGATGGGAAACTTTACTTTCTTGATCTCTATACTCAGAAAGAAAGGGTACTAGACCTGCCAATTGACAAGAAGTTCGTCTCTGCGCTCGTAGGGAATGGATACCTTTATCTCTTCTCCAAGAACGTGGTAGAAGTATACCAGATGCTAGAGTAACTATTTAGCCCCTGAAAAAACCTTCAACCCTACTACTCCGGCTATAATAAGCAGGATACAAAAAATGCGGATCAAATCGCGCGGCTCATTCAGAAAAGCAATGCCTAGTATAGCTGTACCTGCAGCCCCTATTCCGGTCCAGATTGCATAAGCAGTACCTAAAGGAAGTGTTTTCATGGCCTGAGAAAGCAACACAAAGCTTAGTATCATTACTATAACCGTAACCACACTCACTCCTAGCTTAGTAAACCCTTCGCTATACTTCAAGCCAAAAGCCCAGCCAATTTCGCATATGCCAGCCAGTATAAGGTAAAACCACGCCGTATTCATAGTTCTTGGTGTTTGGTTAACAAAGCACAAAAGTAAGCATTTATAAAGGCTAATAACCCCTTTGAAGATTGTTGTAACTTTTAAATAGATGTCCTGATATTTCAGGCGGTACTCTATACAATTGGCATCACCATTTCATACTGCTTTAAGATGAGCTTGAAGTGTCGTCTCTCAAGGTATGATACTACATCTTTAGCTGTGCTCTCAATGTTAATGAACATAATAGAAGGCGCCTGCACCTGCTTGACGGCTTCCCGGAGTAATGCTGTCGCTACTCCTTTCCTGCGCCATTGCTTATCTACAGCTAACTGTGCTACTGCTCCGTTCTTTATGAAGAATGAAATGTATCCTACCACCTCCTGCTCTGCATTCAGTGCCTCAAGTATCGTGTTTTGACCTTTACTTCTTTTCAGGGAGGCCATATCGTTTTGCCAAGTAGGGGCAACATCTAAATAACTTTGATAAACTTTAAAAGAGGGCTTAATAGCAGGCTTTATAATAACTTCGGTTGGCTCCTCTACCTGCTGCAGTAGCAGATCCTCTTTCATGGCCCTGAAGCAAAGGAGAGAGCGTGTAGCCTTGAACCCAATGCGCTCGTATGACCTCAGTGCAGGTATGTTTTCTTGTATAACCTCTAGCAGGCAAAGCTCTATGCCACTCTCTCGCAGTTTTGGCAGCATAAATTCATACATCCGCTGTGTTAACTGGTGTCCTCTATAACCAGGTACAACACCTGTACCCGCATTATATGCCGCTGGCTTACCTTGCCACTCTCCCAAGCCAGTAAGTATAAAGCCAACCATCTCTTTCCCTACAAATACCCCAACGCTAAAATCTACCACTACTCCTTCCCGCTCAATTTTATCTTTAAACTGCTCCTCACTTAGCTGTATTGGAACTACATAGTCAGCAAAGGCCTTAAGGAAAGTAGAGTGCAGCTGCGGCAAGCTCTGGGGCGTAAGGAAAGAGAAATGGAAGTTGGGCATGGTGGTTAGTTACTTTTGAGTTCTATACGTGATTACCAAATTTACTATAGATAGCCTTCACCTAAACTTTTCGCAAAGATTTGGTGAAGGCTATCTATATCAATCGAAATTATATTATTGTTTTAGCGAACTGGCAGCTTATATACTACCTTTCTACTTTCAAGTCAGAGCGTCTTGATAGTAAATCGATATTAATAGAGCAATACTACCTAAACAGAATGAACGTATTTGTGATCCCCTCTTGGTTTCCCTCTAAAGATCATCCTGTTAGTGGTACGATGATAAAAGAGCAGACAGAAGCATTTTGTCAATACTACCCGTCTGTTAATGTAGGCATCAGTGTTTGGGGACAGCAGGATGAGGATTTCCTTTTATGGACAAAGCACCACATCAAAAATCTTTGGAAAGTTATCAAAGCTAATACTACACCCTATCAGACTAGTCTTCTTTCTAATCTGAAAGTGTATCACAGGCCCACCTTTACATGGACTAGAAAGATACTAAAGGGTAATCTTAAAGGAGTTGTCAAATCAAATATTGAGAACTTAAAGAATTTTGAAGCAGATTTTGGACCTGTCGATGTTATTCATGCCCACGTAGGGTTTCCTGCGGGCCTGATAGCCATGGAAGTGGCTGAAAAACGTAATATACCTTTTTGCCTTAGTGAGCGCATGGGTCCATTTCCATGGCCACATACTTTAAATAAGGAAGGTAAGCTATTGGCCTATTATAAGCAGCCGTACATTAAATCTGCTGTGAATATAGCTGTCAGTCCATTTCAACAAGAGGTAATGTATAAGCAGGGAATTATGAATACGGTAATGATACCTAATTTTGTTAACGAGAATATCTTTGCACCGGCTTCAGTAGCAAATGTCAATACAGATGCCTTTACTTTCTTTTCCCTTTCATATGTTGCACCCAATAAGGGAACTGATTTAGTGGTGTTTGCTGCAAAGGAATTACTGCTGAAATATAAGAACATCAATTTCAGGATAGGGGGAGATGGACCATTTCTAGATCATTGTAAAGAGTTAACATTTTCTTTGGGTATTGCAGAAAATTTTACATGGCTGGGAGAACTAGATAGAAAAGCTGCGATACAAGAATTTCAAAGTTGCAACGCTTTTGTACTGGCTAGTCAATATGAATCTATGGGCATAGTGTATGTAGAAGCTATTGCATGCGGTAAACCAATAATAGCTACACGATGTGGAGGTCCAGAAACAACCGTAAATTCTATAAATGGCCTTCTAGTAGAGAAAGATAATCCCGTAGAGCTATCTAAAGCTATGGAGTATATAGTCGTGAATAGGGAGAAATACAGCAGTAGTAACATCAGAGAGGACTATCTTAGGCACTTTTCTATACAGGCTATAGCTCCTAAATTATATGACCTTTATAAAGAAATTATACAGAATCATTGAGTATTAACCTTGCACCTTTTCTTGTTGATCAGGACGAAAAAAATTACCCCGGCTACAAGTACTACAATGGATATCATCACCTTAAACAAAATACCTCTATCAGCTATAAAGTATATTCCCAACAATAGTGCTACTGTTAAAGCTAATGAGACAACAGGATAAAAGTTAATAAGCTGTGACTGTTTAAAGCTCTTTAGTAGAAAACCGCTGTACCCCGTGTACATGAGGGAAACAAAAGTAGTAAAAGCTGCTGCTTCTATACCAAACAGCGGAATCAGAAGCAGGTTTAGTATTACATTTCCTACACCCGCTACAAAAGATATTTTCCAAAGCTGCTCCGTCCTCTCCTGGTAAAATAGCCTACTCTCTACCACTAAGTGCATTGGTTTATAATTGTACCCCATGAGAATAATAATGGCAAGTGGATAAGCTTGCTGCAACACATCATTTTTAATAAGTAGCTGAAAAATTTCTTTCATCCATAACGAAAGTAATGATGTTGTTACTAAAAATAGCCCTTGTAACGTAAAAGTTACTCGACGAATTTTCAATTGACTGTCATAGGCGGCTGTGCTTGCATATATCTGCATGTACATAGGACTAGCAGCCTGTACCACAGCATAAGAGGCTGCTGAAAAGTACAACCCAAAACTCGATGCAATGTTGTATAAGCCAATCCGCTGTACCGGTACACGCAGGACATCCATCACTAACCTGTCAGATACATCCAGTAGAAACACTGATAGGTGATGTGGGATAGAGGGTAAGCTTACTCGAAGTGAAGACTTCAAGCGGTACCACTTAAAATTAAGTATTGGCCAGAGCTTCTCCTGCCAATACACAGGATAAACATAAATTGTAAAACTAGCACATCCCCCTATAAAGCCGGAGTAAAACCACCCCATATACCCCAACTGTAGGCAAGCTATAAAATATATGTTTAAACCTATAGTTAAAGCTCCCACTACAAAAGATTGCACAGCTACAGGAAAAGGTCGCTGCTGTATTCGATATAAAAAGCCTCCAAAGAAAATCGTATGGTTTAGAAAAAAAGCCGGTACTACCTGTAGAATTATTATCTCCCACCTATCTTCTACAGCCTCGGCAGGTATTCCAAGGAAAAGTACTGCTGCAAGCACTGCATTATAAACGACAGACCACAATATAAAAAAACCATGCAACTGCCGCCACACCCACTTATACCGCGTTGGGTGCTTTACATAGGCGTTAGCCATTACCACGCTTAACCCTAGCGACTGTACAACACCCAATGCGGTTACATATGCTGTTACGACACCAGCCACACCATAGTCTGTGGTGGTGAGGTGAGGCGTAATGATGGGTAGCGCCAGAACTCCGGCTATGCGCGGTATTTGCGCAGCCAAGCCATAAATAGCCGCATGAGACAGTAACTTCCGAAGCATTCCTTAAAATTATACTTTATTTCCATGCCTGTCGCAATGCGGCACTTTTTTCGTAAATAGCCCTGTTGTTAACTACACAAGGGCACCAAAGGCCATAGGCTGTTGTTGCCTTACTTGTACTTTTAGGGGCTGCAAAAGCAAAAGCCTAAAAAATTAGTATATTTGTTAAATTACCTAATTTGAAAACAAGAATTAGCATAGCTATATAAGGAGATAAAATTGTGGGATGTAATTCATGTTCTAGTGGCGGATGCAGTACCGGCGTAAGCGGCTGCAAAAGCAACGGCGGATGCAGCACAGGTGGCTGCAACCGTTTAAACGTGTTCGACTGGCTCAGCGACATGGATATTCCAACGTCGTTTGAGGAGTTCGATATTGTAGAAATAAGATTCAAGGGAGGCCGTAAAGACTTCTTCCGTAATATAAACCGCCTGGACTTGACAACCGGCGACGCTGTGGTAGTGGATGTACCGAATGGACATCACATTGGCTTTGTATCCTTGAAGGGAGAACTTGTGCGCCTTCAGATGCTCAAAAAGAAAGTGGATAACAATGAAGAAATCCGCAGCATCTACCGCATCGCGACTGAGCGCGACATGGAGAAGTTCAACGAGGCCCGCGATCAGGAAGGCACCACCATGTACCGCAGCCGCGAGATCATCCAGATGCTCGGGTTGAAGATGAAGCTTTCGGATGTAGAGTACCAGGCTGATAAGAGCAAGGCAACCTTCTACTACTCAGCTGATGACCGCGTAGATTTCCGTGACCTGATCAAGAAGCTGGCCGAGGAGTTTAAGATTCGCGTAGAGATGCGCCAGATAAGCCTACGCCATGAGGCAGGCAGACTGGGTGGCATTGGCTCATGTGGCCGTGAGCTTTGCTGCTCTACCTGGCTTACTGACTTTAAGAGTGTGTCTACCACAGCGGCGCGTTACCAGAACCTGTCGCTTAATCCAAGCAAGCTCAGCGGTCAGTGCGGCCGCTTAAAGTGCTGCCTCAACTATGAGCTAGAGACGTATATGGAGGCCCTGAAGGATATTCCAACTGTGAACCGCCCGCTGCAGACACAGCAGGGCGACGCTATACTTCAGAAGACCGACATCTTCAAACGTATGATGTGGTTTGGCTATAAGGGCGATAATAACTGGTACCCGGTGCCGGTAGAGCGTGTGCAGGAAATTCTGGAGCTCAATTCTAAAGGTGTAGCCGTAGAGGCCCTTCTAGTTGAACCAGTAGAGGAGCCAAAGCAAAACGAGTTTGTAGCACAGGTAGAGGGTAACTTGGAGCGACTGGACGAAAAGTTCAAGAGCAAAAAGAAGAAGAAAAAGAAGAAAAAGAAAAAGGGAGCCGACGCCGCTACTACGCAGCCAGAGCAAGCTCAGCAGCAGGAGAAAGCTGTTGAAGCGCCTCAGCCAAAGAAAGAAAAGCAAGAACGCGTTCAGCAACCTCAGGATGGTGAGCTGCAGGAGCAAAAATCTCGTAAGCAGCGCCCAACACGCAACAGAAACAAAAATAAAGAAGGCCAGGAAGGCAATGAGTCACGCGAAAACCGAGAACCAAGAGAGCGGCGTGAACGACGTGAGCCAAGGCCAAAAGCTGAGGTACAAGCATCTGGAAGCACTCCTGAGGGAACAGTTCAGTCTCAGAACGGCAACAATGAGCAGCGCCCTAAAAAGCGTTCGCGAAAACCGTTCAGAGGCAAGAAACAAGACCAAAGCAATAAACCACCACGCAACGATGCATAAAATTGTAAGGATGTGGGCAGTAGCACTCGTGCTACTGTTTACTGCCTGCGACCCGGCAAGGGTATATGAGCAAAACGTAGATTTGCCTGAAGGCAATTGGCAAATAGACAATGCGCCTGTTTTTGAATTTGAGATTCAGGATACTACACAGGTATACGATGTGTACTTTAATGTGCGCTATAACCTGAAGTACGACTATTATAATTTGTACTTACGCCACCAATTGGTTGGTCCTGACAGCACGCAGGTTTCATCAAAGCTACATGAGGTGCTGTTGATGGATTCTAAAACAGGAAAGCCTCTTGGTAACGGCTCCAGCGACATCTACGATTTACAGGCTCTTGCTATCGACAATGTAAAATTCGAAAAGCAAGGCAAGTATAAACTGAAGCTTACCCAATACATGCGTCGCGACCCTCTACCAAACATACTGGCTGTAGGTATACGCGTAGCTACCGATAAAGCAGAATAATAAGCTTTACAATTAAAATAAAAAGACAGCCCCGGCAGCCCATTTGGTAGTTGCCGGGGCTGTCTTTTTACACCCTATCTTTTTCCTGCTAAAGAATGCAAAAAAGTTGCACAGGCAACTAATACCTTCGTATAGTAGTATGCAGAAGCACCCCATTTAAAGCACTCTTACTACATGCAAACCACACTTGTCATACTTGGTTTTATTTTCACCCTTTTTTCCTTTTTGCCTCTTATTACCTCCCCTCTGTGGTGGATCAGAATACTAGATTTCCCGCGACTTCACGTTGCCCTGTTGTTGTCTATCATTTTAGCTGCTTACGTGGCAGTTTATGGTGTACAGAGCACATCTGAAATTGTGATGGTAGTCGTATGGGCGCTAGCCATACTTAATGAGTTACGCTACATCATTCACTTTACGCCTGTTGTTAAAGTGGAGGCTCTTCGCACAGAGAAGGCAAATCCAACCAATGCATTCACATTGATGATCTCGAATGTGCGGATGGTGAATCAGAAATATGACAAGTTTCTGGAGCGGGTATTAGAGGCTAACCCGGATATGCTCATCATGAATGAGCCTGACCAGGCGTGGCACGACAGTGTGTGCAAAGTATTGGATGAGCGGTACCCTTACGCTATAAAGAAGCCGCTGGACAACACCTACGGCATGCTGTTCTGGAGCAGAAACAAACTGCATGATAGCGAAATCAGGTACTTGGTAGAAGATGGAATTCCATCTTTCTATACCGTTATAGAATTACCTAGCGGCGATAAGGTCAGCTTATTTACAGTACACCCACAGCCACCGCGCCTCATGCTGAACACGGAAACACGAGAGGCCGAATTGCTGTTGGTAGCCAAAGAGGCGAAGAAAGCACCCTATCCTGCCGTAGTAGCCGGCGACTTGAACGATGTAGCCTGGTCAAAAACTACAAAGCTGTTTAAGGAGATTAGTGGCCTGATAGACCCTCGTGTAGGCAGAGGTTTTTTCAACACCTACAACGCCTTTGTGCCTTTTTTTCGCTATCCCTTAGATCACGTATTTTATGATCCGGTGTTCAGGCTGGTAAGCTTACGCCGCTTACCTAAGTTTGGCTCTGATCACTTCCCTATTATGATCACCCTAAGCTTTGAGCCTCAGCGGGAGCATGAGCAGGTACATCCAAGAGCGGACAAGGAGGATAAGCAGGAAGCAAACGAACTGATACAGGAAGGCTTGGAAAAAGGTGAGGAACGTAATCAGGAGAAGCAAAATAGTAACAGTCAATAATCAAAAAACCCGCCCAGTTTCCTGAGCGGGTAAAAGACTTTTACAATGCCTGTCGGCTATTGGTAGCTTATAACTTAGATTCTCTCTACGTTGATAGCGTTCAAACCTTTTTTACCATCTTTAACCTCATAAGATACGCGGTCATTCTCGCGGATTTCATGGGTCAAACCAGTTTGATGCACGAAAATGTCTTGATTGGTTTCATCGTCAACGATGAAGCCAAATCCTTTAGATACGTTAAAGAATTTTACTTTACCTGTCTTCATTGTGATAATAATTAATAATATGAGCAAAGGTAAGTATAACTTCTGGATTAGCAGCAAACATCCGGATAAATAAATAACGAAATAATCATCAGGTACTTACCGCCTCACTTAAGCCTATCACTTCCGTTTCTGACTTATCTTCTGCTGTACAGATAGCTGGTAGAATTCATGTATTTGAAGCTGTCGCTACTGTATAATATCTCGCTTCTACTGTGGTAGTTTACGGGTGCAACACTGCAATATAGCAATAACCATGTGTGGTATGGTTCGTATAGTTAAAACGTTCTGTTACACATAAAAAGGCCTATTATCACGTAATCTTTTACAGTAACGGCAACTTAAATCCGACACCAGAATCGAATACCCACTGGTCTCGGGAAGTGCAAATGAGGGTACTAACAAACTTAATAAACGTCAACTATAAACTAGGGAGATCAGAACTATGAAAGAAACTGAGAAGAATCAAAACTCGGACCAGACATCCAACAATATGTCGGGCGGCTCCTCCAGCAGCTCAAGTCCAACATCATCTACTTCATCGACATCAGATAGTACAAAGAATAGCTCATCTGGCAGTTTGACTTCAGCTACAGGCAGCTCCAGCTCATCACCAAAGAGCAGCTCCACAGGCAGTAAGTCTACTACTGGTTCAACTTCTAAATCATCAACTACAAAAGCTAAATCTGGCTCATCATCTAAAAAAGAAGGTAAATCAACCAGCAGCACTTCGGGTAAGTCAGACAGCAACATGACTGGCAGTACATCAGGCTCAAGTTCCGACAGCTCTTCTGGCTCAGACCGCAGCAGCAATCTATCAGACTATGGCAACTATGGCTCCATGTCTGGCAGCACTTCTCAGGGCAACCAGGGTGGCTACGGTAACCAGAACTCTGGTAACCAAAGTGGCTATGGCAGCCAGGGCGGTTATGGCTATGGTTCCCAAAACAGCAATTATGGCGGCCAGAGCGGCTATGGTTATCAGGGCGACTACGGCTCTTCATCACAGGGAGGTGGCATGAACCGCGGCTCTGGCATGCAGGGGGGTTATAACCAAGGCTCTAGTGGTATGCAAGGTAACTACGGTGGCCAAGGCGGCTATGGCGGTACAGGAAACTATGGTAACTCAGGAGGTGGCTATGGCTCGTCTCAGGGTTCAGGTAGTGGCTACGGTGGTTCAGGCTCTTCCGGAGGATATGGTTCTTCAGGTGGATACGGATCACAAAGAGGCTCTAACTATAACTATGGTTCCGGCCAAGGCTCAGAGGGCGGCTTTAACTATGGCAGCCAAGGAGGCATGGAAGGCAACCGCGTGAGATATCAGGACCAGGACTTTGGTGCTAGCAGAGGAGGTATGCAAGGTGGCTATGAAGATAGAGAAGGCGATAGACAAGGTGGCATGATATCAGGTGGCACGTCAGGTGCTTTTGGTACACAGGGCAACTCTTCGCAGGGTAGTTACGGCAGCTACGAAAGTGGCCTGAGTGGTAACTTTGGTAACCAAGGTGGTGGCTATACCAGCCATAACCAAGGTTCTAGCCGTTATGGCAACCAAGACAGCGGCTCTGGCTACGGCTCTAACCGCGACCAACAGTCTAGCTATGGTGGATCAGGCTCTATGAGTGGTTCAGGTTCTATGGGCGGACGTCGCTCTCAGGACCGCGACAACGATTATGGCATGATGAATGACCAGGGCGGTATGGGCCGTTACAGCCAAGGCGGACAAGGTGGCCATGGTTCACAAGGCAACTACGGATCATCTTCTCAAGGTTTCGGCTCACAGGGAGGCTATGGGCAAGGTGGCTATGGCTCATCTGGCAGAAGCGGCTACGGCAGCAGTGGCCAGCAAGGCGGTGGTTATGGTATGACCGGCTCCGGCCCGGGCAGATCTAGCTCACAAGGTAACTACGGCGACCGTGACCGTTATGGCTCAATGGGCTACGGCTCTAGCAGAGGCATGAGTGAGTATGATCAGGATGATCGTGGCTCTCAAAGAGGCTGGGACTCTCAGAGCTCTATGCAGGGTGGCTACGGCAGCCAGGGTGGTTATGGCTCAAGAGGCGGATCTTATAACGATGAGTATAGCTCAGATCGCTCAGCCAGATACGGTTCGCAAGGCAGCGACTATGGCCAAGGCTACAGCGGTGGATCCAGCTATGGCTCACAAGGCAGAATGTCGTCTGACAGAAGCAGCGGAGGCTATGGCGACAGCAACTCCAGCAGTGGCATGAGCGGTGGCTATGGCTATGGCTCAGGTAGCGGTAGCCAGGGCGGATACGGCTCTAGCAGCTCAAACCAAGGCGACTACTCTAGCCGTTACGGACAAAGCGGCTATGGTCAGGGTGGCTACAACCAAGGTGGCTATGGCGGCGACCAAAGCCGTTATGGTTCTATGGATAGCAGCACCTCTTACTATAGCGACAACCGTGGCTCTAGCTCACGTGAGAACTATCGCGGCTATGGCGACCAAGACTCAAACTCTGGTAGAAACCGAGATCAGGACAATTACCAGACTCGCCGAAGTGACCGTTACCGCAACCTGGATGAATAGATATAGCTGATAAGCTAAACACATAAGAAGTCCCCTCCTGAAAACAGGAGGGGACTTTTGTTTTACTCGCTTTGGAGGTTCAGTCAGGTATAGATCAGGCCTTACACAAAGCACTCTTTGTGGTCTTGCAGGAACTGCCGCATGCTATGAGGCCTGCGCCCGGCAACCTTCTCCACTGTATCAGTTGTCTTGTTGGATTTACCTGCTCTTTGCACGCTGTACAGCTCCACTAGGGCATCTGCCATCCAATCAGGAGTGCCGTGGTCTGTCAAACCCTTTTTAGCAGCAGCATCCGGCACATCGATAAAGTCTATCTGGCGGCCAGTCACCTCACTCATCAGCTGCGCCACTTCATAATTCGACAGCGACTCCGGCCCAGTAATATCGTACGCCTTTCCCTCATGACCTTCACTTGTCAACACTTCTACGCCTACGGCAGCAATATCACGGGCATCCACATAGCTTACCTTCCCATCGCCGGTAGAACCGTAGAACTTGCCTTCCTTCTTTATACTTTCAGTATTGTAGTGGATGTAGTTCTGCATAAAAGACGCAGGGCGCAGAAAAGTATACTTCATGCCGCTGCTTTCAATGTACTTTTCTATCTCACGGTGCCAGCGGCCCAGTTGTATACCTGGCTCAGCATGTGCGCCCAAAGCCGATAGCTTTACAATATGCTTCACTCCAGCTTTTCTGGCTTCATCTACCAGTGTCTTGGCCATTTCTATCTGGTCAGAGGCAAACGGAGTGATCAAAAAAACTTTATCTACGTGCGTAAAGGCTGCATGCAGCGAGTCTGGCTCCTCAAAGTCCATTTCCACAATCTCCACTCCTGGCAAGCGCTTCAGGTTTTCTCCTTTGATAACAGAATGTACTCCTGCCCGCACCCTTATGTCGCCATCCACCATGGATAGTTGCTTCACTACCTCACGACCTACAGTTCCTGTGGCACCTGTTACTAATATTGTTGTATGCATAGTTTTATCTTCGTAATTCTTTAAAATTTAACTAGAGCGTCAGGAAAAAGGTTGTACCGTAGGTGTGTACCGGAGCTAAAAACAATGCGGGCTACCCTATTTAGATAGCCTGCATTGCTAACAAAGTGCTTTAAATTTATCTACTTCTTAGTCATTGCTCTTTCCTCAGCAGCCTTTATTTTGGCCTCCAGGTCGCACCAATCGTAAAGGTGGAATGTCTCGCGTTAGGGTTTTGTTTACCTCCCCTGTCTGAATCATATCCGAAGGGATCAGGTCCATCTGCACACGGAGATTACCGCCCTCAACTGAAGGAATGCGGTCACCATTCAGGGTTACGGAGTTTAACTCAGGCGCCATAGCACGGATAATGATGTCGCAGGCCTCGCCCTGATCATTCTGCATGGTAACGCCCGGAATACGCTTTACTGCATCGCCTATGTTGGCATCCTGAAAGCGGCCAATCTGGTCAGCCGACACCACGGTGATGTTTGGGTTATTGCGCTGCTGGCTCAGCGCTTTGGCCTGGCTGCGCAGCCGGTCGCCCAGCACCACCACTTCCTGGCCCATTACTCCTTCTTCTTCCAACTCTACTTTTACTTCGTGAGTACTACCAGCCTGCACTTCTATCTGGCAGCCTTGTAAACAGGACTAGTAAGAGAGAAAGTAATGGTTCCTTCATACTGCTTCTTCTCTTGTTTATGTTGTAGCAAGATTAAGCAGCATAAATTACCTCAACATTAAGTTGAGATTATATAAGCATCACGGGCAGGTCATTTAGATATTAACAGACACACATATAACTGCACATCACCCTGTTAAAACTCATACTTCAACTATGGAATGATGCTCCTTGTTAATTCTTCCGAAGTGTAAGCTGGAAAACCTTGCCGTTCTCGTTCGTGATAAGGAGTTGGTTTTCTGAAATATAAAGTATGGCCTCTGCTTGTCCGGTTTTACCTGCTGCCAAGCAGTAGTGCCTTCCGTTCAGATTGATGTTGCCACCTTTTACCTCGAACAGGTATACTCTGCCATAGCCAAGTATGGCAAACTGCTTGCCGCTTGGAGAGAGTGCCGCGGCAGTAGTCATAGCTTTAACAGGCATCTGCTCCTGCAACCTTGCCTGGTGTGTGCCTGGCTGCGCCGGCAAAGTATAAAGCTTAAGCTGCTTTTCATTACCCCGGCTCTTAGTGAAGAGGTACAGCGAGTCCTGGTGGTAGAAAAAGGCCTCTAAATCGAAGTGTTGATTGTTTTTATCAGGCGGAAAAGCAGTTTGATCCTCAAAAGAGAAGTATAAGGTACCCGCCAATGTATAATCTGCTTTATTTAAGATATAGATACGCAGATCGCGGCGGGTGTTCTGATTATTGCCAAAGTCACCGATAAAGAGCTGCTCATCGCTCTCGGCCAACTCTTCCCAGTCACGGTTTTGCAGCTCCAGCGGTAAGGTTTGCAGCAGCTGCCCTTCCAGAT
This sequence comes from Pontibacter korlensis, assembly GCF_000973725.1. NCBI lineage: Bacteria > Pseudomonadati > Bacteroidota > Cytophagia > Cytophagales > Hymenobacteraceae > Pontibacter > Pontibacter korlensis. The sequence goes on along the minus strand of NZ_CP009621.1, from coordinate 2,087,583 downwards.
CAAAGCTGTGTAGTACTGCAGGTGTTCCGCTATCGCCGTGGGTCCAGAAGGTACTATCAGGAGCGTGGGCAAGTCCAGAGCTTTCCTGTACCGGCTCATCCAGCCGCGCTATATTCTTCAGCTTATACTTGAAGTCAGGTTTCTCAAAGCCGCTGTGCCGCCTGTCTGCCCCACACCCGCAGAATAGGGTTTGGAGATAGATGTAGACGGTGAAGATTTTGTAGAGCACAGACTGTAGTTAGAAAGTTAGCTTTAGTTAGAAGGTTAAAAATTTAGAAAGTTTGTACGGGGCGTGGTGCAGAAAGTATAAAAGACTACAACTTCTGTCACAGACGCCGATCTGTACTTGCTGAACTTTCAAACCCAAAGTTTGCTTTTACAAAGCTTAGCCCAAGTTGGCGCTTACTCCAGAAATACCTTTACCTTTCTAACCCTCTAACTTTTAAATTTTCTAACTCCTTCCACCGTCTTCTCCGGCTTCTCCCAAAGCTGACGACTGTAAACACGTTTATAGGGCCAGTGGCGCTGCTGCAACAGCTGCGGTATATCGGCATGCGAGTGACGTACGGAGAGAGCACTGTAGTATAAATCGTCATCCGTGAGCACTACTCCTTGGTAGGCGGCACTCTTTACCCACGTCAGGTCCGCAAAAGGCACTTCCTGCTTCAGGTTTAGTACCTGCTGTGCCAGCACCTCTTTCAGCAGTGGCACCTGGGCTGGCATACTTTCCTGCTTAGGCATATACTCAAAATAGCGGCGGCTTACCTGCTGCGCATAGTGCAGGTAGTCTTTCAGCACCTTCGGACCGGCGTGCAAAGTATTCTCCACCTGCAGTTGCTCTGCCCTAATGCTGCTTACCACCACCACCTGTTGTTTCGCGCGGGTCACGGCAACGTTCAGGCGGTTTTCGCCTCCGGCCTGGTTCAGGCTACCGAACTGCATTGCCATTCTACCTCCTTCATCCGGGGCATAACCCACCGAAAGTATAATCACCTCCTTTTCATCGCCCTGTATGTTTTCGATGTTCTTTACAAGCACTGAGGCTGGCAGAGAGATGTTTTGCTGTTGTGCTGCTTCCTCCAGCAGGTATTGCACCAGCATTTGTTGGTTATAGTTGAAGGTAATGACGCCTACCTCCTCCTGCCCTGCCTGCAGGTGTTGTAGTACCAGCTCCACTACCCGCTGCGCCTCCAGCAGGTTCTGGTTGTCCTGCCACAGCCCGTGCACTTTAACGAAGGTAATAGCCGGCTGGCGGGCATTGGCATCCTGCAGCTCTGGTATCAGCTCCAGTTTGTTTTTATAGAAGTAGCGGTTCGAGAACTCGATAAGCTCTGGATAGCGGCTGCGGTAATGTTGCGTGAGCATGGTCTGCGGCAAGTATAAACCGCACAGTTCGAGCAGAGACTCTGCCGACAATTCCTCTACTTCGTCTTCCCCCTCTGCACTACTCCAGCGGGCACGGTAAAGGTCGGAGGGTTTCAGCTGCTGCGCATCACCGGCTACCATAACCTGTTTGCCACGTAACATGGCAGGTATGCCTGTTTCCGCATAACACTGCGAGGCCTCATCGAAAATCACCAGGTCAAAGCAACGCTCCAGTGGCAGCACCGCCGACACCGTTTCAGGTGAGGCTAACCAGCAAGGTACCAGGTCCAGCAGCTCTTCCGAAAACATCGCGAACAACTTGCGGAGCGGGTACAGGCTACGCTTCTTGCTGACCTGTGCGTGCAGTCGACGGTAGGTAACGGGGTTACCAAGGCGGTTTACCTCGATATCTTTATAAGCCTGCTCCCGAAGCCGCGACAGCACGATTTCCTGGCTCAGCTCCTGCTTTTGCTGTAACAGTTGCTGCAGTTCTACTTCTAACCGCTCCAGTTCTCCGTTGCTCGGCATACGTAGCTCTGGGTGCTGCCCCTCCAGTTCGTGCAGCCAGGCCAGGTACAGGCTGTTCAGGAAGAGCGCTTCTCCCTCCCCGGCTGTTTTTATACTTTGGCTAAGCAGCAGTTCCGCTACCTTTCGCTCTGGCGCGGTGAAGGAGGTTAATAATGCATCGAAGGCCACCAGGTGTTCGAACACCTCCGGTAGTTCCTGCAGCAACGCTTCTTTATACTTTCCGTCCTGCGTTAGTCGTGTAATCTGGCCCTCTGTAAGCCAGGTTTGCCAGGATTTATACTTTTCTTCGGCTTCGTTTATACTTTGTACCAGGCGCTGCAGGTGCTCCGGCAGCTGCACAATACTTAACAGCTTCTCGTGGAGTATTTGCTCTTTGTGCAGTTGCCGGAGCAGCTTTTGTACCTGTATGGCCTCCTCTACTGCCTTAAGCCGTTGCAGCACCTCGCTTGGATGTTGACTAATTTTCAAGCCTGCTTTTATACTTTGGTTGATGCCCTGCATGAGCTCTACTGACTGTTGCCGTAGTTCCAGTCGCCGCTGCAGTTCTCCTACTCCTGCCTCATCCAACTCCAGTTTATACTTGCCCAGTGCCCTTTTAAGCAGCTGCTTTTCTGGAGCAAAAAACCAGGCAACACGCTTGAGCAGTTGATTTTGCTGTTCCTCATACTTGGCAACAGCGGCTCGTACAGAGATAAGATCCTCGGTGGCAATAGCAGCATCTGGAGCAGGACAAACCAAATACAGCTCCTTTAGCTGCACCAGCTGCTTTTGCAACTCCTTTGGCTCCGCCTGCCGCTGCAGTAAGGGCTGAAGCGCCTGCAAGACATCCTCCTGCGCCAGCAACTCCTGCAGCACTTTAACTCTCCCCAAGGCTGCGGTATACTTTGGCAGGTCGCCCAGGGTGAAAGGGTAGCCGCCCAGGTCGCTGATTCTCCTTTCTAGTTCCCTGTTTTCCTCTGGCAGCGCCTGGATTACGTTTTCCAGTTCCTGCCTCTCCTGCCAGGTATAGCCTTGCATGTTTCTACGCTCCTTCCACACAAAATCCTCCTTCTGCCAGGGAATAGCTCTGTCTAAGTACTGGCGCAGACGCGGCAGAAACTCAGCCACCGTCTCTGCTGTCAGGCTTTTGTAGTATGGATTGAGCGGGATGTGCGGCTGTTGCAAGCTGCTGCGCAAGTATAGCTCCTTCGGCGACCAACCACAGCGGCTCATGTCGAACAGGGCTGTTTTAAAGCTTTGTAGCTTTTCTAAGTTCTTGTTAATGCCACGGCTCACCTCCAGAAAGGTGCGGTCGGTGTAGATGCTGTTGAGCGCAAGGTTCTGCTTTTTATACTCGTCCAGCTGCTCTATCTGCTCGCGCAACTGATTGAAGATAGCTTTTCGGTCGGCGTTAATGTCGTGCACCAGGGCGGCAAACGTACCCAGCCCCTGCCGCGACAGCCGCTGGTGCACTACATCCAGGGCAGCTCGCTTTTGACTAACCACCAGCACCTTCTTGCCCCTTGCGGTAAAGTCAGATACTAAATTACAGATAAGCTGCGATTTGCCCGTGCCCGGAGGTCCTTGCACCACCACCGACTGCCCCTGCTTTACCGCCTGCAGCGCCGCCTCCTGCGAGGCATCCATGGCAAAGGCCGTAAAAGTATGCTGCGCCTGTGTACTCAGGTTTGTACTTGCCTCGGGCGTACCGAACAGCTGCTCCATTTCCTGCAGCTCCCCTTGCTCCAGCAGGGCATCATAATCTGTGAGTAAATAAGAAGCTGTCTGCGGGAATATACCCAGCACAGCCTCCTGCTCCAGGTGCAGCTGCCCCGGCTTCAGTTCCGTCTCGTAATCAGCTTTTTTATAGTCTGTAAAGCGTTTTAGTTTATCTGTGAAAAACTCACGGCCGGCATTTATACTTAGCTGATGCTCTTTCAGCAGTTCATAAACTTTAGTGCGAAACTCCAGCGGATGCTGCGGCAGTGTGCTTAAGTCCAGCTCCACTAGCTCCTCGGCCAAAGGTGTTTCCATATAATGCGCGTAGGCCAGCAGAAAGCTCTGGTTAAACTGTGGCGGCTGCGCCTCATCGGGTTGCAGCTCCCACTCCTGTGCCGCATTTACCTGCAGCTTCACAGGAAAGAACAGCAGCGGGCTACGCACGGCCGTACCGTCCGAGAACTTGCCATGCACAAAGGGCCAGCCTAAGTATAACTCCCTGCTACCACGCTCCTCAAATATCATCTCGGCCTTGCGCTTGATAAAACGCAGGCGCCGACTCACAGCAGCTACAGGTGCATGGCGGCTGTCGGCATATGGACTCAGCGTAATCTTCTTTTTGCCACTCAGCAGCTTTCCAAGCACATCAAACGCCGGCTTACCATTCACGAAATCCAGTGCCTCTACATCCAGGTGCAGCTCTCGGTACAGGCGCAGCAATACCAGGGCTCTGTTGCTGGAGCCAAGGTTCAGAAGTCTACGCCTGTAATTTTTGAGGATGTCTTTCATGATAATACTGTACTTTCAGCGCTTTTTAGCGAGGCAACTGCATGTGCAGTATCGGGTATGGTTTGCCCATGCCGTCTACCTCTGAGCGGCTAACAGTACGGAAGCCAAAATGCTCATAAAAGCCTATTGCCTGTTCGTTTTGTTCGTTTACGTCCACAGCATTTGCCTGCAGCGCATCTACAGCATATTGCAATAGTTTTTTTCCGATGCCTTGCCCCCGGCTCTCCGGGTGGACAAATAGCATCTCCACTTTACCCTCGGCAGTACCAACAAACCCGGCAATGCGCCCATTTTCGTCTTTTACATAACGCAGCTCTACCTGCTGCAGGTACTCATCCCGCACCAGCGGCTTATAAAACAGTATATCTTCCTCTGTCAGAAAATGATGCGTTGCCCGTACCGATGCCTCCCATACTTCTGTAAGGAAAGCATAGTCTTCTGGCCTCGCCGTATAAACCTGCTGCTGTACCTGCATTTGCTGCATTGTGTTATTACTGTTACTGCCTCGTTAACGAAAGAAGCTTGCCGAAAGTCTAGACAAACAAAGCAAGTTAGTATGATTTAGCAAGAGTTGGAAACGAGTTGCTGAGGCAGAAAGCACTAACTTGCTGCACTTTTACTTTTGTGATGTTAGCTTCTATTCTTACTGCCGTTATTTTCTTTCTGCTGGCCTTGTTGTTTCCGCACAAGCCAAAACCTGTAGGGGACTATGATAAGCTGATATTCTTGAATGAGTATAAGTACAAGATTTACGAGATCTTCTCCATTATTCCCCTTTTCTTCTTTACAGGCCTTATCTGCTATATCTTTTACCTGCTTGGCAACGATGTGCAGGAGCTCTACTTCCGTGGTCGGTCTTTAGATTTTGCAATATACCCACCTGAATCTTTTTGGTTAGTACCTGGTCTTTGCTTTGGGCTCGGACTGATTATGCCACCAATCGAGCTCCTGTACCGCCTCGTGCTTCGGGACTAGTATGATGTATACATAGAGTTCACCAACCGGAAACATGGTATAGATGGGTATAAGGTAGTGCAGTTAATGTGTATAGGCAGCGTTATAGCCGGGGTTGTTCTGTCTGTCCTAGGCCTTGGTTGGTACAAAGAAATCATCGGGGACAAAATCATCATCAACGACTTCAATTCGCTGACACCGCAAGAGTACTCAATCCAAGATATTACTTCTATCACGCACTATACGCACAAACTGAATTCTAAAGGCGAAGTGGAAGCAGAGCCGCACTACAAAATTAGCTTCTCCGACGGCAGGGTGTGGGATACTTCAGACAATTTTCATGAGGCGAGCCAGGAGAAGTATACCGCTGTTGTTCAGCACTTCACCTCAAAATCTAACCTGAAGGTGCGGTATCAGGATGTAGATACTGCTAACTAAAAACCAGTGCCACCTTCTTTGTTTTTGCCCTCTGCCTGGAGCTTAGCGTAACATTTTTATCAGGATACAGTTCTTGTAAAAGTACAGCCAACTTATACCTTTGTGCCCGCTAAAACCATTCTGATGAAGAAAAACTCTCACCCGGTTAAACTTCTGCTTCCTTTGCTGCTAAGTATTCTGTTCACGGCCTGTAACAGGGACAAACCTATCCCTCCTATCGAGCCCTTGGAAGGATACACCACCACCAAACAATACCCCGGCAATGTGGGCGACGAAAGCCTTGAGGACTGGAAAAAGGAGCTGAAGGATATTGAAGTGGTGCAGATAAAGTCTACAATGGATGGCAAGGTAGAGCCTGCTTTGTTCTATGCCTCTGAATCGAGCCGCAAAAAGCCGCTGCTGGTGCTGTTGCATAGCTGGAGCAGTGGATACCTGCAAGTGCCGTCTATTCCGTTTGCGCTTTGGGCCGAGAAGTACGACTGGGCATTTATTCAGCCAAATTATCGGGGCATTTTTGAGCACCCTGAGGCAATGGCTTCAGATGCCGCCATTCAGGATATCGTGGATGCGGTGGATTATGCCATGCAGCATGCTGATATTGACTCTTCGCGAGTGTACCTGGTTGGTTCCTCGGGCGGTGCTATGACCGCACTGGTTACAGCCAGCCGCCACCCTGAGCTATGGGCTGGTGTTGCGGCTTGGGTCCCTGTTTTCGATATCCCGGAGTGGTATGATTTCAACCTATACTATCCGCACCGCAAGTATAACAAACAAATTATAGCCGCTTTGGGTGGTGAACCTCTTCTGGGTACAGCAGCGGCTGCAGAGGGGAAGAGGCGCAGTCCCAGTACCCATATTCACAAGGCTAAAGATGTCTCGATCCTCCTGGCTCACGGTATAAATGACCTGCTGGTGCCGCCAAGCCATTCCATCCGTGCCTTTAATATCTTAGCTGCTCCCGCCGATACTATTTCCAAAGAGGATATGGAGTACATTGTAAAGGAACAGGCCATACCAGAGAACCTGCAGGGCGAGGCCACCGATCCCCACTTTGGCGAGTCTGACCCGGAGGTGGTATTTAGTCGCGAATCAAATAACGTGAAGCTGGTGCTGTATGTGGGCGTGCACGACATGGCCTATAACTCCACTTTGCTATGGCTAAACGACCAGCAGAAGTCTCAACCACAGAAGGCCGTAACACAGGCAAAGTAAACCTTTGCACCAGTGCATCAAGTATAAAGTTTACATTTTTATACGTTGAACGATGCCCTCACAAACAAACCTTAACAACCCAAAACCCAAACTCCCTACGGTAGAGCAGGTATCCTCAGGAGGAGTGGCCTACCACAGGGGCTCATCTGGTGTAGAGGTGGCCCTAATTTCTGTAGGACCTCAAAGGCGGTGGCAGCTGCCCAAGGGTATAGTAGACCCCGGTGAAACACCAGAGGTTACTGCTGTGCGCGAGGTGCAGGAAGAAACAGGTATCACCACAGAACTACTTCAAAAGATAGACACCATAGAATACTGGTATGTTGGCGACAAAGGCAAGCAGCGGGTGCGCTTCCATAAGCTTGTGCACTTTTTCCTGCTGCGGTACGAGTCAGGCGACATAGGAAAACACGATTGGGAGGTAAACGAAGCACGGTGGGTGTCTTTGAAGCAAGCTTTTGAAATGCTTTCTTTCAAAAGTGAGCGGCAGGTTGTCGAAAAAGCTATAGGATTGATAGATAGTTTAAATCAACAATAGTTCTCCCTGCGCTTTCTTTATACAAGTAATAGATGTAACTCTCGCTTAAAAACTGATCAAACATGGTAGCAGCGTCTAAAGAATCATCATCTGAAGAAAAGTATCTACACGGCTACTCGCCGGAGGAACAGACCCGCCTGTATAAGCAGGCAAGGTTCATGGAAAATAAGATTTACTCCGACATTGATTTTTCTACTGTTACAAAACTGCTGGAAGTTGGCTGTGGTGTTGGGGCACAATCTGAGATTTTACTACGCCGCTTCCCACATCTCTTCCTGACCGGCATCGACTACTCTGATAAGCAGATCGCGCAGGCTCGTAAGTTTTTGTCTACAGTTCCTTATGCCACCGACCGTTACGAACTGCTGCAGGAGAATGCCATGGACATGAGCTTTAACTCACAGGCAGATTTCGACGGAGCTTTCCTTTGCTGGGTGTTGGAGCATATACCCGAGCCTGCACGTGTGCTGTCGGAGGTGCGCCGCGTGCTGAAGCCCGGCAGCCCTATTGTAATTACGGAGGTGCTAAACTCCAGCTTCTTTGTGGAGCCCTACTCTCCTAACGTGCTGCAGTACTGGATGCGCTTCAACGATCTTCAATACGATATGAGCGGAGACCCTTTTGTCGGCGCGAAGCTGGGGAACCTATTGCAGTCTGTAGGGTATCAGCGAATCAGCACCGAAACTAAAACCTACCACCTCGATAACCGCAATCCTGCCAAACGTGCCGAGATGATTGGCTTTTGGACTGAACTACTCCTAAGCGGGTTACCGCAACTGTTGGATGCCGGTTATGTGGATGCGGAATTGGCGGATAAGGTGAAGGAGGAGATGCATATAGTAGCAAAAAGCCCGAATGCTGTTTTCTTCTATACTTTCATTCAAGCAAAGGCTTTTACGTCGTAGTTAAGTGATTTGCCGCAAGCTTCCGCTTATGCCAAACTTCTCGTCGCTGGCGCGGGCTTGCAGCCCGTGCCTTTTTACACTTGGTTTTTGCTTGCTATACTTCATAGTCGCAGCCTCTACAACTTGAGCCAAGCTATACTTTCTAACTGCTGTTCCTCCACGGCTCTACAACCAGCTCGTTTCACTTTTTGCGCTCAAGGCCGCGGGGCCTCGTCCTCGGGCATCGCGCGGCGTTCCCTCCTGCGCCAGGGCGCTGCCCTTAAGGCACCGGATTTCACAAGGCGCTCAACCCAAGGACTGGGATCAGCTTTAGTTAGACACTGCTAGCGAAGCTTATCATTACTCCCCCTCGAAGGGGCATAGGAAGATGTTTGTAATTCTTGAAAATTCCGCTCCTCAGAAGGGTTAGTTCATGGTTTCACGAGTCCAGCTTTCACAGCAATGCGGATACACTATGGAGTCCTTTCCACTTTTTGTCTCAAGAGTATCTGAGATGACTATAGCTGCTACAGTGTTAGGTATGGCTGTAGTTTTACATAGAGCTCTGCTGTTACCAGCTTTACCTGGCGCACGTCTTCCAGTTGTCTGTACCTGCCATGCTGCTCACGGTAGGCAACATTGGCTCGGGCCACGTTAGAAGAGATGCATGGGTGTGCCCGCAGTTCGTCGGCAATAGCGGTGTTAATACTTAGCACTGTTGGCTTTCGGCACGAAGGTATACTTCTGCAGGCTTTCTACCACCTCCGGCTGCAATCCATAAACCTCTCGCAGCTGCTCAATATCATGGAAGCCGCCCAAGCCATTTCTGTACTTCACGATGCGAGCTGATAGTTTACTGCCTATGCCCCTGATCTACTCAAGTTGTATGGTGTATATTGAAAGGAGCAAGTATAAACCGCTCACGCTTGTTATTGCTCCAGTTGGGGTTTGGTGTGGGGCGAGTTGCTATACTTTCAGGGCGTTTGTACTTAGACGGACGCTCCTCAGGCAAATCGATGTAAGGGTAAAGCCGCTGAAAAACAGAATCCGGAAGCCCATAGATTTTGCCTAGTTCTGCTTTGTAGGTAAGGTTACCTACTTTGCTTCGGTAGTTGAGAATAAGCTGCGCCAGGTACTTGGGCAAATCGAACGCCTGCCACTCTTCCACCGTCAGCTCGTTTGGGTTGAAGGGCCGTAGTATACTTGCTGGTTCGTTCCGGCTGCCTTTCCTCCAGTTGCGCTACTAAGCTGTCAAGTAGTTGGCGGTCTTGAGGTGAAACGTACTCAGACTCTGCAGTAACGTACTTAAAAGAAAAGGTGCCACCAATAGCAGCACCAGTAAGGTAAGTAGCACCAGAGACGCATTTACTTCACGCTGCGAAAAGCCAAAGTTCCTGCGTATCCAGTGCTTTATTTTCTTCATGTATAGTTTTTACGGTTTTACCTGGCGCTCTGGTTCATCGTCGTTATCGAGATAAGAGTCTGGCTCAGGCTTTGGGGGTGCACTTAGCACACGCGTGAAAAAGTAAATCATCAGCCCGGTTACCAACAGCATGGTACTGAGCATCACAATAAGTGCAGATGTATTCATAGTTTCTTATATCCTTCCTTCTCTAACTCTTTTTTTATAGGCAATGTAAACCAACGCAGCAATACTCAGGAACACTGTTACCAGAAGTATACGCGAGGCATTTACAAAGAACAGTGTTTCCTGCAGTTGTTCGATTACAGCAGGATCTGTAGCTTCTGCCAGTTGGCGCTTTAGGCTCGTATTCTTGATCTTGTTGATAATAGAGCTGTCGTCAAGCACCCAATCACCTGCAAAAGCCTTTGCCCAGTCGCCGCCTTTCGGCGTTACCAGTGAGCCGATGAACACCCACAGGAGCAGCAGCGGAGTTACAAACTTGATGATGTACCTATAGAAGTTAGGTACTTGTATATCGGCTCCGGATGTGATCTCACGCCAGCCTTTATCCATACCAAACACCCATGCAAATAGAATCGTCTCAACCAGGGCAAATACTACCAGCGAAACTGTACCTGCCCAGTAATCATACTCATCGAACACACCGTAGTGGAAGAACAGTACCGTTGGCATACCTAGTATCAGCACGATCAGACCAAAAGACCAGGCCGCTGATTTACGCTCCCATTTAAACTCATCCTGCAGGAAGCCGATCCAAGGTGTACCCATAGCCAGGGAGGAGGTGATACCCGCAAAGAACAACAAACCGAACCACATAACACCGGCAATGGCACCTAGCACCTCGCCCCACTGCGTAAACAGGAACGGTAGTGTTTTAAATGCCAGCCCCAGACCACCGGACTGCACCAACTCTGTTACTCTTTCTACACCCAAGTAACCAATCGAAATTGGAATCAGGATAGAGGCACCAAGTACTACTTCTACGAATTCGTTCATCCAGCCAGCCGACATAGCATTAAGTGCGATATCATCTTTAGACCTTACATAAGAAGCGTAGCAGTGTACAGTACCCATACCTACCGATAGCGTAAAGAAGATTTGTCCGGCTGCAGCAAGCCACACTGTTGGCGACCACAGTTCATCAAAGTTTGGCGTCCACAGGAAGTTCAGGCCCACAGAGCTGTCGTTTACGGCACCGGCTTCTCCGGCAGAAATGGTAAAGCCTTTGAACGCCAGGAACACGCCGAACAGAATCAGCATAGGCATGCCTATCTTTGCCACACGCTCTACACCACCAGACAAACCTTGCGATAAGATCCAGGTGTTAAGCAGCAAACAGATGATGTAAAACACCACAGCCTCATAAGGTATACCTAGTGTGGAATCGCCGATGCTAACATAGGTGTCAAAGAAAGCTGCCACGCCTTCCTGATCTAGGCCATTGAACGTGCCCAGAACGGAGTGAAACACATAAGAGAGTGTCCAGGACTCCAGGTAGCAGTAATAAGCCGCTACAGCAATGTTTGTCCAGATACCGAATACGCCAATATACTTCCACAGGCGATGTTTACCCATGGTGTCCACAATATAAGGTGTGGAGTGGTTACCATGCTTGCCCCCAAAGCGGCCCATAGACCACTCTATCCAAAGCAGGGGAATACCCATCACCAAAAAACAGACAAGATAAGGGATGATAAAGGCGCCGCCGCCATTTTGCACCGCCTGCACCGGGAAGCGCAGGAAGTTTCCGAGACCTACGGCATTACCGGCCATCGCCAGGATTAGACCGACGCGTGAGCCCCAGGATTCTTTGTTAGCACTCATAAAGTAAGGTAGAAGAGTTAGTTTAGTTAGTTTAAGGTGTTTGGTCGTATTGTACTGAAATTAAAGGGTACAATATAGGTAATGGATCGGACAGCTGCATTAAAAATCGCATATTTTTAATGTTATAGCAATAAGGCAGTAAACCGAAGCTTACTGCCTTATCTTGAATTCGTTGGGAACTTGTGGCGCAACTGAATACACCGAGTACTTTGCTATACTAAGCCTCAGCCTGCTCTGCCACTACTCGGATACCCTCGGCAAAAGTGTGGGGGCGGTAACCTAGGTCTGTTTCGGCTTTCCGAATGATGAAGCCTGTGCGAGGCGGACGCTTGGCAGGCTGTGAAAAGGTACTGCCATCGGCCTTGTCTATAAGCGATTTATCTAGTGCAAAGTAATTGGCAACCTGCAGGGCCATATCATAAGGAGTCAGCATTTCGCTGCCAGAGATGTTATAAATACCCTCAGCGTCCTTCTCAGCAGCCAACCAGCAGCCCATTGCTAAATCCTCGGCTAGTGTTGGTGTGCGGAACTGATCTGTAACAACTTTGATTACTTTACCAGCCTGCAAACTATCGCGCACCCACAGCACAATGTTAGTACGACCATAGTCGTTTACAACGCCATATACCAGCACTGTCCGGAGTATGGCCCACTTACACTTCGCGTTCTTCACGATCTCCTCTGCCATTAGCTTGGTCTCTCCGTAGAAGTTTACCGGCTTTGCCTCCGCCTCTTCGTCATATGGGCCGTTTTCGCCGTCAAAAATAAAGTCGGTGCTTACGTGGATGAGGTGCACATTATACTTTTCGCATGCATCTACCAAGAACTGCACAGCATCACGATTTAACAGCAGCGCACCGTCGCGATCGCTCTCGCACTGATCCACGTTGGTCATGGCGGCAGTATGGATGATGTGTGTAGGGCGGAACTTGCTTACCACCTGCTCCACCTGCTCTGGGTTCGTCACATCCATACTTTTGAAAGGAAGTGTCGGATATAGCTCAGCTAGTTTGTTCTCTCCACGGCTGGTGGCAAGTAGTTCAACATCCTGCCTTGATAGTAATAGTTCGGCTAATTTCTGCCCCAGTAGCCCGTTAGAGCCTGTAATCAGTATTCGCTTCATCTTGTTATTTCTTTTCCAGTGTTTGGGTGTTGTAATTATAGTCGTACTTCTTAGCGACCTTTTTCTTCTTTACCTGCTCCACCGTCACCTTCATTTTCACGTCAGATAGTGGCCGGTCACGTCCATCCTTTGGCAGCTCCGCGATTTTGTCCACCACATCCAAGCCATCTACTACCTGCCCAAACACCGTATACACGTCATCCAGCATAGGGGTACCATCGTGGTTTTCCACTATGTAGAACTGTGAGCCACTGCTCGCGCGCTCCGGGTTTACCATGTCGCCTTGGCGTGCTGCTGCTACGGCTCCTCGCACATGCTTGTGAGCTGAGTTGATTTCGGCCGGAACAGTATAGCCTGGGCTACCAGCACCATCATTGCGCGGGTTATCATCTTTTGTGTTAGGATCTCCTCCCTGTATCATAAAACCATCTATCACACGGTGGAAGGTAGTGCCATCGTAGAAACCCTCTTTAGCCAGTTTCAGGAAGTTGGCTTTGTGTTGTGGGGTGTCATCAAAAAGCACAAGCTTGATGTCGCCCCGTGCGGTAGAGATGGTTACGAGTTGATCTTTGCCCTTGGGCTTCTGTGCAAGTACGGCCAGCGGTAATACAAAAGCTACCATGGCAGTAGCAGCAATGCGTTTCAGCAGTTTCATACTATCTGTAGAGTTATGTCGGTTTTGTGATTCATGTTCCAGCCACGCCGGTTGGATTTCAAATTTAAGCCTTTTTATGTCTTGTTTACATTTTAAGTTTTCTCTGTAGCCTGTTAACTATCTCTACCGTTGCTTATTGCTGTTTTGCCGTATACCTAAAGGAGAAGTGCTAAAAATCCCTTCCCCTATATATTGTACTATATCGTTATTTTCCTGAACTGACAGGGGCAATCCGGGCTTAAACTTTACATTGGCAGCAGAAATAGTTAAATTCAAGAAAACCGACTAATCAACTAACCCATATAGATGAAACGATTCTTACTCTCTGCAGCGCTCAGTCTGGGGGCCTGTAGTTCCCTTTTTGCCCAGTCAAACAATACAACTATAGACGAGAAAATTGATGCGGCCATAGGCCCTGCAGCGCAATTTATCTCCGACATTATTTTCTATGAACTAAAAGTTTCCGATGATCTAGGTATACCACTTATACTAGTATGGTTATTAGCCGGCGCCTTGTTCTTTACCTTTTACCTTGGCTTTATCAACTTCAGAGGTTTTAAGTATGCACTGGATATTGTACGTGGCAAGTACAACCAAGAGGATGCCCCTGGTGAGGTAACACACTTCCAAGCCTTGACAGCTGCTGTATCTGGTACAGTAGGCCTTGGTAACATTGCAGGTGTGGCCATTGCTATTTCCCTTGGCGGACCGGGTGCCACTTTCTGGATGATCCTGGCGGGCTTGCTTGGCATGTCGTCCAAGTTTGTATCCTGTACGCTTGGTGTAAAATATAGAGACAAACATGCCGACGGAACTGTATCTGGCGGACCAATGCACTACCTGAACAAAGGCCTGAAAGAGCGGGGCATGGCTGGCTTAGGCAAATTCCTGGCAGCCTTCTTTGCTATCATGTGTATAGGCGGTGCTATCGGAGCAGGTAACATGTTCCAGATCAATCAAGCCACACAGCAGTTTATTGCCGTTACAGGCGGCGAGTCAGGTTCATTCTTTGGCGGTGGTAACGCCTGGATTTTTGGCCTGATCATGGCTGTGCTGGTAGGCCTTGTTATACTTGGTGGTATGAAGAGCATTGCCCGGGTAACAGAAAAGGTTGTTCCACTGATGTGCGGCACTTACATTGTAGCTGCCATCATTGTACTGGTTTCTAACATTTCTTTGATACCAGGCGCCTTTGCAGCCATTTTTGAAGGAGCTTTTACAGCTTCAGCAATAGGCGGTGGCGTGGTAGGTGTGATGATTCAGGGCTTGCGCCGCGGTATGTTCTCTAACGAGGCAGGTATTGGTTCTGCTTCCATTGCGCACTCTGCCGTTAAAACCAATGTACCGGTTACAGAAGGTTTTGTGGCTTCCCTGGAGCCATTCATCGACACTGTAGTAGTTTGTACCATGACTGCACTCGTAATTGTGGTAACCGGAGCTTACCAACTGGATACTGCCGGTGATGGTATTGCCCTCACTTCAGCCTCCTTTGCCACTGTTATCAGCTGGTTCCCGATTATTCTGGCAGCTGCAGTTATACTTTTCGCCTTCTCTACCATGATCACCTGGTCTTACTATGGGCTTAAGTCATGGACGTACCTATTTGGCCATACCAAAGCAGCCGACATCAGCTTTAAAGTTATCTTCTGCGCCTTTATTGTACTTGGTGCTCCTATGCAGCTAGGCAGCGTAGTAGCTTTCTCTGATGCCATGCTCTTTGCCATGAGTATTCCTAACATGGTAGGATTATATTTAATGGCTCCTATGGTGAAGCGTGAGATGCAGGATTTCCTTGCCTATGCCCGATCGTCCAGGAATGGGCCGCTTTCCAAAGAAGCTGTAAAAGCAGAAGCTGCCAAAGCCTAAGCTCAAAAAAGATATAAAGCAAAAAAGGCCTCCTGCATTGTGCAGGAGGCCTTTTTTATAACACCAGTAAAGCTCTTGTCTACGCAAAGCTTTTACTTATTCTGTGCGCTCAGCTCGAATGCTTTTTAGTATTTCATCACCACCCCGGCTCAGAATAGTGTTAGCCAATTGCTCTCCCATTGCCTCAACAGTTACAGTCGGTCCTTCCAGTGTTTCCTGCAGCAGCGTTTTACCGTCCAGGCTTACAATGCCTCCGGTTATACTAACGCCTTCGTCTGTTAACGTTGCCAACGCAAAGGACGGGATACTACAACCGCCTTCCATCGTACGCAGGAACGCGCGCTCAGCCAATAAGCAAACGTGGGTGTCTGTATGGTTTAACGCCTCTTTCAGGCCTTTCTTTAGCTCTGGATCAAGGTTCTTGGCACACTCAATGGCTACACTGCCCTGTCCTGCTGCAGGCACAAATTCGTACTCTGGAAAGGTGTGCACAATCAGGTTATCATAGCCCATACGGTAAACTCCAGCGTAAGCCAGCATCAGAGCATCGAACTGCTTCTCTTCCAGCTTGCGCAGGCGGGTCTGCAGGTTACCTCTGGATTCGGCTGTCTTGATGTTTGGGTAGTACTTTTTAAGAAGTGCCTTACGGCGAGTAGAAGATGTGCCTATTACCGCCTTACTATCACGCTCCAGTTTAAAGTTCGGATCGAAGCTCAGGATAACATCGTTCACCTGCTCGCGTTCCATAAACGCCACGAGCTCCAGGTCTTCAGGAATGGAAGATTGTACATCCTTTGCGCTATGCACGGCTATTTCTACTTGCCCCTCACGCAGTGCCACTTCCAGCTCCTCTGTAAATACTCCTTTAGAGCCTATTTTATCCAGCGACTTATCCAGTACCTGGTCGCCTTTGGTACTGATGATAACCAATTCTGTTTTGAAACCAGAGGCTTGCAGCTTTTCGGCAGCATTTTCTGCCTGCCATAAGGCTAGCTTGCTACCACGGGTGCCTATTCGTATAATTCGGTCTGTTATATTCTCTGTCATGTTATACTTTCTACGGAGCACCTGTTTTCAAGTGCTTCCAGTTTTATACTCCCTGCCAGGGAAGAAGAAATTTATACTTAGCCTGATACTGAAGAAAGACCAGCAATCAAGAGCCATTGATCAAAGTTACCCTTTTCGAAGGTAACCGGCAATTTGCAGCGAGCTGTCTACAAATACCATTTTAGGGTTTGCGTTGCGCTCAATATGGTAGTGCGCCTGGTTTAGCTCCTCGGCCAGATCTCCGGCATTATTCCCAGTAATTACCTTGGAGAACTTCTGAACGAAGTCCAGTTCGGCAGGCGGCAGAAAAGAAATCAATGAGGCATCTACCCCATAGAGCATTACTTTCCGGAACAGGTTGAGCGCATACAGCAAGAAGTTCTTCTGGTTCTCACGGCCCAGAGCCTGAAATTTGTCGCTCATCTCCACCAGGTTGTTAAACTTATAGCCATAACACTGGCGCATCCAATCGGTAAAGAAGGTAAAGTAATCGCTGCTGATCTCACTAGGAAGCTTGGCTGCGGCGTTCAAGTTCCCTTCGGCTAATTGCGCTATCTGCTCAGCTTTGGTATTATCAAGGTTATACTTCTGCTGTACATACTGTATTACCTCCTGCTCGGTAAAGTTGCGTACCTGCATTATCTGAGTGCGCGAGGTTATGGTAGCCAGAAGTTTTTCTGCCGACTGTGCCACTAGCAAAAACAAAGTCTGAGCAGGTGGTTCCTCCAACAGCTTCAGCAGAGCGTTAGCAGCAGCAGAATGCATCAGTTCTGGCAGCCAGATTACCACAATCTTATAAGCACCCTCAAAGGCTTTCAGCGATACCAGCCTTACCAGGTGGCGGCTCTCATCTTTCGATATAATGCCTTGCTTATTCTCAGCGCCAATGTGCTGCATCCACTCGTTCAGCCCCTGATATGGGCTTGCAAGTATAAACTCGCGCCACTCGTTCATGAACTTATGGCTTAGCGCATCTTTACTTACCGACTTAGTGGCCGTAACAGGCATTACGAAGTTGAAGTCGGGGTGCACCAGCTTATTCATCTTCACACAGCTGCTACATGTTCCACATGAATTATCGGGCTGTTTGCTTTCGCAGTTGATGTAGGTAGCATAAGCCAAGGCCAAAGCTAGGTTAGCGCTACCCTCCTGCCCCAGAAACAGCTGCGCATGCGCCACATGGTTTTGCTGCACCGACTTCAGCAAGAGCTGCTTTGCTTCCTGATGGCCTATTATCTGTGAAAACTGCACGGCTTAAATAGTTAAATTATTGGTAAGCTCAATTATTAAGAAGCCTCTACGCCCTCTTATCCCACACGCGGTATTGCTGGGTCTGTTCAAAAATATGGTTTAGGATATCCCGATCTACCTGGCTAAGCTCCAGGTTACGGCGTGCCATCACCTTCTCGGCCACCTCTACCACCTTGCGCATCTGGAAGGTCTCAAAGCCAGCCGCTCCGCCCCAACTGAATGAAGGGATGAAGTTGCGCGGGAAGCCTGGTCCAAAAATATTAGCGCTTACCCCCACCACTGTACCTGTGTTGAACATCGTGTTGATGCCGCACTTGCTATGGTCGCCCATAATGAGGCCACAGAACTGTTGCCCTGTATTTTTAAAGCCGTTTTTGGCGTAGTTCCAGATCTTAACCTCGGCATAGTTGTTCTTGAGGTTTGAGGTGTTGGTGTCGGCGCCAATATTGCACCACTCACCTAGCACGGAGTTGCCCAGGTAACCTTCGTGGCCTTTATTTGAGTAGCCAAAAATAACCGAGGCTGCCACCTCACCACCTACCTTGCAAAATGGCCCTATGCTAACGTCGCCGCGCATTTTGCCCCCCATGTTCACATTGCTCTCCTCACCCAAGGCGAAAGGTCCTTTTATGACGGCACCTTCATGTACCTGAGAGTTTTTGCCCAGGTAAATCGGCCCGTTCTCTGCATTTAGTATCGCAGCACGTATCTTCACACCTTCTTCTATGAAGATGTTCTCCTCATTGTACACAATCGTATGCTTATCTCCTATCGGTTGGCTTTGGCGCCCTTTGGCCAGGACATTGAAGTCGCTACGGATTTGGCTACCGTTTTGCAGGAAGATATCCCACACATCGCGGATAATGGTACAGCTTTCGTACTGGTGCCTTTGTGGCGCAGAATGCCCTACCAGCTCTTCCACGGTGTTAAACTGAAGGGTATCGCTGTTTAGGGCAATAAGCAGGTCGTTCTGGTACAAGGCCTCCCCTTCTTTTAGCCCCTGTATGGCGCTTACCAACTCCTCGTTTGGGCAAACTGCACCATTAATGTAGAGGTTGCTGGCTCCATTGTGCACATTATACTTAGGCTGCAGATAAGGCTGTGTGAGGTATGAAACAGCCACTCCCATATAATGGGCCCATTTTTCGGCAATAGTTAAAATACCAACGCGCATGTCTGCCACTGCTCTTGTAAAGGTCAGTGGCAGAAGATCCTGCCGGATAGCGGGTTCATCGAATAGGATGATGTTCATACTACAAAAATAAAAAAGTCTTCCCGAAATTGTTCAGGAAGACTTCTCTTTTGAAACGTTTTAACCGGAATAAACCGCTTATTTTTTCTGGTAGCGCTTGTTGAATTTCTCAACGCGTCCTGCGGTATCCACGAAGATGTTTTTACCAGTGTAGAATGGGTGTGAAGCAGAAGAAACTTCCACTTTGATTACAGGATACTCTTTCCCATCTTCCCAAGTGATTGTCTCATCAGAGGTCATGGTAGAACGAGTAAGGAATTTGAAATCACTAGTCATATCCTGGAAAACCACCTGTCTGTACTCTGGGTGAATGCCTTTTTTCATTATCGTAAACGTTATTTAACCTTAATTTCTGAATCGGACTGCAAATTTAATAAGATTATTTGAAAGTAAAACGCTATGAGCCAAATTATTTTACACTCTGAGCAAAAGCCGCGGCCGTAGCAATTATCTTTATAAATTTGCCTTAGCAGCCCTAGTAAGAGTTTGCCTGTATAAGCACAGAAAAAGACCTATGACACCACAAACCAAACAGCAAAACCTGATACTGGACCGCGCCCAGATCGAGCAAAAGGTGACGCGCATGGCATATGAAATATATGAGCGCAACTTTGAGGAACAGGAGCTTGTGCTGGCAGGCATTTACCCTAACGGCCATACCTTAGCAGAGAAACTGGCCACGCAGCTACAGCAAATATCCCCGATAAGAATACAGCTACTGCAGGTAAAGCTTAACAAAGATAAGCCTTTGCAGGAGCCAGTACAGCTTGAGCCTGAAAGCTTGAGTTTGGAAGGTAAAGCTGTGGTGCTGGTCGACGATGTGCTAAACACCGGCAAAACGCTGGCTTATACTTTGAACGTGTTTCTGTCGCGAAGCCCCAAGAAAGTAGAAGTGGCAACCCTGGTGGACCGTCACCACCCGCTCTACCCTATTGCCGCTACTTACACCGGCTACTCACTCGCCACCACCCTGCGTGAGCGCGTACAAGTCGTACTGAAGGAGGATGAGGTAGCGGCATACTTACTTTAATTGTGTGCGGCTTACTCACCCACAAAGCTCTTTCGGAAGCAGCCGTGCAGTTCAAGTTATTTACCACTTAGTTAGAAGATACTTATGAAAAGACTCTGCTTTGCAACCAATAACAAACATAAGCTAACCGAAGTAAGCCAGATGCTGGAAGGCAAGTATGAGCTGCTGAGCCTGCAGGATATTGGCTGCAACGAAGAGCTACCCGAAGAGCAGGATACTCTGGAAGGCAACTCCCGCCAGAAAGCAGAGTACGTATGGCAGCATTATAACGTGAGCTGCTTCGCCGACGATACTGGTCTGGAGGTAGAGGCCCTTGATGGAGCTCCAGGCGTGTACTCCGCCCGCTATGCCGGTCCACAGCGTTCTGACGCCGATAATATAGAAAAGCTTTTGCAAAGCCTGCAGGGAAAAGCAAACCGCCGCGCCCGCTTTCGCACCAGTATCACTCTAATATTAAATGGCCAGGAACATCAGTTTGAAGGCATTGTAACAGGCAGCATAGCGGAAAATTGGCAAGGCGATAAAGGATTTGGTTATGACCCGGTATTTGTGCCAGAAGGTTATGACCTTACTTTTGCACAGATGAGTTCGGAAGAAAAAAATGCCATCAGCCACCGTGGCCGTGCTACGCAGGAGCTTGTTCGTTTCCTGAAAACGCTTGAAGTATAAAAATACCTGGTGAAAGTAGCCAAGTACCTGCTAATGTCTTAATTTTGTGGCCTGAAACCAAAGCTTCCTATGCAAAAGCCATTCATCGTCGGGATTACAGGAGGTAGTGCTTCAGGAAAAACCACTTTTTTGAATAAGCTGCTTACCTCGTTTTCGCCTGAAGACGTTTGCCTGATCTCTCAGGACAACTATTACAAACCGCGCGAGCACCAAACTGCAGACCTTAACGGGGTCATTAATTTCGACTTACCTTCGTGCATCGACGACGAAGCTTACGCCCACGATATACTTAAAGTGAGCCATGGCGAAACCGTTTACCGCACCGAGTATACTTTTAATAACCCGAACGTAGTGCCTCGGCAACTGGAGTTCAGACCGGCACCTATTGTGGTGGTAGAGGGTATATTCGTTTTCTACTTCGAGGAAATTGCTAATCTGCTGGATCTGAAAGTATACATCGACGCTAAAGAGTATATTAAGCTGCAGCGCCGCATTGTGCGCGACAAGGTAGAGCGTGGGTATGATCTGGATGATGTACTCTACAGATACACCAACCATGTAGCTCCTACATACGAGAAGTACATTAAGCCTTACAAAAACGACGCTGACATCATCATCCCGAATAACGCCAACTTTGAGCGCGGGCTGGAGGTAATCACTACTTACCTAAACGCTAAAATAAAAGCATGAGGCATAAATTTGCGGTTATAGGCCTTGGTGTCTTTGGGCACTCCATTGCCACCACGCTGGCAGAACGTGGCGCCGAGGTTATCGCTATCGATAACGATGAAGACCATGTGGAGTCTATTAAAGACCAGGTAGCGTACGCTGTAGCCCTGGATGCCACCGATATCCGCGCATTGGAGGCACAAAATATCCAGGACATGGATGCTGTAATAGTAGCGATCGGTGAGGATTTCGAGGCGCTACTCATTACAACGGCTAACCTGCAAGAGCTGAACGTGAAGCGTGTTATTACCCGTGCCTCCAATAAACAGCAGCGCCGTATCCTGGAGAAGATGGGTGTGCAGGAGATTCTGTCGCCAGAGGGTGAGGTTGGTAAAACAGTGGCTGAGCGCCTGCTGCAGCCAAGCATCCGCACCTTCCTTCCGCTGCCAGATAATTACGAAATTGTGGAGATTAATGCCCCTCGCAATATTGCCAACCGCAGCGTGGCTAAAATCTCTCTCCGTGAGAAGTATAACCTGAACCTGATTACCATAAAGCGCTTTTTTGAAGAGATCCAGGATGGAAAGCCAACACAGGTAGAGCACATTATTGGTGTACCTAAGGCTGACACCATTATTTATCCTTCAGATATCCTGTTGCTTATAGGCAAGAAGCAGGACGTGAAGCGATTTATTGATGTTAACCGCTAAAATTTCTTTTTTAACAGAAAAGATTTCATATTTGCGGTTATACATGCCAAAAGCTACAAACATATCTTGCCACTTCAGGCACCTTTTGATGTCAGTAACCCTGCTGTGGGCACTTATGCTCAATGGCCAGGAAGTGGTGGCATACACAACGGCTAATGGCACAGCGCAGCAAACAAGCTCTGCACTGGCCTCTGCACCTGATGCAGGAAAAACTATTGTAAAGCAGAAAGTATCGCTGGAGGGCACTACCTCTTTTGTAGCCCTTAACCTGCAGCAGGACATTGAGCCACTGCCACAGCAACCAGCTTTTGCACAACCAGCAAACGAGCTTTTGCCTGCATCTTACACAGCAGTGCCGCCAGGAGCTGGTGTAGTAACCCGTATTTTACCTACCACCATACAGCCCAATGCCCCTTAGGCTGTAACTCCTCTTTTTTTACTTTCTCTATTTTTTTTACCGCTGTAACTCCTTAGCTATCAGCTAACGGAACGCACACAGGTATATTACAGTTATTCTAAAAGGTAATTCGGGAGAAAGACACAATTGTACCCAAAATTCAACCAATTCATACTTTTACTTAAACAATGCGGAACAAATCGTTAATAATCGTTCTGACGTTGATCGTATCGGCGCTATGCCTTTACTATCTGTCGTTCTCATTCGTTGCCGCCAACATCCAGAATAAAGCAGAAGCTTTTGCCACGGATGCACAGGGCAACGTTGACTTAGCAAAAAAACAATCTTACCTCGACTCCATGGCCAAGGAGGAAGTATACCTGGGCATGACCTATGAAGAGGTTAAAGAGAATGAGCTTGGTCTTGGCCTCGACCTGAGAGGCGGTATGCACGTAGTGCTTGAGGTTTCTCCTGTAGAGATCATCAAGTCTATGTCTGGCAACAGCAAAGACCCTAACTTCCTGAAGGCGCTTGATCGAGCTAAGGAGTTGCAGAAGAACAGCCAGGAGCGTTTTACTACTCTTTTTGCGCAGGCTTACCGTGAGGTAGAGCCAAATGGCCGCCTGAGCCGCATCTTCTCTAACACAGCTAACCGTGGCAAGATCAGCTACGAATCTACCAACGAAGAGGTAGTTGAGGTTATTCAGTCTGAAGTGGACGCTGCTATTGACCGTTCATTCAACATCCTTCGTACCCGTATTGACCGTTTCGGTGTAACACAGCCAAACATTCAGCGCCTGAAAGGTACTGGTCGTATCCAGATCGAGTTACCAGGTGTTGACAACCCAGACCGGGTGCGTAACCTGTTGCAAGGTATGGCTAACCTGGAGTTCTGGGAAGTGTGGTCTCCACAGGAGTTCACTCCTTACTTTATGCAGGTAGGCCAGCACCTGGACGAGCTGCAGCGTGCCGGTAAACTAAACATCGGTACTACTACAACTACTACAAACGCTCCTGTTGCACAGCAAGGCGCCTCTGACGACGTACTGGCACAAGCTGCCGGTGCAGACTCTACTCTTTTAGACTCAACAGCTGTTGCTTCGGCACAAACTGATACTGCTGCTTCTCAGCTTGACTCTCTTAATAACCAGCAGGCTGGTGTACTGGCTTCGCTGTTCACGCAGATGCCAGGCGGCATCGGTGCTAACGTTCGCGACACAGCCCAAATCAATGAGCTGTTCAACCGCCCAGATGTTCGCTCTATCCTGCCTCCTAACATGAAGTTTCTGTGGGGTGTGAAGCCACTTGCTGGCGACAACGGACAGCAGTTCGTGGAAATGTACGCTATCAAGAAGGGGCGTGACGGCAAAGCTCCGCTAACTGGTGAAGTAATCAACGATGCTCGTCAGGACTTCGATCAGGCAGGTCGCCCAGAGATCAGCATGACAATGAATGCTACTGGTGCCAGAAAATGGGCTCGTCTTACAGGCGACAACATTGGCCGTCAGGTAGCCATCGTACTGGATAACTATGTATACTCTGCTCCGGTGGTGCAGGGCGAGATTACAGGAGGTAACTCTTCTATCTCTGGTAACTTTACCGTGGATGAAGCACAAGACTTGGCTAACATCCTGAAGGCTGGTAAAATGCCAGCTCCTACCCGTATCGTAGAAGAAGCTATCGTAGGTCCTTCGCTTGGTCAGGAAGCTATCAACCAAGGCTTGCTTTCGACTGTAGCAGGTCTGTTGATCGTGGTAGTCTTCATGATTGCATACTACAGCCGTGGTGGTTTCATTGCTGACCTTGCCCTGTTGTTCAACGTATTCTTTATACTTGGTGTGCTGGCCCAGTTTGGTGCTGCACTTACACTACCTGGTATCGCTGGTATCGTACTTACATTGGGTATGGCCGTGGATGCCAACGTACTGATCTTCGAGCGTATGCGTGAGGAAGCTGCCAAAGGCTTAAGCATGCGTGAAGTTATTAATGCAGGTTACGACAAAGCATTCAGCACTATCCTCGATGCTAACGTTACTACCTTTATCGTAGGCTTTATCCTATACTTCTTCGGTTCTGGCCCGGTTAAAGGTTTCGCTATTACACTGATGATCGGTATCGTGACGTCTTTCTTTACTTCAGTATTTATCTCAAGACTGTTGGTTGAAAGCACGTTCAAGAAGGCAGGCAAGCTTTCCTTCTCTTCTGCCCTGTCTAACAAGATGTTCCGCAACATTAAGTTCGACGTAATGAAGTACAGAAAGCCAGCTTATGCTTTCTCACTGTTCATCCTTGTGTTTGGTTTTGTAGCCATGGCTATCAAAGGACCAAACTTAGGTGTAGACTTTACTGGTGGCCGCTCTTACGTAATTGAGTTTGATCAGGCAGTACCAGCTTCTGAAGTACGCTCTAGCCTTCTGGACGACTTCCAGCAAGCAGGTACAGAGGTGAAGACTTTCGGTGCTTCTAACCGCCTGAAGGTTATTACCAGCTGGTTGGCTGACGACGAGAGTACAGAAGCTGATACACAAGTAAGAACAGCTCTGGAGCAAGGCCTGCAGCAGTATAGCAACCTGAACCCGGAAGTTCTAAGCTCTTCTAAAGTTGGTGCCACTATGGCCGACGACATCCAGAACACTGCTTTAGTTGCAATTCTATTAGCGTTGGTAGGTATCTTCCTTTACGTAATGATTCGATTCTCGAAGTGGCAGTTCTCGCTGGGTGGTGTTGTAGCACTCCTGCATGATGCCCTGATGATCATCTCTGTATTCTCAATCCTGAACCTGTTTGGTATCTCTTATGAAATGGATCAGGTGTTTATTGCAGCGGTACTTACAATCATTGGTTTCTCTATCAACGATACTGTGGTAATCTTCGACCGTGTACGTGAGTACATGAACGATAACCCACGCTTGGGTATCAGAGGAGTAGTTAACCCGGCCCTGATCAGCACGTTCAGCCGTACGATCATTACATCCCTGACACTGTTCCTGGTAGTAGTGATTTTGTTCATCTTCGGTGGTGAAGTGCTACGCAGCTTCTCGCTTGCCATGATCATCGGTGTATTGTTTGGTACATACTCTTCCCTGTTCATCGCTACACCAATCGTAGTGGATACAATAAAAGAGAAAGACAAGCAGCCGGAAGCAGCTCCACAGGTGCAGAAGGTTCGCTAGTTATAGCAATACAAAACAAGAAAGCCCGGGACAGCAGTGTTCCGGGCTTTCTTGTTTTGTTGATAGTAGAGCTATATGTAAGGCTCTAGCAGCAAAGGCAACTATTGTTAAACCTGCTACTTCAACTCATCCATATTCTCAAACAAAAAAGCCAGCTCTTTTAGAGCTGGCTTTTTTGTTATTGCTGTGGCTTTATTAGATAACTACACCGTCAGCAACTACTTCTTTTACTTCAGGCACCATACGCTTCAGCAGGTTCTCGATACCAGCTTTCAGCGTTACGGTAGCAGATGGGCAACCGCTGCAAGAACCTTGCAGGTGTACTGTTACCACGCCATCATGATATGATTTAAAGCTGATGTTACCACCATCCTGCTCTACAGCTGGACGAACGTAGTTCTCCAACAAATCAGTTACTTTCTTAGCAATCTCAGTGTCTTCGGCAGATGCCTCTCCGCTTGCGGCAGTTGGCTCTGCTTTGGCAGCAGAAAAACCTTCGTTAAAAATTGGTCCGCCTGCCTCTACATAAGACTTCAGGAAGGTGCGCAGTTCTGGGATAATCTTTACCCACTCCAGGTCAGCGCTTTTTGTTACGGTTACAAAGTTACTTGCAATGAACACACGTGACACATAGTCGAAGTTGAACAGCTCCTGCGCCAACGGCGACTCAATTGCGCTCTCCAGGTTTGGATAATCCACGCTCTGGCCGTCTGGCAACATCTGCACGTTCAGCACAAACTTCATTGACTCAGGGTTCGGGTTAGCCTCTGCGTACACAGAAACCATTTTTTCTTTATTTTCTGTCATAATATTCGCTGTTTAAGGTTAAAACCTGTGGCTATTGGTTAAAGTTTCCAAAATTAGGCATTATTTACGACAAGTGCATGTGCTGCCTTACCCGCCACTATTTCAAACCCCACTGCTTCGTGCTTTAAGCTATACTCTGACCTGCTTACTACAGGATTTTCATATTAGTGAAACAGAAGCCAAAACCATTACAGCAGATCACTTATCATGCGTTAATTACTTACTGTTCAGTAATAACACATCTACTAATTAACCCAAGTTGCGAGCTAGTCGATGACTTGCGCTAGGGTATAGGCGAAGATAAAGAGAATGAGTTTGAGGATGAAACCTTCGGCTGTGACGGCATGGATCTTCTTGGGGAAGAAGCCGGTAATGCCCGAGAAGGTGGTTTCGATGCGCTTGCGGTAGTAGCCCTTCAGAAAGGCCATGCAGGGTTCATCCTTTCGCTTGCTGTTAGCCTTGCGGCAGCAGCGAAGCTCCACCTGCTCGCATTCTCTGAGCAGGTCCTCCACCTCATAGCAGGTGTAGGCGGCGTCAGCGTAAAGCTGGCTGTCCTGGGGCAGGTCTACTTCCATGGCCTTGATGGCAGTGATGTCGACAAAAGAGCCGGCTCAGGATGTAGAACTGCACCGGCACACCGTCCGAGGTGGTGATGACCTGAACGCGGAAGCCGTAGAAGTAGCGCCGCTTGCTCTGGCACTTGCCCCGATAGGCCTCGCCTTGGAGCAGGTGGCAGAAAGGGATGCGGATGTTGTCGCACACGGCCACCGGGAAAGAGTCGATCAGGTAAGCTGAGGAAGTGTTGAGCTCTTTCAGACTCTGGCCCAGGGCGGCAAACAAAGCCAGCAACTGGGGCTGCAGGCCGTGCAGGCGGCGGGTAAAGCCGGATTTGTCAATGCGCCTCACCCCGTGATGGGCTTGCATGTATGAGTACGAGCACAGGTTACCGTGGAAGTAGCGGGCCGAGAGCAGAGCCGTGGTGAGCAGCTCGGCATCATTTATTTTGCAGTGAGCGTCATCTTTTCTGCCAACGGCATGGAAGAAATCGTCTATAAAGCAGTAAATTGTAATGGTCTGTTCTGTCATGGCTGTTACGGTTTAAGAGTCTGCAAACTTTAAAACGTACTCTAGCCACTGGCAGAACAGATTTTTTTGTTTTATACCGCATGCACTATCACGCAACTTGAGTTAATTAAGTATAAATCCATTGCACACAGCATCTTCTTCAACATATAGAATTTGTACTTAAAAGGCGCTTGAGCCTATTTTAAGCAAAACAAACGCCAATAATTAGAAGTATACTTAACATAAAGCTGTAAAAACAGCCTTTAAGCATTGCACTTAAACTTATAGTGAAAAAGATCATGACAGAGGAAGATAAAGAAAGTATAAAAGAAGAAATCACGAATCTGGAAAGCAAGTTAGAGTCCCTTCGGTCAAAAGTAGAAAGCGACGCAACAGCTCAAACTGATAACCATCAGGCTGAAGATGTGATAAGAGATGAGGACATACCTGTTGTAAGTATTGATACAACCAAAGCTTTAAAATAAAGGTGGTACCAGCCTTACCAAAACAAGAGCAAAGATCCAGATTCTTTGCTCTTGTTTTGCTTTTAGAGGTAGCTTCCAACAATTTCTTTAAACTGCTAAATCTCTGCTGCTGCAGCTCCATGTACATACATCCAAACTGCTTCTGAGCCCGGCGATTCCTTAGCTATTTAGCTCAGAAAATGTATCTTTGTGCTGCAAGCAAAAATCTAACACAGCACTAACCCACACCATGCTAAACAATTTTATACTACTGGCACAGGCACAGCACGCACTGCCGATGTTCCTGATTATACCGTTTCTGGTTCTCATAGGTATGATTGCTGCCGGTCCTATCTTCTTCGGCCATTTCTGGGAGCATAATTACAAAACTGTAGCCGTTGTACTTGGCTTAACTGTGCTGGCATATTATCTCTTTGTTTTAGGCGACACACACATGCCGGTACACACACTGGCAGAGTATATTACGTTTGCGGCCCTACTCAGCTCACTGTATATAGCTGCTGGTGGTATTTACCTGAATGTAAATGCTAACGCTACCCCAATCATGAATGTGGCTTTGGTGGCAGTAGGAGCTATACTGGCTAACTTCATTGGTACTACAGGTGCATCGCTCCTTTTAATACGCCCGTTTATCAGGCTCAATAACCACCGTATAAAGCCTTACCAGATCGTTTTCTTCATCTTTATTGTGAGTAACGCTGGTGGTTTGCTTACTCCACTAGGAGATCCTCCGCTGTTTATCGGCTTTATAAAAGGTGTTCCGTTCTTCTGGACACTACAGCACCTGTTTACTCCTTGGGTGTTATCAATTGCACTGCTTTGCCTTCTGTTTTTCCTGGTTGACCGTCGTAATAAAGAAACGACTTTCTTGCCACGACCTGAGGTCGTGGCAAGAAACCAGGAGAAAACGGAGTTTCACTTTACAGGTAAGCGCAACCTGTTCTGGTTAGCTATTATCATCGGTGCAGTATTCCTGGACCCTAACGTGATAGATGGTTTACCGCACATCTACTACGATGGTGCAAAGATTTCCTTCCTTCGTGAGATCATCCAACTAACTGCTGCTTTCCTGTGCTACCGTTTCTCCAGCAAAACGGCACTGGCAGGTAACCACTTTAACTTCCACCCAATTCTGGAGGTAGTGTTCCTGTTCTTCGGTATCTTCTTTACCATGATGCCAGCACTGCAATTATCAGCACAGATTGCATCATCACCAGCATTTGCGAGCTACATTACTCCAAACTTCCTATACTGGGCCACAGGTTCGCTGTCAGGTTTCCTGGATAACGCACCTACTTATGCAAACTTCCTATCGTTGGCGATGGCTAAGTATGACCTGGCACAGAACAATGTTGCTGAGGTACGTCAGTTTGCTGCAGGCACTTCGGCGGCAGGTCTTGACACCTTAGTTCAGTTAGAGGCTATATCGCTTGCTGCTGTTCTTTTCGGTGCCTTTACCTACATTGGTAACGGACCTAACTTCATGGTGAAAGCCATCGCAGAAAGCGCGGGTATCAAAATGCCAACCTTCTTCGCATACGTTCTGCGTTACTCAATCCCATTCTTGTTGCCAATCCTAGTACTGGTTTGGTTCCTGGTAGTACACTTGAGACTGTTCTAAGCAGAAGATAAAGATACAGACGGCCGCCTTTGCTATGCAGGGGCGGCCGTCTTGTTTTATAGCAGGCTAGATGCAGTACTTCAAGAAGTTAGGCAATAACACGAGTATAGCAACGTTACTATATACTGATACAGCTTTCTACTGAGCTTCTTCAAGCAGGGCTGTGCTTGCAACTCCGTCCGAACCTTTAAAGCTATGAAAAACTGCCTTCCTCTAAAGCACTGGTGCATTTTGCCACCTATACTCTTTATACTAATTTTTGCATGTCCCGGGGAGGTAACAGCACAAGAGCATAACCACGTAGTACAGCTATCAGGTATGGTGGTGTCTGGTGATAGTGCAGTGAGTATGGCTGGCGTAGCTATATTTGTCCCTAATACTACTCGTGGGACCCACACTAATACCAGCGGCTTTTTCTCTATACCTGTCTTGCCTAGAGACAGTGTAGTGGTTGCGGCTTTAGGTTACCAGAAACAGCACCTGCTTATACCCAAGAATTACACTGGCAGTAGTTATTCAGTTGTTTTGCACCTCATAGAGAGCCCAGCACAACTTCCTACTGTGGATGTTATGCCTTGGGCTACGGAGCGGGAGCTACAAGAGGCTATGTCTAAGGTGAAGCTACCAAAAGAGCCTAAGCCTGAAGTAGACCTAAGGCCACTGGAGGATAAAGATCTAACAAAGATGCGGGCGATGGATGCGGAGGCTAATGCCCAATATGGGCTAATGCAGGTGAACCGCCAGCAACAGCGCCGCTACATGGTACCTAGTGATGTTAAGTTTATGAGCATCCCGATAGGGAGCAATAAGAAAAAAGCCTCCCGTACCCCTAAAAAGGCACGAAAGGCTTCTGAAAAGTATGATTGATGCTGTAAAACCAGCAACTACACCTTATTAACTTTCTGTCGCAGCAGAAAATCCGCTATTACTAGTGCAGCCATGGCATCCACGATAGGCACCGCACGCGGCAGTACACAAGGGTCGTGGCGGCCCTTGCCTTGTAGTGTTATCTCCTCGCCTGCATCGTTAATAGTTGTCTGAGGCTGCAGAATAGTAGCAACAGGTTTAAAGGCTACATTAAAGTAGATGTCCTGCCCGTTGCTGATGCCACCCTGTATACCGCCAGAATTATTGGTGTGTGTTCGGATGTTACCTTGCTCATCAGTATAGAATTGATCGTTGTGCTCTGAACCACGCATTTTCACGCCCTCGAAACCACTGCCATACTCAAAGCCTTTCACGGCATTTATACTTAGCATAGCCTTGCCTAGCTCTGCGTGCAGTTTGTCAAACACTGGCTCTCCCAAACCGGCTGGGACTCCTTTCACCACACAGCTAACAACACCGCCAATAGTGTCCAGATTATCACGGGCCTCTTCTACCACGCCAATCATACGCGCAGCCGTTTTACCGTCGGGGCAACGAACTTTATTAGAGTCTATTTGGCTCAGGTCTAGTTTATCATAGGACTTGCGCAGCTTTATACTTCCCACCTGCGATACATAGCTCTGTACCGTAATTCCGTGGTGCAGCAGAAGTTTTGCAGCCAGCGCACCAGCAGCTACACGCGCCACTGTCTCGCGTGCAGAACTACGGCCTCCGCCGCGGTAATCCCGAGTGCCATACTTAGCCGTGTAGGTATAGTCAGCGTGCGAAGGACGGAATGCATGTTCTACGTGGCTATAGTCATGGCTGTGCTGATCTTTGTTATTCACCACCATGGCAATGGGCGTACCAGTGGTTCTTCCTTCAAAAATACCAGACAGTATTGTTACCTTGTCTTCCTCTTTGCGGGGTGTGGTAATATCAGATTGTCCGGGGCGGCGGCGATCCAAAGCATGCTGAATCTCTTCTATTGAGATTTCCAGGCCAGCAGGGCAACCATCTACTATTACTCCCACAGCCGCACCATGCGACTCTCCAAATGTTGTTATCCGGAAAAGCTTTCCGTACGAATTGCTCATAGTTACTTCTTTATGAAGACAAATGCCGCTACGGCTAGCAGCACTAGCAGAATAATGTTGGTATAGCGCTTTACCTCATCAAAAAGGTGAAGGCTCACCAGCGTATTGTCCTCGTTTTCGATAATGTTGTAGAAAGATCCTAAATCTCGGGATAAAACCAAAGCATCGCTGTCTCGGGCACCGGTTATTTGCACCTGCATAGTAGGGCGCAGGGTGTCATAAGCAGCGGTAACAGGGTTAAAGTATATCCATTGTATTGCTTCACCAATGTTATAAGTACCTGGCTCACGGGCTAAAACAGCGTAAGAAAAACTCTTGGAGCCTACTACCCGGCCTGCCCTTCTGGTAAGGTCTTGCTGCACATCCGGCGGGTAAAAGTCGAGGCCCGGAGGCACCTGAGGTTGTGGCTGCATGATGGCAGCCAGGTTACCTTCGCCCTCCACCTCAAATACATAGCTAAAGCTTCTGTTTACTGCCACTATCTCCTTCGAGAGGCGTTCGCGCATGCTGTAGTTGCCTACCGGCACAACGTCGCGCAGCGGGTGCGGAGGAAGCTCTTTCACTTGCACCTCCCTTGGCCGGGAGTAGAAGGTTTTGTATCCTTCCTGCCTATCCTCGGTGAGCAGCGTCGGGTTTTTAGCTACCTTATACTTTATCATCCGGAGCTGAAGCTGCGGGAAAGTTAGGGGCTTGGCTTTGATAGGGTATAGCACCGACTCATACAGCTTAAAGCGGAGGTATGGCTCACCACGTACCACTACTTTCTCTGGAGTGATCTCTGTAAAATCGAAGGCTTCCTCCCAGGCATGTGGCTGCTTTAACAGCCTGAGTAAATTGTTGATTTGATTTGCAAAGTCATAAAAGTCCAGTAACCGCTGGTCCTGCTCAGCCAGGTAAAAGTACAGCACCGCATTTACTCCTTCTCCTACAAATACCTCCTCCTTATCTAAGTATAAAGTCAGGAAAGCATTATCGTCTTTATCTATGAACTCAGCCTCCTGCTCCGGTTGTACCTGATCCTCTTCCGGCTCAATCAGGTTTGGGGGCAGATTGGCATCCTGGGGCACGTCAGTTTGCATTTCCGTCACGCTAATCTCCATCCCCTCCGATTGGAGTGTCTGCCCATTCACTTTCATTGTAAAGGGCTTTAGGGTATAAGTGCCTTCTTTTAGGGCTGCGTAGTTCTGGGTAACTGTAAGTATAGTGGTGGTATTACCTCCTGTAATAATGGTCTTGGTAGAGGAAAACTTATTACTCTTCTTAAAGCCTTCTATCTCCGGGAATGGTGTATAGTCCTTCAGTTGCTGATTATGCAAGCGAACAGAGATAGTATAATATTGGTTGATAGGCAGCGGACTTTTACCCAACTCAATAGCAACCTGCTGTGCCAGACCAGGCACTAACAGCATCAAGATAAGTATAAGGGTAAGGTATAAAGATCGCATAGTTCAGGCCGCTCTGATGCTGCGGCTATCCTACTGAGGTACAACAGACAAATTTAATATTTTTTCGGCATGTAGCACGGTGTTATAGCAAGGGCTTGCAAGGTATCTGTTGCTTTAGCTGCACCTCTTCTTTCTCACCTACTGTTCCCCATGTAAAAAAACAATCACCACACCTTATTATACTTTATACTTTCTAAATAAATTTAATTTAAATTCTAATTTATAGTATAAATATAACGGGAAGGCGTCACCAAATCAGGCTGCAATCGTATATATGAGCAGATTACAATATATCTGCTTACTTTTTATAAAATGCTGGAATACGTTAAAACCATCTTACTGAAGGTTAGCTTCGACAAGATGCTGTTTGAAAAGGAGTTACGCAAGGCTTTCAAAGTACTCGTGAAAGAGGAAATCGAGCAGCTAAAGCAATGGTGCTATAACCAATTCTCAGGTGTCTACCTGATCATCCTTAACCGTGTTTTCCTAAAGCACCAATTTTAAATTTATTCTTCTTCCGGGTTGTCTTGCACAAAGCTAATGTTGCGCATCAGGCCATTATAGCCGGTGCGCTTCACAGCTGATTTTTTGAACAGCTGCGAGAAGACTTCGTGTGTCAATTCCTGCCAATCGCGGGTTTTTAGTTCCTTTAGCTGCGGGTGCGCTGAAAAGGCTGGTTCGTTATGTGGTTTGCTGAAGCGGTTCCAGGGACACACATCCTGGCAAATATCGCAGCCGAATACCCAATTCCCGAACTTGCCGTTCATTTCCTGTGGCAGCTGGTCCTTTAGCTCTATGGTAAAGTAAGAAATGCACTTGCTACCATCCACCACGTAAGGTTCTGTAATAGCACCTGTTGGGCAGGCATCCAGGCAGCGGGTACAAGAGCCGCAGTAGTCTTTTATAGGCCCGTCATACTCCAGCTCAAGATCTATGATGAGCTCAGCAATAAAGTAGAAACTACCTACCTGTGGTGTTATCAGGTTTGAGTTCTTACCAACCCAGCCTAAGCCTCCTTTTTTGGCCCAGGCTTTATCCATTACGGGGGCTGAGTCTACAAAGCAACGGCCCCCCACCTCCCCAATCTCCTCGTTGATATAGTTTAGAAGCGTTTTCAGCTTATCCTTTATCACAAAGTGGTAATCGGTGCCATAGGCATATTTGGATATCTTGTAAGTATCCTCCTCTTGCTGCTGGTTTTCTTTATCAGGATAATAATTGAGTAGCAGCGACACTACCGACTTGGCTCCGTCCACAAGCAGGCGCGGGTCCAGGCGTTTATCGAAGTGGTTCTCCATGTAGCGCATCTGCCCATGCATGTTCTGGTTCAGCCATCGCTCCAGCCTTGGCGCCTCCTCCTCCAGAAACTCTGCTTTAGAGATGCCGCAGAACATAAAGCCCAGCTCCTTCGCCTTCTTCTTGATCAGGTATGTATACTTTTCTTTACTCAATTTATACTTGGTTGCTATACTTTGCACAACAAAAGTAAGGCAAAATAAATCCAACGAGAGGTTTTAGAGAGATTTAGTGATTTTAGGAAAGTATAACCCAAACTTGCTGCTGATGGCTGTTATAGATCTAGCCGCGTCCAGAGACTATGTGAAGCCCAAAACAAAAAAGGCAGACCTATTGGTCTGCCTTTTACACTTTATCACAAACAGCTTATTTTATTCTGGCTGGTTAAATAAGCCACCAGAGGCAATCTCCTGTGGGGGAATCTTGCCCAGGTGTCGGTAAGCCATTTCTGTAGCCTCACGGCCACGGGCAGTACGCTTTATATAACCCTCCTGAATCAGGAACGGCTCATATACTTCCTCAATTGTTTCTGACTCTTCGCCGCATGCTGTGGCAATAGTAGTTATACCTACCGGACCACCTTTAAACTTATCGATAATGGTCATCAGGATACGGTTATCCATATCGTCAAGGCCGTTTTGGTCTACGTCCAGCGCGTTCAGAGCGAATCTTGCAATCTCTACCGTAATAGTACCATCACCTTTTACCTGGGCAAAGTCGCGGGTACGGCGCAGCAGGTTGTTGGCAATACGCGGTGTACCACGGCTACGGCGGGCAATTTCAAAAGCAGCATCCTCATGTATAGGTGCACCTAGTAACGTCGACGAGCGCTTCACAATAGAAGTTAAAAGTGCGGCATCGTAGTACTCTAAGCGCGAGTTAATGCTGAAACGTGCACGTAGAGGTGCCGTAAGTAAGCCTGAGCGTGTAGTAGCGCCAATCAACGTAAACGGATTCAGACTAATCTGTACAGAACGGGCATTCGGACCAGAATCGAGCATAATATCGATCTTGTAATCCTCCATAGCCGAGTACAGATACTCTTCCACAACTGGGTTCAGGCGGTGAATCTCGTCAATAAACAATACATCGTTTGCCTCCAGGTTAGTAAGTAAGCCCGCCAAATCGCTAGGCTTGTCCAGAACCGGACCTGAGGTCATTTTGATGCCTGCATCCAGCTCTGAGGCAATAATGTGCGAAAGTGTGGTCTTACCCAAGCCCGGAGGTCCATGCAGCAGCACGTGGTCCAATGCCTCGCCACGACGCTTGGCTGCCAACACAAATATTTTAAGGTTCTCAACCACCTTATCCTGACCGGTAAAATCGCGGAAGCTTAGTGGTCGGAGCGCCTTGTCTATGTCGCGTTCGGCAGGCGTCATATATTCATTTTCGCCGGTGAGATAATCTTCTCTCATGGTATACTTTATACTTTATAAAATCAGCTTTTGCTGTACTTAAAGGTAACAGTTTCGACTGTTCTTTAGCTCCATTTATACTTACGAAGTTAAGATATTTTGCTAATATTATTATAGTTATTCCCCATAAATCTAATATCATTAGCAATCGCTAAAGCGTTTGTTTACTTATCATTGCGGTTGTTGTACCTTACAAACAAGCCAATAGAATACATATGCATCCTCACCAGCAAAAAATTACGAGCCACGCCTTCTTTAGCCCCGGCGACGATTGCCTCAACGCCATTATAGAATGTATAGATGATGCGCAGGAAAGTATAAAGATTTGCGTATTTACGATCAGTGACAACCGTATTACAGAGGCTGTTATTCGGGCCTACAAGCACGGCAAACGTATAAAAATCATCACCGATAACGATAAGCTCTATGACGCCGGCTCTGACATAAGAGAACTAGCAGCTCACGGCCTGGAAGTTCGGACTGATAAAGCGCGTAGCCACATGCACCACAAATTTGCTATTTTCGATGAGGCCCGCGTGCTTACTGGTAGCTACAACTGGACCCGCAACGCTGCTATGCACAACCACGAGAATGTACTCGTAACCGATAACTTCAGCATTGTGCAGGACTATAGCCAAGAGTTCGACAAACTTTGGAAAAGCATGATGACATATAACTTTGGAGGTAAAAGCAGGGATGAGCTTGGGCAGGAAGAGGAGTAAGTCTTTAAATCTCCTCCAACTTCTGCTGCAGCTCTTCAAGTTCCTTTATTATCGGCACGTAGGACTGGTCGTTATGCCGCTCTGAGTAATAAAGAGATGCTATACCTGCAGTAAGCATAAAAGCATTTAGCAGAATATGCATCACCAGGCGTAGTTTGGCACTCTCATTCAAGAATATGTCGAAGTAGATCAGGTTAATGCCAGCAAGAATAACCACCATAAGGAATGGGGTTAGCTTCTTATTGATAGCATTTAAGTAGCGAAGACTCTTAAGCACCTGCTCCACATATGCTTTACTGCTAAGGTTAACTTGCTTTTTCCATGGCATTGACTTAAACCAGTGAATCAAACCTAAAGAGAAGGCAGCACTGAGAGTGAGGCCTATTCCTATATCATACCAAACTGTACTGGGTTTTAATAATGGTCGAAGCACGAAAACAAAAGCTGCCGCAGTCAAACCTATTACAACTGTAGCAACTGTGTTTGTGTGTATTACTTTCCGCTGAAGTGCCTTAACATCATTTAGTATGTTAGATTCTTTTACCGTGCCTCCTACTCTACCTTCGGTAGCAGGTGCCTGCTGCGTTTGCCAGCTTTTTTGAATGTCGTCGAAGTTCATAGTTCGTTCCTGCTTTCTTTGAATGTCTCCTGGGTAACCTGCTGCTCCATGAGCACTGCCAGCTTCTGTTTGATGCGATTTATCTTTACCCCCACATAGTTTACCGTTAGCCCCAGCACCTCTGCAATTTCTTTATAAGACACCTCCTCCAGCACCAGCGAAATAATGAGCCGGTCCTGCTTTTCGAGACAGCTGATGCAGTAGTGCAGCT
Organism: Pontibacter korlensis; assembly: GCF_000973725.1. Classification (NCBI taxonomy): domain Bacteria; kingdom Pseudomonadati; phylum Bacteroidota; class Cytophagia; order Cytophagales; family Hymenobacteraceae; genus Pontibacter; species Pontibacter korlensis. The sequence continues at coordinate 2,050,438 of NZ_CP009621.1, read as the reverse complement.
GTTGTAATAGCACCTCCTGCTCTTGCTTATGAGCTGTTTCGGCAGCTGCATCGGGAAATCCCATACTATGTTGCGGTAGTAAAGTAACATGTTTGCTCCGCTGCTTCCGGTGAAGTATGGCAGTGTTCAAGGCAAAGCGATAAAGCCAGGTGCTCAGTTTTGCATCTCCACGGAAAGTGTGCAGGTTCAACCACACTTTTACCAACACCTCCTGGTACAGGTCGTTGGCATCATCGTGGTCGGGTATACAGGCGCGACAAATACGATACAGCCTGTCCCGGTTCTCCCGCACGATCTCCTGGAATAACTTTTCCTTATCGTGCATCGGCAACATGCTTAAATTTCGCTTCCAAAGAAGAGTAGCATGGTGAGGTTAGGTGTTGCAGTATGCTTGGCAGCGGCGTGTTATTGTAAAGTTTAAACTTCATGATTAAGTCTGTTAAGGGTGATGAGTTAGAGCTGATTTCACAGCCAGTTAATACTTAGAGCAGAGACATTACAATTTATTACAACTACAGGCAAAATATTTATAGAAAATGCGAACGGCAACTAGCCGGGCTCCCGCGGGAGCTAAGCAAATCGCGAGAGTCTACGAAAACAGCAAAGGGCAGCCACTCACGCAGCTGCCCTTTATACTTTATCGCTCTCTCTTAGTCTTAGGGAGACTATTTAAAAGCTGGGATTCCCGTAATATCCGCACCTGTTATCAGCAGGTGAATGTCGTTTGTACCCTCATAGGTAATCACGGACTCCAGGTTCATCATGTGGCGCATGATCGGGTACTCGCCTGTGATACCCATACCACCATGAATCTGGCGTGCCTCACGAGCAATGTGCAGGGCCATGTCCACGTTGTTGCGCTTGGCCATAGAAATTTGCTGCGTGGTTGCTTTGCCCTCGTTCATCAAGGTGCCTAGGCGCCAGGCCAACAACTGCGCTTTCGTAATCTCGGTCAGCATCTCAGCCAGCTTCTTCTGTGTGAGCTGGAAAGCACCAATAGGCTTATCAAACTGGATACGCTCCACACTATACTTCCTGGCCGACTCGTAACAGTCGATAGCGGCACCAATGGCTCCCCAAGAAATACCGTAACGGGCAGAGTCCAGACAGCCAAGCGGTCCTTTCAAACCATCGATGTTTGGCAGCAGGTTTTCTTTTGGCACCTTCACGTTATCAAACACCAGTTCTCCGGTACAGCTGGCGCGTAAGCTCCATTTGTTGTGAATCTCCGGGGTAGAGAAACCTTCCATGCCGCGTTCCACGATCAGGCCCTTGATGCGGCCTTCCTCATTCTTTGCCCACACTACCGCTACCTGGCACTCTGGAGAGTTAGAGATCCACATCTTAGCGCCGTTAAGCAGGTAATGGTCGCCCATGTCTTTTATATTAGTAGCCATGCCACCCGGGTTAGAGCCAAAATCAGGTTCTGTAAGCCCAAAGCAACCTAGCCACTCGCCGCTTGCAAGCTTAGGCAAGTATTTTTTGCGCTGCTCCTCTGAACCATACTTGTAAATAGGGTACATCACCAAAGAGCCTTGCACCGAGGCCGTAGAACGCATACCAGAATCGCCACGCTCTATCTCCTGCATAATGATGCCGTAGCTGATATAATCGAGGCCACCGCCACCATACTCTGTTGGTATAGTTGGGCCAAAAGCACCTACATCCCCAAACTTCTTTACTATTTCTGATGGGAAATGAGCATCCTGTGCCCACTGTTCAACACTTGGAGAAATCTCGCGCTTCACAAAGTCGCGCATGGTCTGCCGTATAAGCTTGTGCTCTTCGGTTAACAGGTCGTCGATGTTATAGTAATCCGGCGCACCAGATGATTCGTAGGCCATAGTTTTGCTTTAAGGGTTAAGAGAAAGGGTAATACGCAAAGTTAAAATTTTAAGCATAACCTGAATCAGGATTAGGAGGATTTAAGTATGAACAGAACTGTTTCATTCTTGGACATACTTATACTTCTATTCCTCAATGGCATAAACCGAGATCTCCGCCAGTAACAGCAGTATAGCCCCGCCTATCCTCTTACCTAGCTCACAAAAAAGCCCCACCAAAACTGGCAGGGCTTTTTAATAGCTTTAGCTTACACTTAAAACTTAAGACCTACAGATAACAGAAAATTGCGTGTAGCCTGAGGATAATAGAAGTTCTCGGTATACTGGTCTCCATAAAGATAGCTGTAAGTATAACCGTTGGCTGCATATCGCTCGTTGAACACATTGTTCACCAACAGACCTAGCTCCAGCTCCTTCAGCACATTGCTGATATTGACAGTATAACGCAGGCGTACATCTCCCACCTCGTAAGCCGGAATAATACGATCTTCGTTTTCAGTATTGTCGAGGTACTGCTTACCTACTGTCTTATAGATGAAGGCAGCGCGAAGGCCTTTCAGCACCTCCACCTCTAGCTGGCTGCTTGTTATAAAATCAGGCGAGAAGGCAATAGCCGTTTCATTATAGTCATAGCGTACTTGGTCGCCATTGGCGTAGTCATCCAGGAATTCGCTAAAACCCTTTATTCTGTTCTGGCTGTAGGCAATATTGCTACGCAGGCTGGCACGTGTGCCAAGGCGCAACGCTCCGGCTAACTCTATGCCCTGGCGGTAGCTCTTGTCTATGTTCGTGCGGGTATAGGCGCCTACATCGTTGATCTGTCCTGTTAAAACCAGTTGGTTTTTGTAGTTCATGTAGTAGAGGTTTGCCTCCACATCTGCTGCAAGGGTTTGTCCAAATAACTCACCAACGCCAAACAGACCCCGGTATCCGGCTTCCACGTTGCGCAGTGTTTCGTGCTTAGGACGGCTTGTTGGGGTAGACTCGGTAAAGTCGTCGCGCACTGGCTCACGGTTACCAACAGCAAACGAAGCATAGAGCTGGTGCTCTGGTGCAGGAGCATAAGTTATACCTGCTTTCGGGTTCCAGAAAGTATAGCTGGCGTCCTGCGTAATGTTTTTACCATCGTTGTCAAATCCTAAAAACTCGTACTGGATGGTACGCAACTGAAGGTCGCCAAACACACTTAGTTTATCAGTCAGGCTGTAGCTAGCCTTGGCAAATATGTTAAAGTCGGTTTTATCCGCATCGTTCTCATAATACCTGTCGCGAATGTTGGAGGTAGAGGCATAGCGAGCCCAGATAACCTCGCCAAAGTGAGCGCCAGTATACCTGTTCCAGGCACCACCAAGAGTAGCGTTTAGGCGCTGGTTCGGATTATACTGTAAGGCATAAGTAACACCGTAGAAGTCGTTGTCGAGCCAGCGGCGGCGGATGATGTCGGAGGTTTCTATTGTTTCGCCCCCAATCTCTACATTTGGCAAGCCATAATCTGCCAGGTCATCCTCTGCACGGAACTGCTCATAATAGCCACGGCCATAGGTGTAGTGTAGGGCTCCGGAGAAGCTAAGCGCCGGCATAAAATCATGCGAGAGATGCAGCTGGTAGTGGTCCTGCTGGTAATTGTCAGTCTCGTTGTCGTAGGTGTAGTAGTTGTAGGTTCGGCCAGAGCTAAGCAGGTTCTCACGGTCGCTACCTTCTATACCGTTACGGTCAATATAGTCCTGCAGATCCTGCCTGTTGCCATACACCAGTGCCTCCGGTGTTCCATACCATGCCTGATAGGTTTTCTCCTGACCAGAGAAGGTAATAAACTTCAGCGAGGTTTGATCTCCGTAGTACCCACCCGAAAAGTAGAAAGATCTAAGATCTGAGGAAGCACGGTCGATGTACCCATCAGATTTGATGCGTGACAGGCGGCCATCAAAAGCAAACTTCCCATTGATAAGGCCTGTACCGAAGCGTACGTTGTTCTTCCAGGTATCAAAAGAGCCATAGCTGTTATCAGTTTCGGCGTAGGCTTCGCGTCGTACTTGCTGCGTCTGGATGTTTATACTTGCGCCAAAGGCTCCGGCACCGTTGGTAGAAGTACCAACCCCACGCTGCACCTGAATATCCTCCACCGAAGAAGCCAGGTCTGGCATATTGACAAAGAAAGTGCCGTGGCTTTCGGAGTCATTTACAGGGATACCATTCACCGTAACATTGATGCGCGTAATATCGGAGCCACGTATGCGGATGCCGGTGTAGCCCACGCCTGCGCCTGCATCAGAGTTTACCACCACCGAAGGCACCTGCTCCAACAGGTAAGGCAGGTCCTGACCGAAGTTGCGTTCCTCAATCTCCTGCCGTGTTACGTTGGTAAAGGTTGTACCGGTTCTCTCGTCGGCACGCGTCGCCTGCACAATCACCTCATTTGCTTGCAGTGCCTGCGGTCGCAGTGCTACCTGCACCGGTGCATTCTGCGGCAAGCTTAGGTTTACCTGCTGCTGTGCAAAGCCAAGATAAGTTACTTTTAGATTGTAGCTGCCTGCCGGCAAATCCTGAAAAGAAAAAGACCCGCCGTTACCGGTGGCGGTACCTACACTGGAGCCTTCCAACACTACTGTAGCGCCGGCTAAACCCTCTCCTGTGGCTGCATTGATCACGCGCCCGTTCAGGGTGTGCTGCGCCAACAGTTGCAATGGCAACATAAAGGCTACCACTGCCATTAATAATTTACTCATAAATGTACTGATAAGATAATGGTGAAACATACAGACATGCCAGGGGCCGGCAGCCTACTTAAAAGTGTTTCCCGTACCGCTCCCTTCGCCGGCATTACCCGGATCAGGTTCAATGGGTATGATCTCAGCCCGTAATATTTGGGCACCCCTAGTGTCGGCAAAGGTAGCCGACATAATCATTTAAACAAAGGAACCCAGATTATTTATACTCCTGCAATCTTCAGCACAAGCATGCTTCTGTCCTATTAAATTTTGCCTCTGACAGATAACCACTTAGCTAAAAAGTACGTTGTAAAGCTTAATAAGGCACACTAGTTTTTACCCCTTTGAGAGTAGACTTTTTGCCGTGCAGAGAGATCAGCAGAAGTTGAAAAATAAAAGAGAACCGTGATGATGATCAGCATATTGTACACAGTAGCACTGTTAACCATACTGGCATATTATGCCTTTGCCCCGCGCACAAGATACAACCGTCCTCCTTCCACCGACAATGATGATGACGGAGGTGAACCACTAGGAGATGACCTGCCAGACCTGGATCTGCCACCTGGTATTTCTCTGCCTATAAATGATTTTGAACCGAGGTATGATATTAGAAAAATCAAGGTTCCTAAGTTCCCGGAGCCATCACTGCATTAGGCGCAAAACCTGCGCAGAAGCAAGAAGCCCCGGCTTGCCAATGAGCAAATCGGGGCTTCTTGCTTCTGCGCAGGCTGAAAAGGCACTACAGCACAGTTATTGTGTACGTGCGGGCAAAGCTTTGCTCCGGCGCAAGTTGGTTAATGCCTTCTTTTTCCGTTAAGTCGCCACTCTCGCCTACTCTACCCGCAATGCCGCACCAAGGCTCAATACAAACGTAGCGCGGGTGGGCCGGCTTTCCCCAAATACCCAAGTACGGAAACCCTTCGAAGATAACCTCCACACGGCGAGCATTCTTTGTGCTACCCAGCATTACCCGCTCCGACTGTAGTTGCTTGAACACTAAGGCATCTTTATAGAAATAAGCAGAGCGAAGAGGCAGCTTCGTATCCTGTTCCAGCACCAGTTCTGTCTCGCCGCTTTGCAGTCCTTCGTCGCTTAGCAGGTAGCGGTGCAGCATTTCTTCCTTCTCAAATTCTAGAAAGTAGTCCTCATACTCCTCACCTTCATAAAAAGGAACGTTAAAGCCGGGGTGCCCGCCTATCGAGAAGTATAAAGCCTGCTCGCTGGTATTGGTTACAAGGTAAGTCACCTCCAGCCTATTCCAATCCAAAGCATAGGCTATTAGCAACCGGAATTTAAAAGGATACTGCTTCAGCGTCTCCTCATCCTCTGTCAGCTCGAAAACCAGCTTATTATGGTGTTCCTCCACCAACTTAAACTCTTTGCGGCGAGCAAAGCCGTGGCGCTTCATCTCATACGTCTGCCCCTCAAAAGTATATTGCTGCTCCGGCAGCTCCCCTACTATCGGGAAGAGGTTAGGCGCATGGCCTGTCCAAACCTCCGGGTCGGCCTGCCATATAAACTCAAGGTTCTCATCTTTCTTGATGAAGTGATGCAGCTCGGCACCCAGCGTATCCACGCCTACTTTATAGTTATCGTTCTCGAGGAAGTATAGCATAGTCTGTTATTGATATTATCTCTGTGTTAGCAAGGCCTCTACGTGCTTAGTAGCCAATTCCAGGCGTTCCTGCTCTTGGCCAAATATTTCTACAAAGGGAGCTCCAAGCGCTTCCAGCTCTCGCTTATACCAGTGGTAGAAAAACTGACGCAGGTGCGGGTGCTCCCGCTGCGGATCAGGCTCCCAGGGCAAATCAACGCCCATCAACAGGCAAAGGTTGTAGTCCTGTTGCTCCAGCTGTCGCTGTATCCAGTCGGGGCAGTGCCCAAAGGCATGCTCGCTCCAGATTTTAAGCACCAGCATATCAGTGTCGGAGAAAAGAATATCGTTTGCCTGCAGTTGCATCTCCTGCTCAAGGGCCAGTTGCCCGCGGGCTATTGCCTCGATATCATCTAAAGTATAAGGTTGATCTAAGGTAGCAACATAACTGCGTGCATACTCTGGCACCCACACCGTGTTAAAACGCGTTGCCAGCTGCGCTGCAATAGTTGATTTACCTGTAGACTCCGGGCCGGTAACGGCTATTTTTATCATAAGCGCTTTGTTGCAGTTGTGATGCCAAAGTTAGCCATACTTCTGTTAGAATTCGGCCCGTAGTTTGCTGTAGATTCTAGTATGAATCTGAATAGCTTAACAGAACATAAATTTTCACCCTTGGAGGTATAGCGCTTTCCCTATAATTAGATTATATTGGCTTTTACTTGTCTATAGAATAAGCTCTGGCACTCCTCATACATGCTTTTAAAATGAAAAAAGAACTGCGAAACTGCGACGATGAAGTATACTTCACTGTTGAGACAGACGCTCAAAATGGCTGGATAAGAGGTTGTTGGTACGGGATCGTGCCTATAGAGCAGATAAAGTCTGCCAGCTTACTTTATGTGGATTGCTTACAGCGCAGCCCCTACACCAAGATATTAAGTGACATTCGTTATCTAAAAAGCTCGTTTTTAGATGCCAACGATTGGTTGGAGCGGGTGTGCCTAGCCCCTGCTGTACAAGCGGGGTTAACCTCCTTCGCTTACCTTATACCAGAAGATTTTACAGATAAACTTGCTGTAGAGGACTTCTGCAGGCGCGCCCAAGGAAGCTTTAGGGTACATATCTATGACAATGAGGATGATGCTGTAGAGTGGCTAAAAGGCTGCAAATAAGGGTATCAAAACAAAAGGGGGAGTCTAGCATATGCTAGACTCCCCCTTTTGTTGAGTGCGATAGATATCACGTGCTTAATTCTCAGAGAAACTATAGTCGTAGAAATTATATACTTCAACAACTTTTGGTCTTTCCTCCCCGCACTGACACAGGAAAACAAATTTAGGGCGCTCGTCCGGAGACTCGTATCCCCATTTCATCCGATTTTCAAACTTTAGTTCCTCGGGTAATTCCAGTTTACGTTGTTTCATAATGCTGCAGCGTTAGTGGTTTTACAAACTACGCCCGTTTGGGGTCGCAGCAAAGGTTAGTAAGTACTTGTACGCTATACTACTGGCAAGATAATTAGACAACTACAGGATAAAGTATAACTATGTAATAAGCTTTTGCTGTTGCTGCTCCTTTTTATTGCTTTTACGGAGTTCCCAACAGTCACTATACCATAAAACTAAACAAGCAATCACCCTGATTACCAACACTTACAACACAAAATAAATAGCATATTAGGCTGGTTCTGATATACGTATTTTTTGAATATTTGCTTTACGTTTCCACTCAATCAAACCGGCAAACGCCATAACCAGCAGCACAAAGTAAAAGACAGAGGTAAAGACCAGGCCTTTAACAAAGTACAGTGGTATGGAAGCAACGTTCGTTGCAACCCACCAATACCAGCTCTCCACTTTTTTTCTAGCCATTAGCCACATACCGGTATAAGCCGTAGCACTAGCAAAAGCATCTGCCCAAGGAATAACGCCTTCGTAAAAAGCATCCTTCAGGTATGCAAGGGAGAAATAAATAACAAGATAGAGCACAGCAAAAAATGCAAGCTGCTGTAGCCACTGCTTTTGGCTCGAGAACGAGATATGCAGCACATGCTCATCCTGGTTGTTCTTTCGGGCCCAGAGAATCCACCCGTATATACTTAGGATAGTATAGTAAACGTTAACGCTTGCCTCCCCTATCAGGTGGTACTTAAAGCTTAAGTAGACATAGATAGTCGTACTGATAAGGCCAATGGGGTATACCAGGATGTTTTCTTTTCTGGAGTACCATACACTCACGATACCCGCCACCACGGCTACATATTCCAGCAAGGAGGTTTGTTGCATACCAACCAGGAACTGCTCCCATACTTCTGAGCCGCTAGTGCCTAAAATACTAGATAAAAGTGTTTGCCCAAGCACAACACCCAAAAAACTTTGCCACGTTTCCATTGTCGCAATTTACACCTCTAAAAATGCCCATGTATACAAAAGCTTCTTTAATTTTGAGTTTGGGCGCAACCAAACGCTACATGAGCCGCTAAAACTAAACCTATTACTGAGCAATACCCATGGATGAGATTACCGCAGAGGAACTGAAAGTCAGGCTGGCCCACAGCAGTAAAATACAGATTGTAGATGTACGCGAGCCCGAGGAGTTTGAAATCTGCAACCTTGGCGGCGAACTTATCCCACTTGCGGACATCCCAAAGCAGTCTGGCCGTATTCGGCGTGATGTACCGGTTGTGGTTGTGTGCCACCACGGGTTCCGGAGCGCCCAGGCTATAAACTACCTTACCCAACGCCTTGGTTTTGAGAACCTCCTGAACCTGAAAGGCGGCATACATGCGTGGGCCACTCAGGTAGATCCATCTATGGCAACATATTAAGTTGCTCGCAAATTGTCTTTCAGAGGCCTTACTCGCTGTAACTTGAGAGAATATTTCTCTTCTGAAAAGCAGCTATATTTTCTAATTTATAGTGGCAGAAAAAAATAAGCCAGACTCATTCGTAATTATCCACATAATTTTCTGTAACTTTACGCGGCAAATAATAACCCCTAATTTATTTGCCATGCTCTCCGATCAGTCTAAGATTTTATTTGAGGCACTGACTTACGACGATGTGCTGTTGCTCCCGGCTTACTCCGAGGTGCTTCCTCACCAAACCGATACTTCCTCACAACTTACTCGCAACATCCGCATCAATGTTCCACTCGTTTCGGCTGCCATGGACACCGTAACGGAGGCTGAATTGGCTATTGCGATGGCACAGGAAGGCGGAATTGGCATTATCCATAAAAACATGTCCATCAAGAAGCAGGCCGGACAGGTGCGCAAAGTAAAGCGCTCTGAAAGTGGCATGATCCTGGACCCTATAACACTGAATAATAACGCCACTCTAGGCGACGCCGTGCAGATCATGACTGAAAACAAGATCGGCGGTATTCCAATTGTAGATAACGACGGTAAACTGACCGGCATCATCACCAACCGTGACCTGCGCTTCCAGAAAGACCTTACGCAACCAGTTTCTGCCATCATGACAAAGCAGAACCTGATCACTGCACAGAAGGGCACCGACCTGTCAAAGGCAGAAGATATCCTACAGGAGTTCAAAATTGAAAAACTCCCGGTAGTAGACGAAAATGGCAAGTTGGCTGGCCTGATCACCTACAAAGACATCCTGAAGAAAAAAGACCGTCCTTTTGCTTGTAAAGATGAGTATGGTCGCCTTCGTGTGGGTGCCGCTGTTGGTGTAACGCCAGATGTACTGGACCGCGTGAAAGCCCTTGTTGAGGCTGGTGTAGACGTAATAAGCGTAGACACAGCTCATGGCCACTCTAAAGGCGTACTGGAAGCAGTTCGCAGAATTAAAGATACTTTCCCGAATGTAGACCTGATAGCAGGTAACGTAGCCACAGCTGAAGGTGCTAAGGCACTGGCTGATGCTGGTGCTGATGCCGTGAAAGTAGGCGTTGGCCCAGGCAGTATCTGTACAACACGTGTAATTGCAGGTATTGGTGTTCCACAGCTTTCTGCTGTGATGGAGGCTGCCCGTGGTCTGCAGGGCACTGGCGTTCCGGTTATCGCGGATGGCGGTATCAAGTTCTCTGGTGATATTGTAAAAGCCTTGGCTGGCGGTGCCAGCACTGTAATGGTTGGCTCGCTGCTAGCCGGAACTGAAGAGGCTCCTGGCGAAATGATCATTTACGAAGGACGTAAGTATAAAACATATCGCGGCATGGGCTCAGTGGAGGCAATGGAAGAAGGCTCTAAAGACCGTTACTTCCAGAGCGATGAGAAAGACGCCAAGAAACTAGTGCCAGAGGGCATTGTTGGCCGTGTAGCTTACAAAGGCCTGGTAAACGAGGTAATCTACCAGTTGGTAGGTGGCTTGCGTGCTGGCATGGGCTATTGCGGTACAGCTTCTGTAAGCGATCTTTGGGATTCTAAAATGGTGAAGATTAGTGGTGCTGGTCTGCGCGAAAGCCATCCTCACGATGTGCAGATTATGCGTGAGGCTCCTAACTACAGCCGCTAACACATACAGCATAAAGTAGTTATACCTAAAAGCTACCAAGACAAAGAACAGCAGCCAATGGACAATCGTTGGCTGCTGTTCTTTTTTAGCCAAGGCAACAGCGAAAAGACTACACTATGGCTAGAACATCCTGTGCTATTAAAGTTAACCTAGGCTGCACGATTTACGTTATGCAAGGTGATTTTCTAAAACAGGACACAACAACTTGGCCAAAGAGCAGTTTTTTTTCTTACCTTTCAATTTAGAACAGGCCAGGGAGCACCGTATTCAGTCACGGCTAAAATCAAAGACGGATTTCCGTTTTATGCTATATAAAACCAACGCAAAATCTTTACTGGCAATATCTGCTGTCATAAGCTGGCTCTTACTGCTGGTTTATGTACTGCTTACTGCCGAAAGCACACTGGCAGGTTCCGGTGCGCCTAAATTTGCGTTCCCGTTTCTCAGAAACCTGCTCACTGTTGTCTTTATCGTTTCTGTGTTTCTGTTTCAGCGGATGCACACCGAAACACTCAAAGGGATTGATTTTATAGGTTACCTCTGGAACCTGTTTTCCAAGGCTGGTGTGGCAGCTTACTTAAGTGTAGCCTTATACCTGGTGTACCGGGTATACACAAATTACGCTGACGTTGAGTCTACACTACTGCTGCATTTGGTGTACCAGGTAAACTTCGGGTTATTGGTGCTGTTTCTGGCGAAGGCCTTTTACATTTGGCGGCAGCTGCTGCTGTACCATAAAAACAAATTTCTGCAGATTGCCTGGGATTGGTTTGAGCTACTGCTAGGCGCCACGCTGCTGCTCACCATCTTTAATTTTGATTACACCAACTACGTTTTTCTGCCGCTGCTAGCCCTGATGGGCTTCTACATACTCTTCCTGTGCACCAACATGAAGTGGGTGGCTTACCTCACCTTCAACAACAAGAGCCGCTCGCTTGTACTGTTGGGGGCTATACTGCTAAGCTGCTACATCTTTATCCGGTTCTTCCATAACACAGCCGATCGCGCGGACCTGGTAATAGATTATACCGATGTAGGCTTTCTACTGCTCGCTATGATGTTTGTGGGCATGTATACCTTGGCTGCCTTCCTGGTGTCACTGTTCAGTTTGCCTACTTCCAGCGTGTTTGAGCAGAAAAGTGAGGATTTACTAAACTTCCAGCGCCTTAGCCTTTCTATACAGCAGGGGCAAAGCGAGGCACAGGTGTACGACATGCTCTTTGAAAGCACAATCAAAGCCTCGGATGCCAGTGCCGGCTGGTTTGAGATTTTCCGCAACAGCGAGCCACAGGTAACACACCTGCTCAACATTAAAGAAGGCCAGATTAACAGCATCCGGCACCTGTTGCAGGCATACAACATCCACAACATAGATTACATCAACAATAACCTGGGCCGCAACCCAGGCTTCCGGGGCTTGTCGCTGCCATGGAAATCCATGGCTATACTTCCTATCAAATCCTCCAAGCATCTTTCAGGTGTTTTATACTTGTTGAAGGATGTAGAAGGTGGCTTTGACCAGGAAACTGTGAATGTGCTGCGCACCTTCACCAGCCAGACAACTCTGACCATAGAAAACCTGCGCCTGATAAACGAATCGCTGCAAAACGAGCGTTACAAAGAAGAGCTGAAGATTGCCACGCAGGTACAAGAAAGCCTTATACCGAAAACATTCCCTACCGACAGCTGGTTTGAGATCAGTACCCACTCGGTGGCAGCCAAGGAAGTAGGCGGCGACTTCTATGACTTTCTGCAGTTAAGCGAGTCGCGCATTGCCATTATTATCGGCGACGTATCAGGTAAAGGTATCTCGGCAGCTTTTCATATGGCTCAGATGAAAGGTATTTTCCACGGCCTGATGCAGCAGGATATGGCACCGAGCGAGTTTATGAAGCAGGCAAACAGCGCCCTAAGCCGCTGTTTAGAGCGAACCTCTTTCATCACTTCTGCGCTATATATTATCGATTACCGCATGAAAGGCTTTATGTTCGCTCGTGCAGGCCATTGCCATACATTGTACTACAACTCCATGATGGATGATGTGTTCTACTTCGACACCGATGGTTTAGGGTTAGGCATCATCCGGGATAAGAACTATGCTGGCCACATACGGGAGATGTACTATGACTATAACCCTGGCGACGTAATGGTGATATATACTGATGGTATAGTTGAGGCTCGAAACTCTGGCAACGATGAGTATGGGGAGGACCGCCTGTTGTATATGTTAAAGCAAACGTACCATCTGGAAGCAGAGGACATAAAGTGTGCTATTATCAACGACTTGAATGATTTTACAGGGCCGGGCAACCTTTATGACGACCAGACGCTGCTAGTGATAAAGTTCAAGCCCACTCAACCTAACGAATGATTAACCGTAAAGTATGCCGATGAAAATTACACAAGAAATCAAGGAGAACACCGTTATCATGACCCTCAACGGTGAACTGGATGCAAGTTCCTCAGTACTTTTAGACGAAGAGTTATCAGACCCTGAGATCATGAAATACAGCAAGGTTTTGGTTAATTGCCAGGATCTTAACTATATTTCGTCTGCGGGCCTTGGTGTCTTTATTTCTCACCTGCAGCGATTCGAGGACGCTCAGATCAAACTAATCTTCTTTAACATGCAGGACAAGGTTCGCAATGTATTTGAAATACTTGGACTCGACCTGTTAATGACCATTGTGTCCGATTACGAGGAAGCAAGGACCATTGCAAATGAATAACTCCATTCGGGTAAATTGCACTAAAAAAAACCTGAAGCCGATACGGGATTTCGTGACGGAATATCTGAGGGCTCTTGCGCTTTCAGACATCCTCATGAACCAAATCGTATTGGCAGTGGATGAGATATGCGCCAACCTTATTATCCACGCTAACCACGAGAACCCAGAGAAGTACCTTACCCTAAAGGTGCAAACCCTTCAAGACCAGGTTAAGTTTGAGATTGCAGACCAAGGCAGAGCCTTCGAGCGCTCCAATTACAAGGAGCCAAACATACAGGAGCACATCCGGATGGGCAAGAAAGGTGGCGTAGGCATAGCGCTAGTAAACCGCATCATGGATAAGGTCGAGTTTGTCACCGACGGCTCTCAGAACATCTGCCTACTGTATAAGAAAATCAAATAGCAGTACGTACATACTTTAGCTGCCGGTTTGCCGTTATCGGGGAACAAAAGCCCGTGCAATTGTATTATGGTTTAAGTATTTGACTTATCTGTCAGAAATTTTAGCTAAAATTGCATCACCTGGTCTCTCGATCAGCGAAAAAGACAAATTTGATTTTAAATCAACTTATGCGCAGCAACCACCTACTTGTTGCGGTAGCCGTCCTGGCCATAGCAGGCTGCACCGCTACCAAGAAGAATGTTAGTAAAGAACCCGCAATCGCTACGCTTGGCTCCCAGCCTGTTTCCATCTCAGAGTTCCGCTATGTGTATGAGAAAAACAACGGCGGCAACGACGATGCCTACACCCGAGAGAGCGTAAACGACTACCTTAACCTGTACACCAACTTTAAGCTAAAGGTAATAGAGGCCCAAAACCGCGGTCTGGATACTACTATGGCCTTTAAGCGTGAGTTGGAAGGATATAAGGAGCAACTGGCACAGCCTTACTTAACAGAGAAAAGCGTGACAGACCAGCTCGTGAAGGAGGCTTACGAGCGTATGAAGCAGGAGGTGAATGCTTCGCATATTCTGATAACACTCGCCCCTGATGCCGTGCCTGCTGACACACTGGCTGCCTACAACCGCATTATAGAGATCCGCCAGCGTGCTAAAGCAGGTGAAGATTTCGGAAAGCTTGCCCAGGAGCATTCACAAGACCCTTCAGCTGCCGACAACAAAGGTGAATTAGGTTACTTTACAGCACTGCAGATGGTGTACCCGTTCGAGGATGCTGCCTATAAAACTGCTGTAGGAGATATCTCACAGCCAGTACGCACCCGTTTTGGCTATCATCTGATTAAGGTAAATGACAAACGAGAAGCACGTGGCGAGATCAAGGTATCTCACATTATGGTACGCTCCACTCCTAACGCGCCTGCAGCTGATTCTTTGGCAGCAAAACAGCGTGTGGATGCTATCTACCGCCGCCTACAGAAAAACGAGAGCTGGGATAAATTAGCCGCTGAGTTCTCTGAAGATGCCAACACCGCCAGCAACGGCGGAGCATTGCCATGGTTTGGCACTGGCCGCATGATTCCTGCCTTCGAGGAGGCAGCCTTTGCTCTGCAAAAGCCAGGAGAGATTTCGAAGCCCGTTTATACCTCTTATGGCTGGCATATCATCAAACTCGAGGAGAAACGCAGCCTGCCACCATACGACCAGATGGAGCAGCACCTGCGCAACAAGATTGCCAAAGACTCCCGCTCAGAACTGAACAAGGCAGCTTTCCTGAGGCGCATTAAGCAAGAGAACAACTTCGCCGAAAATACCGAAGCAAAGGCAGCAGCCATGGCTAAAGCCAATGATGCTCTCTTGCAGGGCAACTGGAGCTATGATGAAAGTGACAAAGCACTGAAGCAAACGCTGTTCTCTATCCAGGGTAAAAACTACACTGTTGCCGACTTCTATGCTTATGTAAAAGATCAGCAACGACCTCGCACCACTGGCAATGCCGCTCATGCAATGAACTTGCTTTACGACAGCTTTACAGAGAAAAGCTTGCTGGAGTATGAGAAGAATAACCTGGAGAACAAGTATAACGACTACCGTATGCTTGTGCAGGAGTACCACGATGGTATATTACTCTTCCAACTGATGGATGAGAAAGTATGGAGCAAAGCTATAGAAGACACAGTAGGCCTGCGCACGTTTTTTAATCAAAACCGCGAGAAGTATAAATGGGGCGAGCGAGCCGATGCCATCGTGATCAGCGCAGCTAACAAAGAACTACTACAGCAGGCTCAGCAGCAATTAGACAAACGTCGCTACCCTGTATCGTTTGCTAAGTTAACAGACGTACTGTTTGAGCAGAACATAGCCGAACTAAGTGCAGAAGGCAAAGCCAAGCTCAAGGAGCTTGCTCAACTGCTGCAACAAAACAAAGATTTGACGCTGGATGTAATTGGCCACACCGATGCTCGTGAGAACACAAAAGTAGCGGAGGCTCGTGCAAATGCAGCAGTAACGTATCTTCAGGAACTAGGTGTAGCAGCAGCTCAGCTTAGCAGCAACAGCTTAGGCAAGAGCAAGCAGGCTGGCCCGGATAACACCGAAACAGGACGCCGCCGCAACCGCCGTGTTTCTTTTGTGCTCTATACCTCTGAGTTAGCAGCCCTGGCCGAAAACCTGAATAAGAACAACCCGCTAGCTGTGCAGATAACGGAGAAGAAGTTCCAACGCGGCGACAACAAAGCACTAGATGCTGTTGAGTGGAAAGAGGGCACCTATACAACACGCCAAAATGACCGTGAGTACCTTATCATCATCAAAGACGTGCTGGCTCCTGCCTATAAGGAACTAAGCGAGGTGCGTGGTCCTGTCATATCAGATTACCAGACATACCTGGAAGAGCGCTGGGTGCAGGAGCTCCGCAACAAGTACCCTGTTGAGATCAAGGAAGATGAGGTTGAAAAACTGGTACGAAAGTAGCAGTGGAGCTTCTCCGAATTTGACCCGCTTTTCGGGTAATTCAGAATAAAAAAGTAACTTGTGCGTTATTTCTCAGCATAAGTATAAATTAAGATATAACCCTTGAAGAAGATTCACCAATTTGCCTTTGTGGCATTATGCCTACTTATATCCGCTGCCACGGCTTTTGCTCAGTCACCGGTGCAGTACCAGGTAGATGGCATTATTGCCAAGGTAGACAACCATGTAATTCTGCGCTCTGACCTGGAGTTTGGTTACCTGCAGTACCTGACCCAGTCTAAGCAGCAACCGAACGATGACCTGAAGTGTCAGATCTTTACTTCTCTGCTGCAGGACAAGTTATTGTTGGCACGCGCCGAGGTAGACTCTGTTGTGGTAGACGAAGGTATGGTTACCAGCGAACTAAACGACCGTATCAATTATCTGGCTGGCCAGGTTGGTGGTACAGAGCGTCTGGAGCAGTACTACAACAAAAGTCTCAGACAGCTGAAGGATGAGCTGCGCAAGACAGTGCGTGAGCAGCTTGTAATGGAGAAGATGCAGCGCGAGATTACTGGCAAAGTGTCTGTTACTCCAAAGGAAATCAAAAAGTATTTTAACAGCATTCCTAAAGACAGCCTTCCATACTTCTCTACTGAGGTTGAGATTGGCCACATTGTAAATTATGCGGAGGTAGGTCGCCAGCAAAAGCAGGAGGCACGCCAGAAACTGGAAGAGCTACGTAAGCGTATACTGGCCGGTGAAGATTTTGCTACTTTGGCCAAACAGTATTCGCAAGACCCGGGCTCTGCTCAGGACGGCGGTGAGCTAGGTTTCTTTAAGAAGAAAGAATTGGTACCACAGTATGAAGCAGCTGCCCTTCGCCTGGAGCCAGGAGGCATTTCTAACGTGGTAGAATCGCAATTCGGTTTTCACCTGATCCAGCTGATTGAGCGCCGTGGCCAGGAGTTTAATACGCGCCATATCCTGATCAAACCAGGAACTGCCACAGTAGATATTGAAGCTGCCGCAGAAGAGTTAGATAGTATTCGTACGCTGATTATGAATGACAGCCTCACTTTTGCCAAGGCTGCTAAAGAATTTTCAGACGACACGAACACAAAAGATAACGGCGGAATGATTACGAGCCGTGCCACTGGCTTTACTTACATACCTATGGACCAGCTGGACCCAGCTATCTTCTTCGTGATAGATACTATGGAGGTAGGTGAGATTTCTAAGCCTGTGCCTTTTACCACTCCTGATGGAAAAGAGGCAGTACGCATACTTTACCTGAAGTCGAAGTCTAAGCCACACCTGGCTAACCTGGACGACGATTATCAGAAAATAGCCAACGCTGCACTGGGTGAGAAACGAAGCAAGGCTGTAAGCGAGTGGTTTAAGAAGAATATTAGCACTGTATACATTGAAGTAGATCCGGAGTACCAAGGTTGTTCTGGTCTACAACAACTAACGCAATAGACAACACATGACGCAGTTCACCTCTGACAAAGAAGCAGCCGACGCCCTATACCGCTCTTACCAGGAGCTCACTTCTGAAATATCAAAAGTAATTGTAGGGCAGGACGAAGTAGTAAGATTAGTACTCACAGCTGTTTTTTGTCAGGGGCACTGCCTCTTGGTAGGGGTGCCGGGACTGGCTAAAACGCTCCTTATCCAAACCATCGCCTCCACGCTCGACATGAGCTTTAATCGGGTGCAGTTCACGCCCGACCTGATGCCTTCCGACATTGTTGGCGCCGAAACGCTGGACAAGGACCGCAACTTCCGCTTTGTAACAGGTCCGATATTCGCTAACATTGTACTGGCCGACGAGATAAACCGTACTCCGCCAAAAACCCAAGCTGCTTTGTTAGAAGCCATGCAGGAGCATGCAGTAACGGTAGCAGGCCGCAAGTATGATCTGCCTAAGCCCTTTTTCGTGCTGGCTACGCAAAACCCGATTGAGCAGGAAGGCACCTATCCCCTACCAGAAGCGCAGCTAGACCGCTTCATGTTCAACATTACCCTGGGCTACCCTAGCTATGAGTCAGAGTTACAGATTGTGAAGAACACAACTGGTGCAGCTGTTAGCGAACTCCGCAAGATTCTGCATGCCGACGACATACTTGCTTTTCAAAAGTTGGTGCGCCGTGTACCTGTAACGGATAATGTGGTAGAGTATGCTGTAAAGCTTGTACACCAAACCCGGCCTAACATGCCGCTCGCTTCTAAGCAGGCCAACCAGTTCCTGGAATGGGGCGCAGGCCCAAGAGCCTCTCAGCACCTGATTATTGGCGCTAAGTGCAATGCCATCCTGAACGGAAAGTATAGCCCTGACATTGAAGATGTACAGGCAGTAGCTCTACCTATACTTCGCCACCGCATTGTGCGCAACTTTAAAGCAGAGGCTGAGGGTGTCACAGAAGAGCAGCTGATTCAGGAGCTGATGTAGGAGCACGGGTCGTTCCTTTTTAACCTAAGCACAAAACAATTTTAGCAATCCATCTAAATTGGTGTAATTTTGTGTTCATACATTTCATCAACATTACCCTAAAAACATATGGAAGCGGCTGCTTTATTCTTTCGCTTTAAAGATAATCTGGCTCGCATAGCCAGCGCCCTCAACAGCAAGCTGGAAGTGCGCTCTATGCCGTACAACACTTCTATTCCGTTGGAGATTGACTTGCTGGCAGATGTATTGCGCCTTCATGGCCTGGATTTCAAATCATCTACACCAGGAGCTGCCCGCCTGTTCGATTTACAGCAGTGGTACACACAGCATGAGACACAGGTAAATGATGTAATGCACCAAGTGCTGGAGAATAAAAAGGCTTACATGAAAACGGCTACCGGCACTATCCTGCAGAAGGAGATGCTATACCGCCGCCTGGAGTTCTTCAAAGAGACAGCCCACACTTTGGAAGTAATGATGATTCAGCAGAATCTGCACAGCCCTAAGCACTTCAATTACCCGTACTTAAACGCTTAGTAAAAACTGCTCATATTATAAAAAGGCCGCTACCTTACATAGGTAGCGGCTTTCTGTTTTAGAAGCAGTTTGTTTTACTACTTACGAACCGATGTATGGCTGTCTTTGGAGTGCTGAAGGCTTAGCTCACCTTTTGGCTGTTGCTTCATATTTTGTGCAGCCATATCCCCGGCAGGGCCTTTGGCAATCAAGGTGCCGCCATCTACCGGGAAAATAGCTCCTGTAACGTAAGAAGCTTCGTCTGATGCTACAAACAAGTACGCATTAGCCACTTCCTCTGGCGTTCCTCTGCGCCCCATCAGTGTTCCCTGCGTTACCATCTGCTCCATTTGTTCATCCATTGGACCGGTTTCTTTGTGTGTCCAGCCAGTATCTATAGGCCCAGGGGCAACAACATTGCAGCGCACCCCTTTCTGCGCCTGCTCTGCTGCTAAGCCTTTGGCAAAAGCATGCATAAAACCTTTCGTACCACCGTATGGTGCATTCTGAGCTATGCCTAAGGCGCCAGACTCAGAGCCTGCACAAATGATGTTACCCTTTGTCTTCTGTAGCTCCGGCAGTGCTGCTTTGCTCATCACAAAGGCTGTTCGTATGTTGTTTTTAAGCAAGTAGTCAAAAGCCTCTTCTGAAAAGTCTGACAGAAGATTTGTCTCCGGGAAGGTGCCTGCGTTATTGATTAAAATATCCAGCTTACCATACTGCTTTACTGCTAGCTCTACACAACCCTGCGCATTGGCCAGTAAAGACAAGTCCCCGGTAAAAGGTATGGCAGTACCTCCCTCCTCTTGTATCTCTCTCGTAACTTCTTCCACAGGGTCCTCCGAAAAACCGGCTACAACCACTTTAGCTCCCTCTTTAGCGAATTTCTTGCAGATGGCTTCGCCTATACCAGAGCCACCTCCTGTTACAATGGCTACTTTTCCTTCAAGTCTGTTTCCCATTTGTTCTCTAATTAGGTTTATCAGTTTCGTTAATGTTCTTTAGTAACGAATACTCTGTAAGTGCAGTTGGTGAAAGTATAAATTGGCAAAGTAACACCACGTTTTCTCATGGCTAGCGTATGACAGAACTAAGGCACCCGAGTTTTGATCACACTATCCGCACAGTTATACATGAGCTATTTATACGACACTATCTCTGAGACTTTTGATGAACAACTAGAGACGCCTCGCCTGCTACTACGCCCTTACCAGGAAGGGGACGAAAGAGACTTTATGCGCCTGCTACAGGAGAACGCTGCCTATCTCAGCCCTACCTTTACAGGGCGCAAGATGCGGGTACGGGTCCTGGATGATGCCCGCCTACAGGTGCAGCAACTGCGCACTGAATGGGAGAACCGTCGCATGTTTGACTTTGGTGTGTGGCAAAAAGAGGATAAGTTATATGTCGGAGATATCACCCTGAAAAACTTGGATCGCTCCATACCCAAGGCAGAAATTGGGTTTTACTTTGCGGGTTGGCCTGCCACAAAACAATTGGCACAAGAAGCACTGGAAGAGGTACTGCGTTTTGCCTTCGGTCCACTTGGGCTAAATAAAGTATACTTACGCTGCACTGCCGCCAACGAGAGCTATGGCCCAATAGCAGAGAGCTGTGGATTTCAGAAAGAGGGCCTATTGCGCTGCGACTACCGAGGCGCTGACTCAGATGAGTTACTTGACATTAGCTACTACGGCATCACACGTTATGACTTTGAAAAGGCGCACCAACAGCAAGCAGCTGCCTCAACAGCTGTTGCTGATTAGCAGCTACTACAGCTTATTTCTTAGCCTTAGCTAAAAAGAAATCCGTATCGAAAGAGAGGTAGAAGCCACTGGAGAACTCTAGCTTTGGATTATTCAAGTCCCAAAGGGGCTCCAGGCGCAAAGTAAGATTCAAAGCTTCTATTAGTTCGATGTCTTTCATTAACCGCAATATAAGTAGCTCCCGGTCCTCTTCTAGATAGCCAGGGTGCTTAAAAGTAGTAGAGGCTGACTGGTACAATCTTCCGCCCAACTCCGAGATGTAGCCATCTCCTCGCCAATAGCTCAGCATCACATCCTGATACTTTGTATCGGCACCAACATTAAAGTATAGGCCATGCCCTTGCTTGTATGGCAACTGAAATTCGTTTGAAAAATCTTTAAAGCCTACGATGTAGTTCTTAGTATACAAACGGTGCAACACACGCCGGTTATACTTTTTCTCCAGCTCCAGCCCTACTGCGGCATTGGCTACTGTAGTAAGGGGTAAGTCAGAAGCATCTATTTGTCCGCCTTTGTGTATAGCGGTAAATTGTAAGGGTAATTTAAGGTACAAACTATCGGCCATATTACTCTGCCCCTCCTGCGCCAGCAAAACTACCGCCATGGCTGCGCCACCGTTCACCTGCTCCTGCTCTTTCTCGCCACGGTATAACATATCTACCCAATCTACCCATGCATCCAGCTGAAGGCGCTCAGTGTTAAGCTTGTACTGTATGCCGTTTTCTAGTCGGTTCGTGATCAGCCGCTCGAAATCGTAAAGCGGTTCTATATAGCCATGGTTCAAGCTACCTTCCAACGTTCCAAACAGCAGTTCCCAGCGCTCTTTCTGCACTTTAATAGTGAAAGTAGGTATGATGGCTTCAAAGCCTGAAGCACCAAAGTCCTTCTGTAAAAATGCGCCTGCCTCTAACCGAACAGTTGCAGTAGGCTGATAGCTTATCTTAGGGTTGAACTGATACCCAAAAAGGGTATATCCATCGGCAATTTTATTGAAGTACTCGTTGTTCTTCAGAAAGCCTAAGCCTTGAACAGTAACTCTGACTTCGTTTGCATGCTGCTCCCGCACAGGCATTTCATGTTGCAATGCCCGGTTGTTTAACTGTGCCTCTGCATTATAACCGATAATTGCTAGAATAAGTAAGGCTAGGATTTTCTGAATGCGCATGTCAAGAGATTGGGAAGCTAATCGTGCTATGTTAAGATAAGCTAATTATATGTTAGTTGATCAGTGAAACTGAAAATTTAACTAAGCCAAAGTAATGTTGTCTTTTGCTACATAAGTCTTCAACTTACGGCACAGGTGTAGACATACATTATTTACTATACTTAGAGATAATCCTTTGCGACCTCCTCCTAGCATTTTCCACCATACACAAACGTTCTGCTTTATTATTTACTTAAAAAGGCTGTATACTACTTTCCAAAGAAGCCGTAGAAACAGTAAGTGAGCAGTGGCACTTTGTTGCTTCAAGAACTGTTCTTAATTAAGCCACTCACTAAGCCCTATATCCTAAAAATATTAGCAATCCTTCTTTCACTGACATTTACAGCACTCGCTTACTAAGACCAGGACCTCCTTCCAAAAGGAACTTATTACCAATAAAATCAGCAGAAAAAACCCTGCAAAAAGCTTATAAAAAAGAGCTAAGTGTGGCACAAAAAGCGGTGCAGCTATGTTATAATCAGAAGGCGCTAAACAACTAAAATAATTAGCAAAATACTTGCAAACTATTTTGAAGATTGGCTCCAAATTAGTAATTTCACCTTCAATATAAAGCTAATAAAGAAACACACATGAGCGTAAGCAACGAAAAACTTAAGGCCTTGCAGCTGACCATGGATAAGCTCGACAAAACTTACGGTAAAGGCACCGTAATGAAGCTGAGCGACAACAAGGTTGAGGATATTCCGGCTATTTCCACTGGTTCGCTGGGTCTGGATATTGCTTTGGGTATCGGCGGTTTGCCACGTGGCCGTGTCGTAGAAATCTACGGTCCTGAGTCATCTGGTAAGACTACGCTTACCATGCACTGCATTGCGGAGGCACAGCGTAAAGGCGGCCTGGCAGCGTTTATTGATGCAGAGCATGCATTTGACAGGGTGTATGCCCAAAAACTAGGAATTGATACTGAAAACCTATTGATATCCCAGCCAGACAATGGTGAGCAGGCACTTGAAATAGCCGACCACCTGATTCGCTCTGGTGCTATCGATATTATTGTTATAGACTCTGTTGCTGCCCTTGTACCAAAAGGTGAATTGGAAGGCGACATGGGTGACAGCAAGATGGGTCTGCAGGCACGTTTGATGTCTCAGGCGCTTCGTAAGCTTACAGGTACGATCAACAAAACAGGATGTACTTGTATCTTCATCAACCAGCTGCGTGAAAAGATCGGTGTGATGTTCGGTAACCCTGAAACAACTACTGGTGGTAACGCCCTGAAGTTCTACGCTTCTGTTCGTCTTGATATTCGCCGTGTAGGCCAGATCAAAGAGAGCGCTGACAACATTACTGGTAACCGTACTCGTGTGAAAGTAGTGAAGAACAAAGTAGCTCCTCCGTTCAAAGTGGTAGAATTCGACATCATGTATGGTGAAGGTATCTCCAAAGTAGGTGAGGTACTTGACCTGGGTGTTGAGCTGGGCATTGTTCAGAAATCAGGTTCATGGTTCTCTTACAACGGCGATAAGCTGGGTCAGGGCCGCGATGGTGTGAAGCAGATTCTGCTTGATAACCCGGAACTGATGGAAGAAATAGAAAACAAGATCAGAGCCATTGTGAAAGGTGAGCCGGAGAAAGTAGCCGCCGCCTTAGACGATGCAGCTGCTGCCGAGTGAACTTTATTTCCTAACCTAAAGTAAAAAAAGGTGCTACCGTGGTAGCACCTTTTTTGTTTAAAATGAGTTGATTAGCTAGATGAGATTAGATAACTTAAGCCTTGAGAAACAGTTGGTACAAAACTTGATTGAAAACAGGTAACAATACTGACACCTAAAGGAAGGCATAATGATGAAGAAGTTTTTCCCTGTACTCATACTAGTAGCACTTGTTATATTTGGCTTTGCCACAAAAGACAGAATGCGCCACCTGCCAAACGACAGTTTTAGTACTGGCGAGGTATTAAAGTATAAGGTACACTATGGCCCTATTACAGCTGCAGAGGCAATAATAGATCTATCACCTGAACTACATACTGTAAATAACAGAGCTTGCTATAAGGCAACTGTGTATGGCAAGACAAACAGCTCTTTTGATCTCTTCATCAGAATTCGCGATACTTGGCAGTCTTACATCGATACAGCAGCCATAGTACCACAGCGTTCTTTCCGCAACATAGAGGAAGGCAATTACCGCAAGCGCGAAATCGTGAACTTTGACCACTACAGCAATAAGGCGCATGTAGAAAAAAGCAAGAAATCGAAGAAGGTGGAGAAAAAAACCTTTAAAGTAAGCGATAATGTGCAGGACATTGTAAGCGGCTTCTATTACCTGCGCACCCTGAACTATGACAACATGCGCGTTGGCGACAAAACTTATGTGAAGGGCTTCTTTGACGAAGAAAATTTCGATATGGAAGTAGAATACCGGGGCCGTGAGGTTGTTAGTACAAAGGCTGGCGACATAAAAGCCATTAAACTGGTGCCTCGCATGCCGCAGAACGATATGTTTAAAGGAGAAAACTCCATCACAGTGTACCTCTCCGACGACAAGAACAAAATACCTGTGCTGATACAGGCAGAAATGTTTGTTGGTTCTGTAAAAGTAAACCTTTACGAGTACAAGAACCTCAAGAACAAGCTTATGCTAGCAAAGAACTAAGTATAGTAAAGCCAGCTTATACGCTGGCTTTTTGCTTACATAGCCCAAAGCAGGTGTTATGGAAATGTTAACAGTATATTATGATTTAGTTACGCTATCTTTAATGCTGCGATGAATGGTATCTTTGTGAAGGAAATTCAGGTATTGCAGTTAATTTAATAACTAAGCTGCAATAGATAACTGCAGCATGAGCCTGTTAAGGCATATGTAGCTTCCTATTATCATAACCTTAAGCCCCTGTATTGTGCAAACTGCATCAAATTACAAAATCCTTGTAGTAGACGACGATCCGGACATCGTAGAGCTGCTACAGTATAACCTCACACGAGAAGGGTATGAGGTTACCTCAGCCGAAAACGGCAAGAAAGCCATTGACGTGGCTATCCAGATAAAGCCGGATGTTATTTTGATGGATGTAATGATGCCGATCCTGGATGGCATCGCTGCTTGCCGCCAGCTGCGGGAGCTTGGTGACTTCCGGAACACGCACATTATCTTTCTGACAGCCCGCTCCGAAGAGTTTTCTGAAGTAGCCGCATTTGATGCCGGAGCTGACGATTTCATTACCAAGCCAATAAAGCCACGTGCCCTTCTGAGCCGCTTGGCAGCCTTTGCCCGCCGCGACTCCCAACAGGAAGACCAGGACAAGGTAATTGAGGTGAGCGACCTGCGTATTGACCGCACAAGCTTTACTGTATACAAAGGCGAAGAAAAAGTAACTTTGCCTAAGAAAGAGTTTGAATTACTCGCCTTTCTGGCAGCCACACCAAACAAAGTATTCAGCCGCGAGGAGCTATTGAGCAACGTGTGGGGAAATGATGTTTATGTGATTGCCCGCACCGTTGATGTGCACATCCGAAAGGTCCGCGAGAAGATAGGAGAAGAGAACATTAAAACTATCAAAGGCGTGGGCTACAAGTTCAACACCGACTAATACATGAATTTAAACTCCCGTACGCTTGCCCTCTTAACTTCACTGGCGGTAGCAGTTGTGCTAACCGCCTTTCTTGCTTTAGCAAGCTACTTTTCGTCCCAGGGCCTTATGGTGGCGCTTGTGATCGTATTTGTCTGCTGCTTTATACTCGTGCACTTCTCTTATGAGGCATTGGTGTTCAAAGAGGTAAAGAATGTATACTCCAGCCTGGAGAAACTAAAGCGGCAGGACTTTAAGAAAGTAGAAAGCAGATCTACCTTCTCTGCCGATCCGCTAAAGAAAATCAAGGACGAGATATACATGATTGCGGAGCGCAAGCAGCAGGAGATTGATGAACTGAAGCGCTTGCAGGTAATGCGTCGTGAGTTTTTGGCCGACGTGTCGCACGAGCTAAAGACTCCTATTTTTGCTGCACAGGGTTTTATCCATACTTTGCTGGATGGAGCTATGGATGATCCTAACGTGCGCGATAAGTTTCTGCAAAAAGCAGCCAAGAGTCTTGACGGCCTTGATGCCCTGGTGCAAGATCTTATCAGCATCTCCCAGTTTGAGAAGGGCGTGGTAAAAATGGCCAAGCGCAACTTTGATGTGGCTCAGTTAGCGCGGGAGGTTGCTGAGCAATTAGAGCAGAAAGCCGCCCAGCACGAAATAACGCTTCACGTTGAAGCACCGGCAGACGAGCCAATTATGCTCTATGCAGACCCGAACCGCATCCGCCAAGTATTTATTAACTTAATTGACAATGCCATTAAGTATGGCCGCAAGGGTGGTAACATCTGGATCATGTTTGATGAGGGCAAGAAGAAGTATACTATCACAGTAAAAGACGATGGCAGTGGCATTGCTCAGGAGCATATCAACCGCATCTTTGAGCGCTTCTACCGCATCGATAAAAGCCGCGCCCGCGACACTACCAGCACAGGCTTAGGCCTCTCTATTTGCAAGCATATCATAGAAGCACACCGATCATTCATTGCTGTGAAAAGCGAGGTGGGCAAAGGAACTACGCTTCGCTTTAAGCTATTAAAAGCAAAATAGACACCCCACTTTATAGTAATTCAGCACTACTCCACTCCTGCAGAGCTTTGAACCAACAAGTTTTGCAGGAGTATTTTTTTATGCACTACCTCAATTGCCTCTTACAAGCATCTCCGCATATTAATAGGGCAACAGTTTAGCCATCAAACAATTCAACAATTATTATGCGTATCTTTGCAGGATACATGACGGCAGAGAGGAGCCGTCTAAATAAAGTAAAGATAACACATGAAATACCCGGTTTTTAAAGACCTTATCATATTTGAGAATGAGGATTATGTGGTGGTAAATAAGCCCCCTTTTCTGGCAACGCTGGAAGATCGTACTCCTAATACAACCAACCTGCTTAAAATTGCCCGCCAGTATAACCCAGACCTACAGGCTTGTCACCGCCTGGATAAGGATACCTCCGGTTGCTTGGTGCTAGCTAAAAACCCAGAGGCTTACCGCAACCTGGCTATGCAGTTTGAGGCGCGCGAAGTTTACAAAGTATATCACGCAGTAGTTTGGGGTACACACAAGTTTGAGGAGGAGTTGGTAGAGCGTGCTATTTTGACAAGCGCCAAAGGCGTAGCCAAGTTATCGCCACAAGGCAAGCCAGCCGAGACCTTCTTTAATACCTTAGAAACCTTCAACCGCCATACTTTAGTAGAGTGTCTCCCGGTGACTGGCCGTCTGCACCAGATACGCGTGCACCTAGCTTATCTGAACGCGCCGATTGTAGGTGATGGGTTATATGGGGGAAAGCATGTGTACCTGAGCAGCCTGAAGCGAGGGTTTAATTTAAAGAAAAACACAGAGGAGTTGCCGCTCATCAAGCGCTTTGCACTGCATTCGTTTAACATCGGCTTTGTGCTAATGAACGGTGAACCAGTAAAAATAGAAGCTCCTTACCCAAAGGATTTTGCCGTACTGGTAAAACAACTGCGATCGCATTAATCTAAACTACAGGACTTAAAGACGAAGGACAAAGGAAGTATGGAAATTGCTTCTTTTGTCCTTCTTGCTTTTATCTGCATTAGGATTTGCAGGCTTCGAAAGTCAAAGGAAGTGAATAGCAACTCCTGCCGCTAATATCTACGGTATCTTTTACCCCCTCTACCAAGCACCCCGGTATTAGATATCAATTCACCCGCAGCACAATTTTGCCGATGTTTTTATTCTGCTCCATGTAACGGTGTGCCTCGGCTACGTCTTGCCAATTGTAAACAGAATCTATTACTGGTTTAAGTTTACCTTCTCTAAACAGCGGCAAAGCGAACTGACCTAGGTCTTCCGTCAGTTCTATTTGGTATCCACGGGTACGGGAGCGAAGGGTTGATCCCATCACCTGTAAGCGCTTTATTAGGATCTTCCGCAGGTCTACCTCTGAAACTTTACCACCTCCTAGGCTGGCAAGTATAACCAGGCGGCCATCCAGGCGCAGGCATTCCAGGTTCTGGTTAAAGTAGGGACCGGCTATGAAATCAACGATCACGTCTACCCCCTCGCTATTAGTGTGCGCCAACACCTCATCTTCAAAAGGCACTTCTTTGTAGTTGATGGCTTTGTGGGCACCAAGATCAAGACAGGCTTGCAATTTATGCTCCGATGCAGTTACCAACACCTCAGCTTTCATCGCTCTTGCCAGTTGTATAGCAGCTGTGCCTACTCCACTGGCACCGGCATGAAGTAAAACACGCTCCCCAGCCTGTAGCTTACCTAGCCAGGCTAAGGCTTGCCAGGCAGTAAGAAAAACTTCTGGTATAGCAGCTGCTTCCTCCATACTTAAATTATCTGGCACGGGCATAGCCATCGCTTCATGGATAATGGCATACTCTGCATAGCCGCCACCGGGCAACAGGCCAAAAACCTTATCTCCTTTTTTGAAACGTGTACAGTTCCCCCCTGCTTCCACCACAACTCCGGCCACTTCTAAGCCTAACAATGGACTTGCTCCTTTTGGCGGCGGATACTTGCCCTCCCGCTGCAGTGTATCTGCACGGTTAAGGGCAGTTGCATGTACTTTTACCAGCAGTTCGTAGGGATTCGGCAGAGGCTTTTCGTACTCACCCAGCACAAGCTGCTCAGGCCCGCCAGGTTGTTTTACAAGTATAGCTTTCATAATTTTTAGCTTTGGTTTGGCTTAAGTATAGTTGTTTTATTAAGTAACTGCACACGGGTTTTATAGTTACAGCACTTTACCTACACTCGCACCGGACGCATAAACAGGCCGTGCGCTTGACTCCTTTTGCTCTCTCTTTCAGCATTTTATTCAGGACATCTTGCATATCAAATAAATACCTTCTATCTTTGTGTCCATTTTCCAAGAACCGAAAGTTCATAATTTAAATAAATAAATCGCTTACAACCACTAAAAATGGATCATTTAAGTTATAAGACCCTTACTGTCAATAAGAAGTCAGCCAACAAAGGCTGGGTGATTATTGATGCAGGGCAAGGAAGCTTGGGTCGTGTGGCATCTGAGGTTGCCAAGATCCTGAAGGGCAAGCATAAGCCTTCATACACTCCTTTCGCTGACTGCGGCGACAACGTGATCGTTATCAATGCTGATGACACTCGTTTCACAGGCCGTAAGTGGGATCAGAAGTACTACCTGACACACACTGGTTACCCAGGTGGTCAGAAGAAGACTTCTCCACGTGAGCTTAAGGCTAAATCATCTACGCTGCTTGTAGAGCGCGCTGTTCGTGGCATGTTGCCTAAAAACAGACTGGGCCGCGAGCTGTTCAGAAATCTTCATGTTTTTGCAGGAAGCGAGCATCCATTTGCAGCTCAGCAGCCTAAAGAATTAACCCTCAACATCTAATTAATTAATGGAAGTTATCAATACATCTGGTAGAAGAAAAACCTCGGTGGCTCGTATCTACATGACGGCCGGGCAAGGGAATATCACTATTAACGGTAGAGATATCAAGGACTACTTCCCTAGCGAAGTACTTCAAACTATTGTGAATCAGCCGTTCAGAACCTTAGAAGCCGTTGGCAAATACGATGTAAAAGCCAATCTTAGAGGTGGTGGTGTAAGCGGCCAGGCTGAAGCACTTAGACTTGCTATTTCTAAAGCACTGGTAGTAGAAAACGCCGAGACTAAAACAGCTCTTAAGAAAGAGGGCTTCATTACTCGTGACCCACGTATGGTGGAGCGTAAGAAGTTCGGTAAGCGCAAAGCTCGTCGTTCATTCCAGTTCAGCAAACGTTAATATTAAAGGTGTATCAACAACATGGCAAGTACTAATTATAAAGAATTACTTGAGGCAGGTGTTCACTTCGGTCACCTTACCCGCAAGTGGGATCCGAAAATGGCTCCATACATTTTCATGGAGAAAAACGGTATCCACATCATTGACCTGAACAAAACTTTGGTTGCTCTTGACGAGGCTACTGCCGCTATCAAGAACATCGCAAAATCTGGTCGTAAGATTTTGTTTGTAGCTACCAAGAAGCAAGCGCAAGAGATCGTAGCAGAAGAGGCTCGTCGCCTGAAGATGCCTTACGTGACTGAGCGTTGGTTAGGTGGTATGCTTACAAACTTCGCTACTGTGCGTAAGTCTCTGAAGAAAATGTCTACCATCGACAAAATGATGAAAGACCCAGAGCAGTCTAAAGCACTGGCGAAACGTGAGAAGCTGATGCTGTCTCGTGAGCGTGAGAAACTGGATCGAGTACTAGGCGGTATCGCTGACCTGTCTCGCCTACCAGCTGCTCTGTTCATCGTGGACGTAAAGCGTGAGCACATCGCGGTTAAAGAAGCTCAGAAATTGAACCTGCCAGTATTCGCTATCTGCGATACAAACTCTAACCCAGAGCAGGTAGATTTCCCTATCCCTGCAAACGACGACGCTTCTAAGTCTGTAGCCCTGATCGTATCGATCGTAGGTAAGGCTATTGAAGAAGGTCTGTCTGAGCGCAAAGTGGACAAAGAGGAAACTGAGCGTAAGCGTTCTGAAGAAGAAGGCATCAAAGCGAAGCAAGAAGCCGACGAGCAATAAGAAGTAATTCATATTGCACTATATCAAACTGAACATTGGGCACACTGCGCTTCAATGTTCAGTTTGTTTTAGGGGAGTTAGAAAGGTAACAGAAGTATAACAGGCAATAAATCCTGTTTAAGCAGAATACCACTTACTTTACCCGAAACGAAACTGATAATTATAATTCATAATTCTTAATTATAAAAAGATGGCTATTACAGCACAAGACGTTAACAAACTCCGTCAGGAAACCGGAGCCGGTATGATGGACTGCAAGAAGGCGCTTACTGAAGCTAACGGCGACTTTGAGGCAGCTAAAGATATTCTTCGTAAGCAAGGTCAGAAAATTGCCAGCAAGCGTGCTGACAACGCTACCTCAGAGGGTATCGTGCTGACATACGTAAGCGAAGACGGTACTAACGGTAAAGTAATTGCCCTGGCTTGCGAAACTGAGCCAGTATCTAAAGTAGAAGACTTCCAGAACCTGGCTAAAGCTGCTATGGAGACTGCTGTTTCTACCAACGCTGCTTCTAAAGAAGAGCTTCTTGCTGCTTCTCAGGCTGACGGTCGTTCACTGCAGGACCACATCACTGACCTGATGGGTAAAATCGGTGAGAAAATCGATGTTGTGTCTTACGAGACTGTATCTGCTGAGAAAGTTGTTAACTACAACCACTCAAACGGTAAATTAGGTGTACTAGTAGGCCTAACTAACACTAACGGTGCTGAAGTAGAAGAAGTAGGTAAAGACGTAGCAATGCAAATTGCTGCCATGAACCCAATCGCAGTTGACAAAGACGGCGTTGACGCTGCTACTGTTGAGCGTGAGATTGAGGTTGGTAAAGAGCAGGCTCGTGCTGAAGGTAAGCCAGAGCAGATGCTGGAGAAAATTGCTCAGGGCAAACTGAACAAGTTCTACAAAGACAATACTCTGTTAAACCAGGACTTCGTGAAAGATCCATCTGTATCTGTAGCTAAATTGCTGGACAACACTAGCAAAGGCATGACTGTTAGCGAATTCAAGCGTATTGCTATCGCTTAAGTTTAGCTAAAGTATATAATAGAAAAGCCCGCCGAAAGGTGGGCTTTTCTATTATATGTATGATTTGAAAAAGTTAGTCCACCTTTTCATACCAAAGGCCGGGGCCATCGCATGCCCACCATGAACTTTGAAGCCCATTTTTAT
Organism: Pontibacter korlensis; assembly: GCF_000973725.1. NCBI lineage: Bacteria > Pseudomonadati > Bacteroidota > Cytophagia > Cytophagales > Hymenobacteraceae > Pontibacter > Pontibacter korlensis. The sequence goes on along the minus strand of NZ_CP009621.1, from coordinate 2,018,537 downwards.
GCACCACTAAGGTTTCCTTAGGTTCAGCACTAGTACAACTGCCTATCAGATCACTGTAGTCCGGGTAAAAGAGCTCTAGATAGGATTCAGTAGATGTTCTGTGATATGTATAGATACCGGAAGCTGATGTTGACACGCCTCCCCTCTGCATGAACTTGGTAAAGCTTCCATCAGGATGGAATAGATAAAACTCTTGCCATGGCATATTGGCTCCGGTTGTTTCAGAATTTCGGATTTGCCCCGTCATTTTTACAAGTTGCCATTTCTGAGTTTGGGTAATATCCTGTAAAAGACGCTTAGCCTCAACTTCCTGTGTCAAATCAACCTTATCATCTTTATCACAAGAGGTGAGAGAAAGCACCAGTAAGGGGAAAATAATGAGCTTTTTTATCTGAGAGACCATTAGGATTAGGAAGCAGTTCGATTATATGACCCTATTCACATCCTATCAGTTGCACCGGCACGAGGTTTATTCTCACCCATTCCGCCTAACTGTACTCACAAAAGCATCGCGCATTTCTACAAAACGATTAACAACAGCTTCAATAAACTCTTCATCTATCAAGGCTTTTGCTCCTTCGTCTCCCATCACTTCTGTTTCCTCTATTTTATAAATTTGCTCAAGGTTAGCTTTTTCTAGCTTCAGAATATACTTACCATTGTAGGAGTGCAGCGTGATCTTCACGTGCGGATTTGGAATGTCGGCTACTACTCTCATAGTTAGAGTTTATTAGTTGAATTAAGTATAAAATTATCCCTCACAATATCCAGCTAGGATGATCTGCCAAATAAACAGTCCTGATTCTGATGATGAAGTTCAGAACCAATCTTTTGTTCTTTATCGCAGATTCCTTCGCCTGATTTAGGCCTCCTCTTCTATCTCAATACCCATTAGCTGCATGAGTTTGCTGGCATTGAAGCTACGGCAGAGGCCAGGAGTAAGCTTATAATCAAAGTTTATCTTATCCCCAATGATGTCGCTGTTAAAGCTGTAGTTTTCTACGCCACCTGGCAATTCCTGTTCCATTGCCCCAAGCTCCAGGTCATGTGTAGAGATAAGGCCGGAAGCATTACGCTTATGAAGCTGACGTATCAGTGACATGGCCCCCAGGTGACGATCACGGGAGTTGGTGCCTTTTAGTATTTCATCGAGGAGGTAGAAAACTGGCTCCCCCTGCTCAGTCAGCTCTAGCAACATACGCAAGCGCTTTAATTCGGCGTAGAATGAGGAAGTATTCTCGGCCAGGTTATCAGCAGTACGCATAGCTGTGTATACTTGTGCTGGAGCCACAGTCATACTTCTGGCACAGACTGGTGCTCCTAATAGCGCCAAGACCATGTTTATACCTACTGTACGCAGAAAGGTAGTTTTGCCTGACATGTTAGAGCCTGTAATTACGATGGAATGTCCCGCTCCCTGCATCTCAAAATCATTTGCAACAGGCTTTACTGAGAAAATAAGCGGATGTGCCAAGGCAGTAGCTTGATACAGAAAAGGCGTAGGGCTAAGTTGAGGTACAGCAAACTGTGGATGCGCGTGCTGGAAAGCAGCTATACTTGCCAATGCCTCTAGCTCGGCCAGCACCTCCAGGCTTCGTTCCAGCTGCTGCAGGTACTGCTCTTTCCAACTTTCCAGGCGATATATCCACACAAAGTCCCAGAGCAGCGTATTGTTCAGGAAAAAAGCCATTAATGTACTAAGGCGCCAGGAGAAAAAGTCGATGATATTAGCAAGCTTGTTTATACTGGCAGAGGCTTTAGTACCAGAAGCCTTTAGCTCCTGTTGTAGCGACTGTAGTACTGGCGAGCTATACTGATGCCCTTCTATATGCTGTAGCTGTTTGGTATAGCTACGCATAGCTTCATAAATGCCAATGCTTTTCTCGTAATACTCGTCGCGCTCTACCCGGAACCTGTAAGCTAACAGAAACTGCACCAACAGTAAGGCAACGGCAATCCAGCCGCTCAGGCCGTAAAACCATGCTGCAATGGCTGCCAGCGTAAGTACCGGAAGTATAAACAGGAGCGGCTTTAGCCATGCATGCTGCCGAAAGAACGCCTTATTCCTAAACCAATTTATAAACCCCTCTGCCGACTCTGCATCATGTTTATAGTGCATGGGTAGCGCCAGGAGTTCCTGCAGCCAGTCTAACTGATTAGGAGACGCTAGCTCAGCCACCGCCTCCTGCCGCTGCAATACCTCCTGTGGCGTGCCTGCCTGCCTTAACCAGGTTGCCAGCTTAAGCTTACCTATACTAGTTACCGAGTGGTTAAGAAGTTGGAAGAGCGAATTGTGTCCAAAGATATCGAGGTCTGAAGTATACGGATGATGATCATCTACGAACTCCTGCCCTGAATCGAACTTGTTGAGTTTTCCCTGTAAGCGCTCTACCTCCTGCTCGTTAACCATGCGCAGCAATCGCAACTGCTGATAACGGAAGTTAAGCCCACTATGCCACCGCATTACCAGTATAAACAAGCCGTAAAATACCAAGATGGTAACAGCACCAGCTGTACTATTGCCAGTGTTGAAGAAGTGGTACGCCAGCCCTAAACCAGCTACAAACACGCCTACCCGCAGCCACGAAACAGCGCTGGAGGTAGAGGCGGCCTTTTTTTCCTGCTCAGCAAAGCCAGAGGCTCTGCCAAGGTATAAACTTTCTCTGCTTTCGCTCACAAGTCTTTATTTTGATCTATCTATAGAAACGCCACCGCTTAGTCTATCATAGCGATACACTTCAGCTCGATGGCAATGGGGGTCGGAAGTTTATTTACCTCCACTGTAGTACGGCAGGGTTGATTATCTGCAAAGTACTCGGCATATAAACGGTTGTAGGTAGCGAAGTCGTCTTTCATGTTTGTCAGAAAAACAGTTACGTCTACCAGGCTATCCCAACTGGAGCCGGCATCTTCCAGAATTGCCCGTACATTACGGAATACAGAATGGCATTGGGCTTCTATATCGTAGCTCAGGATATTACCCTGCTCGTCCAGCTCAACACCCGGTATTGTCTTGGAGCCTCTCTCCCGTGGCCCTACTCCCGACAGAAAAAGAAGAGTGCCTACCCGCCGCGCATGAGGATATAGCCCTACCGGCTCAGGTGCTTTGTTTGAGTTAAGAAGTTCTTTGTTTGTTGCCATACTCAAATATACGTATTAATAGAGAGTGCTAACCTTGTACATCTAAAAACAAGAAGAGCTGACTACTGCCAGCTCTTCTATCACCTTAAACAAACTATCTATAATGTGTTTATCTATTTCGTAAACTTCACGTCACCATACTTGGAGTTTATACTTACTACCCCCTTTGGCGAAGTGCCACCAAACCGGCCTTTGTATTCAGCCGAAGTGTAGCTCTTTTCAAGAGATGTTATAGTAACCAACGACTTATCTACATTAAAGTTACCGAACTGCACATTCACGTCGAAGTTGAAAGCGGTATTGTCTGCAAAGTTCAGGTTAAGGGGTGTAAAGCCGCTATCTAGTGAAATCTTGCGTATGTTTTTGCTGATGTTATCAATTCTAAAGGATCCGTACTTCACATCCATCTCCATTACATCCTCCAGACTGCCCACACTAAAGTCGCTATACTTAGAGGTACCCTGTAAGCCGCCGGCCTCGGCTACCTTCATATCGGCATAGGCCACACTGATAACTCCACCATTAATGTAACCACAGCTTCCGGAGCCATAGGTTAGCTTTACTGTATTGCCAGAATTTGTCAGACGGTCACATTTAAAAGTTCCGTGTTTTACGTCTATGTCTGCCTTGCCTTTAAGCGATGCCAGGTATACATCGCCAAAGCTATTCTTCACTGCAATGGCATTCTCAGCTGGCATGTAGATGGTATAGTTTATCTCAAGACCTCTGTTGCTATTATGATCACTGATGCGTATCGGCTCTTTTTTGGTACGAAAGAAGTATGTGTTTCCATCACGGCTTTCCTGTACACTTACGCTATTGAGAATCTCCTGTGCTCTTGCATCGGTGCTGGCACGGGCAATGATGTCTACCTTTACCCTCATCTCATTTTTGTCCCAGGTATTCACGTGCACCTTACCCCACTGGTTTTCGATGTTCAATACATCTTTGCTGCTTACCTTAAAGGTCTTATCAATGGTCTTGCGCTTTTCTGCGTTAAACATGGCCGCTTCTGACTCGGGGCTATCTGTTTGATTGATGGCTCCTGTCTGGCCCACTACCACCAGGTGTTTCATTTCCGGTAAGTCTTTCAGATCAGCCAGATTTTTTAAGTCCGACAGGCTTTCCAGTGCAGCCAGGTGTTTTAGTTCCCGCATGTCCGCCAGCCTTTCTATTTTGATTTCCTCAAGTACTAATCCAGAAAAATCAATTGACATATCCGGACAAGGTGCTGGTCTTGTGGGCTGTGCCAACGCCATTATGGGCGTTATAGCCAGCACCAACAAAAGGCGTAGAGAATTATACATTTGTGGTTTCATCTTTTTGTGGTTCTTGAATAGGCTCTTGTTTCATTTTCTCCAGATTCTGGAGTACTTCCAATTGGCGGTTCAGCACCTTAATCCGTATCTGCAGGTTCTGGATAAGGCTGCCTACTATTTCATCGGTGTTAGGAGAAGTATAAAGCTGCTTTTTAAGCTGATTGTAGCTGCTGTCGAGGCGAGCAAGCTCTTTATCTATTACCTGCTGCTCGTCTAGACCCAGCACCTTCAGGTCATAATCGCTAAGCTCTGATTTCTTTGCTTCTATCTGGCTTACATAATATGCCTCTACCTCTGGCAACTCTGGTGCGATAGCGCTTACGCTTGGCAAGGTTGTGTTAGCAGCTAGCGTGTTGGCTGTATCAGGAGTTTGCTGCTTCATCAGGAAGATAGTAAGGCCACAGCCCAGAAGAAGTATAATGGCTGCTGCCACACGCATAAAGAAGAAATCTGCACTGAAGCTAGCACGGTCGCCAAAGTTAAACTTGATTACCTTAGTCTCTTTTTCGGGTGTATTATTTGGAAGCTCATGGCATATCTGCTGCCACAGCTCCTGCCGGGGCTCGAATACATCAAACTCCTCCCGGTTATCTTGCACAAATTTTTCTAATCTATCTTTCATGGTAGTAATGCATCATATGTTCTTACCTTTATGTTTCAGGCCACAAACTGCGGCTCTCTCATTATCTCCAGTAACTTCTTCCGTGCCCGGCTATATTGCGACTTAGAAGTTGATTCTGATATACCCAGCACCTCTCCTATCTCAGCATGATCGTAGCCCTCCAGCAAGTATAAACTTAGTACAACCCTATAGCCATCTGGCAGTTTCTGAATTGCTCTCCGCACTTGCTCAACCTGCCACTCCGAGTCATCCTCCGATACTTCATCAGGCACATCTTCCACAACTCTTTCGTCCATCGGTACCAGCTCTGCACGGCGCTTCCGGATAGCATTTATGGCTGCGTTCACCACTATCTTCTTTAGCCAACTGCCAAAGCTTGCCTCACCTTTATAACTATGCAGGTTCTTAAAGGCACTTATAAATGCTTCCTGTAATACATCCTCGGCTTCGGCATAATCGTTTGTTATGCGCATGCTCACGTTAAACATGGCTTTCGAGTAAAGCTTATACAGCTCATACTGCGCCCTGTGGTCTCCGCTCTTACAGCGTTCTACCACCTGGTGGTTTACATCCTGATATCCTAGTTTTTCCAATATCTTCTGTTTAACCGGTTAAGCCCGTTTACATGCTTATATTACTCTCCCATTCTGCCTCATTCAATCTACACTAAAGACAAGCCCGTTTACTTGAGGTTGCATCAAGTTGCAAAATTTTTCAAGATGTTTTTCGTTAACTAACTTTTCCACACAATCCACACCTGTTTGTGGATAATGTTAAAACGCTATATCTTCTTCATCTTCTTTGTCTTACAATATATATTATGGGATAACATAGGAAGTGGTTACTCCTGTAGCTACTCCTTCAGTACTCAAGCTGCAGGTATAAACAACAGTTTTCCACATATCCACATACTATTTATGCACAAATGTGGATAAGTGAACAGATGTACAAATTCGCGGAAGAGTAGATAAGGAAGAAGATGGCTTACTGCGACAACAAAGGAATCAGATTTGAGAAAGAACTGTAGAAGCACCTGGTACAATCTCTCATTCCTGTATATAAACTGTAGCGCCAAACAGCTGATGGGTACAGATAAAGATATGAACACTGCTAAACAAAAAAGCCAGCCCTTTTATAGAGCTGGCTTTTTTGTTTATATGTAGCCTAATGATGCTGAAAGCATCCTGTAGCCTTAGTCCATGATATCGAACTTGATACCTTGGGCTAGTGGCAACTCGCGGCTATAGTTAATGGTGTTGGTCTGGCGGCGCATGTATACTTTCCATGCATCGGAGCCAGATTCACGGCCTCCGCCTGTTTCTTTCTCGCCACCAAAAGCACCACCGATTTCGGCTCCCGAGGTACCAATGTTAACATTGGCAATTCCACAGTCAGAACCCCAGTGGCTCAGGAAAGCTTCTGTTTCCAGGAGGCTAGTTGAGAATATAGCAGAGGACAGACCCTGACGTACGCCATTCTGAATTTCAATAGCGTTCTCCACCTCACCGCTATATTTTATCAGGTACAGGATTGGAGCAAATGTTTCCTCCTGCACCATCTCATAATGATTCTCAGCCTCTACGATAGCTGGCTTCACATAGGTACCCGTCTCAAAGCCATCGCCGCTCAACACCTCTCCACCTGTTAACAGCGTACCACCTTCTTGCTGTACTTTCTCCAGCGCATTAGAGAAAGCATTTACAGCATCTTTATCGATAAGTGGGCCAATCAATGTCGTGCTGTCCAGCGGATGACCAATAGGCAGGTTAGGGTACACTTTCAAGAGGCGCTCTTTTACCTGATCATAGATATTCTCATGGATGATAAGACGACGGGTAGAAGTACAACGCTGGCCACAAGTACCCACTGCCCCGAACACAATAGCACGTAGTGCCATCTCCAGGTCAGCATTCTCAGTTAGTATAATAGCATTGTTACCTCCCAGCTCCAGGAGAGATTTACCTAAGCGTGCTCCTACCGCTTCGCCTACTTTCTTACCCATGTGCGTAGAACCTGTTGCTGATACCAACGGCACGCGCTTGTCATGGCTCATCAGGCTACCGATTTCAGCATCACCAATAATCAGGTTGAAAATGCCTTCCGGAAGCTCATTCTCGGTTAGCACCTCACGTATAATATGCTGACAAGCAACGCCTGTGAGCGGCGTTTTCTCAGATGGTTTCCAGATGATCACATCGCCGCACACTGCAGCCAGCATAGCGTTCCAGCTCCATACTGCCACCGGGAAGTTGAAAGCAGAGATAACACCTACAATACCCAGAGGGTGGTATTGCTCATACATACGGTGCTGCGGACGCTCTGAGTGCATGGTAAAGCCATGCAGCTGGCGCGACAGACCCACAGCAAAATCGCAGATGTCAATCATCTCCTGCACCTCGCCCAGGCCCTCCTGATAAATTTTGCCCATCTCATAGCTTACCAGTTTCCCCAACGCCTCTTTGTGCTTGCGCAGTCTGTCACCGATCTGGCGCACAACCTCGCCACGCTTTGGAGCCGGAGTCTTGCGCCATACCTTAAATGCTTCCTGAGCTGTCTGTACTACTTGGTCGTAATCATCTGCGTTCGCCATGTTTACAGTGGCAATAGTGTTTCCGTCTGCAGGAGAGGTTATAGTACGGGTTGAGCGACCTTCGTGCCCACCCCAAACAAGGCCGGTACTGTAGGCAGGATTAACTTCTTTTATACCTAACTGCTGAAGTACATCTGTTATTTCCTTCACCAGCGGCAATGATTCTATCGTCTGTTTCATCGTTTTATTTCTTTTTGTGAGTTTGCAAGGGTCTCTTACAAAGCTAAAAAATAAAAAAGCTTCTGCAAGATTGCAGAAGCTTTCTATGTCCACTCCTTAAGCTGATTAACCTTTTCCGATAGGGTAATAAGCTTTCAGGCCATCAGGATATACACCTTCTATATACACCACGCCGCCATTAAAGCTTTTCAGGTGTTTCTCTACATCGGCTGGCTCATGTACCTCGTATCTGTCGATGCGGGTAATGATGAAGCCATCTTTCATACCTGTGTCGCGGAACTTGCTGTTGCGCACATCAGAAATCTTGGCACCACCGTCGATACCCAGCTTGTTCATTTCTTGTCTGCTTACAGGCTCAAAAGTAGCACCGTCAAAAGTGATGGCTTTAGCATTGCTACGCTTCACTAGTTCTGTGCTGTTCTCCCTGTTCTTCAGCGTTACATTGGTAGACTTGTTTTTACCGTCGCGGATGTAAGCGATCTTAACCTTATCACCAGGGCGGTAGCGGGCAATCTGCTCCAGCAACTGAGACGACTTAGCTACTTTAACATCGTTAACAGATGTAATCACGTCGCCTGCCTGAAGTCCTGCCTCCTTAGCACCACTGCCTTCTTCTACACCGGCAATGTAAACACCATTCAGTGTTTTCAAGCCTTTTTCCTTCGCAAAGTTAGCGTCGATCTCCTGGATAGTGGCTCCAAGTAGCGCACGCTGCACTTCACCAAACTTCAGCAGGTCATCTACTACCTTGCTTACAATGGCTGACGGAACGGCAAAAGAGTAGCCTGCAAAAGAACCAGTCTGAGAGGCAATAGCTGTGTTTATACCTACCAGGTCACCGTTCAGGTTAACCAAGGCGCCTCCAGAGTTACCTGGGTTTACAGCAGCATCAGTCTGTATGAAAGACTCAATGCTCATATCCCGGTTGGCGCTGGTACGCAAAATATTGATGTTCCGGCCTTTGGCACTTACAATACCTGCTGTTACTGTTGAGGTCAGGTTCATAGGGTTACCTACCGCTAACACCCACTCCCCTACTTGCAGGTCATCGGAGTTACCGTAGCGGATGGTTGGCAAGTTGTCTGCTTCCACTTTCAGCAACGCTATGTCTGTGGTAGGGTCTGTTCCTACAAGTGTAGCTTCATACTTACGCTTGTCATCCAGCACTACCTCTATTTTATCTGCTCTGTCAATTACGTGGTTATTGGTAACAATATAACCGTTAGAGGCTACAATCACGCCTGAACCAGACCCCATTTGTGGACCACGCGGCACGTTCTGACCAAAGCCATCGCCAAAGAACTCTCGCAGGAACGGGTCCATCGGGCTGCTGTATCGGTCAGAGGAGCGTACGCTATATTCCGTCATCACGTGCACTACGGCAGGCGTAGACACCTGAGCGGCTTTAATAAAATTTAATCCTTCTGGCACAACCGTGTTACTGCTGCGCATATCGCTTGTGTAGCGCACGGTAGGGTATTGCTGTTCTGTCTGTACTTTATTTTCATCCTCCAGCAATTTGTAGCTACCAACAGCCACACCGCCGCCCACCACGGCCGAAAGCGCAACGCCAAGTATAAACTGTCTTGTCTTCATATAATGGTTTAAGCTTTACTATTTTATATATTCTAAATTGGCTATATTCTTACTAACCTTAACGCTATAACTGTATACGGTAGTATAACGCAGCACGATAGATATTTTACCTACATCTCTTATTAAACAAAAAAGAGGCCAAACTTTTGGGCCTCTTCTTGTTGCTTTTGCAGTTACTTCGCTTCTCCGTTCTCAGTAAGAACCTTTTCCTTTTTCTTCTCAGACTTTGTTTCCTTCTCGGCTCCGGCAGAAATCTTGATCTGGCGCTTCATGGTCTTTTGCTCATCTTTTGGAATATTTACGAGCAGAATACCATCGTTGAACTGCGCTGAGATTTTATCCGGATTCACATTATCTGGTAGATAGAAAGTTCTGCTGAATGAACCATACTGCGTTTCCAGCATATGATAGCGTCGGCCCTCCTCTTTCTTTTCCAGCTTGCGCTCACCTGTAATAGTAAGCTTACCTTCCTGGAAATCAATTGAGATATCCTCCTTCTTCACACCTGGCAGCGCAACCTCAATTTCGAAGCCTCGCTCCGTCTCGCAGGCATCCACGTGTGGTGTAAAGCCTGAGAAGTTTCTTGAGTTAACAGACTCGTTAAAGAATCTATCGAGCATTGAACTGAATGTATTCGGCATTGTGTCCTGCATGCCGTTGTATCTAGCTAGTCCCATCTTAAACCTCCTTTTTTGTTCTGTAAACTGATCTACACCCTTTTTATAGTAAAAAGTATACCAGTCAAATTATCCTTCACAATCATGAAATAATGTCATTTAATAATTAAAAGGATCAGGTAAGATGCTGACTAATTTGCAGTTATGAAGCAAATTAGTAGGTAAAACTGGCAGTATTAGGAGTACGGTTAAAGCTATACTTTAGCTCCAACCCCACCACAGGTGTGATTCGATTGCGCTTGGTAGTATATCCGTCCTCCACTAGTTTGCCCTGCTCATCATAAACAGGTGCAATAAGCACATAGTAGTGGTCCGTTTGCCGCATAAAGTATGGGTTTATACGGAGCTTCTCGGTAAGCTCATAGTTCAGGCTCAGACGCAGACGCGTTCTATCAATGGTACGTTCCTGCGGCCTCCCATCGTACTGCTTGCCAAGGCTAGAGCGCAGCATTGCTTCGTAGTTTATACTAGGAGTAACAAACCTGCTTCCAAGCGGAAGGCGTTTTCCCAACTCTGCTGACAAACGGAAGCGGCCAAAAGTATCTTGCTCTTCCTGGTCTACATACTCAAACAGGAGCTGCTTGTTAAAGTACAGGCCTTTAATGCTACCGTTGTGGCGCAGGAACAAAGTATAAAAAAGCGTTTTAGGATAGTCTTCGGCTGCATAACGAAGTAAAGCTCCGCCACGCCAATGCTCCGTTAAAGTGTGCTCATACCCTAAACTTAGCTCTACACGCTCAAAGCTACTCAGTGGTCCTGTTTCCTTCAGGTCGTTGAAATCGCTGTCGGTGTTGATGCGGTAGCTATTGCGCAGAAACAGTAGCCCTTCCTCACCTAAGCCGTAGCTTATCTGCAGCTCCGGCCAGATGGTAGTTGACGCAGAAATTTTGCTCTGAGCCTGTGCCAGCGTTGGCAAAAGCAGCAGAAGTACAAAGTATAGTTTCTTCATATTAAATTTAACTAAGGCTAATCAACCCTCGGCATAGGTCATGTAATATATATTAGGCATTCAGCTCCTGCAGCGCTATCCATGCCATCAGGCCTATCCCTGTTTCAACAGCAGCCTCGTCTACATCAAACGTTGGGGTATGTACTCCTGAGGTAATGCCGCGCTCTTCGTTGCGGGTACCAAGTCGGTAGAAACACGCTGGTACCTGCTGGGTATAGTAGGAAAAGTCTTCTGCTCCCATCCACAGGTCTAGGTCCACAACGTTATCCTCACCTAAGTATACTTCGGCCGCAGCACGCGCGGTACCTGTAACTGTAGGGTCGTTTTGCAGAAAAGGATAGCCGTTCTTGATGTCAATATCGCAGCTGCCGCCCATACTTTCGCAGAGGCTCTCGGCAAGCTTCTTGATTTTTTGATGAGCCTCGCGACGCCACTCTTCATTCATAGTTCGGAAGGTGCCCTCCAGCCTTACCTCATTCGGGATAACATTGGTGGCCCCCTTTGCTTCTACCTTGCCAAAAGACAACACCGTAGGCACCTTTGGGCTGGCATGGCGGCTTACAATCTGCTGCAGTGCCACAATAAGGTGTGAGGTAATCAGCACCGGGTCTATATTCATCTCCGGAATGGCAGCGTGCCCTCCTTTTCCTTTCACGGTGATATAGATTTCGTCGGCACTGGCCATGTACATACCGGAGCGGAAGCCTACTTTACCGGCAGGCAGTAACGGAAATACGTGCTGCCCAATTATACTTTCTGGAGCCGGATTCTGTAGCACACCTTCTTTGATCATGATAGATGCGCCCCCTGGAAACTTCTCCTCACCTGGCTGAAAAACCAGTTTAATTGTACCTTCAAATTCATCGCGCAGCTCCTGAAGTATGCGTGCCGTACCAAGTACAGAGGCTGTATGCACATCGTGACCACAGGCATGCATCACACCTTCATTTTTTGATTTGTACTCTACCTCATTTGCCTCCACAATAGGCAAAGCATCCATATCAGCTCTTAAAGCGATGGTTTTCTTTTCAGGGTTCCTTCCCTTTATCAAGGCTACTAAACCAGTATTAGCCATACTTTCAGCCTCTATGCCATAGCCCTGCAGTACCTGCTTTACATAGGCAGAAGTGTTGTGCTCTTCAAACGAAAGCTCTGGATTTGCATGGATATGACGACGCACCTGCACGGTTTCAGGCGCATAAGCTTTGGCAAGCTCTTTTACTTTATCTGTTGAAATCGACATGAAATTCTCTTTTACATGGCACAAGCTAGTGCTCGTGCAACTGGTGTAAGTTACTAAAATAAAAAAACGCTGCAGCCACTTCTGACTACAACGTTTTTATTATCGGCTACTATAAAAAGCTCCGTTGTTAATTTTTCCGAATGTTAATCTTATCCTGTACAATCTGAGCATTCGGAATCAGGTCAGAGACCTGGTTCAGCACCTGCTGTGCCTCTACCCTACTGAAAAAGTCACCTACCATCAGGCGGAAATTAGGCTGTTGGTACGTCAGGTAATCCTGTACATCCGGCACTCTGGAGATGATGGACTTTCGCAGGTTCATCACAGTTTGGCGCTCAGAACCATTGTATGCCAGAATGCGATACCCCTGAGCATAGCGGATGTTTTTGTTTACGCTAGCTACTGTATCCATTAGCACGGCCACCTGGTCGTTATTGTGCCGGGTTGGCTCAATGCGTGCTACAGGCGCAGTTTCTGCTACTTCATATCTTGGTCTGTACTGGCTCAGGTCTTCTACTACTTTATCAGCTTTGCCACCTCCTATTTTTGCCTCGCTTCCTATACGCCCTCCGCCTTTAGAAGAAGCACAAGAGGTGCTTGCAAGAAGCAGCACTACAAGAATAAAATTAAGAGTTCTGTTCATAAGTAACGATCTGTATGCTGGCCGAGCAGCCCAATCTATCGGCTCCGGCTCTTATCAATGCTTCCGCTTCTGGCGCTGTTCTTATACCTCCGGATGCTTTTATTTTCATTCTACTAGGCAGCACACGGCGCATCAGCTTTATATGCTCTACAGTTGCTCCTTTGGCTGCAAAACCTGTAGATGTTTTCACATAATCGGCTCCGGCACTGGTGCAAATGCTGCAGGCTTTAACGATCTCATCCTCTGTTAGCAGGGCTGTCTCGATGATTACCTTGAGCTCCGCTTCTTTCATATGGCAGAACTTTGCAAGGTCGCTCAGCTCATTCTCTACTTCCTTATACCTGCCAGACTTAAAGTATGAGATGTTCATTACCACGTCTATCTCGGTAGCACCGTCTTCTATTGCCTGGTGCGTCTCCAGAAATTTTACTTTGTGGTGATGATACCCCAGCGGAAAGCCCACTACTGTGGCTATTTTGACCTGTGCGCCTACACCTAACCTGGTATTTGCCTCCTGCACATAGCATGGCGGCACACAAACAGCTGCAAAGCCGTAGCTTCGGGCTTCGTCACAGAGCTGGTGCACCTGCTCAACTGTAGCATCGGGGCGCAGAAGCGTGTGGTCTATGAAAGATGCTATATCTTCTCCTGACATAACGTTAGATAAAAGACAAAGGACATAAGACAGGAAAATTTCCCTCCTACATCCTCTGCCAAATCAAACATAAAGCAGCCACTAATTTATACTTAGTGGCTGCTTGCTTCTTTTTAATCTTCTATCAATACGCAACGGTTGTTTTGAAGATCTTCTTCTACCGTTTTGAACTTCACGTCTTTCAGCACACGGCCATCGTTATATTGCACGCTTACCCTGTCGTTTCTGCCTGCCATCTTCTGTGAGTGGGCCGGCAAGATCTTTTCAGGTTCGGCGGCAGGCGCTGTTGTATGGCCTTGCTCATCCTCCAATGAAGAGTGTACTTCCTGCTTTTGCTCTTTCAGTACCGGAGGCTTGGGAGCCATTGGCGGTCTTACCGGCTGCTGTACTTGCTCTGGCGCCTGCACTGGTATAAACGCGTGGAACAGGAACTGAATTGTTTGCTCGTTCACTTTTCCGATCATGCGCTTGAACAGCTCAAACGACTCGAACTTGTAGATCAATAGCGGGTCTTTCTGCTCGTATACGGCATTCTGCACACTCTGCTTCAGGTCATCCATCTGGCGCAGGTGCTCTGTCCAGGCTTGGTCAATTGTACCCAGTGAAATGATCTTCTCCATTGAACGGATCAGCTCAAGACCCTGTGTCTCGTAAGCCTTAGTCAGGTTAGCAACGGCTGCCAATTGGCGCTTACCATCGGTAAACGGTACAGCTACGTTCTCAATCATCGGCCCACGGTTCTGGTGGATGTCAGAGATGATTGGGTAAGCCTGTGCAGCAATTTGCTTGTTGCGGTTCAGGTAGTGGTTCAGAGCCTCGTTGTAAAGGCGCTCTGCCAGCTGGTTAGCCGCTGTGCTTCTAAATTCTTCCTCAGTTATAGCAGACTCGATACCAAACACGCGCAGGATATGCAGCTGGAAGTTCTCATAGTCGCTGGTGTTTTTGTAGCTTACTACTACATCTTCGCTGATATCGTAGATCATGTTCCAGATATCCAGCTCCAGGCGCTCGCCATACAGTGCGTTTCTGCGGCGCTTGTACACCACCTCGCGCTGTGCGTTCATCACATCATCATACTCCAGCAGGCGCTTACGCATACCAAAGTTGTTTTCCTCTACTTTCTTCTGAGCACGCTCGATAGAGTTCGTGATCATAGAGTGCTGAATCACCTCACCTTCTTCAAGGCCCATACGGTCCATTAGGCGGGCAATACGGTCAGAGCCGAACAAGCGCATCAGGTTATCTTCCAGTGACACGAAGAACTGAGAAGAACCTGGATCACCCTGACGACCGGCACGACCACGAAGCTGACGGTCTACACGGCGAGACTCATGGCGCTCTGTACCAATAATGGCCAAACCACCGGCAGCCTTCGCCTCTGCAGTAAGCTTAATGTCTGTACCACGACCGGCCATGTTTGTAGCGATGGTTACTGTACCCGGCTTACCTGCTTCAGCTACAATCTCAGCCTCTTTCTGGTGCAGCTTGGCGTTCAGTACCTGGTGCTTGATGTTGCGCAACTTCAGCATACGGCTCAGGAGCTCTGATATCTCTACCGAAGTAGTACCCACCAGCACCGGACGCCCTGCCTGCGTTAACTCTACAATTTCATCGGCAACAGCGTTATACTTCTCACGCGTTGTCTTATATACTTTGTCGTGCTCGTCTTTTCTTTGGATTGGGCGGTTAGTTGGAATTACCACTACATCCAACTTATATATATCCCAGAACTCACCTGCTTCTGTTTCGGCAGTACCCGTCATACCAGAAAGTTTGTGGTACATACGGAAGTAGTTCTGCAGCGTAACGGTAGCGTAAGTTTGTGTGGCATCCTCTACCTTCACGTTTTCTTTCGCCTCAATTGCCTGGTGCAGGCCATCCGAGTAACGACGACCTTCCATTACACGGCCAGTCTGCTCATCTACGATCTTCACTTTATGGTCAGGCGTTACAATATACTCTGTATCCTTCTCGAATAGAGTATAAGCCTTCAGCAATTGGTTGATAGTATGGATACGCTTCGACTTCTCCTGGAAATCAGCAATCAGCTTCTCTTTTGCATGCAGTTGCTCGTCATGAGAAAGCGAGTTATCATTCTCGATGTTGGCAATCTCAGTACCGATATCCGGCATGATGAAGAAGTTAGGATCTTCACCCTGACCAGTAATCAGGTCAATACCTTTTTCTGTAAGCTCTATCTGGTTGTGCTTCTCATCAATAGTGAAGTACAGCGGCTCATCGGCCTCCGGCATCTGACGTGAGTTATCCTGCAGGTAGAAGTTCTCCACCTTCTGCATGATAGCACGGTTACCAGTTTCGCTCAGGAACTTGATCAGCGGCTTGCTCTTTGGTAGACCACGGTAAGCACGGAACAAGGCAAGGCCACCATCCTGTGTGTTACCTTCCTTGATCAGGCGCTTGGCCTCTGTCAGGAAGTTCTGTACTACTTTGCGCTGAGCATCTACCAGCATCGCAATGCGTGGCTTCAGCTGATAAAACTCATGCTCATCGCCACGTGGCACCGGACCAGAGATAATCAATGGCGTACGGGCATCGTCGATCAATACAGAGTCTACCTCATCGACCATCGCATAGTGGTGCTTACGCTGCACCAGGTCTTGCGGCTCGCGGGCCATGTTGTCGCGCAGGTAATCAAAGCCGAACTCGTTGTTAGTACCGTAGGTAATATCTGCTTTGTAAGCGTTGCGGCGAGCCTCGGAGTTTGGCTGGTGCTTATCGATACAGTCGATAGTCAGGCCATGAAACTCAAACAACGGCGCCATCCACTCAGAGTCACGGCGGGCCAGGTAGTCGTTTACAGTTACTACGTGTACACCACGCTTAGCCAAGGCATTAAGGTAAGCAGGCAACGTAGCCACCAATGTCTTACCCTCACCTGTGGCCATCTCGGCAATCTTACCCTGGTGCAGCACAATACCACCGATCAGCTGTACATCGTAGTGCAGCATATCCCAGGTGATTTCATTGCCGGCAGCCATCCATTTGTTAGCCCACACAGCTTTATCGCCGTCTAGCTGTACGTTTGGTTTGCGGGCAGCAATCATGCGGTCATGGTCGGTAGCAGTTACTACTAACTTGCCATTCTCTTTCCAGCGGCGGGATGTTTCTTTTACGATGGCAAAACCGGTAGGAAGCACCTCCATCAGTACTACTTCCAGCTCCTTGTTGCGCTCCTTCTCCAGCTCATCTATTTCAGAAAAGATGTTCTCCTTCTGCACAATGTTCAGCTCCGGCTCATCAGCAATGCGCTTATGCAAAGCCGCAATCTTATCATCAATAGATTTCAGACGCTCATCAATAATGCCTTTTATCTCAAAGGTCTTCTGACGAAGCTCATCATCGGTGAGCGTATTAAGCTTGGCGTACTCTTCATTAATTTTAGATACGTAGGGGATAACCTCTTTTATATCTCTGTCGGATTTAGTACCGAATAGTTTCGCAACGGTTTTACCGATAAAATCAAACATATGTATATGTTGTTCTTAAATAAATTCTTCTGTTCGCAATATCGTCAAAAATAGCCTTTTTTCCGATATATCTAACGCTCTGTACTAAAACAGTACCAGAACGAGTAGTGCATAGCCTGTCTGCCATAATTACCGATAAAGCATAGTGGTTTTACTATTTAGCTTTACAGTGCTTAATTGGCTATGCCATAATAGGTAACAAGTGGCATAGTGGCAGAAGTTCAGTATTCTGAATTACCCGCTTTCTCCTGCTATCTTTATCCAGGCTCCTGCACCGGGGTAAAGTTATGCTTCTCCAGTTCAAACTTAATTTCGCCGTTCGCCTCTTTTCCTATAGCTCTCCAGCCTGCTTTACGGTAAAATCCTTCGGCCCGAGTACCAGGGTCAGTGCCGAGCCACAGCTTGCGTAGCCCCTTCCCAAAAGCCCACGCCACCATCTCGTCGTGCAATTTCCTGCCGATGCCTTTCCTCTCGTAAGCCGGCTCAATGAACAGTGCCCAGATGTTTGCCTTGCTCAGGTCTACAATGGCAAAGCCTACTGCTTCTCCGCCTACCTCACAAACCCAGCCTGCACCTCTCTCTTCGATCATTTGACGGCAGATCTCGTGCGTAACCAGCGAAGGGTCTGACAGCTTATTCTCCTGCACAGCAAACCGTACCCTAAACATACCTTCTATGTCTGCAGCTGTTGCTCTTCGGTATATCATGCTCATCCGTGAGATGTTTATTTGCACAAGTACTGCATTTCGACTACATCTTCCCAGCCATCAGGGGTTCTCAGCCACTCTTTACGAACACCAACCTGCTGAAATCCAGCTTGGGTAAAGAGATTTATACTGGGCAGATTGGTAGCAGTTACGGAACAATATACCTGGTGCAGCTGCAGCTTATACTGGCAGTAGTGCAACAATAATCCTAGTGCCTCTTTTGCATGTCCGTTGCCACGGTATTCTGCTGTTATCACTATGCCGACCCCTGCCCTTCGGTGCAGCGGCTCAAAGTCAAACAGATCAATAGCTCCTATCGCTTCGTTGCTGTTATTACAAATTACCAGGCGCAGCTGCTTTACATTGTAGATATCTAGGGCAGCGTTTTCAAGGTACTGCTCCAGCACAAACCTGGAGTATGGGGCCAGTGTATTTCCCACGTGCCAGACGGAGGTGTCATTCTCCAGTGAGTACAGAAAATCGAGGTCAGTGGGCTCCAGTGCCCTGAGGTAAGTTTGGTCGGCTTTCAGAAACACGCGATTCAACTTTTATACTTCATACAACAGCAAGCTACATAAAAAAGAAAAGACTCTCAGCTTTAGCCGCTGAAAGTCTTTCACTAAAGGTGATATGAGCTATAACTTACTGAATTGGAATGGAACCGGTAAATACCTGCTTAGCCGGTCCTACCAGGTAGATGTGTTTAAAGCTGCCATCTTCGTTTTGCTCGAAAGCAACCTGCAGCTCTCCGCCCAATACTTTTACTTTAACCGGGCTTTGCATTCCTTTCAAACTTGCCACTAATGCACAGGCAGTTACCCCTGTACCACAAGATAATGTTTCGTCTTCGACGCCACGCTCATAGGTGCGGACAAAAATCTCGTTGTCAGAAAGGCGCTGTACAAAGTTTACGTTTGTGCCAACTTCCTTAAAGCGTTCGTTGTAGCGGATAGCCCGGCCCTCTTCGTAAACATCCAAGTTTTGTACATCCTCTACAAATCGCACATAGTGTGGGGAACCCGTATTTAGGTAGTAATCCTCTCCTATCTGCTCCACCTCCTTCACATCATTCATTTTCAAGTGGATCTGCTCACGCTCTATACTTGCCTGGTGCTCCCCATCGGCAGCCAGAAAGTAAGCCACATCTTCAATAACGCCCAACTGGCGTGCAAAGCGTACCGTGCATCGCCCACCGTTGCCGCACATGGACCCTACACGGCCATCAGCGTTGTAATACACCATCTCGAAGTCATAATCCGGGTGGTCCTGCAACAGAATAAGGCCATCTGCGCCAATACCTTTGCGGCGGTCGCAGAGATGCTTCACCAGTGCTTCATCCTCAGCCGGAAAAACATGTTTACGATTGTCTACCATCACGAAGTCGTTGCCCGTGCCCTGGTACTTGTAAAAGCTAATTGCCATGTATATGTAACAAAAAAAACAGCGGCTGCGTGCCTTTTTAAGGTTCGGCGGATAATGCGTATTTTTGCCGCCAACCGGCACTAAGCCAGAAATAAACAACAAAGATATGTATTCCTTTTTAACAACAGAAAACTGGGCCGATTACGAGTTAGTGGATTCTGGAAATTTTGAGAAGCTGGAGCGTTTTGGCGAGTATTATGTGGCCCGCCCTGAGCCTCAGGCTATTTGGGACAAGCACCTGCCAGAGCAGGAATGGCAGCGATTAGCCCAGGCCGTATTTACCCGCGACAAAGGCAGCCAGGAGAAGGGCCAGTGGAAGCTGAAGAAAGGAATGCCTGAGCAATGGTTTATTAACTACAACTATAACGACCTGAAGCTGCGTTTCCGCCTTGGCCTGTCATCCTTCAAGCACGTAGGCCTTTTCCCGGAGCAGGACAGCAACTGGAAGTATATTTACGATACCACCCGAAAGCTGAAAACACCGCAGCCGAAGGTGCTGAACATGTTTGCCTACACTGGTGCAGCCACCCTGGCTGCTAAAGCTGCAGGCGCCGATGTAACCCACCTCGACTCTATAAAGCAGGTAAATTTCTGGGCCCGAGACAACATGGAAGCCAGCAACCTTGATAATGTGCGCTGGCTAGTGGAAGACGCCATGAAGTATGCCCGCCGCGAAGTTAAGAGAGGCAATAAGTATAACGGCATCATTCTGGATCCTCCCGCCTATGGCCGTGGCCCGAATGGTGAGAAATGGCAATTGGAGAATGAGCTGAACGAGATGATCAAGCTCTGCCGCGGTATGCTGGATGGCACCGACTATTTCCTGCTCATTAACCTATACTCTATAGGTTTCTCGGCCATGGTACTGGACAACCTGATGCGTGATACTTTTGGTGACCAGGTACAGAACGAAGAACTTGGGGAACTATACCTACACGACAGTGGCAACCGCCGTCTGCCCTTAGGCACGTTCTTCAGATTTACTTCAGCCAAAAAGTAAAATTCATAACCTGTTAGCACTACATGTGGTTTAGGTCATAGATAAGATCATCTACAGACCTAAACCACTGATTTTCAGACTTAAACTATAACACCAAGTAGTGCGCCAGAACCTTTCAATAAGCTGAGCTGCCTCGCCTAACACTTATGAAAAAGTTTCTCAAGAAGCTGCCTTTCCTGCTTCTAATTTTACTTCATGCCTCTTTTCTACTGGCCATGCTGGTCGAAAAGTTAAACATCACGTCAAATCTGATTTTTATTGCAGCGATCATTATCCTGGTACTAATTGCCTATACACAGGTGCCCAGGCATGAGGACAAGCACTTGAAGCAAGATTTCCTGGCGGTAGGATTCGTAGTGCTGGGTGCTGTAGTGACCTTTTACCTAAATGTGCAGGTAAATCTGGGGCCGGTTATAGCGGCAGGAGCTGTAGGTACGATTGCCTCTTATGTTCCATGGCTTAATAGGCAATCAAAGCTGCTCAACGAGGTACCTGCTTCCACTTATTGTGGTGCCTTTGTAGGTATGTCGAGCCCCAATATTGCAGGAAGCTTTATGTTCATACTTTTTGCAAGCTTTATAGCAGGACTTCTGCTTGTCTTCTCAAAGAACATCTTCCGCGGTTTTGGGGGAAAATTAGGCACCATCGCCTTCGGAGGTGTGGCCGTAACGTACCTATTGATCTTCCTCTTCCTTTGACTGTATGGATGCTATCATTCTAATTATAACCGGAGCTTTTGCGGCAGTATGCACCTACTTTCTCAACGTAAAGTTACAACAGGGGCCTGTACGTGCTTCAGCTGCTCTCTCCTTGGCTGTCGGCTTGGTATTTCATTTCTTCCCCAATCTGCTACCTCAGCCCCTAAACGCTAACATTCCAATTGTTTTTATAGGCTCATCGTTTGTAGGAATGGTATCCTCGAGTGTGGTAGCAAACTACTTTGTTGTTGCCGCTTCCGGTGCACTCTTCTCGCTGATCTACCTGAACACAAGCAACTTTTTTACAGGCTACGGAGGAAGTTTGGGTACCATAGCCTGCATCTCGCTACTGGTAACTATTGGCTTGCCTTTCTTGGCAAAGAAGAATAAGATAAGTAATGGTTATCTTGTGCTGAGAAAATTGATTTTCAAAAAGAAGAAGCACTAACACAACCTCATAGCTGGACAGGCAGAAAGCTGACAGCTTGTACGCTTTATTCAACAACTTTTATCCAAAACACAGTCATGAATAACCGCTTTGCACTCATCGACATGGGCACTAACACATTTCATCTGCTGGTAACAGAGGTAGACGAACAGGGCCAACTGCATGATCTTTATAAAACAAAAGTACCCGTAAGATTGGGGCAGGGTGGCATTAGTAACGGAGCTATTGCCCCGGAGGCCTCAGAGCGTGCCTTAAAAACACTGCGAGACTTCCGACATACTATAGATGATTTTGGGGCTGAAACAGTACGTGCCATGGCTACCAGTATGGTGCGCAATGCCAGTAACGGAGAAGCTTTTGTAAAAGAGGTTTTTAAGCACACCGATATACAGGTAGAGGTGATTGATGGTGCACGGGAAGCAGAGCTAATTTACTATGGCGTGCGTGCTGCCGGGGTTTTGGACGAAAAAGTATCCATGATTATGGACATTGGAGGTGGCAGCGTAGAGTTTATACTTTGCAACCAACAGGAGATTTTTTGGAAGCAGAGCTTCGAACTCGGTGCGCAGCGCCTCATGGACAAGTTCTTTACCCAAGACCCAATTCCTGCCGAGAGTATAGCTGCAGAGAAAGCATACTTGAACGAGCGCCTGCAGCCTTTAACAGATGCCGTGGCTAAGTATAAGCCCATCGTATTAGTAGGTTCCTCAGGCACCTTCGACACCCTCTGTGATATCAGTGCCCTCCGTAGAGGCGACACTTCCCGACTAGCTGGCCCACCTGCTGCTTCTGTGCTGGCTGTGGAAGACTTCTATACTGTTCACCAGGACCTGCTTCGCAAGAACCACGATGAGCGCCTTGCTGTTCCTGGTATGCTGGAAATGCGTGTTGACATGATCGTGCTGGCTAGTATAGCCGTAGACTTTGTGCTTGAGAAGTATAAGCTACAGGAGGTACGGGTGTCGTCTTACGCACTGAAAGAAGGCGTGCTGTATGAGATGCTTCAGAGCAGGAAATAAGCTTCACTCTCCTGCAAGTATAACGGCCCCAAGAGCAGTACTCTCGGGGCCGTTATACTTACAGGTTTATCCTTTTGCCAGTCGTTTCCGTTCTTTCTCGTAAGCCTTTCTTAACTGCTTCAGATCATTATTATTCTGGCTATACTTTAGAGACAATACTTTAGCATTCTGCACCTCTCCTTGCTGCACATCTTTCAATGCCAGCTGCTGGCCCAGTTGCTGCTGTACTTTCTTGGTTTTGCCGGTGCGGTAACCCTTCTCCAACAATAGCGCCAGTAGCTGAACAGACACCTGCTCCTGTTTTTCATTGGCATAGTAGCTAACGACAGCAGCAGTAAATGGCTGCTTTGGATGATCTTTCGCGAAATTGTAGAGCGAGATGTGGTCTAGTCCATACTTGTTTACCTGCTGCGCCAGATAAAAAGCTCTTGCCTCTTCATATAGCAAAATGGCCTCATCGTACCTGCTTTTGGCAATCAGACGATTGGCCTCCTCCAGCTTGCGTTGATAGTTAGCGGCAGCAGCAATGGCTCCTCTGCCATCTATAGCTGTAAAGGTGGCAATACCGCACTCTGCTTTAGCATCTGCCGCTTTTATAGCTGTCTCATAAGCTTGGTCTGCCGCGATAAACTTTTTCTCCCTCACCAGCGCCTCGGCATTCTGGAAGTGCTTATCATAGTCGGCCTGTGTATTGATGCACTCCTGTGTAAAGATTCGCTCACGCAGCAGTTTATACTTATTCTGCACCTCTACATCCTGCACCAGCGCATAGCGCTCCTGCATAACGGTTGCATCAGCCGCAGTTTGGCGCGCGTTGCCAAGTCTGTTCTGCATCGCCTGCTCATAGCCTTCGTTCAGCATGGCCAGCAGCACCGGCTTGGCTGCTTTTTGCGATAACAGTCTTAACTCCTGTACCGGCCTGAAAGTATATCGCTGCTCCAGCACCAGTGCCTCCTCAAACCGGCTTAACGCTGCTCGGTGGTCCTGCTGTGTCAGAAAACGTTTACCCTCATCTATAAATCGAAGGTAATACTGGAACTTCACCTGGTTCATCAACTCAGAAGCCTCAGTGGCATTGTGCAGCACGTAGTCGTAGTCTTCCTGGAAATCTAAAGCTTCATTTACCACACGCTCGGCCTCCTGCAGATCATTGCGCGATAACAGCCGTTTCCCATTGTCTACCATAGCACGATAAACACCGTTAGCCGCTCTAGCCTCGCCGTCGTTCAAAGCTTGCATGCTGCAACGCAAACCGCCAATGGTGCTGCACAAATCTCGCGCCTCGGCATAAGCTTCCAAAGCATTCTGATACTCACCTCGGGTGGTGAAGCGGTTTCCTTCGGTTATATGAGCAGCGTAAATATCATGCGCCAGCCCTAGTGCCAATTGCTCCGTCTGTGGGTCCACCCGCATGCGGGTAAGCACGTCGCGGGTACGATTAGTAGCCTCACGGATGTAGCCGTTGCGCAGGTCGATGCGGGCAAGTTGCACGTGAGCCGGGGCAAAGTTAGGATTTGCCTCCACCGATTTGGCAAAGTATGTCTGCGCTACCGATGCATTTCCATTGTTCAGCATGCTCACGCCGCGGTTGTAGAAATGCTCATGAATGGTGGCCAGTGTATAATTGACAGCCTTCCGGCGCTCCTGTAACACCTGCTGCAACTGCTCCATTTTATACTTTAACCGTTGCGGGTCCTGCTGCTTCAGGTTTAGCTTATCAACGTAGTTCTCCTTTTTCAGGAGCTCATACTGCTTTTCCAGTTCATAGAGGTTGCGGTCGTGCAGAGGCAGGCGGTCAATATCATCTGGAAGTATAAGCGCCACCTCTTTGAGCGCCTGCAGCACTTTGGCATCTGCGGCAAAGTATGCGCGCACCAGGTTTAATTGCTCCTTCAGCTGCTGCACGTCTACAGCAGTATATTCTACCTGTTCCTCTACCACCTGCAGTTTGTAGTTTTGATTTGCCGCAGTATCAGGTATTTGCTCCTCAAGCAGCGCTACTCCCTTTGGCTTCAGCATTATGGTGCGGGCATATTCCTGCACAACTTCATTCTTCGCATTCAGTAGCTTTACTTTGGCTTTATACTTATCCGGCAACAACGCCTCTCCCAAATCAAAATCCTTGTAGTCGGTGCTGCCGCTTACCTGTACCTTAGCAACCTGCACCTTTAGCTGTAGCTTATCTCCGGTATCAATTACTTGCGTATGTTGCTCAAACCGTAGTGTAAACTCGGGTTTACGTGGTGGCCTGCCGCTGCGGGTAGTTACTTGGTTTTCATTCAGGATATCGATGATGTTGTTGAGTTGGACCTGACTGTTATCAGAGCCCGTGCCATACTTTAGTAGGTACGTTTCGGCTGTCTTCTCCTCAAACAGCAGCTTTTGTTGCGCCTCAGCACTATAGGCAGTGAGGGCAATAACGATCAGTAGTAGAGCTTTTTTCATAGTGCAGGGGCTTAGCTTTCTGAAGCTAAGGCAAAGCTTGTTCCAGTTTTGCCGGAATCCGCCTGTAAAGTATAGAAAAAATAAAATATGATGGTGAAGGGAGCAGAAATTATGGTTTTTGCCGTTGGTACAAGGGCAAGCGAAGTACAGCTAATGCATTAATTTGATATTTTCTTAATTTGCCGCCCATAACAGTAGACTTTTACATGTACCCATACAGACAACTATTCGATTTTACGCAGGAGGTATTCCTGCACATGGGCTGCCCGGAGGAAGATGCTCGTCTGGCTACCGAAGTACTGCTAGCTGCCGACTTGCGCGGTGTTGACTCCCATGGCGTAGCCCGCCTGAGCGGCTATGTAAGGCTGTGGGAAGCCGGCCGCATCAATACCAAGCCAAACGTGCGTGTTGTACACGAAACACCAAGCACTGCCACTGTAGATGGAGATGCTGGTTTAGGCTTGGTAGTAGCTCCACGTGCCATGGCTGTTGCTAAACAGAAGGCCGAGCAGGCTGGCAGCGGATGGGTGTCAGTAAAGAACTCGAACCACTTTGGCATTGCGGGTTACCACGCCATGATGGCCTTGGAGCAAGACATGATTGGCATTGCTATGACCAATGCCTCTCCGCTTGTGGCCCCAACATTCTCAACCGATCGCATGCTGGGTACAAATCCGATTGCCGTAGCTGTACCTGCTAAGAACCAGCCTCCGTTTGTTGCCGACTTAGCCACCGCCGCCGCTGCCAATGGTAAGCTGGAGATACTGCAGCGTAAAGAGAAGAAAGCGCCTCTCGGTTGGATACAGACCAAAGAGGGACAGGACTCTGATAACCCGAATGAACTGAAAGCTGGTGGTGCTCTGCTACCACTCGGCTCTGACCGCGACCATGGTAGTCATAAAGGGTATGCGCTGGCCTCTGTGGTGGATATCTTATCTGCTGTGCTGTCGGGTGCCAACTATGGCCCCTGGGTGCCGCCGTTTGTAGCGTTCCTGCCTGTAGCGGATAACTTGCCAGGCGAAGGTATTGGCCACTTCTTGGGTGCCATGCGTGTGGATGCCTTCCGTCCAGCAGAAGATTTCAAACAGCACATGGATAACTGGATCGGCACTTTCCGTAAAGCCAATGTGGTGAAAGGCGAACGCTCTGTACTTATACCTGGTGATCCGGAGCGAGAAATGGAGGAGATTCGCCTGATTGAAGGTATTCCGTTGCTTCCACCGGTAGAGCGCGACCTGGAGGCCTTGGGCCAACGATTCGGCATTAAACTTTAGGCAACTATATGGCAGCGGGAGGAAGCACGGCAGCAGCGAAGTTTTTCAGGGGAATTGGTCTTATTTCCGACAAGCGCAGTATTCTCATGCTGGTCGTGTCCTGGACGCTAAACCTGTTTTGGCTAGGCCTGAACTACTTCTGGCGCTTTGCCTCGGTTGAGGTGCTATTGGCAATTCCAATCCTGTTGCTGCTGTACGCCCTGCTGGCACTTGTAGGTTATGTCTATTGGGGCGTGCGCGAAGTGCAGGAAGAGGAAGCTCCCTATGCAAATGTGATGGTCGGAGTTATTGTAGCTGTAACGCTGCTATACTTCAACTTTAACCTATTGCAGTTTGTGTTACAGGCTATACAGTAACCTATCCTAATTTTGTCTTTCATGAATGTTCAACGTCTGCTGCCCCTCTGCATGCTACTGTTTGTGCACATAGCTTCTGCACAAAAGATTGAGCGCTTTTACAATGTTGCTGCCACCGATACTGCTGACAATTACACCTTGGTTGTCAAGCCAACATCTGGTGCCCCTAAAGGTTGGGTACTTTTGTTTCCCGGCTTTGGAGAAAAGCCGGAAGATGTATTGAAAGAAACAGACCTTGTTGCAAGGGCAGCACAGGCAGGTTATTTGGTGGCTATACCCTATGTTGATGGCAACACTGCATTACATATCAGTGAGGCAAAAATACAGCCTATCTTAAGGCTGGTAGATAACACAAGCAAGAAGTACAAGCTGAAAGGAAAACCTTTAGCTGTTGGCGGCTTCTCGATGGGGGGAACTACAGCTGTAAAACTCACAGAGTACATGTTAGCTGTACCAACCGCCGTACAGGAAGCAAGGGTATCCGCACTTTTCGCTGTAGATCCGCTTCTCGATTTTGAGCGCTTCGAGCGCAGTACACTTAAGGCCGTACAGCGGGCAAATTCAGCCATGCCGAGGCGAATGTTGCAAATGCTACAGACAATGCTACGGAATGACTTTGGCACCACGGCCGTCCAAACGCCTGAGAAGTTTTACACCATTTCACCATATGCCTACGCAGACACGGCTAATACGGCAATTAAACCTCTAAAACAGTTGCCCGTGCTTTTTTACACCGAACCCGATATAGACAACCAGTTCAATAGTAACCGCCGCGATCTCTATGATTTAAACACGGCAGACTGTACCGCCATGATCGCTGATTTGCAAAGTATGGGTAACCAGCAGGTCCAGTTAGTCATTACTACAGCTAAAGGCCTACGGGCCGATGGCACTATTAACCCTCATTCCTGGTCTATATTAAATGTAGATCAAACTATAAATTGGCTGCATCGATTCATGAAGTAAGCTTAAACAGAAACCGCCGACATCTCTGCCGGCAGTTTCTGTTTTTGTTCTAATTAGGAGTTAATGTTACTCAATCTTCTTACCGGCCATCGCCTGCTTGATAGAGATCTGCATCACGCGCTCTGCAAACGGGCTGGTCTGCTCCTCCAGCCTGTCAACAGCTGCATATATAGCGTCCTTGTCACCACCGGCAGCTAATACATCCTTCAGTTTCTGCACATTTTCGCGGGTCAAGTTAATTTCTTCCTCCGTCAGGTGCTGACCGTTCTTCTCAAGGAAGCGCTCTACCTGATACAACATCTGCTCAGCCGTAGTACGCGCCTCGATCTGCATACGCGTGGCCACATCTTCCTTAGCATGAGTAATGGAGTCCATCAGCATCTGCTCCACCTGTTGGTCCGTTAAACCATACTGTGGCTTCACTTCTACTTCCTGACGCACACCAGAGCGCAACTCAACAGCCTCTACTTTCAAAATGCCGTCAGCATTAAGTATAAAATTCACATCTACCTTCGGGAAACCAGCCGGCATGGCAGGGATACCTTTTAAATCGAACTCTGCCAGTTTGCGGTTTTCTTTCACCACATCGCGCTCGCCCTGGTAAACCGAGATCTTCATGTTCACTTGTCCGTCTACCGAGGTAGTGTACTGGCGGCCGGCCTTTGTAGGAATTTTAGAGTTTCTAGGGATGATCGGGTCCATCAGGCCACCCATTGTCTCGATTCCTAGTGTGAGAGGCGTTACATCCAGCAACAGAATGTCTTTGCGGTTACCAGCAAGTATGTCAGCCTGTATGGCAGCCCCTAAAGCCACAACCTCATCTGGGTTAAGCGAATTATTGGCTGGCTTGCCAAAGAACTCCGACACCGCCTCATATACCACAGGTACGCGCGTAGAGCCACCTACCATGATTATGGCATCTATTTGCTCCGGCTGTAACTTGGCATCCGCCATTGCTTGCTTACAGCTATTTATCGTGCGGGCAACAATCGGAGCTATCAAAGCCTCAAATGTATGCCGCTCCAGGTGGCAATCAATATTTCCATTGATGTTGCCTGTGTATACTTCCTGCGAACTCAGCGTTCTCTTAGCTTCTTCTGCTTTCAAGCGCAGCTCCTGCGACAGGTTTTTATCCTGATTCACGGTATCAGCAATCAGCTGGTTCTCCTGAATCCAATGGTTGATAATAGCACGGTCAAAGTCATCACCGCCTAGGTAAGTATCGCCATTTGTAGAAAGCACCTCGAAAATGCCTTGGTGGATGCTCAGGATTGAGATATCAAAAGTACCGCCACCCAAGTCGTACACCGCTACAATTTTTTCCTCATTCGGGTCTATACCTATGCCGTAAGCTAAGGCTGCCGCAGTAGGCTCGTTTACAATACGAAGTACTTCCAGACCAGCCAACTTACCGGCATCGCGTGTAGCCTGGCGCTGCGAATCGTTGAAATATGCTGGCACGGTGATAACAGCACGGTTAACTGGTGTTTTCAGAGAGTGCTCCGCTCGTTCACGTAGCTCCTTTAGTATCTCTGCCGACAGTTCGATTGGTGAGTAGAACTTATCCTCCACACGGATCTTTACCAGCCCTTCAGAATCATCATCAATGATTTTATAGCCAAAGTAGTCTTTGTGCTCGCCGAGGTCTTTGTATGACTTGCCCAGCAGGCGCTTTACAGAATAGATTGTATTTGCCGGATCAGTAATCAGGTAGTCCTTTGCTTCGTTTCCCACATAGGTCTCACCGTTCTGCGCGAAATGCACCACCGACGGTACGATAGTGCCACGACCTTGGTCATTAATCGCGATAGGCTTCTTATCTTCAGGATGGATGTAGGCCACCAAGCTATTGGTCGTTCCTAAATCTATACCTACAATTACCTCTTCCTGCTGAAGAGATCCGGTAGAAAGGTTTATTGCAACTTTTGCCATAGTATCTGTTTTTACGTGAGCCCGCCACCATTTGGCGGCAGCGCTGTAGCACAAAGTTACAAATTATTTGGGGAGGGATTTGTTTAGGGAAATAGAGGTTAATTTAGTTTATCACAGTTACCGCTTTTAGGAGACAAACAATTTACTCCTACTTATACAGTTTTTTAGCTACTGCTCTTTAGGCACTATGATGAAAACTTCTTCGTGCGGACGCTTCATCAGGTACTTTTCGCGGGCAAATTTCTCCAGCAACTCTGGGTTTCCCATCAATTCTTTACGGTCTTTCTCCACCTCTGCCATCTTCTCCAGGTAATGCTCTTTATCACGCTCCAGATCGTTTAATTGGCGTCGCATCTGGTATTGTGTCACAAAATCGTTGGAGTCGAAGAACAGCATCCATACGATAAACAGAAAGGAAATCATGAAATAGAAGTTTCTGAATATTTTAGGGATGCGCTGTTTCATAAACCTGAGGTAAAGTGTACTTACAAAAATAAGGCTGTGAGTATTATAACCCACAGCCTTGCAAAATTTATTTTACCTAAATGGTATTTTAGAACTTCTTTCCAGGATAATATGCTACCTCACCAAGCTCCTCCTCAATGCGGAGCAGTTGGTTATACTTAGCCATACGGTCTGAACGAGAAGATGAACCAGTTTTGATCTGCCCTGTGTTTAGAGCAACAGCCAGGTCAGCAATGGTGTTATCTTCTGTCTCACCTGAACGGTGGCTCATTACGCTCTTGTAACCATTACGAGCACCCAGGTTGATCGCATTGATCGTCTCTGTCAGAGTACCAATTTGGTTAACTTTGATCAGAATAGAGTTCGCTACACCTTGGTCGATTCCTTGCTGCAGACGCTCTACGTTCGTAACGAACAGGTCATCTCCTACCAGCTGGCACTTGTCACCGATAGCCTCTGTAAGTTGCTTCCAGCCTGCCCAGTCATCTTCAGCCATACCATCCTCTATGGAGATGATAGGATATTTATTTACCCACTCAGCCCAATAGCTTACCATATCAGAAGAAGACAGCCTATCGCCTGAAGACTTCTTGAAGTGGTATTTACCAGAAGAAGCATCGTAGAACTCTGAGCTGGCAGCATCCATGGCAATCATGAAGTCATCTCCTGGCTTGTAACCAGCAGCTTCAATTGCCTGAAGCACTACCTCGATGGCCTCCACGTTAGAAGCGATGTTCGGCGCAAAACCACCTTCATCACCTACGTTTGTAGAAAGCCCTTTCTTCTTCAGTACATTCTTCAGGTTGTGGAATACCTCAGAACCCATGCGAAGTGCCTCAGAGAAAGTTGGAGCACCGATAGGCATGATCATGAACTCCTGGAAGTCGATTGCGTTGTCCGCGTGGCTACCACCGTTTAGGATGTTCATCATCGGCACAGGCAGTGTGTTAGCGTTTACGCCACCTACATAGCGGTAAAGCGGCAGGTTTAGCTCTTGTGCAGCAGCACGAGCAATAGCTAGCGATACACCAAGAATAGCATTGGCACCCAGGTTTCCTTTGTTTGGCGTGCCATCCAACTCGATCATGATCTTATCAAGCAGGTTCTGGTCAAACACCGGGAATCCTACTAGTTCTTCGGCAATCTTATCGTTAACGTTCTTTACAGCCTGCAGTACACCTTTGCCCATGTACTTGCCCTTGTCGTTATCGCGAAGCTCCACAGCCTCATGTATACCTGTAGACGCTCCTGAAGGAACTGCTGCACGGCCCATGATGCCTGTCTCGGTCATTACATCTACTTCAACAGTGGGGTTACCACGTGAGTCGAAGATCTGTCTGGCTTTAATGTCAGTGATTAAGCTCATTAGTTCTGTTTTTAACTATAGTTATACGTTGTTTTTACTCTCTTCCAGCAGGGCTACAAATTCATCGAACAGGTAGGTCGAATCGTGTGGCCCTGGAGATGACTCTGGATGGTACTGCACAGAGAACGCTGGCTTGGTTCTCATGCGCATTCCTTCCACGGTATTGTCGTTGAGGTTTATATGGGTGATTTCTACCTCAGGATGGTTTCTTAGTTGCTCTGAATCAACCACAAAGCCATGATTCTGGCTTGTGATTTCACTTTTACCTGTTAGCAGGTTCTTAACGGGCTGGTTCAAGCCTCTGTGCCCGTTGTGCATTTTGTATGTTGCAATGCCATTTGCCTGCGCCAGTATCTGGTGGCCCATACAAATTCCAAACATCGGCTTTTCCTTAGCCAAAATTTGTTTTACACTTGCTACAGCATCTCTTGTTGCCGCAGGGTCACCAGGACCGTTGGAAATAAAGTAACCATCTGGATTCCACTTCTCCATTTCTTCGAACGGAGTGTTGTAAGGGAAAACTTTTACCTCACAACCACGCTGCATAAAGTTGTTAAGGCTGTTACGTTTTACTCCTAAGTCAAGTACAGCAACTCTGAATTTTACCTCATCCGGCTTTAGGTGATACACTTCTCTGGTACTAACATGCGACGAAAGCTCCAGACCAGCCATTGAAGGTACCTCTGCCAGCTTTTTACGCAGCTCCTCTACATCAGTTATTTCAGAGGACACGATACCGTTCATCGCACCTTTATCGCGGATATGGCGCACTAAAGCTCTAGTGTCTATTTCACATATACCCACTACTCCAGCTTTCTCGAAGTACTCTTGTAAAGAACCTTCAGCCGTTTTTCTAGAAAAGAAATGAGAGAACTCCTTACAAACCAAGCCACTGATTTGCACCTTGTCAGACTCCACTTCTTCGTGCTGCACACCGTAGTTTCCTACGTGCGATACTGTAGTTACAACTAATTGTCCATAATAAGATGGATCTGTAAAGATCTCCTGGTAACCGGTCATACCTGTGTTAAAGCAAAGTTCACCACCGGACGTACCAATACGCCCAAGGCTTTTGCCTTTATAAACAGTGCCGTCTTCAAGTAATAGAATTGCCTCTGAGGAAGTATGTTTTTTCATGGTAAAGATTTATTACAAACATAAAAAAAGGGACACGACTTACGTCATGTCCCTTTAAAATATTTACAAACAGAGCTTATTAAGCATCTTTTGTTTCGCCATTAGAATCGTTAGACTCAGCAGCTGGAGTTTCAGTTGCCTCAGGCGCATTTGTCTCAGCAGCAGTTCCTTCTGCTTTCTTCTTACCACCACGACGACGAGTCTTCTTAGCACCTGCAGCTGCAGTACCAGTTGTAGATAGCATATCCTCGTTGTAGTCAACAAGCTCGATCACACACATTTCTGCGTTGTCACCCAGTCTGTAACCAGTCTTCAGGATACGAGTATAACCACCTGGTCTGTTAGCAATTTTAACAGATACCTCATCAAAAAGCTCCTTTACAGACTCTTTGTTCTGAAGATAAGCGAAAACTGTTCTTCTAGAGTGAGTAGTGTCGCTCTTAGATTTAGTAAGCAGAGGCTCCACATATTTACGAAGCGCTTTAGCTTTTGCTACTGTAGTAGATACGCGCTTGTGTAGGATAAGGGATGATGCCATGTTTGACAACATTGCCTTACGGTGTGAAGCTGTTCTTCCTAAGTGATTAAATTTTTTACCGTGTCTCATTATTTTGAATTGTGCACGTGCATACCGTCGATCAACCTAAGCGGGATCGGGAATTATGCCGTAGGATTAATATTACTCTTCCTCTAATTTGTATTTAGAAAGGTCCATACCGAAGGTCAAACCTTTCTCCTGAACTAGGTTCTCTAGCTCCGTCAACGACTTCTTACCGAAGTTTCTGAATTTCATCATGTCCGCAATATCAAGCTGCACTAGGTCGCCAAGTGTTTTGATGTCGGCAGCCTTCAAGCAGTTGTATGCACGAACAGAAAGATCCATATCCTGAAGAGGTGTCTTCAGAACTTTGCGCATGTGCAGCAGTTCTTCGTCTACAGCCTCTTCTTCTTCAGGCTTAGCTGTCTCAAAAGTCATTGTATTATCTGAGAACAGCATGAAGTGCTGAATAAGGATGTTTGCAGCACCCTTTAAAGCATCTTCTGGGTGAATAGAGCCGTCTGTTTGTATGTCAAGAACTAGTTTTTCGTAGTCGGTTTTTTGCTCCACACGTGTGTTCTCAACACTAAACTTAACGTTCTTGATAGGTGTATAGATGGCGTCGATAGAAATCTGACCAAACACCTGCTCAGCTGGTTTGTTCTCATCAGCAGGTACGTATCCACGACCTTTCTGAATCGTCATTTCAAGCTCAAAGTTAACGCTTGGGTCCAGGTGGCAAATTACCAGCTCTGGGTTCAGCACTTCGAAGCTAGAAGTGAAGTTGTTGATATCACCAGCTTTGAAAGTATCCTGACCACTGATTGAAACAGTGATTCTTTCGTCTACAACGTCGCTTACTTTTTTGAAGCGAGCCATCTTCAGGTTAAGAATAATATCAGATACATCCTCAACCACCCCTTCAACAGACGAGAACTCATGCAGTACACCACCAATGCGAATGCTTGTTATGGCATATCCTTCCAAAGAAGATAGAAGGATTCTTCGCAGAGCATTACCGATGGTTACTCCGTAACCTTTTTCAAGCGGCTTGAATTCAAATAATCCATGAAAGTCGTCGGCTTTTTCCATTACAACTTTCTCTGGCATTTGAAATGCTAATATTGACATACTTGCAGTGTTAAAGGTTATAAATTGATTAAGCTGCTTACTTAGAGTAAAGCTCGACGATCAGCTGCTCCTGAATCTTTTCAGGGATTTGGTCTCTCTGTGGAGTAGACACAAACTTACCAGCCATCTCGTTAGCATCCCACTCTAACCAACCAAACTGACGAGCATTGCGAACAGTCAAGCTAGTAGTGATTGCCTCAAGAGACTTAGACTTCTCACGTACAGCCACAACATCACCTACTTTAAGAGAATAAGAAGGGATGTTTACAATTTCACCATTAACTAAAACGTGCTTGTGCAATACAAGCTGACGTGCAGCTCTTCTGGTAGGGGCGATACCCAAACGGTAAACAGTGTTATCTAGTCTAGACTCAAGCAGAGCAAGAAGGTTTTCACCTGTAATGCCACCTCTTCTGTGAGCTTTGTCGAACAGATTAGCAAACTGCTTCTCTAGAACACCATATATATATTTAGCTTTTTGCTTCTCAGCAAGCTGAATAGCGTATTCAGACTGCTTCTTGCGGCGACCGCGGCCATGCTGCCCTGGAGGGTAGCTTTTCTTTTTCAGCGCTTTGCTTGGGCCGAAAATCTCCTCATTGAAACGTCTTGAGATTTTACTCTTAGGACCTGTATATCTTGCCATTTTAGTTCTCTATTTAGGAATTAAACTCTTCTGCGTTTTGGTGGACGGCATCCGTTGTGTGGTAGTGGAGTAACATCTTTAATAGTTGTTACTTCGATACCAGTGTTTTGCACAGTACGGATGGCAGACTCTCTACCTGCACCTGGACCTTTAACAAAAACTTCTGCTTTACGCATACCAAGGTCATAAGCAACCTTTGCGCAGTCAGCAGCGGCCATTTGTGCAGCATAAGGAGTGTTCTTTTTAGAACCCTTAAAGCCCATTTTACCAGCAGAAGCCCAAGAGATAACTTGTCCTGCGTTATTGGTTACTGATATAATAATGTTGTTGAAAGAAGCTTTGATGTGTACTTGGCCAGTAGGTTCAACAACTACAACACGCTTTTTAGCTTTATCTTTTCTTTTCTGAGCCATGATCTAGTGATTATTTAGAAGCTTTCTTCTTGTTAGCAACTGTCTTACGCTTACCTTTTCTTGTGCGAGAGTTGTTCTTAGTTCTCTGACCACGTACTGGCAATCCTTTACGGTGTCTCAATCCACGGTAGCAACCAATATCAAGAAGACGCTTAATGTGCAGCTGAACCTCGGATCTTAATACACCCTCAGTTTTAACATCTGCAGCAATTATATTTCTAATCTCACCGGCTTCGTCCTCAGTCCAGTCTTTTACCTTTTTGTCAAGATCCACCCCGGCTTTGCTCAAAATTTGCTTCGAAAGGCTACGTCCGATACCAAAAATATAGGTAAGGGCGATTTCTCCTCTCTTGTTATCCGGAATATCTACTCCTGCTAATCTAGCCATAAAATTTAATTAACCTTGTCTTTGTTTATATCTTGGATTCTTTTTGTTGATCACGTAAAGCTTCCCCTTACGGCGGATTACTTTACATTCAGCACTTCTCTTTTTTACTGATGCTTTAACTTTCATTGGATTTATTTATATCGGTAAACAATTCTGCCTTTAGTAAGATCATAAGGAGACATTTCCAACTTAACTCTGTCACCTGGTAGAATTTTGATATAATTCATGCGCATTTTGCCAGAGATATGAGCTACTACCTGATGGCCATTTTCAAGCTCAACTCGAAACATGGCGTTAGACAAAGCCTCTACGATAGTTCCGTCTTGCTCTATGGATGACTGTTTTGCCATTTATGATTTTTTAGCTTGTTCTATATAATCAAAAGTTGTTAATATCTCAGCCTTATCCTTACGAACTACAACTGTATGCTCAAAATGGGCCGAAGGTTTATTGTCTTTGGTCCTGATAGTCCAACCATCATCCTCCTGCACAATATGCCTTGTCCCAAGATTGACCATAGGCTCTACAGCAATCACTAAACCATCCTGTAGTTTTACACCTTGGCCACGTTTTCCATAGTTAGGTACTTCAGGTGACTCATGTAAGTTACGTCCAATACCATGCCCAACAAGTTCACGAACTATCGTGAATCCATTAGACTCGGCATGATCTTGTATTGTATAACTTACATCTCCGAGTCTGTTACCTACCACAGCCTTCTCAAGTCCTAAGTACAGAGACTCTTTAGTAACTTCTAAAAGCTTAGAGACTTCAGGACTAACTTCTCCAACAGCATGAGTATATGCACAATCACTGTGGAAGCCATTTTTGTAAACTCCACAGTCAACAGAAATGACATCGCCTTCGTTCAAAGTATAGTTACTAGGCATGCCATGTACAACTACAGAGTTGACAGAAATGCATAAACTATAAGGAAAACCGTTATAGTTTTTGAATGAAGGCTTACCTCCATTATCATGTATAAACTCTTCAGCTAGCTTATCTAGTTGAAGAGTTGAAACACCTGGTTTGATAAGACGAGCAATTTCGCCATGTGCTTTGCTTAGGATCAAAGCACTCTGGCGAATTAACTCAATATCTTCTTCAGTTTTATAAATTATCATCGATTAGGATACCATGGCGATGTTTTCAGTTCTGCCACGAAGCTTTCCTGATTTCATCATACCATCATAGTGGCGCATAAGTAGGTAGCTTTCAACTTGCTTAAGAGTATCAAGTACTACACCTACCATGATCAGAAGCGACGTTCCGCCAAAGAACTGAGAAAACTCTCTTGTTACTCCGAAAAGCATCGCTATAGCAGGGAAGATAGCAACTAAAGCAAGATAAATAGCACCTGGAAGCGTGATCTTTGTTAAGATAGCATCTATATACTCTGAGGTAGCAAGACCAGGCTTTACACCAGGAACAAAACCACCACTACGCTTCAGGTCATCTGCGATTTGGTTTGGATTTACACTAATTGCAGTATAGAAATAGGTAAATACAAGGATCAACAAACCAAAAACAACATTGTACTGCCACGAGGTAAAATCAGAGAAAGTAGCTCCGATATAATTCGCTGTCTCACTAGAGTCTGCCCAGATAGAAGCAATCATAGATGGCAAGAACATAAGAGACTGAGCAAAGATGATTGGCATTACACCAGCAGCATTCACCTTCAGAGGGATAAACTGACGTTGTCCGCTATATAGTGAGCTTGTGCCTACTTGCTTTGCATACTGTACTGGTATTCTTCGCACAGCCTGTGTCAACATCACAACAGACATTACAACTAGGAACAGAACTAATATCTCAAACAAGAAAAGAAGTGCTCCATTCAATTGCTTTGATAAGAATTCTGCTACAATAGCACCAGGGAATCTGGATACAATACCTATCATGATAAGCATTGATATACCATTACCTATACCTTTGTCTGTGATCTTCTCTCCAAGCCACATACAGAAAACTGTGCCTGAAGTAAGTACTATCATGGAGGTGATAGTAAATAATGTTGTATTAATCGCTATAGCCTCAGCATTGATCGTAGCAACAAATCCTACAGCTTGCGCCAAGGTGATTACTATTGTCAGAACTCGAGTGATCTGGTTGATTTTCTTTCTACCAGATTCACCCTCCTTCTGCATTTTTTGGAAATAAGGTACAGCAATAGTTAACAGTTGGAGTACGATAGAAGCTGATATATAAGGCATGATACCTAAAGCAAAGATGGAAGCATTACTAAATGCCCCACCTAAGAAAGTATCTAACAAACCGAAAATACCGGATGTGTTATCCTGCAGCTGATTAGGATCAACGCCTGGCAAAACAACAAAAGAACCAAGTCTGAATATAGCTATGAAGAAAAGAGTGTTCAGAATTCTGACTCTTAGATCCTCTATAGCGAAAATGTTCTTTAAAGTTGTTATAAACTTCTTCATACCTCCTACTGATTAAAGAGCGACTGTTTTACCGCCTGCTTTTTCAATTGATGATGATGCAGATCCAGAGAAAGCATGAGCATGAACCTCAACAGCTTTGTTAACCTCTCCTCTACCCAAAATCTTAACCTTATCGTTCTTTTGTACAAGACCATGAGCTCTGAAGAAATCAAAGTTCAACACTGTCTCATTTGTTGACTCAGCAAGAGCCTGAATAACATCTAAGTTGATAGCTTTATACTCAACTCTGTTAATGTTCTTAAAGCCATACTTAGGAACACGTCTCTGAAGTGGCATCTGACCACCTTCGAAGCCGGCCTTCTGTGAGTAGCCTGAGCGAGATTTAGCACCTTTATGTCCACGAGTAGAAGTACCACCTCTACCTGAACCAGTACCTCTACCTATACGCTTTCTGGCTTTAACAGAACCTTCTGCAGGTTTTAAAGATTGTAAGTACATGATTATTGTTCTTTTACTTCTACCAAATTGTGGACTTTCTTTACCATGCCAGCAATCTGAGGAGTATACTCAACAGATACTGATTTGCTTATCTTACCTAAACCAAGAGCTTTGATAGTCAACTTCTGGTTCTTAGGTCTATCGATAATGCTCTTAACTTGAGTGATAGTTACTTTAGCCATTTCAATTATCCGTTGAATACTTTCTGTAAATTAACACCGCGCTGCTGAGCTACCGCCAAAGGATCACGCATTTTAGAAAGAGCGTCGAAAGTTGCTTTTACCACGTTGTGTGGGTTAGAAGAACCTTTAGACTTGCAAAGTACGTCTTTGATACCTGCACTTTCCAATACAGCACGCATTGCACCACCAGCGATAACACCAGTACCTGGAGCTGCTGGTTTAACTAGTACAAAACCACCTGAGTATTTTCCTTCGATAGCGTGAGGAACTGTGTTATGATACACAGGAACCTTTACAAGATTCTTCTTCGCATCGTCAATACCTTTAGCAATAGCGTCAGTTACTTCGTTAGCCTTACCAAGGCCGTAACCAACAACACCATTACCATCACCAACTACCACGATGGCAGCGAAGCTAAATCTTCTACCACCCTTAACAACCTTGGCTACACGGTTAATGGCTACTACTCTCTCCTTAAGTTCGATTTCGCTTGCCTTTACGCTACGTATATTATTCTTCAACATATTATTTAGAATTTAAGGCCAGCTTCACGAGCGCCTTCTGCCAATGATTTTACTTTACCGTGATAAAGGTAGCCGTTACGATCGAAAACAACCTGTGAGATACCTTTAGCCAATGCTTGCTCAGCAATAGCTGTACCAACCTTACCAGCAGTTTCAATGTTGGCTTTTGCATCATCAAGTTTAACTGAAGAGGCAGCCGCTAGTGTCACACCAGTAGTATCATCAACTAGCTGTGCATAGATAGCTTTATTGCTACGGAACACAGTTAGTCTTGGCCTTTCAGAGGTACCAGAAACCTTATTTCTGATACCCTGCTTAATTCTTAGTCTTCTGCTTATTTTATTAGTAGACATGATGACGATTATTTAGACGCTGTCTTACCAGCTTTTCTTCTGATAACTTCTCCTACGAAGCGGATACCCTTACCTTTATATGGCTCAACCTTACGCAGCGATCTGATTTTAGCAGCAACTTGACCAATTAATTGTTTGTCGTTGCTCTCCAGCGTTACAATCGGGTTCTTACCTTTCTCAGTAACAGCAGTAGCTGTTACTTCATTCGGCAAGCTCATGTAGATGTTGTGTGAGTAACCTAAAGACAGTTCTAGAGTTGACCCCTGAACTGAAGCTTTGTAACCAACACCAACTAGCTCTAGCTGCTCTTTATAGCCTTGGCTAACACCTACAACCATATTATTGATCAAGGCTCTGTAAAGACCGTGCATAGCTTTATGACGCTTCTGCTCAGTTGGGCGCTCAACAACAATAACGTTGTCGTCCTGCTTCACAATCATATCCTTGTCTATAGTAGTAGAAAGTTCACCCTTAGGGCCTTTAACCGTTACTACATTGTTATCACCGATGGTAACTTGTGTATTGTTAGGCAGGGTGATTGGCAATTTTCCTATACGTGACATTGTCTATCCTCCTATTAATATACATAACATAACACCTCGCCACCTACATTCAGTGACTTAGCCTCTTTCTCTGTCATTACACCCTTAGATGTAGACAAAATGGCTACACCAAGGCCGTTCAATACCCTTGGCAAGTTCTCAGTGCCAGTGTATTTACGAAGCCCTGGCTTACTTACCCTCTCCAGTTTCACAATAGCAGATTGCTTAGTGTTAGGGTTGTACTTCAGAGCTATTTTAATCGTGCCTTGTACGCTAGAGTCATCAAACTTATAGCTTTGAATATACCCTTTTTCGTACAATACTTTTGTGATCTCTCTCTTTATCTTGCTAGATGGTATCTCAACTATTCTGTGGTTCGCTTTGATAGCGTTACGCACTCTAGTTAAATAATCTGCTATTGGATCTGTGTTCATTATGAATGAATGTAATAATGAATGCTTTATCTAAGCGAGGGGCAAAGATACTAATATCTTTTTAAGATTCTTAATGAGAATCCTAAAAAATTACCAGCTCGCTTTTGTAACACCAGGAATTTTACCAGCTGAAGCCAACTCTCTGAAAGTTACACGAGAAATACCAAACTTTCTCATATATCCTCTTGGTCTACCAGTAAGCTTACAACGGTTGTGAAGTCTTACAGGAGATGCGTTACGAGGCAGCTTATCCAGCGCCTCATAATCACCTTTGGCTTTTAGCTCAGCTCTCTTTGCAGCATACTTGGCTACAAGTTTTTCTCTTTTAAGCTCTCTAGCTTTTACTGCTTCTCTTGCCATGGTTATTTCTTGATATTAGCGAATGGCATACCGAATGCTTTTAGCAGTTCGTAGCTCTCTTCGTCAGTTTTAGCTGTTGTAACGAAAGTTATGTCCATACCAGAAATAGCTTTGATCTTGTCGATGCTGATTTCTGGGAAGATGATCTGCTCCTTAACACCCAGTGTGTAGTTGCCACGGCCATCAAAGCCTTTGTCATTTACACCTCTGAAGTCACGTACACGTGGAAGAGCCACAGTTAGCAGACGATCCAGGAATTCGTACATTCTTTCGCCTCTCAAGGTAACGCGTGCGCCAATTGGCATGCCCTCACGAAGCTTGAAGTTCGAAACCGACTTCTTCGCGATTGTTGGAACAGCCTTCTGACCAGTGATAGTAGTCAATTCGTCCACGCCAATATCTACCAACTTTTTGTCAGCAACGGCAGCACCGATACCTTTGTTGATAGAAATTTTAGTGATCTTAGGCACCTCCATGATGTTCTTATACTGGAACTTCTCTTTCAAGGCAGGCACTACCTCGTTCTGATATTTCTCTTTTAATCTTGTGGTTGCCATCTTAGATTACTTCTCCTGTCTTTTTAGAATAACGCTCTGTTTTACCTTCGCTGTTCTTTCTTCTAGCAGCCTTAGTTGCCTCACCAGACTTTGGGTCTACAAGTACAACATTGCTAGCGTGAATAGGAGCTTCTACTTTATTGATGCCACCCTGTGGGTTCTGAGCACTTGGTTTCGCGTGCTTAGTTACAAGGTTAAGGCCTTCAATAGTAACTCTCTGCTTTTCTAGGTTCACAGCGATAATGCGGCCAGTCTTGCCGCGCTCGTCACCGGCTATTACTTTTACTGTATCGCCAGTCTTTACATGAAGTTTTTTCTTATTCATTTTAATCTGAATTTGTAGTTATAGAACTTCAGGCGCTAACGAAACAATTTTCATGAATTGCTTTTCACGAAGTTCACGTGCAACTGGGCCGAAGATACGAGTGCCACGTGGCTCGTTGTTTGCGTTCAAAAGAACAGCGGCATTATCGTCGAAACGGATATATGAACCGTCTTTTCTTCTAACCTCTTTCTTAGTTCTTACAATAACTGCTTTCGAAACAGTTCCCTTTTTAACGTTTCCAGAAGAAAGGGCAGACTTAACAGTTACAACGATTCTATCACCAACAGAGGCATACTTTTTACCAGTACCGCCCAATACACGGATGCAAAGAACTTCTTTAGCACCGCTGTTGTCAGCTACACTTAGTCTTGATTCCTGCTGTATCATTTTACTTAGCCCTTTCTATGATTTCTACTAAACGCCATTTCTTGTTCTTGCTGAGAGGACGCGTTTCTTGAATGCGAACTACATCGCCGATGTTGCACTCGTTGTTCTCGTCGTGAGCCATGAACTTGGTAGATTTGCTAACAAACTTACCATACATTGGGTGCTTCATTCTGCTCTCCACTAGTACAGTAATAGACTTGTCCATCTTATTGCTAACAACCTTACCGCTTCTTTCTTTTCTTAGGTTTCTCTCCATGATCTTAATCAGTATTAAGAGTTAGCTTCAATTTCACGACGACGAACTTCTGTACTCAGTCGAGCGATCAAGCGCTTCGTCTCGCGGATTTTCATTGGGTTCTCCAGTGGAGATATAGCATGAGCAAAACGCATGTTCTGCAGGTTAGCTCTCTCAGTGTTAAGCTTATCTTGCAGTTCTTCCGCAGATAAAGCTGTTATCTCTGAATTTTTCATTTTATTTCTCAACGTAATCTCTACGTACTACAAACTTTGTTTTTACTGGCAGTTTCTGTGCAGCAAGTCTCAAAGACTCTTTTGCTACTTCCAGAGGTACACCATCAGATTCAAACATGATTGTACCTGGCTTAACCACTGCTACCCAATATTCAGGAGAACCTTTACCCTTACCCATACGAACCTCAGCAGGCTTCTTTGTAATAGGTTTGTCAGGGAAAATACGGATCCAAACTTGACCCTCACGTTTCATCGCTCTTGTCATGGCAATACGAGCAGCCTCAATTTGGCGAGACGTAATCCATGTAGATTCAAGAGACTTTATAGCGAAAGAACCAAACGCAATAGAGCTGCCTCTGTGAGCCAGACCCTTTACGCGGCCTTTTTGCATTTTTCTAAATTTAGTCCTTCTAGGCTGTAACATTTTCTAAAACTTATAATGTTAACACTCGATTATTGACGACGCTTACGCTTAGGTGCACCTTCACCTTTTTTGTTGCGGTTTCCACCACGTCTGTCGCCAGAGGCTGAACCAGGTCCTTTGCTTTCAAGGCCAGCGTTCGGAGTAAGATCTTTCTTACCATAAACCTCACCTTTGAAGATCCAAACTTTGATACCTAGTTTACCATACACTGTTTGTGCCTCAGACAAAGCGTAGTCGATATCCGCACGCAATGTATGAAGAGGAGTTCTACCTTCTTTGTAGTGCTCTGTTCTAGCCATTTCAGCACCACCAAGACGTCCAGAAACCTGAACTTTGATACCCTCGGCACCAACACGTAGCGCAGAAGCAATAGCTTGCTTCATAGCACGGCGGAAAGAGATACGAGCCTGTAGCTGCTGAGCAATTGACTCACCAACTAGCTTGGCATCTAACTCAGGACGCTTAATTTCAAAGATATTGATTTGAATATCCTTGTTAGTAAGCTTCTTAAGCTCTTCTTTAATCTTATCTACTTCCTGACCGCCTTTACCGATTACAACACCTGGTCTTGCAGTATTGATTGTAATAGTAATGCGCTTAAGCGTTCTCTCAATTATAATTTTAGAAATACCGCCTTTAGGGATACGAGCTAGTATATATTTTCTGATTTTCTCGTCTTCGATCAGCTTCTCAGCGAAATCTTTGCCGCCATACCAGTTAGAATCCCAACCTTTGATAACACCTAGTCGAAAACCTATCGGATTAACTTTCTGTCCCATATTTCTTACTTGTTGGCTTTTTTAGATTTCTTTGACTGCTGCT
This sequence comes from Pontibacter korlensis, assembly GCF_000973725.1. Classification (NCBI taxonomy): domain Bacteria; kingdom Pseudomonadati; phylum Bacteroidota; class Cytophagia; order Cytophagales; family Hymenobacteraceae; genus Pontibacter; species Pontibacter korlensis. The sequence goes on along the minus strand of NZ_CP009621.1, from coordinate 1,974,802 downwards.
CTAACTGCTCCTCTGTCATGCTGTCAATTACCAGAGTTACATGGTTTGATCTTTTTCTGATTCTGTAACCACGGCCCTGTGGAGCTGGACGAAGACGCTTCAGCATTTTACCTTCATCTACAAAGATTGTCTTGATGTAAAGGTTTGCTTCTTCGATGCGAGCATCTTCATTTTTCTGCTGCCAGTTTGCTAAAGCCGATAAAACAAGTTTCTCAACTTTGGCTGCACCAGCATTGGCTTCAAATTTCAGAATACCAAGAGCTTTTGATACGCTTTTACCGCGTACTAAGTCTGCTACCATTCTCATTTTACGAGGAGAGGTAGGGACATTTCTAAGTTTTGCTACTGCTTCCATTATTAACGCTTGCCTTTATCTTTCTTAGCAATGTGACCTCTAAAGTTTCTTGTTGGAGCAAATTCACCAAGCTTATGTCCTACCATGTTTTCAGTAACATAAACAGGGATAAATTTATTCCCATTGTGAACTGCGAAAGTGTGACCAACGAAATCAGGTGAAATCATAGATCTACGAGACCAGGTTTTGATAACAGACTTTTTGCCTGCCTCGTTCATCACAGTTACTTTCTTCTCGAGCCTAAAGTCAATATAAGGCCCTTTTTTTAATGATCTAGCCATTTACTATTTCTTTCCTCTATTAACTATAAGCTTCTCAGAATACTTGTTCTTGTTTCTCGTCTTAAGACCTTTAGCATATAGGCCTTTACGTGAGCGTGGGTGACCGCCTGAAGACTTACCTTCACCACCACCCATAGGGTGATCTACTGGGTTCATAGCAACACCACGAACGCGAGGACGTTTGCCCAACCATCTGTTACGTCCAGCTTTCCCTAGCTTCACATTCATATGCTCAGCGTTGGAAACTGTACCCACAGTGGCAGAACAGTTAACAAGAACCATTCTTAACTCACCAGAAGGAAGTTTGATGGTAGCATAGCGACCCTCACGGGCAACCAGCTGCGCATAAGAACCTGCACTTCTAGCTAGTGTAGCACCAGCACCTGGCTGAAGCTCAATGTTGTGGATGATTGTACCTAGAGGAATATCAGAAAGAGGTAAGCAGTTACCAACTTCCGGAGCTATACCAGGACCAGAGTTAACTACAGTTCCTACCTGCAGACCTGCCGGTGCAATGATATATGTTTTCTCTCCATCAGCGTAGTGAAGCAGCGCAATACGAGCTGTTCTATTTGGATCGTACTCGATTGTCTTCACCGTAGCAGGAACACCATGCTTAGTACGCTTGAAGTCAATTACTCTGTACTTTCTCTTATGACCACCGCCCATATAGCGCATAGTCATTCTACCTGAGTTGTTACGTCCACCAGATTTTGTAAGAGGTGCCAACAAAGATTTCTCTGGAGTAGTTGATGTTATTTCATCAAATGCTGGGGCTACTCTAAATCTTTGACCTGGTGTTATTGGTCTTAACTTTTTTAAAGCCATTTTAACTTAATTATATGCCGCTGTAAAAGTCTATCACTTCACCCTCTTTCAGGGTTACTACTGCTTTTTTGATCAGAGATGTACGGCCTGTAACAGCTCCAGACTTTGTGTATTTAGTCTTTTTCTTACCGATCGAGCGCATTGTTGCTACTTTCTCTACGGTTACGCCATACAATTTTTCAACTGCCTTTTTGATCTCTACTTTGTTGGCATTTCTTCCTACCTCAAAAGCATATTTCCCAACCTCGTTCAAGGCAGCGTATTTCTCTGTAATAATTGGTCTTTTCAGAACGTTCATTATTTCGCGCTAAAGAGGTTTTCTAATTCATTTACTGATTGCTCAACAAGAACAAGTTTTTCTGTGTTCAGCAGGTCATAAGTATTCACGTCTTTCACGGTAGAAACTTTTACCTTTGGCAGGTTTCTTCCTGAAAGCACGATGTTCTTATCTACAGCTGGCAACACAATCAGAGTTTTTCCAGTTGTCTGCAGGTTGTTAAGTATTCCTCTGAACTCTTTCGTTTTCGGAGCATCCAGTGTGAATGACTCAACCAGAGCAACACGGTTATCACGTGCTAACAGAGAAAGTGCAGATAAACGAGCTACTCTTTTCAGTTTCTTGTTCAGTTTGAAGCTGTAGTTTCTTGGTTTTGGACCAAATACTCGGCCACCACCAACAAATACAGGAGATTTTATGCTACCAGCACGGGCACCGCCTGTACCTTTTTGCTTCTTGATCTTCTTTGTAGAACCGGCTACCTCGTTACGCTCTTTAGACTTGTGCGTACCTTGTCTTTGGTTAGCCAAGTACTGCTTCACGTCAAGATACATGGCATGCTCGTTTGGCTCTAAACCAAAAACAGCATCAGAAAGAGTTACTTTTCTGCCTGTATCTTCACCTTTAATATTTAATACAGAGAGCTCCATTTTATTTCTCAATTAACACGTAAGAATTTCTGGCACCAGGAACAGAGCCACTAACAACAATTAGGTTTCTTTCAGCTACAACGCGAAGAACAGTCAGGTTTTGGATCTTCACTCTGTTTCCACCCATTCTACCCGCCATGCGCATACCTTTGAATACTCTTGATGGCCAAGAGCATGCACCGATTGAACCTGGGTGTCTAGCTCTGTTGTGCTGGCCGTGAGTTTGGCCACCAACACCAGCAAAGTTGTGGCGTTTTACAACACCTTGGAAGCCTTTACCCTTAGATGTACCAACTACATCTACGAATTCGCCTTCCTCAAAAAGGGATGTATCAACTACATCACCTAGGTTGAAGGAAGCACCTTCAACATCAAACTCAGCTACCTTTTTCTTTGGAGCAGTATTAGCTTTCTGATAATGACCAGCTTCCGCTTTCGTTACTCTCTTGAGTTTCTTGTCACCATAGCCAATCTGCACTGCAGCGTAGCCGTCATTCTCAACCGTCTTCACCTGAGTAACTACACACGGACCTGCTTGGATAAGCGTTACTGGTGTGTATTTACCATCTGCTGTGAAGAGGCTTGTCATTCCGATTTTTTTACCGATAATTCCAGGCATTCAACTTTTGTTTAGAGATGGATACAATAATTCCTTGTCCCCTATTTTCGCTAAGGGAGTGCAAAGTTAATAATTTTTTCTCTTTCTTTTCAAGCTTTCTCTAAAATATTTATTCTCAAGCAGGTATAAAAAAAGAGGAGAACTTTCGCCCTCCTCTTTTCTATCTTCTATGTTGTTATCAAACTTTGATTTCAACATCTACACCGCTTGGCAATTCTAGCTTCATCAGCGCATCTACTGTTTTAGAGCTTGTAGAGTAAATATCTACCAATCTCTTGTAAGTGCAAAGCTGAAACTGCTCGCGAGACTTCTTGTTCACGTGTGGTGAACGAAGAACTGTAAATTTATCCTTCTCTGTTGGAAGAGGAATTGGGCCGCTTACTATGGCACCTGTTGCCTTAACAGCTTTCACAATTTTCTCTGAAGATTTATCTACCAGATTGTGATCGTAAGACTTAAGCTTTATTCTAATTTTCTGATTCATCTTATACTACTATTTTGCTGCTGTTCCCTTGATTTTGGCAATGATAGCATCTGCTAAGTTTTGCGGTACCTGCTCATAGTGAGAGAAAGTAAGCGATGCAGTTGCTCTACCAGAAGTAATTGTACGAAGGTCTGTAACATAACCAAACAATTCAGAAAGTGGAACGTCAGCTTTCACTACTGTTGAAGTACCTTTTGTATCCATACCTTTCATGATACCTCTTCTTCTGTTCAAGTCGCCTGTTACAGGACCAGTATATTCATCTGGAGTAACAACGTCTACAGCCATGATTGGCTCAAGAAGCTTAGGAGCACACTGCTTACCAGCCTCTTTGAAGCCTTGACGTGCAGCAAGTTCGAATGAAAGTGAGTCAGAGTCAACATCGTGGAATGAGCCGTGGAACAGACGTACTTTCATTGAGTCTACTGGGAATCCAGCTAGAATACCGTTCTTCATCGCCTCTTCGAAGCCTTTCTGAACAGCAGGGATGAATTCTCTAGGAATTACACCACCCACGATAGCGTTTTCAAACTCAAGTCCTTGCTTGCCATCCTCACGTGGTCCCATTTCGAACACGATATCGGCAAACTTACCACGACCACCAGACTGCTTCTTGAATACCTCACGGTGCTCAACCTTCTTAGTGATTGTTTCTTTGTAAGCCACCTGCGGAGCACCTTGGTTCAGTTCAACCTTGAACTCACGCTTCATACGGTCGATGATAATCTCCAGGTGAAGCTCACCCATACCACGAAGGATTGTCTGACCTGTTTCCTCATCAGTGTTTACCTGAAGAGTTGGGTCTTCCTCGATAAGCTTGGCAATAGCCATACCCATCTTGTCAGAGTCAGCTTGAGACTTTGGCTCGATAGCATATCCAATAACTGGCTCTGGGAATTCCATAGACTCAAGTACAATCTTTGCATTTTGATCACAAAGTGTATCTCCAGTCTTGATATCTTTGAAGCCTACTACCGCACCGATGTCACCAGCACCCAGTCTTTCGATCTGGTTTTGCTTATTTGCGTGCATCTGGAAGATACGGGAGATACGCTCTTTATTATTTGAACGTGTGTTGAACACGTATGAACCTGATTCAAGAACACCTGAATAAGCACGTACGAAGCACAGACGACCTACATAAGGGTCAGTTGCGATTTTGAACGCCAGACCTGCAAAAGGCTCATCGTAGCTTGGCTTACGAGAAATCTCAGCACCTGTATCTGGGTTTGTACCTTTGATGTTATCTCTATCCAGAGGAGACGGAATCAATGCCATAACATAATCAAGCATTGTCTGTACACCTTTGTTTTTGAAAGACGAACCACAAAGCATAGGAACAATCGCCATGTCTATTGTAGCAGCACGAAGCGCAGCAACGATCTCATCCTCAGTAATAGAGTCTGGATCCTCAAAGTACTTCTCCATCAAAGTTTCGTCATACTCAGCTACAGCTTCCAACAGTTTCTCTCTGTATTCAGCAGCTTCCTCAACCATATCATCAGGAATAGGAACTTCAGTGAAGGTCATCCCTTTATCTTCCTCATTCCAGATGATACCGCGGTTGTTTACTAAGTCGACTACGCCTCTGAAGTTATCTTCAGAACCGATTGGCAGCTGAAGCGCTACGGCGTTGCTTCCAAGCATTTCCTTCACCTGCTTACATACAGCAAGGAAGTCAGCACCTGAACGGTCCATCTTGTTAACGAAACCTATACGTGCAACTTTGTAGTTGTCTGCCAGACGCCAGTTTGTCTCAGACTGAGGCTCTACGCCGTCTACAGCCGAGAACAAGAATACCAGACCATCAAGAACACGCAGGGAGCGGTTTACCTCTACAGTAAAGTCCACGTGACCTGGAGTGTCAATGATATTGATGTGGTAATTCTGACCTCTGTATGGCCAGCTAACTGTTGTAGCAGCAGAAGTGATAGTGATACCTCTTTCTTGCTCCTGCTCCATCCAGTCCATGGTTGCTGCACCATCGTGTACCTCTCCTATTTTGTGGCTTACACCAGCATAGTAAAGGATACGCTCTGTGGTAGTTGTCTTACCAGCATCGATGTGAGCGGCGATACCAATGTTTCTTGTGTATTTTAAGTCGCGAGTATTCATAAGTTAGAATCTAAAGTGAGAGAATGCTTTGTTCGCTTCTGCCATTCTATGCGTATCGTCTTTTTTCTTAACGGCCGCACCTTCACCTTTAGCAGCTGCAATAATTTCACCTGCTAATCTGTCTTTCATTGTCTTCTCACCTCTCTTGCGAGCGTATGATATCATCCACTTGATACCAAGAGATACTCTGCGGTCCGGACGAACCTCAGTCGGCACTTGGAAAGTAGCACCCCCTACCCTGCGGCTTTTCACTTCGACGCTTGGCATGATGTTGTTCAACGCCTTCTTCCAAGTTTCAAGACCGTTTTCTTTAGTTCTTTGCTCTACTAGTTCTACAGCATCATAGAAGATACCATAAGCAACACTTTTCTTACCATCTTCCATCAGGTAGTTTACGAAACGTGTTACTAATGTCTCTTTATATTTTGGATCAGGAAGGAGTATTCTACTTTTAGGCTTTGCTTTTCTCATTGTATTAAAACTCTATGAATTATTTCTTTTTACCTTTTGCAGCAGCCGGAGCCTGTCCTGGTTTAGGTCTCTTAGCACCATACTTAGAGCGTGACTGAAGACGACCGTTTACACCGGCAGTATCCAAGGCACCACGTACGATGTGGTAACGTACACCTGGAAGGTCTTTTACTCTACCGCCTCTGATTAGCACAATTGAGTGCTCCTGAAGGTTATGACCTTCACCTGGGATGTAGGCGTTAACTTCTTTACCATTTGTAAGTCTTACCCTGGCTACTTTACGCATCGCAGAGTTTGGCTTCTTTGGCGTAGTTGTATATACTCTAGTACATACACCACGGCGCTGTGGGCATGAATCTAAGGCAGGAGACTTTGACTTGAAAGTCAACTTTTCTCTACCTTTTCTTACTAATTGCTGTATAGTAGGCATTTACTAGCTGTTAATTATAGATTTTTCTACTTAAAATTTTGGTCTGCAAAGGTATAAAATTCACTTTGCATTTTCAAAATTTTAAAACATTAATTCTCTGTACCTTAGGCCTCTCCTACTGTTCCTCCAAAGTTCATCGGGAAAGAAGGAGCGCCTTGTGTCTGCTTTATTTCACCAAAGCTTGCTTCAAATTTTTGGACATTATCTGCCAGAGCAGCCAAAAGTCTTTTGGCATGCTCTGGTGTGATAACTACTCTTGATTTTACTTTAGCTTTAGGCAGACCTGGCATCAATCTTATAAAATCAATCACAAACTCGCTGCTCGAGTGGGCGATCATAGCTAAGTTAGCATACTCTCCCTCCGCTACCTCTTCAGACAGCTCGATGTTTATTTGATTTTGTTTTTGCAGATCTTCCGCCATGGTTCACTTATTTATTTTGCAACTCCTGCTGCTTCGCTTTAGAAGTTGATTTCTTTGACTCAACTAGCGTATCGTACTCTTCCTGGCTTCCCACTATCAGGTTCTGGTATTCTCTCAGACCTGTACCTGCAGGTATCAGGTGACCTACGATTACGTTTTCTTTCAGTCCTAGCAACTCATCCGCCTTACCCTTGATCGCTGCTTCGCTCAATACTTTAGTTGTTTCCTGGAACGATGCTGCAGAGATAAAGCTTTGAGTACCCAACGAAGCTTGTGTGATACCTTGTAGTGTAGGACGAGAAACAGCTGGCTGTGCATCACGCACCGTTACTAGTTTCAAGTCACGACGCTTCAGGCTTGAGTTCTCATCACGCAGACGACGTGGTGTTACTATTTGACCTGGCTTCAGGTTTGCAGAATCACCGGCATCCTCAACCACTTTCATATCAATGATGTGATCGTTCTCCTCCATAAAGGATACTTTGTCTACCGTCTGGTTCTCCAGGAAGCTTGTGTCACCTGGGTCTACCACTACTACCTTCTGCATCATCTGGCGTACTACAACCTCAATGTGTTTGTCATTGATCTTCACACCCTGCAGACGATATACTTCCTGAATTTCGTTCACCAGGTACTCTTGTACTGCACCCGGACCTTGGATATTCAAGATATCTGTTGGAGTGATAGCACCATCTGATAACGGCATACCAGCACGGATAAAGTCATTGTCCTGTACCAGGATGTGCTTAGAAAGCGGCACCATGTACTTTTTCTTCACGCCATCTTTCGACTCTATGAAGATTTCACGGTTACCACGCTTCACGCTACCATATGTTACTACACCATCGATCTCAGACACTACCGCTGGGTTAGATGGATTACGAGCTTCAAACAATTCTGTAACTCGTGGAAGACCGCCTGTAATGTCTCGTGTTTTACCGATAGCACGTGGGATTTTCGCCAGGATTTGACCAGCTTTGATTTTCTCCCCGTTCTCTACTGTCAAGTGAGCACCTACCGGTATATTGTAACCTTTAGATTCACCATTTTTCGGATTAACCACGATTGCCGGGTTCTGTGTCTTATCTTTTGTATCGATAATCACTTTCTCACGGTAACCTGTCTGCTCGTCTGACTCCTCACGGTATGTGATGCCTTCTATGATCGACTCGTAAGAAATCTCACCATCGAACTCAGAAAGGATTACCGCATTGTACGGATCCCAATTACACAGCTGTGCTCCTTTCTCAATGATCTGCCCTTCATTTACATGCAGGAATGAACCATAAGGAACGTGGTTGCTGATCAAAAGCTTACCTGTGTTCGGGTCAACGATTTTAACCTCGCCTGAACGACCCATAACTACTTTAACAGGCTCGCCTTCATTGTTTACCGTATCCAGTGAGCGAACATCTTCAAACTCTATTCTACCTCCGAACTTCGCCAGGATAGTTGCATCTACCGCAATGTTAGATGCTGTACCACCCACGTGGAATGTACGAAGAGTCAGCTGTGTACCAGGCTCACCGATAGACTGAGCTGCAATTACACCTACAGCCTCACCTTTCTGCACCATAAAGCCTGTTGCCAGGTTACGGCCGTAGCATTTAGCACAGATACCACGCTTAGACTCACAAGTAAGTACTGAGCGAATTTCTACAGACTCTATTGCCGTATTCTCGATAGCTCGGGCTACTTCTTCTGTGATTTCTGTTCCTGACTCTACAATCAGATCATTCGTAACTGGATCGTATACATCATGAACAGCTACGCGACCCAAGATACGCTCTGATAGAGACTCTACAATATCTTCGTTGTCTTTCAGTGCACTTACTTCCAGACCTCTTAGAGTACCGCAGTCCTCTTCGTTAACGATCACGTCCTGAGACACGTCTACCAGACGACGAGTTAGGTAACCAGCATCGGCAGTTTTAAGAGCCGTATCGGCAAGACCTTTACGTGCACCGTGTGTAGAGATGAAGTACTCGATTACATCCAGACCTTCTTTAAAGTTTGATAGGATCGGGTTCTCAATAATCTCACCTACGGAACCTTGTAATGATTTCTGAGGCTTAGCCATCAGACCTCTCATACCACCCAACTGACGGATCTGCTCTCTCGAACCACGGGCTCCAGAGTGCATCATCATAAAGATGGAGTTAAAGCCTTGGTTCTCATTTTCAAGACGGCGCATCAACGTTTCAGTAATTTGGTTGTTGATACGCGTCCAGATATCAATTACCTGGTTGTAACGCTCATTGTCAGTGATCAGACCCATAGAGTAGTTTTGCCATACAGCATCTACGTCTTTTTTAGCCTGCTCCACTAGTATCTCTTTCTCAGCCGGAATATTGATATCACCAAGACCCATAGAAAGACCGCCTTTATAGGCAGACTGGAATCCAAGTGTTTTGATATCATCCAGGAACTGAGCTGTACGGGCCATACCCGTCTCTTTGAATACTCTAGAGATGATCTGCTGCAGTTTCTTCTTAGTCAGCAGTTCATCGATATAACCCACCTCTTCTGGTACGAACTGGTTAAAGATTACACGACCGGCAACTGTTTCGATCAGTTTCGTCTCCAGTTCACCATTTTCGTTTTTAACTTTAGCTCTTACCTTGATATAGGCGTGTTTAGAGATTCTCTTCTCGTTGATGGCAATAACCACTTCCTCCGCAGAGTAGAAGCTCATACCTTCTCCGTCGATTTTCTCATTTTCTGTGCTGCGCTTTCCTTTAGATACATAGTATAAACCAAGTACCATGTCCTGAGAAGGTACTGCAATCGGAGCACCGTTAGCAGGGTTCAGGATGTTATGCGAAGCAAGCATCAGCATAGATGCCTCCAGTACAGCAGCAGGTCCTAGTGGAACGTGCACCGCCATCTGGTCACCGTCAAAGTCGGCGTTGAACGCAGTACACACTAATGGGTGTAACTGAATTGCCTTACCTTCGATCAGCTTAGGCTGGAATGCCTGAATACCTAATCTGTGTAGTGTAGGAGCACGGTTTAGGAGTACTGGATGGCCTTTCAGCACGTTCTCCAAGATATCCCAAACTACAGGGTCCTTACGATCTACTATTTTCTTTGCAGACTTTACAGTCTTAACAATTCCTCTTTCAATTAGCTTGCGGATGATGAACGGCTTGAAAAGCTCAGCTGCCATATTCTTAGGCAGACCGCACTCGTGCAGCTTCAGTTCAGGACCAACTACAATTACCGAACGGCCAGAGTAGTCAACACGCTTACCAAGTAAGTTCTGACGGAAACGTCCTTGCTTACCTTTCAGCATGTCAGAAAGTGACTTCAGCGCACGGTTACCCTCTGCACGAACAGCGTTTACTTTACGTGAGTTGTCAAACAGTGAGTCTACCGCTTCCTGCAGCATTCGCTTCTCGTTACGAAGGATTACTTCAGGAGCCTTAATCTCTATCAAACGCTTCAGACGGTTGTTTCGGATGATAACACGTCTATACAGGTCGTTCAAGTCAGATGTAGCGAAACGGCCACCATCCAATGGAACTAGTGGACGAAGCTCTGGTGGAATAACAGGCACCATGCGGATGATCATCCATTCTGGTCTGTTCTCTATTCGTGTAGTAGCATCACGGAACGCCTCTACCACACGAAGACGCTTCAAGGCCTCAGCTTTACGCTGCTGCGAAGTCTCGTGTGCAGCCGCATGACGCAGCTCATAAGAAAGGTCGTCCAGTTGGATGCGCTCTAAGAGCATTTGCAGGGCTTCAGCACCCATTTTCGCGATAAACTTGTTTGGATCGTTATTATCCAACATTTGGTTCTCGCGAGGCAGTTTATCCACCATATCCAGGTACTCGTCCTCTGTCAAGAAGTCCAGTGTATTTACACCGTCCTCTGCAAGGATACCTGGCTGGATAACTACATATCTTTCATAGTAGATGATCTGGTCAAGCTTCTTTGTTGGAAGGCCTAACAGATAACCTATTTTATTTGGAAGAGATTTGAAGTACCAGATGTGCGCTACCGGAACCACTAATTCAATGTGGCCCATACGCTCGCGGCGCACTTTCTTCTCCGTCACCTCCACGCCGCAACGGTCGCAGATGATGCCTTTGTATCTGATTCTTTTATACTTTCCGCAGTGGCATTCCCAGTCCTTTACGGGTCCGAATATTCTTTCGCAGAACAGACCACCCATCTCAGGCTTATAGGTTCTATAGTTTATGGTCTCAGGCTTAGTTACCTCTCCATTGGAACGCTCCAGGATTGACTCCGGCGAAGCCAAGCTGATCGTTACTTTAGAGAAGTCCTGAGTTAGCTTTTTGTTTTTCGCAAATGCCATATTATTAGAATAATGTCGATACAATGAATATGCGTTACAGCTTAACCAGTATAAGTATGCAAAGCGCCTCGGCTATTGCCTCGGCGCTTTGCTTTATACTTCTTATTCCAACGTAATCTCCAGTGCCAATCCTCTTAATTCGTGAATCAATACATTGAATGATTCAGGGATATTTGGCTTAGGCAGTACGTCGCCTTTCACGATTGACTCGTAGGCTTTCGCACGACCAATCACGTCGTCTGATTTTACTGTAAGTATCTCTTGCAGCACGTTTGAAGCACCGAAGGCCTCAAGTGCCCACACCTCCATCTCACCGAAACGCTGACCACCGAACTGGGCTTTACCACCAAGTGGCTGCTGTGTGATAAGAGAGTATGGACCAATTGAACGTGCGTGCATTTTATCGTCAACCAAGTGACCTAGTTTCAGCATGTAAATCACACCTACTGTTACTGGTTGATCGAAACGATCTCCTGAAAGACCATCATACAGGTAAGTACGGCCAAAGCTTGGAAGACCTGCTTCTGCCAACTCCGCCTGAACCTGCTCCTCTGTAGCACCGTCGAAAATAGGTGTTGCATATCTTCTACCTAACTTCAGACCAGCCCATCCTAGTACAGTCTCATAGATCTGACCGATGTTCATTCGAGAAGGTACACCAAGTGGGTTCAGAACGATGTCCATTGGAGTTCCATCTTCTAGGAACGGCATGTCCTCCTCACGAACGATACGCGCTACCACACCCTTGTTACCGTGACGGCCCGCCATCTTGTCACCTACTTTCAGCTTACGCTTCTTAGCGATGTATACTTTGGCAAGCTGTACAATACCTGCTGGTAACTCATCTCCTACTTCCAGTGTAAATCTCTCACGCTTGAAGTGCGCGGAAACGATGTTACGGCGCTTATTATAGTTCTTAACAAGCTCCACCAGCATGCTGTTGGCTTTCTCGTCAGTTGTCCAGTTTTCCAGAATCAGGTCTTTGAACATGTTCACCTCCTCTGGCACCGCATAGTTGCTCTCGTCTTTGTAAGGGTTCTTCTCTGGGAACAGAGCCTCTACAATGTTTTTGCGAGAGAACTTAACACCTTTCGTTAATATCTCGTCACCAAACTTATGTCGGATACCTTGTGAAGTCTTGCCATCCAGCAATTCTACCAGTTTATCCACCATCACATTTTTGATGGCTGTTAGCTCCTTAGAATATTTTACCTTCAGCTCCTCTACTTCTTTCTTAGATTTTGCACGAAGGTTTTTATCTTTCTTAGGACGAGAGAATAGTTTTGTGTCAATTACTACACCATTCAGTGATGGCGGCGCCTTAAGCGATGCATCCTTCACATCACCAGCCTTATCACCAAAGATGGCACGTAGCAGTTTTTCCTCTGGAGTTGGATCTGTCTCACCTTTCGGTGTGATCTTACCGATCAGGATATCTCCTTCACGTACTTCAGCTCCGATGCGTATGATACCGTTCTCATCCAGGTTGCGTACAGCTTCCTCGCTTACGTTCGGAATTTCTGAAGTCAGTTCTTCCTCACCACGTTTTGTCTCACGAACCTCTAGTTCAAATTCCTCGATGTGAATAGAAGTGAATATATCATCACGTACTACCTTTTCAGAAATTACAATCGCATCCTCAAAGTTGTATCCTTGCCAAGGCATGAACGCCACTTGCATGTTTCTACCAATAGCTAGTTCGCCATCGTTAGTAGCATATCCTTCGCACAGTGGCTCCCCTTTAGTTACACGCTGACCTTTCTTCACAATCGGAGTCAGGTTGATGCAAGTATCCTGGTTAGTTCTTCTGTACTTCACCATGTTGTAAGTCACATACTCTGCATCGAAGGAAACAAGCTTTGCCTCATCTGACAGATCGTACTTAACAACAATTTTCTTCGCGTCAACAAAGTCAATCACACCATCACCCTCCGCAATTACTAATGCTCTAGAGTCGATAGCAGCTCTTCTTTCCAGACCTGTACCTACGATTGGAGCTTCTGGCTTCAGAAGCGGTACTGCCTGGCGTTGCATGTTTGAACCCATCAGGGCACGGTTAGCGTCATCATGCTCCAGGAATGGAATCAATGAAGCCGCAACCGATACAATCTGGTTCGGAGCAACGTCCATATAAGTATATGTTGTTGGTGCTTCAACCGGGAAGTCACCCTCAAAACGTCCTTTTACAGTTGGATTAACAAAGTTACCTCCCTCATCAATCACTGCATTTGCCTGTGCGATGTGGTGGGTATCTTCTTCCTCAGCAGTCAAATACTCTACAGAGCCATCTACCACTACCTGACCTTCAATTACCTTTCTGTAAGGTGTCTCGATAAAGCCCATGTGGTTCACGCGAGCGTGTACACACAGAGAAGAAATAAGACCAATGTTTGGACCTTCTGGTGTCTCGATAGTACACAGACGGCCATAGTGCGTATAGTGAACGTCACGTACCTCGAAACCTGCACGCTCTCTTGAAAGACCACCTGGTCCCAGTGCTGATACACGACGCTTATGGGTCACTTCAGCCAGAGGGTTAGTTTGGTCCATGAACTGTGAAAGCTGGTTTGTACCGAAGAACGAGTTGATAACTGAAGACAGTGTACGCGCGTTGATCAGGTCAACTGGCTTAAAATCTTCGTTATCGCGCACGTTCATACGCTCTTTGATGGTACGTGCCATACGGGCAAGACCAACTCCAAACTGTGCATAAAGCTGCTCACCAACCGTTCTTACACGGCGGTTGCTCAAGTGGTCAATATCATCCACCACAGCTTTAGAGTTAATCAAACCGATCAGATACTTTACAATCAGAACGATGTCTTCGTTTGTAAGTACTTTTGCGTCCCAGTTCGTATCAAGCCCAAGTTTCTTATTGATTCTATAGCGGCCTACTTCACCCAGGTCATAACGCTTGTCAGAGAAGAACAGCTTCTGAATAATATCACGAGCTGTCTCCTCATCAGGAGCCTCTGTGTTACGCAGCTGACGGTAAATTTGCTCTACCGCTTCTTTCTCTGAGTTAGAGTTATCTTTCTGAAGCGTATTGTAGATAATAGCGTAATCTGCAATGTTAACATTCTCACGGTGTAGGATGATAGACTGAACACCTGAGTCTAGAATAACATCTATATCTTCTGGAGTGATTTCAGAGTCACGCTCTAAAAGCACTTCATTACGGTCGATCGATACTACCTCGCCTGTATCTTCATCAACAAAGTCCTCAGTCCATGTTCTTAGAACACGTGCAGCCAGTCTGCGGCCAATTGAGTTCTTCAGTGTGTTTCTATCAGCAGGTACTTCCTCAGAAAGGCCGAACAGGTCCAGGATATCTTTATCTGTACCGTAACCAATAGCACGTAGAAGTGTTGTTACAGGGAATTTTTTCTTACGGTCGATGTAGGCATACATCACGTTGTTCACGTCTGTAGCAAACTCAACCCAAGATCCTTTGAAAGGAATAATTCTGGCAGAATATAGCTTTGTTCCGTTTGTGTGCTTGCTTTGCGCAAAGAACACTCCTGGTGAACGGTGCAACTGAGATACAATAACACGCTCAGCTCCATTGATCACAAAGGAGCCTTTTTCGGTCATGTATGGAATGTTGCCTAAGAATACCTCCTGCTCAATTGTTTCAAAATCCTCGTTATCCTCATCGTTACAGATAAGGCGAAGTTTTGCTTTAAGCGGAACAGAATAGGTAAGGCCCCTGTCAATGCTTTCATCAACAGAGTATTTTGGAGGATCTATATGGTAATCGATAAACTCCAGTACGAAGTTTTCGCGTGAATCTGAAATAGGAAAGTTCTCGGCAAACACCTTGAACAACCCCTCCTGCGCTCTGTTCTCAGCTGGGGTTTCCAACTGAAAGAAGTCCTGGAACGACTTAACCTGAACATCTAAGAAGTCAGGATAGTCAATTACCGGCTTTATAGAGGCAAAATTGATTCTTTCTGTCGTTTTATTCTTAGCCAAAGCCTTGGAATTTTACGTTTATAATCATTTAATAGCACACAGAGTCCAAAACAGCTGTGGGCAAAAAAAAGATCCAATTATCTTGAATCTGTATACAAACAGGAAAAGACCTGACGAAAATGCCAGGTCTACCTGTTCTCAGTATGTTGATAAAGTGAG
Source organism: Pontibacter korlensis (assembly GCF_000973725.1). Classification (NCBI taxonomy): domain Bacteria; kingdom Pseudomonadati; phylum Bacteroidota; class Cytophagia; order Cytophagales; family Hymenobacteraceae; genus Pontibacter; species Pontibacter korlensis. Next base: position 1,959,412 of record NZ_CP009621.1, on the reverse strand, counting down.
ATTATTTAACCTCCACTTCAGCACCAGCTTCTTCCAAAGATTTCTTCAGTGACTCAGCCTCATCCTTAGCAACACCTTCTTTCAGAGCTTTAGGAGCGCTATCTACTACTTCTTTAGCTTCTTTCAGACCAAGGCCAGTAAGCTCTTTTACAAGCTTAACAACTGCTAGTTTCTGAGCACCAGCTGATTTAAGGATTACGTCAAAAGAAGTTTTTTCTTCTGCAGCAGCTCCTCCTTCAGCAGCACCACCACCGGCAACCATCACTGGAGCAGCAGCAGCAGGCTCGATGCCATACTCATCCTTAAGAATAGTAGCTAGTTCGTTAACTTCTTTAACAGTCAAGTTTACTAACTGCTCAGCGAATGCTTTCAAATCTGCCATTTTTATAGAAATTAAAAGTTACTTATTGATTACGTTTTTAAATTATTCTTTTTCTGATAAAGTTTTCAAGATACCCGCCAGCTTACCGCCACTGCTTTGAAGTGCAGAAACAACATTCTTAGCAGGTGACTGAAGAAGACCAATGATTTCGCCAATAAGCTCGTCTTTAGACTTGATCTCTGCAAGAGTTTTAAGCTGCTCTTCGCCAATGAAAATACCACTGTCGATATAAGCACCTTTAAGCAGAGGGAGCGTATTGCCTTTCTTTCTGAAGTCTTGAATCAGTTTTGCAGGTGCATTGCCTAGCTCTTTCGAGAATAGGATACCGGAAGCGCCCTTTAAAACATCCTCAAGCGCAGAAGTATCAGCTTCTAAAGTATCCAGCGCTTTCTTGATAAGTGTATTTTTGTACACTTTGTATTCGATACCACGATCGAATGCCATTCTTCTGAACGCGTTGATGCCAGCTACAGACATAGTTGAAGCATCAGTAATATAGAAGTAGTTTGTATTAGCTAACTTCTCGCTCAGGTCTTTTACAATTATCTCTTTTTCTTCCCTGGTCATTTTCTTAGATAGTTGCGTTCTTGTCAACGATTACGGCCGGGCTCATTGTGCTAGACAATGTGATGCTCTTGATGTAAGTACCTTTAGCTGAGGAAGGCTTCAAACGGTTAAGCGTCTGAATTACCTCGTGTGCGTTAGCAGCAAGCTGCTCTGCAGAGAAGGAAACTTTACCAACACTTGTGTGGATGATACCGAATTTATCAACTTTGAAGTCAATTTTACCAGCTTTTACCTCTTTAACGGCTTTAGCTACATCCTGAGTTACTGTACCCGACTTAGGGTTTGGCATCAGGTTACGAGGACCTAGGATCCTACCCAGACGACCTACTTTCGCCATAACAGCAGGCATTGTGATAATCACATCCACATCTGTCCAGCCTTTTTCGATTTTCTGGATATAGTCGTCAAGACCTACGTAGTCAGCACCAGCATCTTTCGCTTCCTGCTCTTTGTCAGGAGTAACCAAAGCAAGTACCTTTACTTCTTTACCAGTTCCGTGAGGCAGTGTTACGATACCACGCACCATCTGATCGGCTTTGCGTGGATCTACGCCCAAACGTACATCAATATCAACAGAGGCATCAAACTTTGTGAAGGTAATGTCCTTTACAACTGAAGCGGCATCTGTTAAAGAATACTCTTTTGCTAGATCGGCTTTAGCTAAAGCCGCTTTTCTATTTTTCGAAATCTTCGCCATTTTCCTTCAACTTGTTATTCGTTCCACGGAGCAGTACCAGACACTGTGATACCCATGCTTCTCGCTGTACCTGCTACCATTTTCATGGCTGACTCCAGTTTGAAAGCATTCAAATCAGGCATCTTCGTCTCGGCTATCTCTCTAACTTGATCCCATGTTACAGAACCTACCTTGTTACGGTTTGGTTCTTTAGATCCGACTTTGATTTTAGCCGCATCCATCAGCAACACTGGAGCAGGTGGAGTTTTAACAACGAAGTCAAAAGACTTGTCTGCGTAAATTGTAATCAAAACTGGTAACACCTGGCCAGCCTTCTCCTGGGTTCTAGCATTAAACTGCTTACAGAACTCCATGATGTTAAGACCTTTTGAACCAAGTGCAGGTCCAACCGGTGGCGATGGATTCGCGGCACCTCCCTTTATCTGAAGTTTCAGATAACCTTTTATTTCCTTTGCCATTATATGTATTTACTACGATTCTTTTTCTACCTGCATGTAGTTCAACTCAACTGGTGTGTTTCTACCAAAGATCTTCACCATTACATTGAGTTTCTTACGCTCTTCGAATACTTCCTCCACTGTTCCAGAGAAACCGCTGAATGGACCATCCATTACTTTCACAATTTCTCCCACTACAAATGGAGTATCCAACACTTCTGCTTGCTCCTCTGCCTCGTCTACAGTACCCAGTATTCTGTTTACTTCTGACTGCCTCAAAGGAACCGGCTTTTTACTTGCAGAACCTTCATCCGAACCAAGGAATCCAATTACTCCTGGTGTACTGATGATAATGTGCTCTGCTTCACCGTGAGAAAGATCTGCATGAACCAACACATAACCTGGAAAGAAGCTACGCTCTCTGATTCTTTTTTTACCTCCACGCATCTCGTAAACCTTCTCCGCCGGAATTAACACCTGCGGAACATATTCACCAAGACCGTGTCGCATTATCTCATTCTCCAGGTAAGCCTTAGCTTTTTTCTCCTGTCCACTAACAGCGCGAACTACATACCACTTTAAATCAGCCATGTATCTCTAATCTAAAACTGGTTGTAAAACCATGTAAGCACAGTGTCGAACCCGAAGTCCATAGCACCTACCACTAAAGCAAATATCAAAGAACCTATCAACACCAGCACAGAATTGTTTTGCAACTCTGAGTATGTTGGCCAGGAGACCTTATCCTTCATCTCCTCGACTGTGTCGTTCATATAAGTTCTAATGTTGCTCATCGCTTCGCTTTCCAGATAGTGAAAAATTTGCACGGGTGGAGAGACTCGAACTCCCAGCCAATGGTTTTGGAGACCACTACTCTACCAATTGAGCTACACCCGTAAAAAAATGCACGCCAATTTTGAATTGGAGTGCAAATTTATCCATAAGTTTTATGAAAACAAACCCGTTCTTAAAAAATCTTTCCAAGAACGGGTTTGAAACATATTATTAGTCAAGAATTTCAGTTACCTGACCGGCACCTACAGTTCTACCACCCTCACGGATCGCAAAACGTAGACCTTTCTCCATCGCTACAGCGTTGATCAGGTTCACCTCGATAGTGATGTTATCACCAGGCATAACCATTTCTACGCCTTCTGGCAGCATGATCTCACCAGTAACGTCTGTGGTTCTGAAGTAGAACTGTGGACGGTACTTGTTAAAGAATGGAGTGTGACGGCCACCTTCTTCTTTAGAAAGAACGTAAACCTCTGCTTTGAATTTAGTGTGAGGCTTAACTGAACCTGGCTTACAGATAACCATACCACGACGGATATCAGTTTTCTCAATACCACGAAGAAGTAGACCTACGTTGTCACCAGCTTCACCTCTGTCAAGGATCTTACGGAACATTTCCACACCAGTAACTGTAGACTTCAGGTTCTCAGCACCCATACCCAGGATCTCAACAGGATCACCAGAGTTGATTACACCACGCTCGATACGGCCAGTAGCAACTGTACCACGACCAGTGATAGAGAACACGTCCTCAACTGGCATCAAGAATGGAAGGTCAACTAGACGCTCTGGAAGTGGAATCCAAGTATCAACAGCGTTCATCAACTCTTCGATAGTAGCAACCCACTTCGGATCACCGTTCAGACCACCAAGAGCAGAACCTTGGATTACTGGAATATTATCACCGTCGAAGTCGTAGAAAGAAAGCAGCTCACGGATTTCCATCTCAACAAGCTCAAGAAGCTCTGGGTCATCAACCATGTCCACTTTGTTCATGAACACTACAAGCTGAGGTACACCTACCTGACGAGCAAGAAGGATGTGCTCACGAGTCTGTGGCATTGGACCGTCAGTAGCAGCAACCACTAGGATTGCACCGTCCATCTGAGCAGCACCAGTAACCATGTTCTTCACATAGTCAGCGTGACCTGGGCAGTCAACGTGTGCATAGTGGCGGTTTTCAGTAGCATATTCTACGTGAGAAGTATTGATAGTAATACCTCTTTCTTTTTCTTCAGGAGCGTTATCAATTGAAGAGAAGTCACGCAGTGCAGCAAGACCTTTGTTAGCCAACACTGTAGTGATAGCTGCAGTCAAAGTAGTTTTGCCGTGGTCAACGTGACCAATAGTACCGATATTTACGTGCGGTTTGGAACGGTCAAATGTTTCTTTAGCCATTGTATGATATTAAATTAAGGTTAAAACGTTTAAGTTTATGTCGCGCTTTTAAATATACACGTAACGGACTGTGAGCCAACGATGGGAATTGAACCCACGACCCCTTCCTTACCAAGGAAGTACTCTACCCCTGAGCTACGTCGGCTTTTATCCACCAGGAACCTAAACCCTATTTACACTAAAAAGGAAGCTCATCTGCATGAATTTCCTTCTCCAGTCCTTGTAGCAAATATATTCCTGACTTAAAGAGCGGGAGACGAGGGTCGAACTCGCGGCCTATAGCTTGGAAGGCTATCGCTCTACCAACTGAGCTACTCCCGCTTTTATACTTAAAAATCGAAAGCCTGAACCTTAAAAGAAAAACTCTTAAATCAGCTCAAACACTTAACAATAAACTGTGGGGAGAGCAGGATTCGAACCTGCGAAGTCGTAAGACAACGGAGTTACAGTCCGTCCCATTTGGCCGCTCTGGAATCTCCCCGAAGCTAATTCTAATCAAATCAGCAGAACTTTTCCCTTATACTTTCACTGCTTGCACCGTGTTCTTCGTTCTAAGGAGATGCAAAATTAAGCGCTTTTTGTTTCAAGTCAAATATTCACGCAAAATTTTATCACTTTTTTTTCTGAGCCCTTACCGGCCATACATCTCCAGCAGCCTCTCATCCTTCTCTTTTTCCCTAATCTGCTGCAGTATTTGCTGCACTTCCGGCCTCTCCGACATAACCATAAGAGCCTGATAAGCAGAAGCTCTCACGTAGTACAAACGATGGTTTTGCGCTATATCTGCCAGCATAGCAATTGCCTCTGGTGTGTTGGTTTGGCTGTTACTTGCCAAGTATGCGCCTAGGCTCTGCAACAGGTAATAAAGTTCGCTACCGTTTGCAGATTTAACCTTTTTCATAAACCAATCATACTTTTCAGGACCTGCTTGCACCGCGTAGATAGTAGCCAATGCCAGTACTATCTCCTCGTTACTCTCCTTCTCAAACTGTGTAAGCTTCTGTTTCGCATCCGGAGCACCTGTGCCAGCATAAGCTAATACAGCTGCGGCTGAAGCCTGGTACGAACTATCGTTCATGGCTTGATCGAACAATGACTGGTATTTGCTGCCGCCCCAGCCTGCTAAGGCAAGTATAGCATCGGCTCGCACGGCTCCCTTTTTATCCTGTGTAGCCATTCTCTTGATGATAGGCTCTACAGAGGAGGCCTGTCCTTCTTTTAGCTGGCTCAATACATTGATGGCCGCACTACGCACTGCCCAATAATCATCCTGCAATGCCTTCTGATACATCGCCATGACCTCTGGCTTCTCTACTTGCTCCTGCAGTTCTGACAGGGCCTGCAGTTTAAGCGCTAAATGCTCAGCATTACGAAACTGGAACAGCAGTTCTTCTTCGTTTTTTTCATGCTCTACTACCGCCAGCAATCGCTGATCTGCATCAAAGAGCACAAGCTGCGGTTGCGATGCTACATTAAAGGTAAAAACCTGCTCTGCCTCATCTATAACTATTGGGTATACCTGCTTTTTGCCATCTGCCCATACTGCAACCTCTAGCGGAAGACGGTAAACCGGGGCATATGCTGTATCCTGCGTTTGCTGAACATGTAGCTGCAGTTTACCATTTTCATAGCTATCGACTACTTTCAGCTCCGGGTGGCCGGCCTGCATAAACCATTGGTTAAAAAACCACATGAGGTCTTTCCCTGTCACGTCTTCGAAGGCCATCCGCAGCTCAGCCACCTCTACATCAGAAAATTTGTTGCGCGTCAAGTATAAATTAAGCGAAGCCCACCAGGCATCGTCTCCTACCAACTTGCGCAACATATGCAGCACTCTTCCACCTTTAGCATAGGAGTGGCTGTCGAACATATCTTCCCGATCCTTATAGTGGAAGCGGATAAGCGGCTCTCGTTTTGTCTCTGCCTCATCCAAATACTGACTCAGCTCATCCAGGTGCAGGTAAGCGGCCTCATCAGCGCCATACTTATGTTCTGCCCAAAGGTACTCTGAGTAGTTTGCAAAGGCTTCGTTTAGTGGCAGGTTTGCCCAGGATTCGGTGGTTACATAATCCCCAAACCACTGGTGGAATAGCTCATGTGCAATAATCCCGTCCCAGCTTTTATCCAGCAACTCACGCTCATTCAGCTGCAAGTCTTCCATAAAAGTTGAGGCAGAAGTATTCTCCATTGCTCCCGACACAAAGTCGCGTACTACCACCTGCGAATATTTTGCCCAAGGATAGGTTACGCCAAGCTTCTGCGAGAAGAACTCTAGCATCTGCGGGGTATTGCCAAAGATCTTTTTGGCAGTGTTCTTATACTCTGGCTCCACATAATAATTAACCTCAATATTTCGCCACTTATCTTTCACTACAGCATACTCGCCTATAGCCAACATAGCCAGGTATGGGGCGTGTGGCAGCTCCTGCTTCCAGTAGTCGGTTTTGGTGCCGTCGGCGTTTTGTCGTGAGTACACAAATGCACCGTTGGAGAGCGTGGTGAATTTTGGATCAACGGTAATATAGATATCCTGCGTCATGCGCTCATTTGGAGCATCTATAGTTGGGAACCATGCTGAGCTTGCCTCAGTCTCACCCTGTGTCCAAATCTGCCTTGGTTTATTCGGCTCTGTCCCCAGCGGGTTGATGAAGTACAGCCCCTTATCCTCTGTAATGGCATCGGAGCCACCAGTGGCAAGTTCGTTAGGCTTGGCTGTATAGTTTATCTCAAGCGTGTACTTCTCTTCCCGGGTATATGTCTTGCCCAAGTCTACTGTAAGTTTCTGCCCATCGTATGTATACTTTAGAGGAGTGCCGTCGTACCCCTTCATCATGTGCACGTTATGGATGTCCATTCCTTTGGCGTCCAGCACCAACTGGTTCTGCGGATAGAAGTACGGCTTTAAGGTAAGCTCAGCAACACCATGCAAATATTGCTTTTCCCAATCAAACCTGATGCGCAAAGTTGTATGCAGCAGGTCGTGCACCTTGGTCCGAGAAGGGTTGAACGCATACTTCTTCGGTGCCCAGACTGGAGCAGCATTGGCTGGAGCAGCTGTATCAGCAGCGGCTTGTTGCAGCGGCTCTTTCGCACCTGTTGTATCTAAAACAGTTTTGCTGGTGTTGCAACCACTGGTAAACGCAAAGGCAGCAGCCAGACCAACTATACTCAGAAACTTATGATTCATGCTCAGGAAGTTTTAATTTTGAGGTGAAGTTCTAAAATACTCTAAGAAAACACTAACTTTAAGGTCGAAACTACACGAAAAGAAGATGCTCCAGGTAAAAACCGGTAACGGCAAAACATGGCAGGTTGATATCCAAAAAGATACTATACTTCTAAACAATTCCCCGTTCGACTGGGACATCTCCCCTATCGGGCCTAAAACGTTTCACATCATAAAAGGCGCCCGCTCTTTTACAGCTGAAGTAGTTTCGGCTGATTACCAGCAAAAGACGTTTACGTTTAAAATCAACGGCGCAACTCAAATGGTTAGCGTGAAAGATCGTTTTGACCTTCTACTTGATCAGTTGGGCATGAGCAATGCTAACGCAAACAAAGTAAATGATGTTAAGGCACCAATGCCCGGGCTTATACTTGACGTTAAGGTGCAGCCAGGCCAGGAGGTAAAGAAGGGAGATCCGATTATGATTCTGGAAGCCATGAAGATGGAGAACATCCTAAAATCGCCGGGAGATGGCGTAGTGAAGGAAGTAAAGGTACAGGTAAGGCAGAACGTGGAGAAAAACCAGGTGCTGATCCTTTTCCAGTAGCATTATGTTAGTGTAAGCGGCTGCCACGGTGGCCGCTTTGTTGTGTAAAAAGAATTCATAACCTATACAGATAGTTTACCGTGAAGTATAAACGAATTTTGCTGAAGCTAAGTGGCGAGGCATTGATGGGCGAGCAGCAGTACGGAATCGACTCGAACAGACTGCTACAGTATGCTCAAGAAATTAAAGAGGTTGCCGCCCTTGGAGTGGAAGTAGCCGTGGTAATTGGCGGAGGCAATATTTTCAGAGGTGTGCAGGCTGAGCAAGTAGGCTTAGACCGTGTGCAAGGCGATTATATGGGTATGCTTGCTACTGTAATCAACAGTATGGCATTGCAGAGTGCCCTGGAAAAGCTGGGAGTTTACACGCGCCTACTTTCAGGAATCAACATACAACAGGTATGTGAGCCTTACATCCGCCGCCGTGCTGTGCGCCACCTGGAGAAAGGCCGTGTAGTAATCTTCGGTGCCGGAACTGGCAACCCATACTTTACTACCGATTCTGCCGCTTCGCTGCGTGCCATCGAGATTGAGGCTGATGTAGTACTGAAAGGGACGCGTGTAGACGGCATCTACTCTGCTGACCCGGAGAAAGACCCTAATGCAGTATTCTACTCTAACATATCGTTTAAGGATGTGTTTGAGCAAGGCCTGAATGTAATGGACATGACTGCTTTTACGCTTTGCAAGGAAAATGGCCTGCCAATCATCGTGTTTGATATGAACACCGCTGGCAACCTGAAGCGCCTGGTAGAAGGGGAGCAAGTAGGAACCCTGGTAAGCATGGAGGACCTTGGCGATACGCTAAAAGAGACTGTAGACCAGATTCAGCCAGGCTCTAAAACTGACAGAAAATAAAATTTACTATTTTTGCCCTAAAATATTTCAGAACTCAACAAGTAAACCGATATGACGGAAGAAATTCAGTTTTACCTAAGCGAGGCAGAGGAGTCTATGCAAAAGGCTGTTCAGCATACTGGTAACGAGCTATCTAAAATCAGAGCGGGCAAAGCCTCTCCTGCCATGATCGAGCACCTGCGTGTAGATTATTACGGCACGCCTACTCCGATCTCTCAGGTAGCTAACATTGCCGCGCCAGATGCACGCACCCTGCTTATCAAGCCTTGGGAGAAAAACATGATTGGCGAGATCAACAAAGCCATTAAAAATAGCGACCTGGGCCTGAACCCGCAACAAGAAGCTGATGCTGTGCGCCTGAACATCCCAGCCCTGACTGAGGAGCGTCGCCGTGACCTGGTGAAGCAGGTAAAAGCTGAAACCGAGAATGGCAAGATCAGCATCCGCAACATCCGTAAAGATGTGAACGACTCGCTGAAAAAGCTGCAGAAAGAAGGCACTGCTGAAGATGCTGTTCGTGACGCAGAAGGCAGAGTGCAAAAGCTGACAGATAACTACATCGTTAAGATTGACGAGCTACTTGCTAAGAAAGAAGCCGAAATCATGACAATCTAAGTTCGATACACATAGCACCTATCAAGATACACGACAATAAGAAAGCCCCCTGAAGATAATCTTCAGGGGGCTTTCTTATTGTCGTGTACTGGCCTTATCGAGCCAGTCGTGTTACATGTGTCGTGCTTCGTAAATCACATCAAGAAGCTACTGGTACAGCTTCCGTACTTTGATGTACTCCGCTACCTCATCAGGCACCAGGTACTTTATACTTTTCTCATCCCGAATGCACTGCCGGATAAAAGTGGCAGAGATATCGAGAATAGGCGCCTTCACAAAGGTAACGCTAGGCATGTCTGGCAACTCAGTGGTAACAGAGCCGGAGCGCGGGTACACATATACCTGGTGGTACTCAAGTATGCTCTCGTAGTTCTTCCATTTCGGAAACAGCGGCAGGTTATCCTCCCCCATGATCAGCACAAACTCGTAACTCGGATACTTCTCCTGCAGGTACGTGAGTGTATCTATCGTATAACTTGGCTTAGGCATGCTAAACTCAATGTTCGATACACCTAGGTTTGGGTTATCTGCAATAGCCAGGCTTACCATGTGCAACCGGTCGAACTCGTGCAGCAACGTGTTGCTGGGCTTAAACGGATTCTGCGGAGACACCACCAGCCAAACCGTATCTAGGTCGGTGTTGGTAGCCATGAAGTTTGCAAGTATAAGGTGCCCGACGTGGATGGGGTTAAAGGAGCCGAACAACAGCCCTACCTTCATACGATTGCAGACTCAGTTTTCAGGAAGTTGTTAACTAGTTTCTCGGCTTCGGCGCAGGCTCTGTCAAGGTCATCATTCACGATAACTTTATCGAACTGGTCCTCAAAGCCTAGTTCAAACTTAGCTTTGAATACCCTGCTGCTAATGCTGGAAGCCGAATCGGTATTACGTGCGGTTAGGCGTTTAGCCAATTCATCTATGGACGGCGGCTTTACGAAAACCGCCAATGCTCTGTCTTTGTAAAAATGCTTTATACTTAATCCTCCTTTTACGTCAACGTCGAGTATAACATGCTTGCCGCTTTTCCAAATGCGCTCAATCTCGGATTTCAATGTGCCGTAGAATGCCCCTTCGTATACTTCTTCCCACTCCACAAACTCGTCGTTCGCAATCTTCTTTTTGAACTCTTCGGGGGTGATAAAGTAGTAATCTTTGCCGTTTTCTTCGGTTCGACCGCGCTTATCGCGGGTACAGGCCGAAATGGAGAAGCTTAACTGTGGGTTTACGCTTAACAGGTGCTTTACAATAGTGGTTTTACCGGCGCCAGACGGAGCCGAGAAGATAATAATCTTGCCTTGCATTAGGGGTTATAGTGTTTCTTGAATCTTAGCTTTGATAGAATGCACCAGGCTGTTTGGTACAATCACGCGCTTTAGATGGCCAGTCACCAGCCCTTTTAAGAGCTTTTGCTTCTGATGACTCTCGAAGCAACTGACGCACTCCTCGATGTGCTGGTTAAAGAATAATTGTTCCTCTGTGGAAGCTTCACCATCAATCATCAGGTCCAACATGTCGGACACCTTCCCACAATCTGCCTCTTTAGCCTCATCCGGTGCTTTAGAGTACGCTTCTGTAAATTTTGATTCCATCTTTGCTCAAACTCTTAAATTTCTTCTCTAACTGTTATATCCCATGCTTTTCGCATACTTTTCCAACTTCTCCTTCAAAGAGTTACGGGCTCTGTGCAACCTCGAACGCACGGTTCCTATTGGGATGTCCAGGATTTTGGCCATCTCCTCATAAGTGAAACCTTCCAGATCACACAAAATGATCACTGTTCTAAAGTCTACAGGCAGCGCATTTAAGGCACTAGCCACCTCGTCGCCAATAAGGTCCTGCACACTTTCTGTGCGCATGTCGGTAGTGGTGGCCACTCCGCTCTCACCTTCAACGTCATCGGTGTTGTAATACCCTTCAACCTCGCTGTAGTCAACTTTGGCGGGCTGCTTGCTCTTTTTCCGAAACTCGTTAATGAAGGAGTTCTTCAGGATTCGGAACAGCCATGCTTTTGCATTAGTTCCTTGCTCGAAATAGTCGAAAAAGCGATATGCCTTCAGATAAGTCTCCTGCACCAGATCGTTGGCGTCGTCTTCGTCTAAGGTGAGCCTGTAGGCAAAATTGTATAGGGGGTCCAGCACGGGTAGCAACTCGGCCTCGAACCGTGCGTCCTTTTCCTCCTTACTCAGTTGTTTACCTGTTTGATCGCTCATCTACTTTACTGGATTTTGTACTTTGGTGAAGCCCTCCATCGCGCGTTAGACGCAAATATAGGAATTTTAATTACATACCTTGCTTGCCGCTTAAGGGTTGCATAGCCTCCCTAATCACGACTTAAGGTCTTATACGTAGCATTTATAAAGAAGCACTTTCTTTACCCCTCTAGGCATGAAAATTTCTACAAAATCAATGAAACCCTCTTATAATTAAGCGGAAAGACAGCTTCTTCGGCTTCACTTTTGCACTCATAATAAAGCATTTGCAATTGCTTTATGCTATATTAGTAGCTAACCCAAAACTGACCTTATGAGAAGAAGCTATAAAGGGATTCCTATCAACACCTCTAAAAACACACATGAAGAGGTTTTTACCCTGATACCAGGTAATAAGGATGCTACTATACTAGACATTCCATCTGGGGCCGGTGCCTTTACCCAGCGCTTAAAAGACAACGGCTATAAGAATGTGGTAAGCGTGGACGTGGTAAATAACCTGCAAATAGAACATAAGCAGTTTATCCAGGGCGATATGACGGCGCCCTTACCATTTGAAGATAACTTTTTCGACGTTGTGGTCTGTATAGATGGCATCGAGCACATCAGCAAGCAATTTGACTTTGCCAAGGAGGTAAACCGGGTACTGAAGCCAGGGGGATATTTTATAGTTTCCACTCCCAATATCAGCTCTTTTCACTCCAGGTTCAGGTGGCTTCTAACGGGGCACCACAACAAATGTAAGTCTCCTTTGGATGAGCAAAGACCAAATCCCTCCCACCACATCGCCATGATTTCTTATCCTGAGCTGCGCTACCTCCTGCACTCCAATAACTACAGGATAGATAACATCGCAACCAACCAGGTTAAGCCTGTCTCGTGGTTGTACCTGCCGCTAGTGCCGCTGTCTTACCTTACAACTAAACTCGTGTACAACAAAGAGGAGAAAAATTCGGGGCAATTGGTCCGCAACAAAGAAATTGCTTCTCAGATGCACTCAAAGGAAATCCTGTTTGGAGAGACTATGATTGTGAGGGCACAGAAAGTGGCATAAACTAACCTGCTACACTTGTATGCTTCGGCAAAGTATTATCCCCTACCTTTGTAAGCATTGAAAAGAGTCCTTGAAAAATCAGGGAGAGCACAAAAAACAAACATTGGCATGCGCATACTACATCTGGTTTCGGAAAGAACATGGAGAGGCGGTGAGCAACAAGTTGCTTACCTGATAGAGGAGCTTCAGCAACAAGGTGTAGGCAACTATGTAGTATGCCGAAAAGGGTCGGAATTCCACAACTATTGCCAGCAACGGAACATACCACACGCAGCTCTACCATTTGCGAACGAGTTTGATGTTGTCACTGCTCTAAACGTCAAATCTTACTGTAAGCGAAACAAGATTAACCTGATGCATGTGCACAGCGGCCATGCGCATGCTATCAGTGTACTTTCGCATGCACTTGGAAATACTTTACCTATCATACTTAGCCGCCGCGTAGATTTTCCTGTAAAGAATAATCTGCTCTCGCGCCTGAAGTATAATTACAAAGGTATTAAGCGGGTAATCTGTGTTTCTGATAAAATCAAGGAGGTAGTGTCGCAGAGCCTGGAGCGGCCAGAGCTGTGCGTAACGGTGCACAGTGGAATTGACCTTAGCCGGTTTGCTAACAGCACTAAAACAGGCAAGCTTCACAGGGAGTTTAACTTTCCTCCTTCTACTCCGCTTATAGGCAATATATCTGCCATCGCGCCACATAAAGACTATTATACTTTTGTAGATACTGCCGAGCTTTTGCTGAAACAGCATCCACAGGCAAAATTCTTTATCATAGGAGACGGACCTTTAAGACAAGAGATAGAAGCTTACGTGCAGCAGAAGAACATGCAGCAGCATATCATCTTCACAGGCTTTAGAAAAGATGTACCGGAGATTATGCCTGAGCTGGATGTGATGCTGGTAACCTCAGAAACTGAGGGACTGGGAACAACTATTCTGGATGCCTTTGCCTGTAAAGTACCGGTCGTTGCAACTAGGGCCGGAGGTATACCAGAGATAGTGCGAGACGGAGAAACAGGTTTTTTAGCTCCGGTAAAATCGCCAGCTATACTTGCCGAGAAGGTGCATCAGGTGCTGACCAACGAATCTCTGCGAGACAGTGCGGTTCAGGGTGCTACTAGGCTGCTCCAGGAATTTTCAAAAAAGAACACAGCTCGCCGCACACTGGCTGTTTACAAAGAAGTGCTGCATGAAGTATAGATTCTTTTACTTCTGATCTCGCTTCTGCTGCCTGTTGTGCATGTACAGTTTCACGTACTTATAGTATACAGATACAGCAGACGAGACAGAGATAATAAATCCTTCTGGCCCATCCAGAAAGCCCCGCTTTAGAACATAGGCTCTAAAGAAGCGGAACAAAGGCTTTATAATCACCATTGGCAAAAAAACTGTTTTGCCGCCCCTGATCATGGCATTAGACGAGGCATCAGTAAATTTATTGATCTGCCCCAGGTGCTGCGATACAGAGTAGTAAGAATAGTGCAGCAGATCACCCCTCAGGTGCTGTAAGCTGGCTCCCTTATCAAGGATAATCTTGTCGTGAGGATTTTCTCCGCCCCAAACAGCTTTCGTGCGGTCGAACAGACGTACTTTAGTATCAGGGTACCAGCCGGAGTGATGGATCCACTTACCACAGTAGTTAGTAAGGCGGTTCATACTGTAGGCATCAGCCTCCCAGTTATTCTTTGCCGTAAGCACAGCTTGCTCCAGCTCCGGTGTTAAAGTTTCATCTGCATCTAAAGACAGCACATGGTTATAAGTGGCCTGCGTTAGCGCATAGTTCTTCTGCTCGATGTGCCCTCCAAAAGGATGTTCTATAAACCTGGCGCCATAGCCCAGGCATATTTCTTTTGTGCGGTCCTTAGAAAAAGAGTCCACTACCACTATCTCATCTGCTACTCGTTTAACAGACTCTAGGCAGCGGGCAATATTTCGCTCCTCATTATAAGTGATGATAACAACAGAAAGCTTTACAGGCATAACAAGGCAAGTACTTCAGTTAAAGAAGCAAATATCTTAGTTTCCGCTTTAAAGCCGGCCATGTTCCCCCATTTAATTCTGCCAAGGTACTTATCTCTGCTACCCTACCCTTTTACACCAAAAAATATCGCTGTTTACACAGAAGTTCTTTTACATCGCTAATAAAATGCAACCATTTCTGCTATACCTTTTTACCGAGCCTTCGTAAGCAGTTTTATACTTTAGCCGCCTTTGTGTTGTATCTAACAAGGAAATGCTCTATACCAAAGGCTTATGTATAAAGACCGACAATGCACCCTATACGCCTTATCCTTCTTCTGTGCCTGCTTCTGGCTACTGCTGCTGCCTATGCGCAACAGTATAATATCCGTAGCTGGACACTAGAGCAAGGATTGCCACAGTCGCAGGTGATGGCCATAGAGCAGGACCATAGAGGTTACCTCTGGCTAGCTACCCGGGCTGGCCTAAGCCGTTTTGATGGCGTAAGTTTCAAGACATATACTAAGGAGAATGGCCTGTCCAGCCATAATATTTCCACACTTTATGAAGATAGTCGTCGGCGCCTTTGGATTGGTACTACTGATGTTGGACTTTTATTATTCAATGGCTCCTCTTTTAAGAACTATGGGCCACAGAAGGGGATACAAGCGCAATCAGTGTGGAGTATCTCTGAAGATAATTCGGGTAAACTATGGATAGGCACTAACAAAGGAGTATACCACCTTACTGATAGCCTGGCAGCAAAGTATCAGCAACTGCCAGAGGCAAGTTATACCGCCGTTACTCACACACCTACCGGCAGCCTTTGGGCAGGTACTCAAGACAGTGGCATTTATAGAGTTTCTGGTACTCAGGTTCTGCACTACACAACTGAAAACAGTGAGTTGCCTCATAACCATGTTACAGCGCTCACCACCGATAAGAAAGACCGGGTTTGGATCGGCACCGAACAAGGCTTAGCACAGGCAGGTCAAAATTCTTTAGAATTTGTTCAGTTGCCCGGGCAGCTAAACGGCAGCCACATCACCAGCTTTACCCACGACAGCTATGATAACCTCTGGCTAGGCCTGCAGCGCAACGGCCTGCTCAAGTATGACGGCAAAAGTTTTACGCACCTGACACGCCGCAGCGGCCTGCGTACCAGTCGCATTACAGCGCTAGCCACTGACACAGAAGGCAATGTTTGGATAGGAACGAACGGCTATGGTGTGCAGCAGCACAGGGCTCCCTGGTTTTTACACTACTTTGATTTTGGAAGTATTGTAGAGCCTCGGGTTACAGCCGTTGCACAGGATACCAAAGGCAACATATGGTTTGGCACTGATGAGGGGGAGCTTGCGATAATGTATCCCGGCGGCCCGATATGGCAGACTATCCCTTGGCCACGCGGCGCCACTATCTACAACTTTTTACCTGTAGGTGAAGAAATGTGGGCCAGCACAAGCAACGGCATCTGGCGCTTAGGCAGGGATGGCCCTAAACGATACGCTGCGGCACAGGGGCTACCCGCCCCAGATGTATACCAAGGTGCTTTAGGATCTGACGGGCAACTATATTTTGCTACAGCTGGCGGCGTTGTAAGCCTTCAGCAAGGGTCGCTCAAATTACTTTCTTATACTGGTGGAAATCTGATTGCCCGAACTATATTCCGGGACAGCAAAAACAAGCTGTGGGTTGGCTCCGACCAAGGTGTGTTTCAGATAAAGAACAATCAGCTGGTGCAGCCTGTGGAGCTAAAGGGTCTGAACCTAACGGAGGTACGTTCCATCACTGAAGACAATCAGGGCAATTTATTCTTTGCTGCCTTCAACACAGGTTTGCTGGTGCTACAGGGCGAGAAAGCTACCCTTTATACTTCTAAAGAGGGCTTACCAAACGAAGCTATCAAAACCTTGTATGCCGATGAAGCTGATAACCTCTGGATCGCTACCAACCGGGATGTACTTAAAGTAAGGCTCCCGCTGCTTCGCCAACAAGGCAAATTCAGCTACAGGAGCTACACGAGCCCCAGTGGCTTCAGAGGCTTAGAGGTATGTGACAACGCAATGCTGCAGACAGCAGACGGACACATGTGGTTTGGTACAACCAAAGGACTTTCCAGGTACCTGCCTCACCTGGATCGCCAGAACGCGGTTTACCCCGAGATGGTACTCATAGATGTACTGCTCCACTCCAACCCTACCGACTGGCGGGCACTTGGCCACAACCCGGATAGCACCACAGGCTTGCCACAGAACCTGCGGCTTCCACACACGCAAAATCATTTGTCGTTCAATTTTCATGGCATTTGCCTTTCAGATCCGGAGCAGGTAAAGTATAAGTACCGCTTAGTAGGCTACAATGATGCCTGGTCTCAAGAAACAGAGCGTTCTTTTACCACGTACGCCAACCTTTCGCCAGGCACATATACTTTTGAGCTGCTGGCCTGCAACAACGATGGTTTTTGGACACCTCAGCCCCTTACTTACACTTTCTCTATTGTGCCTCCTATTTGGCGACGCGAGTGGTTTATAGGAGTCATACTGCTGCTGATGGCTGGGGCTGTGCTAAGCGTGGTGCGTCTGCGAGAGCGAAGCCTTGTTAAGATGAACTCTCTGCTGGAGTTAAAGGTAGACCACCGTACTCGTTTGCTCGAAAGGCAGAACCGTGAAAAAGAGATTCTGCTGCAGGAGATACACCATCGGGTTAAAAATAACCTGCAGATTGTGATCAGCATGCTAAATCTGCAGGCCCGCCACGTGCAAGATCCTTCTGCACAGGAGGTAATGCAGGCACTACGCAGCAGGGTTCGTTCTATGTCGTTGTTGCACGAGCGCCTTTACCGCCATAACGATTTGGCTCAGATCAACTTAGAAGAGTATTTTCTGGAGATATGCGAGAGCCTTTATGCTTCCTATGGCGTAAGTATGGATAGGGTTGAACTCGAGCTAGATGTACCTTATACCAAGATGGATGTTGACTCGGCTATCACCTTAGGATTAATTGTGAACGAACTGGTATCCAATACCTTAAAATATGCGTTCCCAAGAGGAGAGTGTGGAGTGCTGCGAATTGAACTGGTGCAGCACGATGAGGTGCAGTATACCCTCACCGTGAGTGACAATGGTCATGGCCTTCCCGAAGATTTTTTCGAGAAACAACAGCATGGGCAGTCTTTTGGGCTAAAGCTAGTACAGTCGTTGAGCAGAAAGCTTGACGGTAACATCAGATTCTTTAACAAACATGGCACTAAATCAATATTATATTTTGTTTTGCCACCATAATTATTAATTTCACGTATGAACCTAATGCTATGACAAAACCTAAAATCCTTATATCGGAAGATGAGGTCATCATCGCGGAAGACCTTGCGGCTAGCCTGGAAGAATTAGGTTATGAGACGTGTGCCATAGATACAGGGGAAGACACGATCGACATGATTCGGGAAACTCAACCAGACTTGGTACTGCTCGACATTAACCTGCGTGGCGATGCCGACGGCGTGGATATTGGCTCACGCATCCGCGAAGAGTTCGGCATACCGTTTATCTACCTCACCGCCTACGCTGACCCAGCGACCATTGACCGTGCGAAGAAAACGGAGCCCGACGGTTTTTTGGTAAAGCCTTTTGATGAGAAGAGCCTGCGATCTGCCATTGAGATAGCCCTCTATAAGCACGACAGCAACCACAAAGACACTAAGGTGGGGAATGGAGCCAGTATGGACTCAAAAGACAAGGACGTTGCTACTGACTATATCTTTGTAAAGGTAAAGCACCGCATCATTAAAGTGCACTACAGCAATATTCTGTGGGTGGAGGCTTATGATAACTACTCGTTTATAGTTACCGCCGATCAGAAGTACCTTGTTAGCTCCACGCTAAAAGATATGGAGCAGAAGTTGCCGTCGCAGAACTTTGTACGGGTGCACCGCTCTTATATCGCCAACCTTGATAAAATAGAGGCTTTGGAAGAAAACTCTGTGGTATTCTCTAAAGGTGAGATACCAATTGGAAAGTCTTACAAAAAGGCACTCATGTCTAGATTTAACATTATATGAGGCACGGCTACTAGTTCACTCTCCCATCAGCTACTACTGAAAAGAAAAAGGCCGGTGCTGCTTTACAGCACCGGCCTCTATAGTTTTATGGCTAACAGATATTAGTATCTGTAATATTCCGGCTTAAACGGCCCTTCTACCTCCACGCCGATGTAGCTTGCCTGATCTGGCGTAAGCTCATCCAACTCTACACCAATCTTACCTAGGTGCAGGCGGGCAACTTTCTCATCCAGGTGCTTCGGCAAAGTATAAACCTTGTTCTCGTAAGCATCTGCATTAGTCCAAAGCTCGATCTGGGCCAATGTCTGGTTAGAGAAGGAGTTAGACATAACGAATGATGGGTGGCCAGTAGCACAACCCAGGTTTACCAGGCGTCCTTCTGCCAGCACAATAATGTCTTTGCCCTCAATGTTGTACAGGTCAACCTGTGGCTTGATCACATCTTTCGTGTTGCCATAGTTTTTGTTCAACCAAGCCATATCGATCTCGTTGTCGAAGTGGCCGATGTTACAAACAATAGCTTTATCCTTCATCAGGCGGAACTCACGCTCTGTGATGATGTCTTTGTTACCGGTAGCTGTTACCACGATGTCAGCCTCTTTAACGGCATCTACCATTCTCTTCACAGCGAAACCATCCATAGCAGCCTGCAGGGCGCAAATCGGATCAATCTCAGTAACGATAACACGGGCACCGGCACCACGCAAAGAAGCGGCAGAACCTTTACCTACGTCACCGTAACCAGCTACCACAGCTACCTTACCAGCCATCATTACGTCAGTGGCACGACGGATAGCGTCTACCAAAGACTCTTTACAGCCATACTTGTTGTCGAACTTAGACTTGGTAACAGAGTCGTTTACATTGATGGCAGGCATTGGCAGCGTACCGTTCTTCATACGCTCGTACAGGCGGTGTACACCTGTAGTAGTCTCTTCAGATAGACCTTTGATTCCAGAGGCCAATTCAGGATACTTATCCAGTACCATGTTAGTCAGGTCACCACCATCATCCAGGATCATGTTCAGTGGCTTACGGTCTTCGCCGAAGAACAACGTTTGCTCAATGCACCAGTCAAACTCCTCTGCAGTCATACCTTTCCAGGCGTAAACAGAGATACCGGCAGCAGCAATGGCAGCAGCAGCGTGGTCCTGCGTAGAGAAAATGTTGCAAGAAGACCAGGTAACCTCAGCACCCAGCTCCACCAGTGTTTCGATCAGCACAGCAGTCTGAATAGTCATGTGCAGACAGCCAGCAATGCGGGCACCAGCTAGCGGCTTGCTTGGGCCATACTCCTCACGGATAGCCATCAAACCAGGCATCTCAGCCTCTGCTAGTCTTATCTCCTTGCGGCCCCACTCGGCCAGCGAAATATCCTTTACCTTGTACTTCAGATCTGTATCTATCATATTTATTGCTCTTTCAAATGAAAACACAAAATTACAAAAATTGTTGCGCTTCATCAACATTACTGGGTCTGAAGCAGTTCTACAGCAGTGTAAATAAGAACGGCGCCTGCCAATAAGTAGCAAGCGCCGTAACTATCTGTAGTAAAGGAGGTGCTTAGTTATTCTCTATCACTTCCGCACCAAGCATGTTCATGTTACCTGATGGAGGGCTGAGGAAGCCTCTGGCAAATACAGTATAGATTTTACCAGACTGCAGGTTTAAAGTGGCAGAAACAGCAGCATCGTCAGAGTTAACGGGCTGCACCTCCACAGTGTAACTGCCTGCATCCACAGGAGTAAAAGCTGAGGCCTCTTTAAACTCCATATCAGAAAAAAGAACTGGGCCTCCCTGCACAACCACATCTACATTAGGAGCGTCTGGCGATAAGTGCACAAAGCGAACATGTGCTTTCCCACTGGCAGGAGCTGTCAGGTCATCCATCAGCACCACCGGAGCAATCTCACTCAGATGTCGGCAGCAAAAATAGTGTAGCTCATATCTTCTATCAGATTCACATCGGCATTTATAACCGGACTACCTGTACCGGTACCAGCAGCAGTTACTTTAAAGTTACGGTTACCAGCCTCCACATTCAAGTAACCTATGTTGTCCAGATAATTTAGAGCAGCATTATTCACTTTCGCATCATCTACATAAAGATCTATGCCAGGAGCGTCTGGGGAAGCATGTACTATCATTACATTTGCCTGATCGGTCAGGTCCAGGTCATCATCGTCATCATCGCAGCTTGCCAAAAATACTGTTGGCAGTACAGTTAACAGCATCAGTTTCATCCAGTTCTTCATAGCCTTCCTCATTAAATTAAATATGTTTTGATATTCTATTAAATTGACCTGCTTCAGTTTTGTTTAATTTTTATTTAAAAACGTTAGACAAAACTGAAGCAGGTCACTATCTTATATTGAGTATCTTTGCCAGAAGTATAGAATTAGAGGCACCATGCGGATTTTCACCACCGAAGAACAAGAATTTATACTTGAGCACCAGAAACATGATGTGGCCCAACTAATGCTGCAGGCACAGCGATACCCTAACCTGCCGGTGCAGGAGTTGGTGCTGCAGATAAAAGCCCGGCAAAAGGCGGCACAAAAGCTGCCAACATGGGTAGAGAATCCGCAGGTCGTGTTTCCGGTGGCACTGTCGGTGGAGCAGAGCTCGTCAGAGATAACGGCGGCTTATAAAGCCAGTTTGGTGAAAGGTAAGCAGCTGGTAGATCTAACAGGAGGCTTTGGAGTAGACTGCTTTTATTTTTCCCGCAGCTTTGCGCAGGTGATACACGTGGAACAGAACCAGGAACTACAGGAGATAGCGAAGTATAACTTTGGTCTGTTGGATGCAGAGAACATCACAAGTATAAACACTACTGCCGAAGAGTTTTTAAGCGGCTTTGAAGGAAAGGCTGACATACTGTACCTGGACCCCGCCCGGCGAGGCAACCATGAACAAAAGCTTCACCTGCTGCAGGATTGTGAGCCAGATGTGCTACGTCTCCTGCCCCTGCTCTTCCAAAAGGCCGAGGCTGTACTCTTAAAAACATCGCCTATGCTGGACATAGAGCAGGCATTGCAAGAGCTGGGCCACGTGGAACAAGTATGGGTGGTAGCACTGCAGAACGAGGTGAAGGAAGTACTATACTTGCTAAAGCCGGAAGCTCCTGCTCCTGCTGATGTGCCTCGTACGGCCGTAAACCTGCTGCCTCAGGCTAATCCGCAACTGCTTACTTTTAGCCGTACACAAGAGGAAGCAGCCACACCTGTTTATAATGACCCGCGGGAGTTTATATATGAACCTAATGCTGCCATACTTAAAGCCGGCGCATATCGCTACCTGGGGCAGCACCTGGCTTTGAGCAAGCTGCACCCTAATAGCCACCTCTATACCTCAGTACAGCTATTGCCACACTTCCCGGGCCGAAGCTTTAGGTGCCTGGGCATAAGCCGCTATAATAAGAAAGAACTTCTAAAGCAGCTGCTTGAGAAAAAAGCCAATATAACGGTGCGTAACTTTCCTGAGTCTGTTGCTGACATCCGCAAGAAAACAGGTATAAAAGAGGGTGGCCAAACTTACCTGTTCTTTACCACAGATATGCACCAAAAGCCCATCGTCCTGCTCTGCGAAAAGGCATAACCTCTGCCACCCCCTTACCCTACCTGCTCAACTAGCCTATAGATAACCCGTACAAAGTATAGTATGGCCGCTACACACGGCCGTACTTTGACTTTAACCTATAAGCTATGAAACAAGAAAAAGATAAGAATCAGCAGAAGGATAGATTGCAGCAGGATGTGAATGAAACATCCCGCACCATGAAACCAGGGAAATCGATCAAGAACAGCGCTACTAGTTCCCAAAGCGATGCCACCTCGCCTACCATCAGCGGCACCGGTGGCGGCATTACTAACATCCGCACAGGTAAAGATGTGGAAGAAAACAGTGACCAGAAGTACTAAGAGGCAGCCGCAAAACATGCTAAAGTAACTGACGTACACTGTAGAACGGCCTTACGAAAAGGCCTGATGTTTCACCTAAAAACTTCTATACCAGATGAAAGGAGAAAAGAACAAGAACTTGGAGTTCCATGGCTTTGCAAGCAACCCTGAGAAATCGTTTGAGGCGGGCAAAAAAGGAAACAGGTTGGCTATTGAGAACTCGCTTCGAAATAGCAACAACAATCCAAACAACCCGAACGCCCAGAATCAAACTGCCTCCAAAGTGGGCAACCAGAACAAGCCTACTCAAGGCAAAGGCTGGCAAAGCATTCCTGCTGGCTCTGAGTCCGCTGGTAA
This sequence comes from Pontibacter korlensis, assembly GCF_000973725.1. Classification (NCBI taxonomy): domain Bacteria; kingdom Pseudomonadati; phylum Bacteroidota; class Cytophagia; order Cytophagales; family Hymenobacteraceae; genus Pontibacter; species Pontibacter korlensis. The sequence goes on along the minus strand of NZ_CP009621.1, from coordinate 1,936,349 downwards.
AAAAAGCGAATAGTTTAATTTAACCTATGAAAACAATGGAAGATAAAAATAAGAAACAGCAGTCTGACCTGACAGACAAGAGCAACAGCAATAAAAAAGATATTTCAAATAGCCTGGAGCGCGACGTAACCGATACGAAGCTAACCGGCAGACAAACTCCGCAAAACCGCACCGACAACGAGCAGGACCGCGAGAGTAAAAAGTCTAACAGCTAATTTCTGACACCACATAACGCAAAACAGCCGCAGCACTTTATGCTGTGGCTGTTTTGCGTTAAAGAACGCTGGTCATTTTCTTACCTTACTTACTAACTCAACACGTCACAGTCTCCACCTCGTCAGCCTTACTATAACTATGAAGTTCATCCCTCCGCTCCTGCTTTTACTGCTACTGGCACTCACAGCATCGGCACAGGTCCCATCCAGTAAAACAGTAACATTTGTGCTGCACACACCTGGCTTACCCGATACTGCCCAAGTATATATTACCGGCAACGCTCCGGAGCTTGGCAACTGGAATCCTGGAAAGGTGGAGATGGAACGAACCAGCTCTACTAGCTGGCAAAAGGAAATTGTGCTGCGCGAGCCTCTTATGCACCTGGAGTATAAGTATACGCTGGGCAGCTGGGAGCATGAAGCCACTGACAGTACCGGAGCCCCTCTGGGTAACTTTACGGTTAAAGTGGAGAGTAGCCTGCAGGTAAAAAACCAGGTAAAGCATTGGCGGGATGGTAAAGCACCTTCTGCAAAAGGAGGCGTAACAGGCACGGTTAGGTACCATCAAAATTTAGGAACAGGCAACACTATACCTGCCCGCGATTTGGTCGTATGGCTACCGCCAAATTATGACCAGGACCCTCGAAAACGCTACCCTGTACTTTACATGCATGACGGGCAAAACCTTTTCGACCCTGGCACCAGCTCTTTTGGAGTAGACTGGCGCATTGATGAAACAGCCGATAGCCTGATACGAGCAGGCGCGATAGAGCCAATCATTATTGTCGGCATCAACAATAACGAAGATCGCATGCAGGAGTATACTCCTGGCGATAAAGGCTCAGCATACATGGATTTTGTAGTCAATACTGTAAAGCCTTTCGTAGATAGCACATACCGCACAAAGCCTGACCGCAAGTACACTGCTACGGGCGGTTCTTCGGCAGGAGGTACCATAGCTTTCATGCTGGCCTGGGAGCATCCGGAAGTCTTCTCTAGAGCCATTTGCATGTCGCCTGCCTTTAAAATTCAGCAAATAGACTATGTAGATGACGTACTTGCTTATAAAGGCAAAAAGAAAGACCTGTACTTCTACATCGACAATGGTGGGATTGAGCTGGAGGAACAATTGCAGCTAGGTATAGATAACATGCTGCGGGCTCTGCAAAAGAAAGGCTACCGGGATAGCAAAAACTATACTTGGGTAAAGGACCCACAGGCAAAGCATTTTGAAGCTGCCTGGGGTAAGCGAATACCACAGGCTTTAAAGGTTCTTTTCCCGGCTAAGTAGCTTTTAATACTACCTCTTACATGTTCTAAAAAATATCAATAGGCTAACATACACCTCTTTGCCTAGCAGGCTTTTATAATTATATTGCTTTTTCTTTCTGGTTGTAAAATACCCGTAAAACATAAGCTAAAGAAGCTAAGGCGATGTTTACAATAAAGAACCTGCACGAAGCACCTGAACACTTCAACACTGTAGCCAACTGGATATACCAGCAGTGGTGGCAAAAGCCGGGCAACACCATAGAGGTGGTGAAGGCTCCTTTGCGTGAGCACCTACAATCTGGAACGTTTCCGGTTACACTAGTGGCTTTATCAGGAGATAAACCAGCAGGTTCGGTATTGCTGATAGAGGACGACGGTGTGGAGGCACTCCCGGAACTGAAGCCTTGGCTAGCCGCACTCTATGTAGCACCTGAGTACCGTATGCAGGGGGTTGGCAAGTTACTGGTCCAGGCCTTAGAGCAGCACGCTCAGCAGATTGGTTTTTCTGATTTATACCTGGTAGCCACCGACAGAGTAAGCTTCTACTATGACCTGGGCTGGCGCGTATATACTAAGCTAGTAGGCAACACAGGCGTTACCATTATGCATAAGCATATCGGCACTACTTCAAGCACTCCACATGTGAGCACGCATCATCTATAGATTTTCGTAATCCTTAGTGCCGTTATAGCTTTTAACAATTCTCTGTACTTTGCGGCTTAGAACCATCAAGCAAATCAATGCTTCAGAAGATCACCCAAACCGACAACTCCAGAACAACCATCTTGATCCGGCTTATAGTAGGTGTCGTGTTTTTATCGGAGGGCATTCAAAAGCTTTTATTTCCTGCAACACGAGGCGCAGGACGCTTTGAGAGAATTGGCCTTCCCTCGCCTGATTTTTTGGGTGCCTTCGTGGGCTCTTTTGAATTTATCTGCGGCACACTGGTTTTACTCGGGTTGTTTACGCGCCTGGCAAGCATGCCTCTCATCATAATCATGCTCACGGCCCTGGCTACTACTAAGCTGGAGATCTTAACTAACGATGGCGTTTGGGAAATGCTACATGCCAGCCGGACAGACTGGTCGATGTTGTTGGGAAGTACATTCCTGCTGATTAGAGGTGGAGGTTATTGGTCAGTTGACAATAAGTTGAGTGCGAAGAATTAGAAAGCTGTTTATCCCAGCTCAAAGTTATCTTTTTTTGCTTACCCACTTGCTCCCTTTCAGCCAAAACCGCCAAGGCAGCAGCGCATCTTCACCGGCATAGTCTATGCCAATGCGTGGTCCAATGGCTATATCCTCGGCCGGCACAGTAACACCTTTATCCTCCAGCCAAATTGTGTTACCAGTCAGGTCGGCACCATAAAGCTTTTTATCTATGCCTAGAGCAATGCTAAGCACCCCAGGCCCGGCTGTAAGGTTAGGTTTTGCACTTGCCATGCCCCGCCGCAGCAGCATCTCCTCTACCCCTACCTCTGGTTCTATGGCACGCACCAATACGGCATCTGCTTTATTTTTCTCGTTGGTGATGATATTAAACAAGTGGTAAATGCCATACACCAGGTATACATAAGCGACTCCTCCCTCATGATACATGATTTCTGTGCGGGAGGTACGACGGTTCAGGTGGGCATGGCAAGCTCTGTCATTTTCCCCGGCATAAGCCTCTGTTTCCACAATCATTCCTCCTGTAAGTATGCCATCGACGCAGGTGTAGACATACTTGCCCAATAACTCCTGTGCCACTTGCACTACATTAGGTCGGGTATAAAAAGGTTTAGTCAGTTTCAATGTTCTGCTCTTGTCAATTTGTGCTTGGAGTTACGCACCAGAGCAGGTTCGGTTGAAGGCCCCAGTAATATGTTCTGAACAGGATTAACCAACATTGCATAAATGTTCCTACCTTTGCACCCAGATTGGTGGCCATAACTACTGCCGTGGTTGTAGCCTTAAAAGGGAAGCAGGTGTAACTCCTGCGCTGTTCCCGCAACTGTCATCTTCACCAAAAAGGTTAGCCTATACCCTACGGCCACTGTGCAGCACACGCTGCGTGGGAAGGCGGGCTAACTGAAGAGAGCCAGGAGACCTGCCAGTCCGACACTGATTTGTCGTATGCTTTCGGGTAAAAAGCTGCACGGCCACCGCTATAATAATTGCGCTTGCTGTTACCGCCTTTGTACCTGTTGCATGCTTCGGGATGTAAGCAGTATGTATTTTGACTAAATTCTCTCTTCTGAAAATATGGCTTTGCGCCTGCCTGGGCGGTGTTACTACTGTGGCTATGGCACAGCAGGATACTACTTGGCACCAGCTGCGTACGGTAGAGGTTTTTGGCAAACCCGCCGAAGTATATGCTGCCGGCAGTCGTGTAGTACAGGTAGACAGTTCCTTCCTGAGCACCTATAGTTCTGGTTCACTTGCCGAAGCGCTGCAGGCACGCTCTCCCATTTACTTCAAGAGCTACGGTGTAAGCGGCATTTCATCAGTAGCGTTTCGGGGCACCAATGCTTCACAAACGGCTGTACTTTGGAATGGGCTTAACATTGCTCCGGCTACCTTAGGCCAGATAGACTTTTCAACTATTCCTTTAAGCGGAGTTGGTGAGGTGGCAGTACAGCATGGTTCTGCTGCAGCTAACTATGGCAGTGGTGCTATTGGCGGAGCAGTGTTGCTGAACTCCCCTAACTTTAGCACAGAAGGCTTTGGAGGCGATGTGAAATTAGAAGCAGGAAGCTTTGGCCGCTATTTTGGCAGCGGCAGCGTAGGCTACACGGCGAAAAAGTTTTCCTATGGATTAAGCGCTTATGGTAGCCTAGCCAAGAACAACTTTAAATACAGAAATCTCAGCCGCTTTGGTACGCCGGAAGTGCGCCAGGAAAATGCACAGATGGAGCAGCACGGCTTTACCCAAGACCTAAGCTGGCACTTGTCACCGGGAACGGAGGTGGCTGTACATAGCTGGTATACTTTTTCGGACCGAGACCTCCAACCTGCTATGGGTTCTGCCTATGCCAATGCACAGCAGCAAGACAAAAGTCTCCGCCTGATGACAGAGCTCAAGCACCAGAGCCAGCTAGGCCAGACAGACGTAAAGGTTGCCTACTTTAACGACTACCTACACTATACCGACATCAGCTCCAATTCAGAGTCGAATGTAGACACTTATCAGCTACAGGCTGAGCAAACATATACCTACGGCGAACGCTGGAGCCTCAGGGGCGGTTTAAACCTGCAGCATTTTGTAGCATCGAACGATGGCTACGCTGGGCAGCAAGATGAAAACCGCGCCTCCCTGTTTGCACTGTTCCGCTACGACCCTGTACAACCACTCCAACTTACCTTAAACCTGCGCCAGGCATTGGTAGAAGGATACAACCCTCCTCTTACACCAGCACTGGGCTTTAACTGGAAGTTCTTTAACAGCCACCAGCACCAGGTATCGCTAAAGGGCAATGTAAGTGGCAGCTACCGCGTGCCAACACTTAACGACCGCTTCTGGGTAGGAGCAGGCAATCCTAATCTGCATCCGGAGCAAGGGTGGAACTACGAGCTGGGTCTGCGTCACGTGCTGGTGCAAGAAAACAACCTGCTGCTAGAAACAGAAGCGGCAGGTTACTATATGCTTATTGATGATTGGATACAGTGGGCTCCGAACAGTACCGGCGTCTGGCGCCCAACCAACTTACAGAAGGTAGAAAGCAAAGGCTTGGAGTTTAGCACCACCGCTACTGCTACTTTCTCAGAACTAAAGCTGCGTAGCTCTGCTGGCTATACCTATACTTCGTCGGTGCAGGCTGAAGTGTATGAAGGCAGTGGCGACAAAGGAAAGCAGCTAATGTATGTACCGCAGCACAAGGCTTTATTCTCCACAAAAGCTACTTACAGAAAGTGGAGCCTGATCGGCAACGTTAACTATACCGGCTTGCGCTACACTACCAATTCTGAAACCAGCAGCCTCAACAGTTTCACGCTCCTGCACCTGGCACTAAGCCGAAGACTACAGCTAGGGCAAAACACCCTGCATTTTACGTTACGTTCCGACAACGTAACAAACGCCGAATACCAGACGATGGCTTACCGGGCTATGCCTCCACGCGGTTATACTTTCAGTTTACGATTTATCATACCCTAACTATAATTCTTACTTAAACCATAATGAGAAAACTCAACTACTTCCGCAGCTTTTTTCTAGCTGCCACACTAGCCATCACCTCTCTTGGCTTTACCAGTTGCGACGACAACAATGACGGTCCAAGCGGCGCTTACTCCGAAGATGGTGTATTTATAGTGAACGAAGGTAACTTTGGTACTCCTAACGGCTCTATTTCCTACTACAATAGTAACTCAAATGAGGTACAGAATGGAATTTTCAGCACAGTAAACGAGAATCGCCCACTTGGTGATGTAGCCCAGAACATGGTTGTCCACGGCGACCGAGCCTTTATTGTAGTAAACAACAGCAATAAAATCGAGGTTGTTAATGCCGCCACCTTCAAGTCTGAAGGCGTGGTAGAAGGCCTGAGTGCTCCACGTTACTTTGTGGCACTTAACAATGACAAAGGATACGTAACTGAGTGGCTTCCTGCTAATGCAGATTGGAGCTACAACAAAGGCCGTGTTTCGGTTATCGACCTGAAGTCATACTCTGTTGTGAAAACAATAGAGGTGGATGTGCAACCAGAGCAGCTTCTAATAGCCAATGGCAAGCTGTACGTTACCAACCAGGGCAGCGACAAAGTTACTGTTATCAATACTGCCAATGATGCAGTTGAAAGCAGCATTACAGTAACTTATGGCCCTAACAGCCTTGCTCTCGACAGAAACAATACCCTGTGGGTGCTTAGCTCTGGCAATAAAGACTGGAACTTACCTCAGTCGGAGCACACTGCTGGTGCTCTTTCAAAGATAAATGTGTCTAACAATACTGTTAGCAGCACCATAATATTCCCTAATGTTACAGCATCGGCTGGTAAGCTGGTTACCAACGGCAGCAAAGATAAGCTATACTTTATCTACAACGGAGGAGTGCATCAGCAAGATATCAGCGCTACCACTCTTAATGAAACACCACTTATCGACCGCAGCTTCTACGGCTTAGGTGTGGATCCTGATAACGGCAACATTTACGGTGGAGACGAAAACAACTGGTCTGGCGACGGCACTGTGTATGTTTACAATTCAAACGGCACACAAATCACCACCTTTAAAGTAGGTGTAGGCCCGAACGGCTTTGTTTTTAATTAAGCATAATGCTTATCAAAAACAGAAAGCCTGCCCTATTTAAGGGCAGGCTTTCTGTTTTATAATGTTTATACTTCATTGATTATTCTCTCCTCTATCCGCAGCATCTTTCTTGCCGTCGCCAGCATGTACGGCACTGCCTTTCCTGTTATCATCATGCTTTTCATGATCTGCGTGATCGTAGTGCTGCTCCATGCTATCGCGCTCAGCCTGCACCTGGTCGTCCTCATCCTGGTTTACCATACTTCCTGGCCTCTTTATGTCGCCACGCTCTGTATCTGTGTCTCCTGGATCTGTTCCTGTATTACAAGCAGCTATACTAAAAGTAGCCATTACAGTAGCTACCATTGCAAACAGTGTAGATCTTAATTTGCTTTTATTCATCTTATATAAAATTTCCTGTTAAACATTATAGCTGACGACAGGCAGACCCGACGCAGCATACTAAATGTACGGCATGGCTTAGTTTATAGTTGAAATGTGCACCAGAAGGTATTTATACCCGTACATCAGCATAAACCAGAATTTGTTGCATACCATGGAAGAAAATAAAGCAAAACAGCCACCTAAAGAGACCACAAAAGACGACTCTTCGGACGTAGAAAAAGTAAGGCAAGACAAGCAAATACCGCCGCCGGAGCCAGAGAGTGACACGCGGACGCAATCGTCCGAGGCTCAGGAAGAAAGTGAGGCAGAAAAAGGCCACTCCTGATTTTTATATGTTCCCGCAGGCACTCTATATTTGGAGTGTAAGTAAGTAATATATGCCTAGACCAATTTTAAAACCGCAGCTCCGCAAAAAGCTGCTGCTTATTGCCCTCATTTGCTTTTTGTTGGCTTCGGCGTTAGAGCTCTATACTTTCGGCCTCCACTCTGACTTTCCGCTCCGGTTACTGCGCACTTTCTTTGTGATTTTTGTGATGGTTACCCTCACTATACAGGTTATTGTGCCTGGTGTGAACAAGGGCGTTGATCGTGTAATAAGAAGATAACAAACAGCTAATAATAAGAAAAGCCTGCGTTTAAAAGCGCAGGCTTTAGTTTTTAAAGGGTATTAACTAGCTGGTTGGGGTTTCTTTCTAAAGTATATGGCCGTGACACGCTTTGCAGGGTCGTGCCCCAAAAAAAGTATGGGCCTGTTATCTGTACTGAAGGTATGTAACAGTCCTTCCCAGTCCTCCTCTTCTTCCATCAGGCGTCCTGCCTCAGCTGCCTCTAAAGCATGCTCTAAGCAGCAGCTGGTATTTAAAAGCTGATTTGTTTCTGAAGTATCTGTTGTCGTGTTAGACGTAACAACAGCAGTACTAACTTTGTCTGTGTAGTCTTCCTTCTGCCAATCCATCGCAAGCACTGCTAGTATGAGCAGTAGCGTGGTCAGTATCATTTGTAAGTTTTTCTGGGCGTTCATGGTAGAGGGATTTGTTATAGTGGCATAGTAAGCTAAACTCCTCAGCATCAATTTTCTTTCTTGAAGCAAACTTAAAAACAAGATTCTCCAATTACAAATAATTCCAATTAAATATTGTTAAAATATTATACCAGTTAAATATACCAAGTCAGTTGATTTTGAGACCTTAACATGAACCGGAACACGGCACAGGCTGTTGCATAAGGGCGCTCTGAAAGTCTGCGCCGGAATCTGTACTTTTGTGCGCTGGCATTGCTGCCGCATACTTATACTTTAAGCTGATTTATATTTTGGAGAAGCCAACCATACTGCTCATTACGCCGCCGCTTACACAACTAAACACGCCATATCCTGCCACTGCTTATCTGAAAGGGTTTCTGACTGGCCGTGGTTATAGCGTCACGCAAGCCGATATCGGCATTGAGCTGGTACTGCGTATGTTCTCTCGCAAAGGGCTTAAGCGTATATTCGAAGCGGTGGAGCAGGGCGATTATGAGCTCTCTGATAATAGCCTACGTATACTTCGCCTGAAGCGGGATTACCTAGAAACTATAGAGCCGGTTATCCGATTTCTGCAGAATAAAGACCATACACTGGCGCAGCAGATAAGCTACAGCCGATTTTTACCCGAGGCCTCCCGCTTCGACCAGGTGGAGGATATTGATTGGGCCTTCGGAAGTCTGGGTATAACCGACAGGGCCCGCTACCTGGCTACGCTATACTTGGAGGACCTTGGTGATTTGATAAAGGAGACTATCTCGCCATACTTTGCTTTCAGCCGCTATGCTGAGAAGCTGGCTATGTCTGCCACCTCTTTCGACACACTGGAGGAGGCCTTGCAGGAGTCTCCAAGCCTTGTAGACCTTATGTTACTGGAGCTGCTGGAGGAGCGCCTGCAACAGGTACAGCCTGATGTAGTTGGCTTTTCTATACCTTTTCCGGGTAACCTTTTCGGCGGGCTGCGCATGGCTCAATATATCAAAGAAAAATATCCGCACATAAAAATAGCCATAGGTGGTGGCTATCCTAATACTGAACTGCGCAGCCTGCGAGAGCCACGCCTGTTTAAGTACATAGACTTTGTTACGCTGGATGACGGCGAAGGCCCTTGGCTGAAACTGCTGGAGTACCTGCAGGGAGAGCGGCAAATAGATTTTCTGCAGCGAACCTTCTTACTACAAAACGGCAAGGTCGAGTACATTAATGGCTGCCTTGATAAGGATATACCACATACAGAGGTCGGCACCCCAGATTACAGCGACCTTCACTTACAGGATTACCTTTCGGTGATTGACGTGATAAACCCAATGCACCGCCTCTGGAGCGACGGCCGCTGGAATAAACTTACCATTGCCCATGGCTGTTACTGGAAGCGCTGCTCCTTCTGCGATATTACGCTGGACTATATAAACCGCTACGATGTGGCACCGGCTACTTTGCTTGTAGACCGCATTGAGCAAATTATTGAGCAAACCGGGCAAACAGGCTTCCACTTTGTGGATGAGGCTGCTCCTCCTGCCCCGCTCCGCGACATGGCTATTGAGCTAATCCGCCGTGGTGTGAAAATCAGTTGGTGGGGGAATATCCGTTTCGAAAAGACTTTTACGCCTGACCTTTGCCGCCTGCTGGCTGCCTCGGGTTGTATTGCCGTGTCGGGTGGCTTGGAAGTGGCCTCGGACCGCCTGCTGGAGCTGATGGCAAAAGGTGTAAGTATAGCTCAGGTAGCCCGCGTTACCGATGCCTTTACCCAAGCTGGAATTATGGTGCACGCTTACCTCATGTATGGCTTCCCGACACAAACTGCACAGGAAACAATAGATTCGCTGGACGTAGTGCGTCAGTTGTTTGTCAACAACGTGATTCAATCTGGCTACTGGCATCGCTTTAGTATGACGGCGCATAGCCCGGTTGGCAAGAACCCAGAGAAATATGGCGTAGTAAAAGTTGGCCCCGAGGAAGGAGACTTTGCTAATAACGACCTGTGGCACGAGGATCCTAAAGGCACTGACCACAGCATCTTTGGCGAAGGCTTAGCCAAAGCACTTTACAATTACATGCACGGCATAGGTTTGGACGAGCCCCTTTCGTTTTGGTTTGACTTTAAAGTGCCATGCACTACACAGTCACCTAACCTGATAGCAGAGGCCATAGCCACTCCTCAGCGTCCGGACAATACGCGCCTGAATGCACGTGTACTTTGGTTAGGCAACCTACCAGATATCGACCTGACTATGTATGCAAAAAAAGGACAGACCATTGAGCGTTGCCTGCTCACTTTTTATGAAAAGGGTGAGGATTTCCAGGTAAAAACAACGGCGTGTATTGGGCAATGGCTATTTGAAGTACTGCAGAAAATTACGCCAGATAACCAGGAGGCTGTTACGCTAAAGCAATTGGAAGAAAGTTATCCTACAGATGCACACCTTAACTTCGCAGAGTTCTTAAGCTCTCCGAGCTGGTTTGAGCTACGGGAAAGAGGCTTGCTGCTGCTATAAAGTATAAACCCGAAGCTGATCAGCTTCGGGTTTATACTTTTAGGCTAGTTAGCAGGTCCTGCCTGTGGTACTTTATAGTCTAAGCCAAACCTTTTCATATACTCTTCGAGCGGCTCCAGCCCCATTTCTGCACGACGCTTATTTACATTAGCTTCGTCTTCTATCGTGTGGAGTTCATACTGCTCGGTATCGTTGTTCATGCGCAATTGGCTACCATAGAGTTGTGGCTGGCCGTTATTCATCCGCACCCGATCTTCCATCAGTGCCACCTGACTTTTAGCTGCTTCTCCTTTTTCGGCTGCCGCCTTTAGCATGGGCAGGTATTTCTCCATTGTCTGTTTATCTGAATGCTGGATCACCAGAAACACAGCTGAGCTAGCTTGTGGACCTACTAAACTTATACCGGGCCAACCATGCTCTTCCAGTACAGCCACTACCGCTTTCTTGTTAATGTCATCTGTCTCTGACATTTCTTTCCAAAGCGCCTGCATTTCCGGAGAGTTTGGCCCATGTTCTTGCTGCACTGTGCTGATTTTCCTTCTCACTTCCTGATCTGTTTGGTAGATTTTCTCCAGCTGGGCCTTAAGCGGCTTATTATAATTTGCCTCCAAGGCGGCTACCTTTTTCTCCAAGTTCTGCACGAGTGTTTTCCAACGGTTATCGCCGTGCAGGCTGTTAAGGTCAGTATCCTGTTTCAGGTGGCTTAGATTAATATAGCCTCTATCTACAGCCAATTGCAGGTTAGCGATAGCTTTGTCCTTATTCCCGGCTAAGGCCCAGGAGCAGGCAGCATTATAGTAATCTGTAGTGCTGCCTGCTCCCTTTGCAAAGGCTTTCTCGTACAGCTCTCCGGAAGCTTTATACTCTTTGGCGTCATACTTAGCACTAGCCTCGCCTATACTTTGCGCCAGTGCAGTAGCTGCCATACTGGCTATTAAGAGCACAATCAGAAACGTTCTTTTCATAGCATTTTCCTATTGATGTATAGGAAGGTACAAAGCTGAGGCATCAAAAACTAATCTTTTAGTTAATTCTTTTATTCGCCTTCGATATTTTTTCTCAGGCCATGCAACCCTTGTCGTTGTTTAGGCATCTTGTTATTGGAAGCCGGTAGAAAAGCTACCAGCTTTCAGACTACTACCACTACTATCTACTACTAAATAAAACTATGGAAAGACCTGGCCCCGCTCCTGTTTCGCTCTGAAGCAGGAGCGGGAACACCAGAACATATGTTACACCTCTACCTGCATATAAAGGTCGCGCTGCACATCCTGACCAAGTATAAAGTCTAGCTCTCCCATTTCCTTAAAGCCATACTTATTGTAGAATCGCTTTGCCCGCTCATTACGCTCCCACACTGTGAGCCACACAATGTCATATCCCTCGCTTCTGGCCTTTTCCAAACACCATTGCATTAGCTGGTCGCCGAGCCCATGCCCCAACCATGCTCTTGTAATGTAGAGCCTGCTAATTTGCAGCGCTTTATTGGCTACAACAGCTTCCGGAGCTTCTCCTTTATTCAGCTTTACATAGGCTATCGCCTCTTTATCTACCTCCACTATCAGAAATTCTGTGTCAGGATCGGCTAATTCTGCAGCCTGCAACTCTGCGCTATACATGGTAGGTTTGAAAGCTACCATATCATCAGGGTTATTATACTCAGCGAAAGCCTCCTTAAAAGTGCACCAGCCTAAGTCTGCCAGCAGTTCAGCATCGCCTGCTGTACCTGTTCTAAAATGGAAAGTATTGCTAATCGGTAATCTCATGTGTTTGTTGTTATGGATGCTAAGATAAGGCTGATAAGCAGTTCTGTGCCAAAAGCAGCCCTAGTCAGGGAGAAAAAGCTGCTCTTTCAAATTAAGACTTAATAAAAATGCCGCTCCGAAGTATCTTCCGGAGCGGCATTTTTATGGCGACAGCTTGAGACCTACTGCTTATTGAGGTAAGCTTCTCTTGCTGCTTTAAACTCAGAACCAGCTTTCCATTTTGGCCACTCTTCTGAGAAAGCAAGACGATGACCTACTTTATACAGCAACGATAGATCTTCCACGGCACCGTCAAACTTTAAGTCAGGATGCACCTCGTCTGATGGCTTATGGTAATAGGTAGCAAAGAACTCATCCAGCTTCTGTTTGCCATACTCTTTTCCTTTTTCAGCATGATCTATGCCAGGGCCAATAAACAGAGCTGGCACTCCAATCTTAGCGAAGTTGAAGTGGTCTGAGCGGTAGTATAGCCCTGCCTCCGGATTCTCTTCCGGAGCAACATAACGGCCTGCTTCTTTTGCTTCTTCAGAAATATACTCCTCTAGTTCAGACTGCCCCATACCATATAACACAACATCTTTCGTCTTGCCATAAGAGTTGAGCATATCCATGTTGATGTTGGCAATAGTCTTTTCTTTCTTGAAGATCGGATTCTCCGCATAATAGGCAGAACCCCACAAGCCTTGTTCTTCTGCTGTAACAGCCAGGAACACTATACTTCTCTCCGGAGAAGTTGGCAAGCTCTTGAAAGCTCTGGCTATCTCCAGTAAACCTGCCACACCTGTTGCATCGTCTACAGCTCCGTTATATATACTATCTCCTTCTGCATCTGCTTTGCCATAGCCTAGGTGGTCCCAGTGGGCGGTATAAATGATGGCCTCGTCTGGGCGCTTGCTACCGATAATCTTAGCCACAAAGTTATTACTCTTGTCATAGGTGGCATTTACCTTAAGGGATGTGCTGAGGCGAAGCCCCATAGGCTTTGGCTTGCCTCCTGGCTTAGAGGCTTTCTGTACAGTGGCGGCATAATCTATTCCGGCAGCCTCAAACAACTTGCGCGCTGTTGCGTCTGTTACCCATCCTTCAATGGCGCATTTGTAAGACTCATTACCGCGGTCGTCCAGGTACAGCTTAGACGTGTTCCAGTTATTCTGCACTACCTCAAAACCATAGCCTGCTGGCTCAGTATTGTGTATGATCAGGCAGCCTTTTGCTCCTTGCCGTGCGGCCTCTTCAAACTTATAGGTCCAACGGCCATAGTAGGTCATAGCCTCGCCTTTAAATACCTCCGGTGCATGTTCATAAAAGCCTGGGTCGTTTACCATGATGAGCACGATCTTGTCTTTCACGTCAAGGCCTGCATAGTCGTTCCAGTTATACTCTGGAGCTACTATGCCGAAGCCGGCAAAAACCAGCTCACTGTTTTTGATATCTATAGCTGGCTCTGTTCTCCTTGTCCAAAGCACATACTCCTCACGCCCCTGCAGCTCGAGTTTCTTGCCTTTGCCTTCCACTGTCATGCTTGGGCTTGGCATAGTGCGTATGTCCACCATCGGCACTTCCTGAAAGTAGCTATTGCCATTACCTGGCTCCAGGCCTAACTCTTTAAACTCCCGCTCCAGGTACTGCAGCGTTTTTTCTTCTCCACTGGTAAAAGGCTTTCGTCCCTCCAACTCATCTGAGGCCAGCTCGGTTAGGTATTTCCCATAGCTCTCTGTAGAAAGTGCAGCTACATTTTCGGCTTCGTTTACCGCTGTTCCAGAGTTACTGGAATTGCAGGCAGTAACAAGCCCTATTGCAGCAGGAAGAAGAACAGGTATAATTCTCTTAAACATGTAGATCTTAAGTTTTGACTTTCGTTTCAACAAACTTTGATAACAGTAAATATAGGTAAGCCGACTGCTTAAACAATGAAAAAGCAGATACCTTTCGATATCTGCTTTTCCGGAATCAGTTGTTGACCTTACTTCGTTTTAAGCAGCTTACGCAACTCTGACAGTTCATCTCTATACTTAGCAGCCTGCAGGAAGTCGAGGTCTTTGGCTGCTGCCTCCATCTGCTTTTCTGTTTTCTTAATGAGCTTCTCCAGTTCGTCGCGCTTCATAGTCTGGATGATCGGCTCGGCAGCGATAGATACTTCTTCCGGACCAGCATACATCTTCACCTCACGCTTCTTGGCATCCGCAACGGATGTTTGCTCAAAAATCTCACCTTTAGATTTAAGTACTGTACGCGGAGTAATGCCGTGTTCCTCGTTGTAGGCCATCTGTGTAGCACGGCGACGGTTGGTTTCATCAATGGCACGTTGCATAGAGCCTGTTATACGGTCGGCATACATAATCACTTTGCCTCGCTCGTTACGTGCAGCACGGCCCATTGTCTGTATTAGGGAGCGTTGGTCGCGCAGGAAGCCTTCTTTGTCGGCATCAAGTATAGCCACTAAGCTTACCTCCGGCAGGTCAAGCCCCTCGCGCAGCAGGTTTACCCCTATCAGCACATCGATCTCCCCTAAACGCAGCTCCCGCAGGATTTCTACCCGGTCAAGGGCTTTTACCTCGGAGTGCAGGTATTTTACCTTTATGTTAAGTCGATCCATATATTTGGCAAGCTCTTCAGACATGCGCTTGGTTAGTGTAGTCACCAACACGCGCTCTCCGGCTTTGATACGCTCATCCACCTCATCCAGCAGATCATCCACCTGGTTAGCACTTGGCCGTATTTCGATTTCTGGATCCAGTAGACCAGTTGGTCTGATAATCTGCTCCACAATTACACCTTCAGCCTTCTGCATCTCATAGTCGCCTGGCGTGGCGCTTACAAACACCACCTGGTGCATCAGGCTTTCAAACTCGTTAAAGGTAAGCGGGCGGTTATCCATCGCTGCCGGTAAACGGAAGCCATACTCTACCAGTGCCACCTTACGGGAACGGTCACCACCCCACATCGCGCGCACCTGCGGCATTGTTACGTGGCTCTCGTCAATCACCATCAGGAAATCATCCGGAAAATAATCTAGCAAGCAGAACGGACGGGCACCCGGGGCACGGCGGTCAAAGTAGCGGGAGTAGTTCTCAATGCCGGAGCAGTAACCTAGCTCACGAATCATCTCTAGGTCAAACTCGGTTCGCTCTTTTATACGCTTAGCTTCCGTAGGGCGATCTTCTTTCAAAAAATACTCGTGCTGCGCCACCATATCGTACTGTATCTCCGAAATGGCCTGCTGCAATGTGTCTTTGCCTGTTACGAAAAGGTTAGCAGGATAAAGCGTTACGGTCTTCTCATCCGATAGCTTTTTACCTGACTGCGGATCAATTCTATGTATAGCCTCCAGCTCATCGCCGAAAAAGTATAGGCGGTAGGCAAAGTCGGCATAAGCTGGATAAATATCCACAGTATCGCCCTTCACCCTAAATGTTCCACGTGTGAACTCGCCCTCGGTGCGGCTGTACAGTATCTGCACAAATGTATACAATAGGTTATTGCGGCTGTAGCGCTGCCCGGGAGCCAAATAGAGCACGTTTTTCCCAAACTCCTCCGGGTTACCTATACCATAGATACACGACACAGAGGCCACCACCACAATATCACGGCGGCCAGACAGCAGAGCAGAAGTAGTATGCAGGCGCAGTTTCTCTATCTCCTCGTTTATGGCCAAATCTTTTTCTATGAACACATCTGAAGAGGCAATGTACGCTTCCGGCTGGTAGTAGTCGTAGTAAGAGATAAAGTACTCCACCGCATTTTCGGGGAAGAACTGCTTAAACTCGCCATACAGCTGTGCAGCCAGTGTCTTGTTGTGGCAGAGCACCAGCGTAGGCTTGCCCACGTTTTGAATAACGTTGGCCATCGTAAAGGTCTTACCAGTACCAGTGGCACCCAGCAGCACTTGGGCTGGCTCACCTTTCTGTATGCCCTCGGTGAGCTGGGCTATAGCTTTCGGCTGATCGCCGGTAGGTTTGAATTCTGAGGTTAGCTTAAAGTCCATTCGTCTTTTTTACGGATCAGTAAAGATAAACTATAACATTTAAAACGGGCGGTTAGTTTAGCCAGCTGCAATAGTTATCCCTTCTGTACGGCAGCAACCTTAAAAGGCTTTAAACACAAAAAAAGCCTGTTGTAAAACAACAGGCTTAGTGCACTAGATTACAGAAAATTAATTTTAAATAACGGGCATAGGCATCATGAAGCGCAGTAAAAGTTTCACTCTTTCTGCTCTGTCTATGCTCCTAGGCAGAAGCCTCTATACCCTAACCTTCATGTATAGCATTTGGTTACAACAAGATATAAAAAAAGCAGCCTAACGTTAATTAGGCTGCTTTAGTTGTTGTTTGTTTAAGCTGATGACTACTCGCTAACAATGGAAGGGTTAAGCTGCCACAGGTCGTCGAAGCGCAAAGAGCCTGATTTACCCAAGCCAACATAACCGTACTCCCCAATTCCGAAACCGATGGCGCCATCTCTTATGCCACCATCGAAAGTACCTAGTTCTGTCCAGGTATCAGTAGCTGGGTCATACTTCCACACATCGTTTCCAGATGTTGTGCCTGTGGTGCCTCCTACCAAGTATCCATTATTGTGAATGGTAAATGTAGCAGCGTAAGTGCGCGGAGTAGGGTATTTTTCATTTGGCCGCTGGTCTGATGCCAGGCTTTTTAATGTTCTCCACTGGCCAGTTGCCGGGTCAAACTCCAAAAAGTCTGTCTGATACACACTGTTGTTTTGACCACCGCCTACATAGCCTTTGCCGTTTACTGTGAAGGCAAAACCGTTCAAACGCTTAGCACCTTGCAGACCTACCTGCTCCGTCCAGGTGGCAGTGGCTGGGTCATACTGCCAGAAGTCCTTCTGATAGTTACCGTCGAAGCCAGCGCCTACATAGCCTTTATCTGCGAAAGACATAGCAATGGCACCGTAACGGGCTGAGGCAGGGAAATCTTCAATCTGGGTCCAGGTATCGGTGGCCGGATCATACTCGTAGAAATCCTTCAGGTAATTAACACCATCATAACCAGTGCCAATATAACCTTTTCCATTAGCAGAGAAGCCTATTGCAGCGCTTCGTGCCGCTCCCGGGAAATCGGCTTTTTTAACCCAGTTGTTCGATGCTGGGTCATACATCCAGAAATCTCTTAAGCGAATGGAGCCAGCGTAACCAGTGCCAACATAGGCTTTGCCATCGATCACGAAAGATACGGCACTGCTTCGGGCTACACCGGCAAAGTCAGACTTCTTTTGCCATTCTCCCAGTAGTACCTCGCTATCACTGTCTTCGTCACAGGAAGAGAACACGCACACAGACAGCAGCATTGCCACTACTGTAAACAGGCGCACTTTTTTAAAGGGGTTTTTCATAGTTGTAGGTTATTGGATAGTAGTATAGTAAACTTTTAATCTCACGTTCTTGATAGCCTGGTTTTGTGCGCCAACAACCAAACGGCTAACAGAATTTCTAAACTCGGAAGAGGCCGGAGCCAGGTAAAGCGGCTCATTAATACGGTTCTCATTCTTCAGTTTGTTAATCAGGTATTCGGTAATGGAGAACTCATAACGACCCTCTGTTGCTGTTTCGCTAGACTTGATATATGCAGAAGTCAGTGGTATTATTTCCTGAGTGTACTCAACATTCAGCGGCGTGTACAGCACATTGCTAATACTGGTCTCATACAGCCCTACCGAAGACGGTACAAAGAAAGGATAACCTGTGGCAGCACCTCTGAATGGCTCTACAACCAAAGTTGCCTTGTTGATGAATTCCGGCTTCAGCTTTTCTTTCAGGTTTTCCAGGTATGGTATCTCTAACTTGATTAGCAGACCTGTACCAGCTTGCGCCACGCTTATCTCATTGGTAGCACTGGCAGGCAGCTCTTTGCTATCTTTCAGGCCTTCCAGTGGCGTACCTGTAAAATCACCATCGAACTTATTGTACTGCAGGTTAGAGTTGATGAGAGAGAAGTTATAACTCTTTACCGTTCTGTTGCCACCTGATGAAGACGGCTCTGAGTAGTACAGCCTTACAACAGCACCACTTGTAGGGAAGCCTAGTACAGCATTACCCTCAGAGGCTACTATGCCAAGGCCCTTGAAAAACGCAGCAAAGCTATTGTTATCTTTCAGCTTATCATCTCCAGCTTTCTGCAGGTCGAACCACTGCTGCCCAAGCTCATTTTGAAGGCTAATCTCCAGCGTATCCTTGCTTACTGGTCTTGGAGAGAAAGTGTAAGTTGCCAACGGCTCCGGCTTCAGGTCTACTTTACTAACGCTGTAAAGCCCTGCTCCCTGATGATAGAAGCTGGAATAAGGCTGCTCATTCGGAATAACAGGCGGCAAATTACGCGCTGTTAGTGTTGAGTTAAGCTCGTATACGCTGTAAGTTACACGCTGCGTGGTGTCGCCGTAGTAATAACCTGAGGTTGGGAGTATCAGCTTCAGGGAATCGTATGTTGCACCTTCTGCAGGCGTAGCCAGTACACCGCCTGGCCCTACCTGAAAATAGGTAGATGCCTGCAAGGCTCCTGTCTGTGGGGTGGTGTATTGTCCCGCCAGCATAATACCAGACCCGGAAGTAGCAATCGAATCGGCCAGCACTGTCGACACGTTTATCGTGAGCGTATCCGTATAAACACCAGAAATATTATCCTCCACAAGCTCCAGGCCCAGCTCATTCGGGTCCTCACAAGAGGCCAGAGTAAGCATTGCGCCTAAGCAGCAAAGCAGGTAGTTAAACTTATTCTTGTAGAGGGATTTTGTCTTGAAAAATTGCATATAATGACCGTGAAAACAGGTTTTCCTCAAACTAATGTGAAGGCTTTAATTCTCTTTCCTCACCCGATTTTGAAGAGAAACTTTGTGTACTGATTCTTTCCTAAACTATGACACAAAGTCATAACTTATTTGGGTTCAAATATAACACTATATTTTCTTCAACAGAAAGATATTACCTTCTGTAAACTGCAATACCCTCAGATTATTGCACAATGTCCGGGCTGTTGATCTACAATTGTAAAACAGACTGCAGCACTTCGCTTTAGGCTGGACGCAACGGCCATACTTAGCAAACAAAAGGCCCGCGAAGCAGGCCCCCTGTCATAACATTCACCTTATTATTAATCACATTACACTTAAAAACACTTGCTATCGTGCTGTTACTGAGACAGTGCCTTCGCACACATCAACAATTTTAACAGCAGGGTGCATCAGCGCAGTAGCAGCACAGCGAGGGCCATCAGAGCCATTCAGCTCCAGGCGCAGGCTTACCTTTACACCGATCTGCCTGTACTCTTCGGGCAGAGTGTTGGTAGTAACATAGCCTCCCCGCAACTGCCCCACGTAGCTGCCTGTTTTCTCAGCTGTTTCTTCAGAATTATCCTCCAGCTTAAGCACATACCATCCAGCTTCACAATCCTGCGCTACTACTTCTGCAACCGTACAAATGGGCATAGGTGCCGATTTAGAACAGCCAGCTGCCAGCAGCGCAAGGCAGAGGTACAGCAGAATTATGTAGCATAGACTTTTCATAGTTAGTAAAAGGACAAGGGTTACTTTATGACATATAAGCACATAGGCTTACCGTCAATTTCATAGCTCAGAATATGGCACAAAAATTATATGATTGCTGCGAGAAGAAGCACCAGTAACAGATACCATCCATAAAGGTTCTGACGAGCCGCTATAGTACATAGCTCCAACAGGTCTTGTAGTGGTCTCATAGGCAGGAGTCTTTTCTTCTACAATTTTATGACCCCTGGCAGCAACAAAGCGTTGCATGCCCCACAAAAAATAAAGCTTATTTACGTCCGGAGCCCAGCTCGTAGTTTACAGCCATGTTTATACCCATGGTGTAAGGTTTACCCTGCGGTGCCTGTGCTTTTTCAGGAGAGGAAAGCATCGTATCGAAATACCCTCTGTACTCCGGACCTATTGCCACAGAAATATTATTTGTAAGGCGCTTGCCCACACCGGCGGTAACGTTACCAGACCACTGCAGCTTTCGGAACGGCGATTTCTCATCATTCAGCTCATAATCAATATCCCGAACTTCTGCCGAATTGGCAATAATAGATGTCTGCACCAGTATGTTAGCAGCCACACCAGCACCTGCAAACCAGAACCAATCTTTACCTAGCTTGCCTTCATACTGCATCCCTACCGGCACAGTAAGGTGGCGGTAACGATAGAGCACATTAAACTCATTCGTTTGAGCTACACTAAGTGAGTCAGAAGCAAAATTGCTGCTGAGCGATGGCAGGAAGATAGTGGTAGCTCCAGGCGTTTCTTTATCTTGAGTACCAGGCCTTCTCCAGAACTGCTGAATCACATAACTGGACTTAGATCTTGCCGTGTTCTGTGTAAAGCCTAAGCCACTCAATAGTTTCCATTTCTTACCTATTTTAAAGCCGGCTTTTGCCTCTATGCCGAACGAGAAACCTGGCTCCACTTCCTCCTCATACTCTTCCCGGGCATCGTCCATCAGCCTTGCTGACTCCTGCAAAGCTGTAGGAGGCGCAAAAGAAGCAAAGCTACTTGCAGCGGTACCCATCATTAACTGGGTCGGTATACCTATGTTCTGCTCAAAGTAGCTTGGTGCATAAGCCATACCTAAAGACCATCTGCCACCAGAAACGCTTTCCTGTTCTTTCTCTGTGCTACCGGCAACTGCCAGTGCTTTCTCAGATTTATACATTTGCTTCACCGCCTCCTGCTCTGCCTGTAGCTGCTTCATGCGGTTCATCACGATCTCGTTAAGCCTTTTAAAGTCGTCGGTAGGTTCTGGAGAGGACCCTGCTGCAAAGCCAGTTCTTCTTTCTGCGTTAAATCCAGCAGTGGCAGAAGACGGCCTTGTAATGGTGCGGTGCACGTTTTCGAATCGGGAGAACATGCTTCTGATGCCCATGCTTTCCCTGCTGTCCTGCTTACCTTGCAGTATAGAGCTATACTTATGATCCGGCACACTATGCCAGGCACCTGGATTAGTAGTAGTGGCATCAGCTATAGCAGGTGCAGCGTCTTTTTGCGTGCTTATACTCGTGGCTGAAGAACTATTTGGGCTTATCGTTGTACTTCTATCTGGAGCAGCCCCCTGCTTAGCAAACAGCTCCTGAGGCTGTACCGCCTTTTGCATGGCTTCTGCAATAGCCTCATCTACTGCTAAGCCTTCCGTTTCTGTTGTCTGCTCTTCGCCTCTAGTGGCTGGTGCTGTTGCGGCTATTGTACCTGTTTGCAGCTGTACCTGAGAAGCTGGCACTGCGTCCGATCCGCTAAAATAATAGGCAGCAAAACCTCCGGCTATCAATAGCAAGGTAACGCAAGCGGCAGCAAGCTGCCTATAAAACAGCATACCCCGCTTATAGTGCCCGTTTTCCTGCACTGTCAGGCTATGGTCTATTCGGTCCCAAAGGTCTGCGGACGGAGAAGCCTCAGCGTCCTGCATGCGGCGCCGGAACTCTTCCTCCAGGCTTCCGCGCTTATCGTTAGTTGCTGATGACATGTTCCTTTAAATTATTTTCCTGGCGCAACAACATACTCTGCAGTATGGCTCTGGCGCGTGAATACTGTGATTTCGATGTCCCCTCTGAGATACCCAGCATCTCGCCTATTTCCTTATGGTTGTAGCCCTCAATAGCGTAGAGGTTAAAGACCATACGGTAGCGTGGCGCTAAGCTCTGGATCATACTCAGGAGTTCGTCCATTGTATAGCCGCTCAGGCTCACTTCCCCAGAACTAAGGTTAGCTACCTCTTCTGCCTCATGCGACACCGTTAGTAGCTGTTTGCTTCTTAGGTGCTTCAGGGCAGTGTTGATCATGATGCGGCGAATCCAGAACTCCAATGGGCAGTCTTTTTTAAAGTTTTGGATATTGTTGAATACTTTGATAAAAGCATCCTGCATGATATCCTCTGCCTCAAAGGTTGTGGGGGCGTAACGCAGGCAAACTACCATCATCTTTTTAGCATAAAGGTCATAGAGCAGGCGCTGCATCTCGCGTTTGCCCGCGATGCACCCCTCAATGAGCTTATCCTCGTCTGACTTAGGTTTAGTAAAAAGCTTCAAATGCTGCCTGTTTACGCTTGTTCGATTCTATGATTCCTGCTGATGCCAGATGGTTGCAAGCAGGTAAAAAAATAGTTCTTGGTAGCCCATACACCAGTTGAAAATAGGTGCTTTATGGGCAATAAGAATGATTTCAATCAAGAGTAAAGGTATAAAATCCTAAACCAGAAGCTGTAACCTTTCTGAGGTTATTTTGCACACCTTAAAAACAACAGATTTAAGCTAGTTGAAGCATCTAGCTACAGGAGCGTAACCAAGAATATGGTATGATATAATGAGTCCTAAAAAAGTAAAGCCTCCCTGAGGAGGCTTTCTTCTTTCGCAGCAAGTTGTAGTGTTGTAAATCATCTTAAACCCTGCTCAAAAGATCTTTTATACCTTAATACGGTACGTCGGAGAGAAAAAACTTATAGATGCCAATAGCAACTAATGTCAGCAACAGCATCCAGGTATAAGCTACAACTTTGGTTGCTACTACCGACTGGTCCATTTCCTCGAGTGCCTACAGGCGCGCCTGTTGTAGCACTTCTTTAGGGAGTAGTCGGTATGATAACGTTAAACCTAGTGTTACTATTACAACATCATCCAAATACCCAAATACAGGTGTCAGGTCAGGTACTAGATCTATTGGGCTGACGGCGTATGCAATGGCAACGGCCAGCATTATCATAATGTACCAATCTACCTTCACGTCGCGGCACGACAAGTACAGGGCGTAAATACAAGTGTTCAGTGAATATGCTTTCTGCCTTAGGGAGTTTAAGTACTGCACGGTAATATGCGTTGTTGAGCTTATACTCCTTTAACGTATATAACACAGGACAGAGTTGCACCTTTTACCCCCTTTATTCGCCTCTCACAATTGTACTATTTAATATTCAATATTCCAAATATTCCAGGCAGCATCTGCTTGGCGGTGAAGCATGAGCAAACCGTTCATTACCTTAGCTCCCTTAGCAGCACATTTCTGCATAAGCTTTGTCTGATTAGGGTTGTACACCAGGTCATAAATAAAGTGCTGGTCCGTTATATTATCGTAAGGCAGTTCTGGTGCTTCCTCTACCTGAGGATACATGCCAAGCGGCGTGGTGTTGATGATCAGGTTGTAATCAGAAAGCACCTCTGACGTTAGCTGCGTATAGCTTAACTGCCCCTCTCCTTCTTTTCTGGATACGCGCAGGTACGGGACATTTAATGCATCCAGAGCAGCCCATACAGCTTTTGCCGCTCCACCGGTACCTAACACTAAGGCCTGCTTTCGTGCTGGCTCCGGATAAAATTCTTCCAGAGAACTTTTAAAGCCAACGTAATCGGTATTGTAGCCTTTGGTTCGGCCGTTAGATATTTTGATCGTGTTTACTGCCCCAATGGTAGCTGCAGCTTCATCTAGTTCATCTAGCAGCGGAATAACTTGCTCCTTGTAAGGCACTGTTACGTTTAGCCCCACCAGTTCTGGCTCCTGCTGCAGTAGCGTTGTCAGCTCTTCGGCCCGCGGCAACTCATACAACTCGTAAGCTGCATCAGTTATTCCTTCGCGCTCAAACTTTTCTGTAAAGTATTTCTTTGAAAACGAGTGCCCAAGCTTTTTACCGATAAGTCCGAATTTGCGCATGAGGTGTAGAGGAATGAGATGTTGAAACTATACTTCCGTGTTTGAGTCTTCTGTAAAGCGATCTACAAGGTATACGAGCAGGAAACCTGCAATTGCCAGCACTACACCATATACCAAGTATGGCTCCTGGCCAGTCAGAGCTTCATAGCTACTTGGCAGCACGTTTTCCTGCACCAACGGCTTTACTGCACCATGACGGTCAGTGTAGGTCTCAAGAGTCAGCTTCCATGGCCATACTTTATTTAGTGAACCTACCATAAAGCCAGTAAGCAAAGCTACTGTTACATTATGGTAGTTCTTCAGCATGTAATTAAGCACATGCGAGAACGCTAAGATGCCCGTTACACAGCCTATTCCGAACACGGCTATAATGTCTGCCCGTAAGTCCTTCACGGCGTTAAGTATAAACTCATACTTGGCCAACAGCACCAACAGGAAGCTTCCTGAAATGCCCGGCAGAATCATTGCGCAGATAGCAACGGCTCCTGACAAAAAGATGAACCAGTACGCTTCTGAAGTTTGTGTAGGTGTGGCTACGGTGATATAATATGCTATAACTGCCCCCACCAAGCCAGCCAGTACAACACCCAACCTCCAGCGGGTAATCTTTTTGCTTACTACCACTGCAGAGGCTACAATCAGTCCAAAGAAGAATGACCAGAGCATCTCCGGGTAATTTTCAAGCAGGAAAAGGATAAGCCGTGAGAGGGAGGCAATAGAGAACAGTATCCCCGAAATTAGTACTACCAGAAAGTTTCCGTTAATGTGTTTCCAGAAGCCCTTAAGGTTAAAGCGCAGCAGCAATTTTATAGCCTCTCCGTTTACAGAACGGATGGAACCTAGCAGCTCCTCATAAATACCTGTAATAAAGGCGATAGTACCACCCGAAACGCCAGGCACCACATCGGCAGCTCCCATGCCTGCACCTTTCGAAAACAGCAGTAAATACTCTCGTAAAGATCTTCTTTCCATAAATTGTGTAACAACTATACTATTGCGGATGCGCTAAAACGGAAATTGCCCGTGCGGCCAAACCGACGGGCAATTTATACTTTTGTGTTTATACTTTAACCTTCTAGCAAGGTTTTTCAATATCTAGGAAGTGGTCGAAAGTATCGCCTCGTAAGCCCAGGCGAATAGTCTCCAGCGGAATAACCTCGCTTGGAGCAATATTACCAAGGTTTACATTAGCTCCTAAAAGCTTGATAAACCATACTTGCTGTGCCTTTTGCGGAGCCTCCCAAAGGATCTTCTCAAATGGAATCTGTGTCAGGATTTCCTCCACAAGGCCGCTGCGCACCTCACCAGTAGAACGGAAAAGGCCAACGTTACCACCCTCACGAGCCTCACCAATCACCTTCCACGCACCGGCTTCCAGCTCAGCTTTCATCAGTTTGATCCACATGTAAGGCGGGATGATTTTCTCGGCATCCTTAGAACCTACCTCTGACAGCACTGTTACCTGCTCAGACAGTTTAGTAATGTACTCACACTTTTCTTCGTGTGGCATCTCGATAGAACCGTCTGATACCTCAGCAAAAGTCATCTCATACTTGTCTAGCACACGGCGGTAATCGTCGAACTGGTTACGAACAATAAAAGCTTCGAACAATGTACCCCCAAAGTAGGTCGGAATGCCAGCTGCACGGTACACATCCAGCTTCTTCTTCAGGTTAGGCGTTACGTAAGACGTAGCCCAACCTAACTTTACAATGTCAACATAATCTCCGGCTACCTCCAGAAAGTCTTCTACTTCCCGAATGCTAAGCCCTTTGTCCATGGCCATGGTAAAGCCTCGTTCGCGTGGTTTCTCCGCACGCTCCGGAATGCTATTCAGCGTATAGTTCATGTGATTTTATTTGCGATACTGATCAATTAATCGGGCTAATGCTCGCTGTGACTCCAGTTCAGGAAAGAACTCAAACAGCAGCTTGTGTTTATCGAAGTCCAAAATTAAAGCATTTTCCAAATAATTATAAGCCTCGCGGTATTTTCCTGCAGAAAGCATATAGGCACAAGCCCTGTAAAACAGCTCTGCCTCCCGTGGTTGCAGCTCTATGGCATTTAAAATAATATCTGTGGCTTCCTCAAAATTACCCTGCTCGTAAAGTATAACTGACCAGTTCAGGTATATATTTTTATCGTCGGGGCGTATCTCAGAGGCACGCTCATAACTTTCCAGCGCCGATACCACATGCCCCACATGGTATTCTGCAGCAGCCAGCGCTACCCAGTAGTCGGCACTGTCATCGTACAGTTCTACCGCCTTCTTAAAAAAGTGTACCGCCTCATACCAGTTGCCCTGCGAATCCAATATCACACCTATCCCAAACCATGCCTCATCCATTTCAGGATCCAGGTCTACAGATTTCTGGTAGTAGCGGCGCGACAAATCCCATTGCTGCAGCTTCTCATAGCACTCACCAATATTGCAGTATATCTCTGCGTTTGGTTGCCCATGCTCTATCATAGCGTTGAAGGCTTCGATAGCCTTGCTGTACTCGCCAAGGTATACCAAGGCATTCGCCATGTTATTGTATGCCGTGATAAAGTCTGGGCGAATGATGGTGGCATAGTCGTAAGCAGCAATGGCTTTATCGTAGGCTCCGAGCTTGTTATACACGTTACCCAGGTTAAACCAGGCTACATAAGAGTATGGGTCATCATCCACGAACTTCTGGAAGAAAGGCAGGTGCTCATTTATGGAGTTGGTAACATCCATACAATACAACACCTCCTGCATCGCCGCCTCGTTCTCCAGGTTCAGCTCCACACACTTCTTATAGTATTTTATAGCAGAGGCCACCTTACCCCAGGTTTGGTAAGCAAGGCCAATGTTAAAGTATATATCGTCACGGTCATCGGCATAGGCCAGGGCTTTCTTGAAGTAATCTATAGCATCGCGAAACTCTCCTCGCTGGGTATAGACAATACCTCTCGTAAGCTGCACATCAGCATTCTCTGGCTCCACCTCAGCCACCTTATTTATCAGCTCAAGGGCGCCATCAAAATCACCTGACATGGCCAATAGCTGCGCCTTATCTATCTGCAGATCCGTAGAGAACGGGTACTGCACCAGAGCAGAATCGCAGGCAGCCAAGGCCTTTTTATACTCAAAGTTTGCGGTATAATGGTCAATGATATACTCAAAGTCTGTGAGGTCAAAAAATGCCGTTTCATTGCTTCCGAGCATACGCTCGAAACGCTGTATCAATTCCAGCTCTTCGCTGTGTTCGTCAAAGTTTTCTTTCATCTCCGGTATCCAACAAGCTGTATAAAAACAGCCTTTCCCTTACTACATTTTAACGCTGCAAATAGTTTATTTGGCCTTTTGCAGCCTACCGCCGGTTATTTGCCGTTGCAGTTCCTGGCATACCCAACTCACTGATTCAGAAACAGGTCTAAACTCAAATCCTAAAGCTTTCCTGATTTTGTCATTACTGAAGAAGTGCGTCTTTCTGGCGACCCGTGCGGTATCCTTGGTAATGAGCGGTCGGCGCCCCGTTAGCCAGGAGCGCGCGTGCTCCAAACGCCAGACTATCTCGGCCAGCATTGGCGGCACCTTTCTACTAGGCGCTTTCTTCTCAAAGCACGTTGCCGCTTTCTCGAAAAAGGCTTTGTAGCTCATTCGCTCTGCATTCAAGATAAACCTTTCTCCTGAAATTTCCGAGAAGGTTAGCTGCAGCATGGCATTCACCACATCGCGCACATCCACAAAGTTTGCCTCGCCGTCAGTATAGAAGGAGCGCTCATTATAAACGTACCTGAATAATTGAGTACTGCTGCGGTTCCAGTCGGCAGGACCAAGTATGATGGAAGGATTCACCACCACAGCATCCAGCCCCTCTGCCACACCGCGCCACACCTCTAGTTCCGCTAAATATTTAGAGCTTGCGTAGGCCGACAAATCTGCAGCCGGGTCCCACTTAGCTTTCTCTGTCAGCACTTCCGTATTTTTAGGTCGCCCAACAGCAGCTATAGAGCTCACGTGGCAAAGCTTTATACTTCCGGTCTCCAGGCAGGCATCCACAACATTGGCAGTGCCCTCAATGTTTACCTGTTTCAGCAGTTCCTCGTCCTGGGGCGCATAAGAAACCAGACCGGCACAATGGAACACGTACTTTACACCTACCAGTGCATCACGTAACAAAGCAGGATCCAGAATATCGCCTTCTATCCACTGCACCTGGTCTGTACCGGCAATAGCAGGTATGCTGCCGCGGTAAATAGCTTTTACCTGATACCCCTGCCGTAAAAGCTCAGGAATCAAAAAACTGCCGATCAGGCCACTGCCGCCTGTTACAAATACCATGATGTGTGGAAGTATAAAGTGTAAAAGAAGTGATGACTATAGTTGCCTGTTGCGCAATGGTAGCGCCAGAGCTTTAACCAGGTGCTTTGTGCTGAGTACTTTGTGTAGCGTGGCAATATGCTTCATGCCATGAGTATCGGTGCCCAAAAATTCTACGAATCCCTGCTCTACCAGCCGCTCGGCTACGTCTTTGGCCCCTGCCGAGTAATAACCGGCAAGCGAGTTAAGGTTTGGCTGAAACACTACTCCTAGCTCCCGAAGGGCTACGAGTTCTTCAAACTTGCCGTAGAAGTAAGTATACCGCTCCGGATGCGCCAGTACCGGCTGATACCCTTTGGAACGCATCTTGAAGATAGTTTCGCGCAGGTTCAGGGGTTCATTCAGGAAAGATGTCTCGAACAGTAGGTAGTTATCGCCAAAAGTGAGCAACTCCTCGTTATTATCAAGCTTATCCAGCAATCCCTCATCCAGGTAATATTCCGCTGCACAATCCAGTTCTATCTCAATGCCTGCGTTTTTCACAGCCTGCCGCAGCAGTTGCAGCTTCTCACGAATGATCTCCGGTGTATTCTTGTAGAAGTCACTCATGATGTGGGGTGTCATGATCAGTTTTCGGTACCCTAATTCCTTCATGGCCCTCACCAGCTCCAGCGAATGCTCCAGACTGTCTGCCCCATCGTCGATGCCCGGAAGTATATGCGAATGCATATCCACACCGAGCTCCCTCAGCGAGACCTCCAGAACAGGATCGCTCCCTCCAAACAGGTTCTTCAAAAACTGTATCATCTTGCTAGCATGGATTCCTGTGGCCCTGCTGCAAAGGGCAGCACAGCAAACAATCTCCAAAATAACAGAAATTAAAGTCTATGTCAAAATAAAGCTTCGCCCTCGCAGTAGCCTCTTTTACATACGTTTAAAACTATATAGCTGATTGTGTTATTACCTCAAATTTATAGCTTTGTAAACAACGGATAGTTCTATACCGTTATACAGCGCATATCACCTTAAAACAACCCAAAACTACAAATGGAATTAGAAACTACTGAAAACCAGCGCATGATTGCGGACATGGTTCGGGATTTCGGTGCTAAGCACATTAAACCTAAAATGAGGGAATGGGACGAATCGCAGGAGTTTCCGGTGGACGTCTTCAAAAAGCTGGGCGAACTGGGACTGATGGGCGTACTAGTGCCAACGGAGTATGGCGGCTCGGGCTTTGGTTACCTGGAGTATGTAACGGCTATTGCCGAGCTGGCAAAAATTGATGGCTCTATTGGCTTGTCGATGGCCGCTCATAACTCACTGTGCACCGGCCATATCCTGCAGTTTGGAAATGAAGAGCAGAAGCAAAAGTACCTGCCTAAGCTAGCAACTGCCGAATGGATAGGGGCTTGGGGCCTGACGGAACCTAACACAGGCTCAGACGCAGGCAACATGCGCACTGTGGCAGTACAGGATGGTGACCACTGGGTTATAAACGGAGCTAAAAACTTTATTACCCACGGCAAGTCGGGCAACGTGGCAGTAGTAATTGTACGCACCGGCGAGGTTGGCGACTCCCATGGCATGACAGCCTTCGTTATCGAAAAAGGAACGCCGGGCTTTAGCGCTGGCCGCAAAGAAGACAAATTGGGCATGCGCGCCTCTGAGACTACAGAACTTATTTTCCAGGACTGCCGTGTGCATAAGGACCAGGTTCTTGGTGAGGTAGGCGAAGGCTTTGTACAGGCCATGAAAGTGTTGGATGGCGGCCGTATTTCTATTGCAGCACTGTCACTAGGTATTGCGCAGGGTGCGTTAGACGCTGCTTTGGCTTATTCACAAGAGCGCCAGCAGTTTAACAAACCAATTTCCAGCTTCCAGGGCATTGCCTTTAAGCTAGCGGATATGGCTACGGAGGTTGAAGCTGCCTCGCTGCTAACCTACCAGGCAGCTGACATGAAAAACCGTGGCCTGAATGTAAACAAAGAGTCGGCGATGGCTAAGCTGTTCGCCTCAGAAGTATCTGTAAGAGTAGCCAACGAGGCGGTACAGATTTTTGGCGGCTATGGCTTTACGAAAGACTACCCGGCCGAAAAATATTACCGCGATGCAAAGCTTTGCACTATTGGCGAGGGAACAAGCGAGATACAAAAACTTGTTATATCAAGAGCTTTGCTAAAATAAAAAAGCTGAGAGAGGCAATTCAGACGCTTCTCCCCTGCTTTTTAAAATAAACTTCCCTTGGTTAATAAATAATTAGCCAATAAGTTGATTTTTAAGTAAAAGCTTGTTTAAATTTGCAACCCTAAATTCAAAGAGAAGCGAGGAAAAATATGATTATTGTAAACGTAAAAGATAACGAGTCTGTAGACCGTGCTTTGAAGAGATTCAAAAAGAAATTCGAGAGAACTGGCGTTTTGAAAGAACTGCGCTCAAGAGCTTATTTTGAGAAGCCATCAATTGCCAGAAGAAAGCAAAAGGAAAGAGCTGTATACAAGCAGCAGCTGTTTGCTGACCAAAACTACTAGTATCTCTAACAAGATATTTTATTTTTCCATAAATTAGTATACCTGATCTATCTAGTCAGGTATACTAATTTATGGAATTATTTTTTAAGTACTTACAGTACGAAAAGCGGTATAGCCCGCACACCCTTACCTCCTATCATACCGATCTGGGTCAGTTTGCCGATTACTTGCAGCAGGTATACCAGATTACCGATGCCGCCGAGGCCGATCACACAATTATCCGCTCCTGGATATTAACCTTGGTGCAGCAAAACATTAAGCCGCGCTCTATTAACCGCAAGATTGCCTGCTTACGCTCCTATTATAAGTTCTTGATGGCACAGGAGCGGATTAAGGTGAATCCCATGTTGCGCATTAAAGCTCCCAAAGCCACTAAAAAGCTTCCGGCTTTTGTACAGGAAGAGCCATTCAATAACCTGCTTGACAGCTTTACTTTTGAGGATACTTTTGAGGGGCAGCGTGACAGGCTGATTCTGGAGTTTTTATATGGCACAGGTATACGCCTTGCCGAACTGATAAACATAGAGCCCTCCGACATAGAACTTCGAGCCAAAACAGTCCGTGTGTTAGGCAAAGGTAATAAGGAGCGTATTGTGCCGCTCAATGATTCATTATTGCTTGCTTTGGATGCCTATCAAAACGAAAAAATTCGACTTTTTGGAGATAACAATTCGGTAAAATTGCTCGTTACTAATAAAGCTCGTCCTCTTTATCCGAAATTCGTTTATCGCGTCGTTAAAAAGTATATTAGCTTGATTACCACCTCCGAACATAGCAGCCCGCACGTGTTGCGACATTCTTTTGCTACGCACTTGCTTAACAAGGGGGCCGACTTGAATGCTATCAAAGATTTACTGGGGCATGCCAGCCTGGCGGCGACGCAGGTATACACGCACAATTCCATTGAGCAGCTCAAATCGATTTTTGAGAAAGCTCATCCCAAAGCATGATAAGTTTAACTTTT
Organism: Pontibacter korlensis; assembly: GCF_000973725.1. Taxonomy (NCBI): domain Bacteria; kingdom Pseudomonadati; phylum Bacteroidota; class Cytophagia; order Cytophagales; family Hymenobacteraceae; genus Pontibacter; species Pontibacter korlensis. Next base: position 1,904,506 of record NZ_CP009621.1, on the reverse strand, counting down.
AATTGTAAAGACTATGAAGCTACAGATGTATTCCATCCACTTCGAGGCTGACAAACAGCTTACAGATTTTATACAGCACAGAGTGGATAAGCTGGAAACCTTCTACGACAGGATCATTGATGGTGAGGTATTCATGAGGCATAACAACAGTAATACTGATACCAAAACTGTTGAAGTCCGGCTGTTTGTACCTGGAGCCACCCTATTCTCTCAGGAGGACGCCCCTTCTTTTGAGGCTGCTGCCGATGCTGCCGTAGAGGCCATGCGTCGCCAGCTGAAAAAATTCAAAGAAAAACAAATGGCCCATTAGAGAATAAATTTCTCTAACCAACTATGAACAAAGAACCTATTGGCTACTAACATAGCCATTCTTTATAAGTAAAAAACAGAGGAGGCTGTCCGGAAAGGGCAGCCTCTTTTGGTTTATCCGGTTGATTTTGTTTTTTAGGCGGCCAGCTGGAAAACGGCTCTTCTCGGGCTGAAAATGGTAGTCAGCTGGTCCAGCAGGCCGGTATGAGCCGCAGTTGGCTGTTTTAGCTGCTGGGAAAGGCCGGAGGCGCCCCTCTCCAGGGCCTGCCGGAAGGCTTTCACTCCCTTGCGGGCTATTTTGCGCAGGTTGTGGGCCATGGCCGCCAGGCCAAAGTCCACCTCGGCTTTGGCAAGTGTTCTCAACCTAAAGCGGGTGAAGCGGTTGTTGCTCTTCACCTGCCCGAACACAGCCTCGGGCTCAATGGCCCTTCGCTTGCGGTGGCGGATTCCCTCCTCACTCAAGAGCCGCTCCCGTGCCCGGGCCTTTAACTGGCGCAGGCGGTGGTTGACCTCGATCATGCGGTTGCCCCTGCCCTTGAAGCACTGCCCCCGCAGCGGGCAGCCCTCACACCGGCGGGCAGCATAGCGGGTGACAGAGGAGACATGACCTAACTCAGAAGTACGGGTGTACTGGCCCACCCGCTCCAGGCGCTGGCCCATGGGGCAGACGAAGAAGTCCTGCTGCTCATTGTAGTACAGGTGCTGGGCGTGGAAGATGTCGTTCTTGAACTTGCGCTTCTGCTCTTGATGGAAGTAGCTGTACTTGACGTAGGCCTCTACCTGGTGCTCTTCGAGCCAGGCGTAGTTCTGCTCCGAGCCGTAGCCGGCGTCGGCCACCACTTCTTTTGACTGCCGCTGGTAATGGGCCTGGAACTGCTCCAGGTGCGGGATCAGCGTGGCCGTGTCGCCCGGGCGCTGGTGCAAAGAGAAATTGGTGATCAGCTGGCCCTCGGAGCTGATCTGCACGTTGTAGGCGGGCTTCAATTGCCCGTTCTTCATGTGGTCTTCTTTCATCCGCATGAAAGTGGCATCCTCGTCTGTTTTGCTATAGCTGTTCCTCTCACCGAGCTTCTCTAGCTGCTCCTCGTATTTTTGTAGTCGCGGCAGGTGCTCTTTTTCCAGTTTGGCCACCTGCTTGCGGGCCTGCTTGTCCAGCTCAGCCACGCGCTCGTTGAGCTGGCGGATCTCCTCTTTCAGGCGCTGGGCGTCCACCTTCTCGGGCGGCTGCTCCTGAGGCGCTTTCCTGTCTTCTTTGATGGCCTGCTTGATGTCCGAGAGCACGGCCTTGATCTTTGTCTCCAGCTTTTGCTTGTTCTTCTCCACTGAGCCCCGCCACACGAAAGTATAGCGATTGGCTGCTGCCTCCAGCTTGGTGCCGTCCACGTACTGGGTCTCCAGGCTCACGTAGCCCAGGCGGTTTAAGAGGCGCACCAGCTCGGCAAACAAGTCCTGGATCTGGTTCTTGAGGCGGCGGGAGCGGAAGTCGTTGATGGTGCGGAAGTCGGGGGTGCTGCCGCCCGAGAGCCACATGAAGTGGATGTTCTCCTCCAGGGCCCGGGCGATGCGGCGGCAGGAGTAGATGTTGTTCAGGTAAGCGTAGAAGAGCACTTTCAAGAGCATCCGTGGGTGGTAGCTGCTCGTGCCCCCGCCCTTGTAGGTGGCTATGATGCGGTCGATGTTGAGCTCATCGACCACCCGGTCCACGAGCCGCACCGGGTGGCCTTCCGGGATGCGGTCTCCGATGCTTTGGGGGAACAGGACCACCTGGTGGCCCGGCTGCTCCTTGAAAACAACGTTGCGCCTTTTCATGCCTACTAAAATAGCAAAAGGCGAATAAATGAAAAAGGGACTGCCCTTTTTGGACAGCCCCCTTCTTTGTGTAAGTCTAGTTTAGTTTATAAACCGAATTCAGCCTTGATTTTGTCAACGTAGTCAAGCTTCTCCCAGGTAAAGGTATTGAACTCTCTTACCTCCTTTGTTCCGTTCACTGAAACCTCTATCAACTTCTTACCCGGTGTTCTACCCATGTGTCCGTAGGCAGCCGTTTCAGAGAAGATCGGGTTCTGCAGGCCAAAGCGCTGTACAATAGCATAAGGGCGCATATCGAACAACTTGTTTACTTTCTCAGCAATCTCACCATCGCTCATCGGGTTGCCATTAGCATCCTTCACCTTAGTTGAGCCATACGTGGTTACATACAAGCCTACAGGCTTTGCTACACCAATAGCATAAGCTACCTGCACCAGTGCCTGGCTTGCCACACCAGCCGCAACCAAGTTTTTAGCGATATGACGTGCCGCATAAGCTGCAGAACGGTCTACTTTAGAAGAATCCTTACCAGAGAAAGCACCACCTCCGTGAGCACCTTTGCCACCATAGGTATCTACAATGATTTTACGACCTGTTAAGCCGGTATCACCATGAGGACCACCTATAACAAACTTACCAGTTGGGTTGATATGATAAGTTATCTCAGAGTTGAACAGCTTCTGGATACGCTCTGGCAGCTGCTTCAGCACGCGTGGGATCAGGATATTATCTACATCCTCTTTGATCTTAGCCACCATTTGTCTCTCTGCCTCAGCTTTAGCCTCCGGGGTATTGCTCTCTGCAGCTATAAATTCATCGTGCTGTGTGGATATAACAATTGTGTCAATTTTCTCCGGCACATGGTTATCGCTGTAGCGGATAGTTACCTGCGATTTAGCATCAGGACGAAGGTACGTCATTTCCTTTCCTTCCTTGCGAATGGCAGAAAGTTCCTGCAGCAACAGGTGTGATATACTTAGCGCGAGCGGCATGTAGTTATCCGTCTCGTCAGTGGCATAGCCAAACATCATTCCCTGGTCGCCAGCACCCTGCTCTTCCGGGTTAGAGCGCTCTACTCCTTGGTTGATGTCAGCAGACTGTTCATGTATGGCAGATATAACGCCGCAGGCATCTGCGTCGAACATATATTCTGATTTGGTGTAACCGATGCGTTTGATCACTTCTCGGGCCACCTTTTGCACGTCTACGTAAGCTTCTGTCTTTACCTCTCCGCTCAATACTACCAAGCCAGTGGTCACCAACGTTTCACAGGCGACTTTAGACTGTGGGTCCTGCTTAAGGAACTCATCTAAAAGGGCATCCGAAATCTGATCGGCCACTTTATCTGGGTGTCCTTCCGACACAGACTCAGATGTAAATAAATAAGGCATTTCTTCTGTGGGTTTAGGTACAAAGTATAAACCGGCTGCCCCCTCTGGCAGCGGATACAAAGCTAAGACAATTCTGCCATACTTGAAACTGAATAACAGGCCTGCACAATGGCTTGTAGCGTTTTAGGCACAAAAGGTTACACTCCTAAAATTTATACTTTGACTGTGCTATTAAGTAGAGACGCTGCTGGAGCACAGGCACAACCTTTTAAAATTATGCCGCGTTCATCTACAAAAATTGTAACATTCGAAACTACCCTTTATGAAGCGCATATTAACCATAGTTTGTATTTTCACTTTTTTGTCAGGCAACCTCTACGCTCAAGACGACTCTCCATACAAAACGAGTTTTAAAGTAGATGCCCCCATTATTGCGGCGGGCATGGGCTTGAGTGCTTATGGTCTGTCTCTGATGCAGGATAAAAGTGGACTTTCGGAAGAACAGATCATGGCCTTATCGAAGGATGATGTCAACCGTTTTGACCGATTTTCAGCGGGTTATGACTCAGAGAGTGCAAAAAAAATCAGCGACTTTCCCTTTTATGGTTCTTTCGCCACACCCTTCCTGATGCTACTAAACGACAATGTTGGTAACAAGGCCGGCCAGGTATTGGTGCTGTATGTAGAGACAATGGCTGTAACGGGAGCCTTCTTTACCATGACAAACGGTAATGTGGAGCGCACGCGCCCTCTTGTCTATAGTGATGAGGTCGATATTTCGGAAAAGAATGACGCCAACGCACGCAACTCCTTCTATGCTGGCCATACTGCTGCCACTGCAAGTGCCACTTTCTTCGCGGCTAAGATCTTTCACGATTTTAACCCTGATTCGCCTGCCCGCCCTTATGTATGGGCTGCCGCCGCTGCCATACCTGCCACTGTAGGCTACCTGCGCCTAAAGGCTGGCAAGCACTTCCTGAGCGATAATTTGTTAGGCTATACCATGGGTGCAGCGGCCGGTATTCTGGTGCCGCAACTCCACAAAAAGAACAACAAGCGCAACATTAGCCTAGTGCCTGTATCCGGTAGATACTTCAACGGCGCACTCATGACCTATACTTTCTAATTATGAAACGGCAGCTGTGGCTCATCTTGGCTTTTGTCTTCATACCTCTTTTCATAAAGGCACAAGATGGCTCTGCTTCGCCCTATAAAACCGATTGGCTTCGCGATGGGGCTGTAGTGGCAGGAAGTATAGGTGCCACAGTAGCAGGAAATATACTAATAGAGAATAAAGATAGAGTAACCGAGACTGAGCTAGCTGGGCTGAGGAAAGAAGATGTTAACAGCTTTGACAGGTTTGTAGCTGGCAACTACAGCACCCGTGCAGAGAATACCAGCGACTATTTCTTTTATGGCTCTTTTATAGCTCCTCTGGCCTTATTACTGGATAATGATATTAAGCAAAATGCACCACAGGTGTACTTGCTTTATGGGCAGGTGCTTTCGATTGCCGGAGGATTGTATAGTATGACCGCTGGCCTTACAGCACGAAAGCGCCCTTACCTGTATACAGAAGATGCTCCAATAGGTATCCGCACAGATAAGCAAGCAACAAACTCTTTCTATGCCGGACATACGGCTGCCACTGCCGCGGCCACCTTCTTCCTGGCCAAGGTGTACCACGACTTCAACCCTGACTCTCCGGCACGTCCGTTTATATGGGCTGCCGCAGCTACTGTTCCAGCCACTGTAGCTTATCTGCGCATGAGGGCTGGCAAACATTTCCTTAGCGATAACCTTGTGGGATATGGAGTAGGCACTGCTATAGGTATACTTGTGCCAGAACTACACAGAAAGGACTCACGCATTTCGCTATTGCCGGAAAGTACTCAGCTGTACGATGGCATGGCACTAGTTTATACTTTCTGAGCATCAACCAACAAAAAAGAGGCTGTCCGGAAAGGGCAGCCTCTTTTGGTTTATCCGGTTGATTTTGTTTTTTAGGCGGCCAGCTGGAAAACGGCTCTTCTCGGGCTGAAAATGGTAGTCAGCTGGTCCAGCAGGCCGGTATGAGCCGCAGTTGGCTGTTTTAGCTGCTGGGAAAGGCCGGAGGCGCCCCTCTCCAGGGCCTGCCGGAAGGCTTTCACTCCCTTGCGGGCTATTTTGCGCAGGTTGTGGGCCATGGCCGCCAGGCCAAAGTCCACCTCGGCTTTGGCAAGTGTTCTCAATCTAAAGCGGGTGAAGCGGTTGTTGCTCTTCACCTGCCCGAACACAGCCTCGGGCTCAATGGCCCTTCGCTTGCGGTGGCGGATTCCCTCCTCACTCAAGAGCCGCTCCCGTGCCCGGGCCTTTAACTGGCGCAGGCGGTGGTTGACCTCGATCATGCGGTTGCCCCTGCCCTTGAAGCACTGCCCCCGCAGCGGGCAGCCCTCACACCGGCGGGCAGCATAGCGGGTGACAGAGGAGACATGACCTAACTCAGAAGTACGGGTGTACTGGCCCACCCGCTCCAGGCGCTGGCCCATGGGGCAGACGAAGAAGTCCTGCTGCTCATTGTAGTACAGGTGCTGGGCGTGGAAGATGTCGTTCTTGAACTTGCGCTTCTGCTCTTGATGGAAGTAGCTGTACTTGACGTAGGCCTCTACCTGGTGCTCTTCGAGCCAGGCGTAGTTCTGCTCCGAGCCGTAGCCGGCGTCGGCCACCACTTCTTTTGACTGCCGCTGGTAATGGGCCTGGAACTGCTCCAGGTGCGGGATCAGCGTGGCCGTGTCGCCCGGGCGCTGGTGCAAAGAGAAATTGGTGATCAGCTGGCCCTCGGAGCTGATCTGCACGTTGTAGGCGGGCTTCAGCTGCCCGTTCTTCATGTGGTCTTCTTTCATCCGCATGAAAGTGGCATCCTCGTCTGTTTTGCTATAGCTGTTCCTCTCACCGAGCTTCTCTAGCTGCTCCTCGTATTTTTGTAGTCGCGGCAGGTGCTCTTTCTCCAGTTTGGCCACCTGCTTGCGGGCCTGCTTGTCCAGCTCAGCCACGCGCTCGTTGAGCTGGCGGATCTCCTCTTTCAGGCGCTGGGCGTCCACCTTCTCGGGCGGCTGCTCCTGAGGCGCTTTCCTGTCTTCTTTGATGGCCTGCTTGATGTCCGAGAGCACGGCCTTGATCTTTGTCTCCAGCTTTTGCTTGTTCTTCTCCACTGAGCCCCGCCACACGAAGGTGTAGCGATTGGCTGCTGCCTCCAGCTTGGTGCCGTCCACGTACTGGGTCTCCAGGCTCACGTAGCCCAGGCGGTTTAAGAGGCGCACCAGCTCGGCAAACAAGTCCTGGATCTGGTTCTTGAGGCGGCGGGAGCGGAAGTCGTTGATGGTGCGGAAGTCGGGGGTGCTGCCGCCCGAGAGCCACATGAAGTGGATGTTCTCCTCCAGGGCCCGGGCGATGCGGCGGCAGGAGTAGATGTTGTTCAGGTAAGCGTAGAAGAGCACTTTCAAGAGCATCCGTGGGTGGTAGCTGCTCGTGCCCCCGCCCTTGTAGGTGGCTATGATGCGGTCGATGTTGAGCTCATCGACCACCCGGTCCACGAGCCGCACCGGGTGGCCTTCCGGGATGCGGTCTCCGATGCTTTGGGGGAACAGGACCACCTGGTGGCCCGGCTGCTCCTTGAAAACAACGTTGCGCCTTTTCATACCTACTAAAATAGCAAAAGAGGAGAAAATGAAAAAGGGGCCGCCCTTTTTGGACAGCCCCTTCCTCTATAATCAAAGAATCCTGTTACGGATTTTGCACCATATTTGGATTAGCATCCATCTCTCCCTGTGGTATCTGGTGGATAAACAGATCAGAGTTAGCTGGAGTAACTCCCTCTTTAGCTGTATGGTTACCCTCTCTTACCAGTGGCTTCTGAAGACGCTTGATATCAAACAGTCCAAAGCCTTCGCCGTAAAGCTCTTTTCTTCTCTCTACATAGATCTCTTCCAGAAGAGCATTTCCAGCATTAAGTGTTGGCAGCACTACAGCAGCATCTGTATAGCGGTTCTGACGCAGCTCTAGCAGCAGCTCCTGAGCACCTACAAAGTCACCTAATTGAGCTTTAGCTTCAGCCTCGATAAGTAGCATCTCAGCAGAACGCATCAGAACAATGTGACCACCTAAGTCTACAAGGTCCTTGAATTTTGTAATGGTGAAGCGATCGTGGTTCCAGATTTTCTCACCTTCACTGTTAGTTGTAAAGGCACTCTCATCTTCCTGGAATTCACGACGTGCATCATTCTCATCAAACAGCTCAACGAACTCATCGTTAGCACGAAGGTTATTATAACCTCTACGAGCATATTCCCGGCTTCCGTTTTCGTTTACTGTATAACGGCCATCTATAAAAGAGTAGAATGAGGCATAAGCGTTGTTCTGGTCAGCAGACTGAGGTAGACCCCAAATCCATTCCGGATTGCTGTAGTTGTTAAAGCCTGCTTTGTATTGAGTAGCAGACATCAACGGATAGCCTTCGCGTGCTTTTGCAGCAAACTCGGCAGCTTTCGCCCACTCTCCCATTTCAAGGTAAACACGGGCTAGCATGCCTTGAGCAACGTTTTTGTTGATACGGCTCTTGCTAGGACGAGAACCTGTTAGGTTTTGCTCTGCATCATTAAGGTCAGCCAAGATCTGAGTGAATACCTGCTCTAACGTAGCTCTCTCCTTACCTTCTGTTTGTGGCGTTGCAGGATCCAGCATTAACGGAACAGCTAAAGCATTCTTATCTTTCAAATAAGTATGCTGATAAACACGAGCCAGGTTGAAGTAAGCAAACGCTCTGATTACCTTAGCTTCACCCACAAAAGATGCTTTCTCTGCTTCAGTAGCATCTGGCAGGTTTTTAGCATTAGCAATGATGTTGTTCGCATTCGTGATCAGGTTATAAGAGTGACCCCAGATGATACGGGTACCACGGTAGATCGACGCCTTGTTATCTAACTCATACTGATATACATACCAGTTAGTGTTTGCCATTATATCCTGCCCCATCACGTCAAACGTCATCATCAGGGAAGGTACCCCGTAACTGTCGTGGCTTACTGAACCTTGGTTAACAGGTGCCTGACGCATCAAGCGAATGATACCTGTCAGTGCAGCCTCCATACCACTTTTGGTGCTATATGCCTGATCATAAGACACAGCATTGGAAGGCACAACCTCTAAGTAATCTTTCTCACATGCAGTTAAGCTCAGTGTAGCACCAAGTATAGCTGCAACAAACTTTATATTTTTGGTTTTCATTTTTCTCTACTAAAATTAAATCTTACAGAGTAGCACGCACACCTACAGAGATAGTCTTCTGGGTAGGGAAACGGCTGTTAGTAATACCATCTATGCTCTGCTCTGGATCCAGGCCTGGAGTATTGAACAGTGTCCAAAGGTTATCACCTTGTACAAACACTCTTGCGTTCTTAAGGCCAACTTTCTCCTGCAGGCTCTTCGGAAGTGAATAACCAAGCGTTACGTTACGCAAGCGCAGGTAAGAAGCATCCACTAGGAATCTAGAAGATTGAGAGTTAGAGTTCAGAGACTGAGAAGTACCTAATCTTGGCACATCTGTCACGTCACCTGGTTGCTGCCATCTATCCAGAATGTCTTCATTCCAGTTAGTACCAGCTCTGTCGCCACCATGCATCAGGCCGCTGTAGTCAGTGTTCAGGATTTCGCCGCCAATGCTATAAGTAAAGAACACGCTCAGGTCAAAGTTCTTGTACTGCAGGTTGTTTGTAACACCACCTGTAATATCTGGCAGAGCTGTACCTACATAGTAGCGAGAAGCTTTGTTATAATCAGAGGTTGTCTCTTTTGAGATAACATTCCCATTTTCATCCTTTACATCCATGTACCACAGGCTCAAACCTGTTGCTGGATCAACACCCGCAAAATCCTGGATGAAGAAGTCATAGATAGAGCGACCTACTTTAAGCTGCTTTGTGCCCATCAAGATAGTTTCCTGTGGCAGCTTTGTAAGTTCATTTTGGTTATGAGCAGCATTCACATTCGCACTCCAAGAGAAGTTCTCTCCATTGATGATATGAGCGTCTACATTTACCTCAACACCTCTGTTTCTCATGGCACCCAGGTTGTCGAACACTGAGGTAAAGCCTGTTGAAGGAGCCAGTGGTTTGTTGAACAACAAATCTTTTGAAGTTCTGCTATAGTAGTCTAATGAAACATCAACATTGTTGAAGATCGTTGCGTCAACACCTACGTTAAAGGCAGCCTGCTTCTCCCAAGACAGTACTTGGTTCTCCAGTTTATCAAGGATGATGCCTGGTGCAGACAGGTCGCTGTAGCCTGTTTGATAAAGACCTCTGTAAGCATAGTAGTCAGACTCGCCACCAGAATTTAGCAACCCTTCGTTACCAGAAGTACCGTAGCTGGCACGAATCTTAGCATCGTTAACCCAAGCTAATCCGCTCATGAAATCTTCCTGAGAGATTCTGTAAGAACCACCAACTGAGAAAAAGTTACCCCAACGGTTTTCTGTGTGGAAACGAGACGAGCCATCGCGACGGAATGAACCAGACAGGTAATACTTGTCCTGGAAGTTATAGTTAACCTGGCCCAAGTAGCTCAGTAGAGAGCGTCTGTCAGACTGGCTGTTCAGAGCGTTAATAGTAGAAGCATTGTCAAGTTCAGTTAAGCCAGGGAGAGCAAGAAAGTTTGTCTTCTGACCATACATGTAATCATACTTGTAGTTAAATGCCTCGAAACCACCCAATGCGTCGATTTGGTGCTGACCAAATGCTCTGCTGTAGCTTAGAATATGGTTGATTGTGTACTCAACAAAAGAGCTTCTCCACTGTGTACCACGACCACCTACACCGGCACCATCGCCATAGTTAGGGTTGTAGAAAGTAAAGTCTTTTGTGTTATTGCCAGTAAGCGCGAAAGTAGTTCTGTATCTTAAGTCGAACGGAAGCTCAACCTCACCAAAGGTGTTCAAGCTCCAGGTAAGTACATTACGCTTAAGCATATCCAGCTCTGTAGTACCTACAGGGTTGCTGTTGCCACCGTAAGGGCGGGTTGGATTGAAGTCGAACTCAGATGGGTTTTCAATGAAAGTACCATCAGCATTTCTTCTTCTGTAGATTGGATACACAGAAGAAATATTTCTACCCCAAGAAACTACGTTTCTGAAAGATGTTCCGCTTGAAGTTGGAGCGTTCTGATCTGTGTTAGCGATCAAAGCGTTTACGCCAAACTTAATTTTGTCAGTAACCTGTGAGCTTACGCGCAGGCGAGAAGTATAACGCTCAAAACCAGAAGTAATGAAAGCACCTTCCTGATTCAGGTAGTTACCTGAGAAGTAGTAATTTGTTTTTTCGTTACCTCCCTGAATACCGAAATCATACTCCTGACGAACAGCTCTTCTGTAAAGGGCATCTCTCCAGTCATCTTCCCAAGCAGCAGTAAGACCGCTCTTCAGTTTACCGTCAAGGCCTACTGGCTCTGGATCGTTGAATGGGTTGTACTGCTGACCATTAGCTGATCCACCGGCAATACGGCTTACAACGTTTTTAGTAGCGTACTCTTCTGGTGAGTTGAATTTGCCTTCCCATTTAGAGGCATCCGCAACCGCGTCGTTTCTTAACGCTTCCCAGGTTAGTTCATAGTATTTGTCAGAGCTAACAGTCTCGTAATCTTTAACAGCAAAGTCAGAGATACCATAAGTTGCACCGAAGGTAATAGTTGGCTTCTTAGGAGCCTTACCACCTTTAGTTGTAATAACCACTACACCGTTAGCAGCACGTGAACCGTAAAGAGCAGCCGCACTAGCGTCTTTCAATACAGTCATCGACTCGATGTCGTTCGGGTTGATTGCATTCAAGTCTCCTGAATATGGCGCACCGTCAACTACGTAAAGCGGAGTAGATGATGATGCCACAGAGCCAATACCACGGATACGGATCTGACCAGTTGCACCAGGCTGTCCGCTATTCTGAACCACCTGTACACCTGGTGTTAAACCACCTAGTGCTTTGGTAACGTCGTTAGCCTGTAGCTTCTCGATTGCCTCTGCCTTCACAGCTGAAGCAGAGCCAGTGAAAGATTTTTCATCGGCTGTGCCATAGGCTACAACAAGCACCTCAGACAGTGCTTTGCTATCCTCAGACAGTTTTACGTTTATTGTGGTTTTACCAGCTGAGCTGATCTCCTGAGGTATATAACCCAGGAATGAATACAGAATTACAGCATTTTCAGTAGGAACACCAACGGTATAAGTACCATCGGTGCCAGTAAATGTACCGACAGTAGTCCCCTTCACTACCACGTTCACCCCTGGCAATGGTTGCCCACTACCAGCATCCGTAACTGTTCCTGTGATGGTTCGGTTTTGCGCCCACGCCTGACTAACAAACGTTAGGAACATCACCAAACCAAATAATAGAACTTTTCTCATAAAGCTAGATTAGATTGATTGGTAAAATAGATTATAGTTGTTTCTCAAATATAGCTCAATGTTGCAACACAATAGCAGCAGGTTTTAAAAAAATGCTGCATCTAAACATCTTAACAGCCTTTTTCAAGAAACCTATCTGTTTTTTTCGAAGCTAAAACACTGCAATCTAGTCCTTTATACTTTGCGTAAATCAATTTATAATTTTCCCTTTATGGTGTTAAAACATCCTATCATCATGCACAAAATTTGACCTTCACTAGCTCTTTACCCGATTTCAGATCAACCAAAAATCAGTCTAGCAAACATTTGTGGGATCAACAGATTTTATATTTTTCAAGTATTTGTGTACCACTATACTTATCTTAAATTGACAAGCTTATAAAGCAAAAAAGCGTGTGGCACTTTCGCACCACACGCTCTTGAAATTTAAGCAGAACTGCTCTTATTTTTTCTCTTTCAGGTTCTCCTCAAATAGCTTGTAGATTCGCTTGTACTCATCGGTCCAGCTGGCTGGCTCGGTAAAACCATGGTCCTCTACAGGGTAAACAGCGAGCTCCCAGTTTTCCTTACCTAGCTCAATAAGCCGCTGCGTCAGGCGTACTACATCCTGGAAGTGCACATTAGTATCAACCATGCCATGACAGATAAGCAAAGCTCCTTTCAGCCCTTCGGCATAATAAATTGGGGAGCTCTTTGCATAAGCCGTACTGTCGGTTTGTGGCGTGTTCAGAATGTTAGAAGTATAGCCATGGTTATAGTGAGCCCAATCGGTTACAGAGCGTAATGCAGCACCAGCAGCAAACACATCTGGCTCAGTAAACATGGCCATCAAAGTTATAAACCCTCCGTAAGAGCCTCCATAAATACCGATGCGCTTCGGATCCACGTTATACTTCTCCACCAGGTGCTTAGCCCCATCTACATGGTCGCTCAGGTCTTTGCCGCCCATAAACTGGTAGATGCCTGTACGCACGTCGCGGCCGTAACCTGCACTGCCTCGGTAGTCTATGTCCAGTACAGTATAACCTTGGTCAGCAAGGAAGTTGTGGAACATGTACTCGCGGAAATAGCTGCTCCACCACTTGTGGGCGTTCTGCAGGTATCCTGCCCCATGCACAAAGATTACAGCAGGTCCGTTTTGCTGTGGATTTTCCGGTCTGTACAAGCGTGCATACACATCAGCACCATCCTCAGCCTTAAAGGTAATTACTTCCGGCTCACGCCAATCGTATAACTTGAACTCATCCGTCAGGGAGTTGGTAACTTGCTTGGGTTTAGCTCCTTTCTTATTATTCATCACATAGAGCTCCCATGGCCTGTTACTATAAGAATAGCGAATAGCCAAATTCTTTTCGTCAGGTGACAGCTCTACTTCATGGGCACCAGTCATACTTGTAAGCTGCACCATCTCTCCTCCGTTTACTGGCATACGGTAGAAATGCTTCTCACCCGGGTGCACCTTGTTAGCTGTAAAGTAGAAATTCTTCTTGTCGTCTGACAGTCGCACGTCCGATACTTCGAACTTGCCGCTGGTCAGGGTTTTCTTCTTGCCACTGCTCACGTTCACAGCGTAAAGATGTGAGTATCCGCTCTCTTCTGAATGAAACCACACACTTTCGCCATCAGGCATCCAACCAATTTCGCCTGGGCCATAGCTTATACCTGGTCCATTAATCCATGCCTCATCACGCTGGCGGTCCAGCACAGTAAGCTCAGCTGTAGATGGGTTTAGCTTCAGTATCCAGCGGTCTTTGTTATCGGCAGAGCGGGCTACCACCACAGCATGCTTTCCGTTATCAGACCAATACGGGCCATAAATGGCTGTTGCACGTGGCTCTGGCTTTTTAGTTTTGCTATCTGTAGTACTTGGAGAAACACTAGCCTTGGCCTCCTGCTGTAGCAAGTACGCCGGCTGATCATATATGCCCTCCACATTGTTCATCAGCACTGCATAGGCTGTGTCGCGCTGCGTGTCGTACACAAAGAACTCATAGCCGTTCTGAGCATCTCCAACCTTAGTTCTGGTATTGATGTCTTCAGTGTAGCCGGTTTCAGTAACAAAGTTGGGAACGATGGCCACTTTAGCATTCTTCGGCCGAGAGATAAGCTGATAAGTAATAAAGCGCTCGTTTGGCCCGAGCGTTACATTGTTTACAACCTTGTCCTCCACATAAATTTCCTTCGGACGATCAGGGCTATCCAGCTTCTGCTGCTTTTCGGCTGCATCCTTATCAGTTTTGCGGTCGCGCACAATCTGCAGCAACGCCAACTGCTGCTCTTTCAGCCAGTCACGCTGCGCATTTTTGCCTTCCTCCGCTGCCTTTCTACCTTTCTTGAAATCAGTCAGCTGCACTGTCTGCCCATTGCCAATGCCCCAAGCAAAGAGATTGCCGTCTTTCATGTACACCACCTTCTGCTCGTTGTGGCTAAAGGCAGGACTGCTCTCGCGCTCTACGGTATTGGTTACCTGCTGCGCTTTTCCGCTCTTGATGTCATACAGGAAGATGTCTCCGTTCTTCTCATACACCTTTTTGGTTTCGGCACGGTTGTATACACCGCGCTGTGCTGGCAGGTTGCGGCGCTCCTGCGGGCTTACTTTCTGCAGGTTTCTGCCATCGGCGCTTACACTGTACAGTGAATCCTGGCGGTTACCTTCCGGGTTCCAGTAGAAGTAGATCTTCTTTCCATCTTCAGACCAGAACACATTGCTTGGGGAGGTGCCGATCCACTTCGGATCGCGCATGATTTTCTCCACGCTTAGTTCCAGCTTATCGTTCTGCGCCAGCAAGCCATTACTGCCCAACAGCAGCAAAGCCGCAAACGCCACGACTTTTTGTTTCAGTTGCATCGTTTTAATGAGGTTTAGGTAGGTTAGGTTTGGCCTTGAAATTAAAGTTTTAACCTGAATAAGCAAAAAGCCGCCCCCATGAAGGAAACTCACTGGGAGCGGCTTTTATAATCTGCGTCTTAAGATTTCTTCTTCTTTCCGAAGTTCATACTTGGGTGCTGCTCATCATGTGGTGTTATGCTTTGGTAGAACTTAGCGAAGCTCAGCAGTTCGGCCTCTCCGAAAAGCTTACCCATAAATGTAATGGTAGTAGGCATTCCATTCTTCTGAAAGCCATTTGGCACTACCACACAAGGGTGCCCTGTCAAGTTGGTTACCACCAGGTTGTTGCTGGCAAAAGACGGACTGATGTATACATCCACATCTTTTAGTATCTCTTGCATTTGCTGTACCAGCAGCGTACGCACACGCTGCGCCTGCAGGTATTCTACAGCAGGCACAAATCGCCCGGTACGGAAGATGTTCGGCCATGCATTCTTGTGCTGCGCCACAAGCATGCTGTCACGGCCGCTACGGGTAAGCTCGTCGAAAGCTGCTGCACCTTCTACTGATATGGTTAAAGTCAACTCCCGGGCAGGCAGATCAGGCAGAGAAATCGGCACTAGCTCCACTCCCGCCTTACGAAGCGCTTCTAGCGTAGCCTGGTCATTCTCCTTGAAGCCGTACTCCTTTGCAAAGTCATCTTTCAGATAACCTACACGGAGCTTCTTCGGGTTTATACTTTGGTTATAGTTAAAAGGAGCATCATAAACAGACTGGTCTTTACCATCTGGGCCATAAATAGCATTGAACACAATTGCGCAGTCTTCGGCGGAACGTGCAATCGGACCAATCTTATCCATTGACCAGCTTAAGGCCATAGCACCATGGCGACTTACTCGGCCAAAGGTTGGGCGCAGACCTGTAGTTCCAGTAGCTGTTGATGGAGACACAATAGAACCGAGAGTTTCAGTACCGATGGCATATGGTAATAAGCCTGCCGATACTGCTGCTGCCGAGCCAGCTGATGAACCACTAGAGCCCTTGTTTATGTCCCATGGTGAGCGTGTTTTACCACCATACCATACATCTCCCATAGCCAGTGCACCTAATGTTAATTTAGCCACCAACACTCCTCCTGCGTCCTGCAGCCGCTGCACCACAGTAGCATCCTCATCTATTACCTGGTCTTTGTAAGGCGTCGCTCCCCAGGTAGTTTTGTACTTGCGCGTAGAGAGCAAATCCTTTACACCAAACGGAATACCGTGCAGCATGCCTTTGTATTTACCGGCTTTGATCTCCTTATCTGCCTGCCGCGCCTGCTGCAGTGCCAGCTCTTCTGTAAGAGAGGTGACACACTCGAGTGTAGGGCCATACTTCTTCAGGCGGTCCAGGTAGAACTTTGTCAGCTCCTCGGATGTAATCTGCTGCGTACGCACCAGTTCTGCCAGCTGTGGTATAGTGTAAAAAGCCAGCTCCTCGCGCTTTCTTGGCAGCTTCACGTTTTGCGCGCGCTCAGCCTCAAAAGCTGATTTCTGCGTTTCAAAAGTATATCCAACCGGTATAGGATTGAACACTAGTGCCGGCGCTACGCTATTTGGCAGGTTCTGCTTTCTCAGTACTTCGTAGTTCTCTCTTAGCTCCTCCAGCTCTGTAATTGTTGAATCGAGTTGTGCATCTGTAAAGTTTAACCCTATCAGCTTCTGCGCATCCTGTAGCACCCCTACGGATAGTTTGTCATCTGCCACTTTTGCCACAAACGCACCCGACACAAAGCATGCCGCGCCAAGCAAGGCTATAGTTCTACTCTTCATTCTGTTTAAGTTGATTTATCCTCCTAAGATAATCATTTTATAAAAAGAGAGGCAGACTATGATGTCTGCCTCTTCTATTACTGATCATTTTAGTGCTCTACAGCGAGTTATAGTATTTCACCAGCTGTGCCATTTCAGCTTCGTCTTTAAGCTTCAGTTTGTTCTTTTTTGTGTACTCTGCAAGCTCAGCATCATGGCCAGACAGTGCTTCCTGCAAAGCTTTGCCATTTTTAATTTTCACTAGCTCATTCTCTTTTGCAAGGTAGTAGTTGGTATATCCCATAATATTCTTGTTGATGGTAGCCGAACCATAAGCTTTTTCCTCCCGAACCACCTTATGGCTTCTCTTGAGTAACTTTACTTTACCATCCTCCAATACTTCATAGAATGAGGTGCTCGTGTGGTTATCAACAGGTACAAAACCACTCCTATACTTGTTCTGCTCTCCTGCTAGCTGAAACTCCAGTACAGGCTGTGCAAACTCTAGCTCCTGCCCATTTTTGTCCTTAAACATTAACCTGTCTGACACAAGATCATAACGCAGTGGCACTCCCTCATAAATGTTGCCGTTACCAAGCACCACCCGCCCTTCTATCCACTCAATATGAAGATACGGAGAGCCATTTATGTTCTCGTACTGGTTTAATTTAATGGGTACACCATTAAGGTCCTGAACATATTTCGGAGCCTGTGCCCATGCTGCACCCACTGTTAATACAGATAGCACAAGTGCTGGTAGAACATACTTTAACATCTTTGTTCTCATGATGATCTCTGCTTTAGTTACTCCTTTTTAAGTCTATGCTTCAGTAAGATACTAAACTTCGATTGTATTTCTTTTAAAATTTACTGTCGGCACATCAATAAGCTGGTTATATTTTAAGGCTCTTCCCTAAATAAAAAAGTCCCGCAGCCTTTCGAGCTGCGGGACTTTGATTAGAGGTTGCCTACAGTATTTATGCTATACTCTTAGCTTATACTTTGCAGACACCCATATTAACGGTTTATTAACCTCCCCATCCTTCGTTCTGAGCGATGTTATCGTTCGCATCAATCTCAGATTGTGGAATAGGTAATACTCTTCTGTAATCGCCATACTCTACAGTTGTAGGGTTGGCTGGTCTGTCAGTGATGTCAAGCATCAGACGGTTTAACGTATGGAATCTGTCACCTTCGAAGGCCAGTTCTTTTCTACGCTCCAGAATGATATTGTCTATTAATTGCTGACCAGATGAAGTGTACTCCAGGTCTGGATCTCTTTCAGAAACCAGCGCATTCAGGTAAGTGCGCGCCAGGTCTTCCTGGTTCAGACGTGCAGCAGCTTCTGCAGCAATCAGGTATACTTCAGACATACGGATGATAGCTTTATCATCACGGTCACCTGCAATGTTCGGATACTTGTTTACAATATAAGCAGGATTGTCAGCGCCTCTTCTACCTACTATTATTAGGTCAGCTCTAACATCATCTTCTGAGTACAGTGCATACAGGTTTCCTGCTGCCAGGTTCTGACCATAGCCGCCCTGGTGGTAGAAATAACCCAGCTCGTTTACGCCATTGTGATCTGTATCTGTAGCAGCAATTTCGAATAATGTCTCAGAGTAACCTGAACCTGCGCTCGGGTCGTTCCAGTACGTTACCACATCCTCATACTCCAGAAGCTCATGACCGCTCTCATTGATTACCTCCTCAGCATACTGTAAAGCCAGGTTGTAGTCCTGAGTGTACAGGTTAACTTCGGAAGCAAGAGCTCTTGCCGCATACTTGCTGATGCGGGTTGGAGGCACATCCTGGTTAATCAGCTCGTAAGCAGCATCAAGATCAGATTTGATTTGTGCATACACCTCAGCAACTGTGTTACGTGAAGGCTGTGCGTTATAATCAAACTCCAACACAATCGGAACACCTGGCGCACTTGGATTCTCAGTGTATGGCACTGCGAAGTGACGTACCAGCTCAAAGTACATCAAAGCACGAATAGCGTAAGCCTCACCTTTGTACTGGTCTATGTCAGCCTGGTTCGTTACTACAGGGTCAGAGTTAATGATTGCGTTTGTTCTGTTGATTACATCATAAGCCTCTGTCCACGCGTTAGAGATATCACCGTCAGCTCTTGTAAAAGTATAACGAGGGAATGATGTAAAATAACCAGAGTTTGAAGCAGCAACAAAACTGTTGTCTGCCAAAAGCTCTCCTAAAATTGGAAGGTTACGTCCGTACAAGCCTACAACTGACATTCCATCGTAAGCACCTCTCAAAGCTGTTAGCACATCGTAATCATTCACTAACGCTTCAGTAGCATTAGTAGAACTTGCAGGGCTTTGATCCAGGAACTCATCGCTGCACGAAGTAAGCATAGTTGCAGCAACAAGACCGGACATCAATATATTTTTATAATATCTTTTCATGTTACGTTACCGAAATTTAATTAAAATCCTACGTTCAAGCCGAACGTCACAGTTTTAGGCACATTGATGTCGAAATTAGTTGTACCACCAACTCCACCAGCCTCTGGATCATATGGCAGGTAGTCGTCTTTTGTTGAAGTCCAAAGGTTTGTACCTCTAACGTAAACTCTCACGTTCGACATACCAACTTTGCTGATAATGCTCTCTGGCAGGTTGTAAGCAAGCGTAACATCTCTTAGACGGATGAAGTCACCTTTATTCAGGATGTTATCAGACAATCTGTGAGCATTTGTACCATCCCAGTCAAGTCTTGGGATTCTACCATCGCCAGGGTTCTCTGGGCTCTGCCATCTGTTAAGCTGAGTAGCTCTCTGGTTGTAGTAACCCAGGTAGTAACCACCACTGTTCAGGTACTGGTAGTATGGGTCATACAGGTAGTTGCCATAGCTGTAGTAGAAGCTAGCATCAAGCGCCAGACCTTTCCAAGACACTGTAGTACCGAAGCCACCAAATGCATCTGGAGAAGCTTTTTTGCCTGTAAGAGCACGCTCAGCCAGGTTATAGTTCTTAGTTGTCTCAGAACGTGTGCCGTCAGTATACCACATTGGGTTACCATCAGCTGGGTCTATACCAGCCCAAAGCGGCAGGTAGTAAGACTGAATATCCTCGCCAACTTTTCTGATGAAAGGAGAAACAAGCTGCTCATCCTGTACAAGCTCCAATACTTCGTTTTTGTTTTTAGAGATATTGAAGTTCACATCCCATCTGAAGTCACCGGCCTGAACTGGAGTAGCGTTGATGCCAAACTCGAAACCGCTGTTTCTCATTGCACCTACGTTCTCTAAGCGAGTAGTCCAACCTGTAGTTCTAGAAAGTGGTCTCTCCAATAACAGGTCTGAAGTTTCTCTTGAGTAGTAGTCAGCAGTAATGCTTAATCTGTTATTGAAGAAGGCTGCGTCGATACCTACGTCGAATGGCTTGTTTTTCTCCCAAGTCAACTCTTCGTTACCCAGTGAGTTTGGTACACTGGCAACTTGGCCGTCGTAAGTGTAAGAATAGCCATATAGGCGTCTCCAGCTGAAGTTACCGATACCTGCGTTACCGTTCACACCATAGGAAGCTCTCAGCTTTAATTGGTCTACCCAATCAATGTCCTGAATGAAGCTTTCCTGATCCAGGTTCCAGCTTGCACCAACAGACCAGAAGTTACCGTAACGATTTTCTGAACCGAAGCGAGAAGAACCATCACGACGGAAGCTAGCAGAAAGTACATACTTGCTCTGGTAAGAGAAGTCAGCGATAGCAAGCAATGAAGCGAAAGTATAGCTTTCGTTTGTACCACCAGCCTCGTAAGGGATTGCACCTACAGAAGGCACTGTATAATCAGTATTTAGCGGCAGGTTGTTAGATGTTAATGAAGAAGACAGGTACGTTGACTTCTGTGCTTCATAACCACCTTTCAGGTTAGCTACCCAAGTGTTGTCTTTGTTGATATCCCAAGTATAATCAACAAGGTTTGTCCAGATCCAGTTGAAATAACGAGTATAGTATCTAGTAGAGTAACCACCAGCTGACATACCGTCACCGTAGATAGGGTTCTGATAAGAATCCTCCTCCAGGTTGTTGTAATCTATACCATACTTAGAGGTTACTTTCAGGTTAGGCAGGATCCTGTACTCACCAGTAAAGCTACCGATACCTTTCAGTGTGTTGTTGTTGTTCTGATCCAGGTCTCGCAGTACAACTGGGTTGAATGGTGCACGAGGTCTGTCATCCGCAGCGATGCTTGGCAACAGGAACAACGAAGCCATTACAGGGTTAGCAAAGTAACCGCTGTTCAATGGTCCCGATTGATTTGAAGAAGAGATCATCAGGTTTGAAGAGAATGTAAGCTTATTGCTCAGGTCATGAGAAAGCTTAAAGTTTGTAGTGTATCTCTCAAACTCAGACTTCTGCACGATACCCTCCTGGCCAAAGTAACCAGCAGAAACGTGGAATCTAGTTTTGTCATTACCACCGTCAGCCGCAACGTTATACTGCTGCGTTACACCAGTTTGAGAGATTTCGTCTTCCCAGTTAGTGTTCACCGCAGGATCAAGACCGAAATTATCGCTCAAGAATTCTCCAATGTTGTCAGGAGTAAGACCATAACCGTTTCTGTAGTAAGAGTCATTTAACAGAGCCTCAGAAAACAGTTCAATGTTCTCAGCAGTAGTTAGAGGGCGAGTGTTTTCGTTATTATAAGCACGCTCAGACCAACCATATTCAGCGTTTAAACGAACTCTTGTTTTGCCAGCCTTACCGCTTTTAGTAGTAACAACGATTACACCGTTAGCAGCTCTTGAACCATAAATAGAGGCTGCAGAAGCATCCTTAAGTACAGTGATGCTTTCGATATCGTTAGGGTTGATACCAGCCAGTGCGTTAGCTGTAGTAGTATTTCTAGAAAGGTCACCAGAGTTGATTGGCACACCGTCGATTACATACAAAGGAGAAGAAGAGGCAGTGATTGAACCCACACCACGGATGCGGATTTCCTGCGCAGAACCTGGCTGGCCAGAAGCACCTACAGACTGTAGGCCTGGAACCTTACCTTGTAAAGCCTTATCGAAAGATGTTACCGGGATGTCAATATCCTCTGGAGTAACCTGGTTAACAGCACCTGTGTTCACAAGAGTGTTCGTAGTACCGTAACCAGTAATGATTACCTCTGAAAGTTGTTTGTTGTCTACAGAAAGGCCAACATTAACAGTAGAGGCATTTCCCACTTGGCGCTCCACAGCAGTATAGCCAATAAAGCTAAATACTAATGTGTTGCTTCCCTCAGGCACATTTATGGTATAATTACCATTGGCACCGGTTGCTGTGCCCACCTGAGTTCCTTTTACCAATACAGTAACGCCAGGCAACCCTTGCCCGCTTTGCGCATCAGTTACTGTACCCGATACTGTTTTACCCTGAGCTACCGCCTGCTGCAGCAGCGTTACTACCAGGATAAAACTGAGTAGTAGCAGTTTTTTCATGAAAGAATAATTAAGGTGAAAATTGGTTAGATTGTGTATATAAATTCAAACATAAGTATTTGGTGCAAATAATAAAACTCATCTTTTAAAAAAATTAACCATCCATAGCATAAAAAACTCATATTTTACCCGCTCCCACTAAAGGAAACCTGCCGCTAACCATTTCTGTGCAAACCTGCATTTAAGTTTAATTGACCGATGTTTTCGGAAACCTCAACACATCCGATCCTACTAACACATTTATTAGATTCTTTATAAAATATAATTAATGTTGCAACACCAATGTTTAACAGAGAATATAACTATACAGGCAAAAAAGCTGGCATAACACCTGATCAACAAGCATGCAATAGGAATATATTGTCACAACAAGGAAATAAAATAGGTTGATCTATGCCTGATCCCTTAGAACTATAGCTGTCAGAAGCTGATAAGCAGGAAAGCCTTTATCCATCGGTAGGTGTAGCATGTAAGGACAGACTGGCGCCATAAATTCTAGTATACTAAGTAAGCATCTGCACTCTATACAATCATTACATACAGCAAAAAACTACTAGATTGCATTAGTTATTAACTACAACAACATGAAAAGGAACATGCACATTATGCTGGCACTACTTCTGGTGTTAGCACAGGCGTTACCGGCTTTAGCAGGCAATAGCCAGGATGAGAATGCCTTGCTATGGCAGATTTCAGGCAAGGAGCTCAAAAAGCCATCTTACCTCTACGGCACCATCCATGCTATATGCCCTGAAAAGTTGATACTAACAGAAGCATTGCAGGCCAAAGTAAACCAAACAGAGCAGCTCACGCTGGAACTTGACATGGACGACCCCGGCATGATGGCCCAGATCATGCAGTACGCTACGCTGCCTGAAGGCCAGTCGCTAAAAGCTATGTTTGAAGATGAGGAGTATAAAGCGCTATCTGATTACTTTACCAGCAGCTATGGCATTGACCTGACGTTGCTGGATAATATGAAGCCTTTCATGCTGCAGAGTATGATCATGGCAAAATTGACAGACTGTACGCCCGAATCTTATGAACAGAAGCTAATGGAAATGGCTCATGCTCAACAGAAGGAAGTGATTGGTATTGAAAGCGTGCAGGAGCAGATGGCTGCCGTCGACAAGCTACCCAACGAGCTCTACGCCGATATGCTGGTGCGCACGGTAAGCGACATTGCGCAATCGAAAGCTGATTACCAGGAAATGGTAAACCTGTACCTGGCCCAAGACCTGAAAGGGTTGCAGGAGTTCATGAAGCGAGACTATTCGGAGGAGGATTACAGAATTTTTGATGAGGCATTTCTGACTCAACGCAACAAAGCCTGGATTCCCGTTATGGTGCAGATGGCAAAGGCCAAACCCACTTTCTTTGCGGTTGGTGCAGCGCATCTTCCCGGGGAGAATGGTGTGATAGCGCTTCTGCGTAAGCAAGGCTACAAGGTAACCCCTGTGCTAAAGTAGCGGCAGGAAGCGTAAACAATGCCTACACCTGCTCATTGCACGTACTACAGAAGACACCTCCAATTCTAAACTACCAATATGAAGGCAACATTATACGTACTGCTCCTGGCATTTCCTTTATTAAGCCAAACGCTGCAAGCTCAACATCAGCCTTTATCTGCCTGCGCTGAAAGCAGAACACAGGCCATGCAGCGGCAGGCAGTTGCTTCTCCAGCCCATGCTAAGCTAATGCAGCAGTATAATGTTACCTTCTATAAGCTAGACCTACACCTGGAGCGCAACTCCACCTATATATCAGGCAATGTAACTACTAATGCCAATCTACAAGTGGCTCAACTAGACACATTCGCGTTTGAACTTCACCCTAACTTCCAGATAGACTCAGTACTAGTGAATGGGCGCAAGCAGGCAAGTATAAGCCGTAATGCAGGTGATGTGTCTGTAAAGCTGCAAACGCCTGTTACCGCACCAGCCAAAGTAACTGCGCAAATATTTTACAAAGGCACGGCACCAAGTGGCGCTAGTGCCGCCATTGGCAATGGCTTTAGCACTGCCCGAGAGGTTAACTGGGGAGGCGCAAATGTTACCTGGAGCCTGAGCCAGCCTTATGCTGGCTATGAGTGGTGGCCCACAAAGCAGATTCTGACAGACAAAGCCGACTCCGTGCATGTATTTGTTACAACTAGTGCTGAGAACAAGGTAGGCTCTAACGGTCTTCTGACTAATACAGTTCAGCTGCCTAATAATAAGGTGCGCTATGAGTGGAAGTCGCGCTACCCTATTGCCTACTACCTTATATCTGTGGCAGTGTCTGATTATTTAGAGTATAATCTATTGGCCAACCCTACTGGTGCACCTACGCCCATTCCTATTATCAATTACGTCTACAACACGACTACCTTAAATCAGTTTAAGTCACAGATAGACCTAACGGTACCGCTGCTAGAGACCTTCTCGGACTTATTTACGCTCTACCCTTTTGCTAAGGAAAAATATGGCCATAGCATGGCTCCTATGGGCGGCGGCATGGAGCACCAGACCATAACTACCCAAAGCACCTTCAACTTCACCTTAACAGCACACGAGCTAGCACACCAATGGTTTGGGGATAATGTAACCTGTGCCACCTGGCAAGATATCTGGCTAAACGAGGGTTTCGCTTCTTATGCAGAGTACTTGGCTCTGGAGCAACTCCAGCCATTCTACGCCCCGGAGTGGATGAGTACAGCACAGGGCAGAGTTTTGGCAGTGCCAACTGGTAGTGTTTTCGTTGAAGACACTACAAATGTGAGCCGCATCTTCAACTATAGGCTAAGCTATGCAAAGGGGGCTACAGTGCTGCACATGCTGCGCTTTACCATTGACAACGATGAGCTCTTCTTTGAGGCGTTGCGTTCGTACCAGCAGCAACTTGGAGGCAGTACAGCCACCACTGCCGATTTACAGCGCGTGTTTGAGGAGACAACAAACTTAAACCTGGACTACTTCTTTGAGCAATGGTACAAAGGCGAAGGCTGGCCAACCATCACTATAGACTGGCAGCAGCAAGATGGCCAACTGGTGCTGAGCGCAACTCAAACGCCTAGCGCCAGCACCCCCTTCTTCCGAACAGATGTAGAGTACCTGATCCAAACAGCTAGCGGCGATTCACTTGTAAGAGTTTCGCAAACGGAGCAAACAGAGCAATACCAGTTCAGTTTAGATAAAGAAGTAATCGGTATCGTAATAGACCCCAATAATTGGTTGCTGGCGCGAAAAGTGATACAGAACGTTACTTCGGCACCAGCACCTCCACTAGAACAAGCCGCACGTATTTACCCTAACCCTACACAAGATCTGACAACAATAGAAAACCTGACTTTCCAGCCAAATATTTTAGAGGTGCACGACAGAACAGGACGATTGGTTTATCGCCAGCAACTGCTCTATAACCAACAGGTTCAGTTTTCTGCGGCTAGTCTACCTGCAGGCCTATACTTTATTCGCGCCTCCAACGGCAACAAATACTTTCAGGGCAAGTTTGTAAAAAGGTAGAGAGCATCTACCTTTTCTTCTCCGGACTAATTCTGCAGAGGCAAAAGCAAGCTTATAGACTCCCCTGCTGCTTTAGATCAAAAGAGACAGCACCCTTGCTACATACCGTAACCGCCTCTGCCACCATACTGCCCAAACATCATAGCCATTACCTGCTCAGCCTGCTTTACATTATACTCATAAGCCAGCCGCTTGTGGTTAATCAGGTCTACAATAGTACCGACAAAACAAAGCCCGCCTGTAAAGAAGTATAACAACCCTAAGCCTATCTGCCCAACTATAAAGCGTTGAATTCCGGCCACTCCGAAAAAGCCTACCAGCGTAGTAACCAACAGCAACGTAGGCTCGCGGCGTCGGGAGCGGTAAATGCTTGCAAACTGGTGTGCCTCTTTATCAGACATGTTCTGCACGAGGGTTTGCACATAACTCATTTCATCGGGCTCCAGGTCCGGCATCAGATGGAGGATACTTGCCATAGTTTTTCTTTGTGTATAGTTGATGATCGTATTTCCGGTGAAAGTACAGAAGCTTACCACAGCGCCACAGCAGTAGCACTACAGCAGGGACTGCCAGCGGATGAGATGCCCACATTGCCGGCCAATCGCCCCGCGCGAGGTAAGCAATGCCATGCCCCAGCCCACAACCAGGGCAGCCTGTATCCAACATCCAGCTAAAAGGGCAGAAGCTGAACAAATGTGCTTCATGCGGGTCCATTAGCGCCAACAGGCTCAGGCCGAGCAGCCACAATACAGCCTCCAAAGGTACCCATGCCCGCACCAGGCCCCATGCCTTATTCGGAGTTAAGAACAGCTTCATTTCAACTTAGGCTTATAGCGGCCGTATTGCATAATTATGATTTAATGTAAGATAAAATTCTGATAATCAAAAGGCATGAAAAAATTTTACCGGCTCCTTCCTTTGCTCATGCTACTTAGCCTGAGCGGGTGCTACACTATACTTCCATCGAAGGGAGGAGGACAGGGAGATATACGCACCAGTTCCAGACCTATCTCCCAAGCCGATATCGCACTGCCTGAAGGTTATACAATTGAAGCCGTAGCAAATGGCCTCACTTTCCCAACCAGTCTAGCTTTTGATGACCAGGGGCAACTTTATATTATAGAGGCGGGATATTCTTACGGAGAGGTGTTTCTGGAGCCAAAGCTATTGCGTGTGGAACAGGACGGAAGTCTGACAACAGTAGCCACCGGACAAAAAAATGGCCCCTGGACCGGCGTTATCTTTTATAACGGCAATTTCTATGTATCCGAGGGCGGTGAATTAAACGGTGGCAAAATTCTGCGCATCTCCCCCGAGGGCAACATTACTACTATCCTAGAGAATTTGCCTACTAAAGGAGACCACCACACCAATGGCATAGCCCTAGGCCCGGACGGTAACTTATACTTTTCAACGGGCACAGCCACCAATTCCGGCGTAGTTGGGCCAGATAACTACGACTACGGTTGGCTGAATCGATACCCGGACTTTCATGATATACCTTGCCAGGACGTGGTGTTGTCGGGGCAAAACTATACTTCTGAAATACCGGAGCATGGCAAACAAACAACAGGAGCTTATCAGCCATATGGTACACCCACTACAAAGGGGCAGGTTGTAAAAGGGAGCATTCCCTGTTCCGGGGCTGTGCTTCGCATTCCACCTGAGGGTGGGGAGCTAGAGTTAGTTGCCTGGGGCTTTCGAAACCCCTATGGGCTGGGCTTCTCTCCTAGCGGCACCTTATATATAAGTGACAACGGTTTTGATGTGCGCGGCAGCCGCCCGGCATGGGGAACTGGCGACTACTTCTGGCAGGTAGAGCCCGGGCAGTGGTACGGCTGGCCTGACTTTTCCGGGGGATTAGCTTTCAACGGCGAAAGGTTTGCCCCTCCAGGAGATAAGGCTCCTCAACCTTTATTAGCACAGCATCCCAACCAGCCTCCAAAGCCAGCTGCAAGGTTAGGCGTCCATTCCTCTTCTAATGGCTTTGACTTCTCAAGTAGCGATGAGTTTGGGTATGCAGGCGAGGCTTTTGTAGCTCAGTTTGGCGATATGGCTCCAAAAGTGGGCAAAGTTCTGGCACCTGTAGGTTACAAAATAGTACGTGTTAATGTGGCTGATGGTACTGTAAAAGACTTTGCGGCTAACAAGGGCAAAAAGGTAGCACCGGCATCAAAGCTTAAAACCGGAGGCTTTGAGCGCCCCCTCAGTGTCAGATTTTCACCAGATGGATTGAGCATGTATGTGGTAGACTTCGGCATTATGGAAATGAGCAAAACAGGGTCTCACCCACAACAGAAAACAGGAGTTATATGGAAAATCACCAGAACAAACAGGTAAACCTATGAAAAAGCTATTTATACTTTCTGTGTGGTTTCTGTTGCTACTCACTTTGAATAACTGCGGCACCGCTCGTAGGGGAGAACCTTTGTTTGAGCCGCTTACCTCAGCCACACCTGCAGTAGCGCAGGGCGAGGTGGTTTTTATGGAATACTGTCAGAAGTGCCATCCGGGAGGTACCGCTGGTCTTGGCCCCGCTATCAACAATAAACCTTTACCAGGGGCACTGATGCGGTTTCAAGTTCGCAACGGCTTAGGCACAATGCCTGCTTTTAAAGAGGAGGTTATTTCTGACCAGGAGTTGGACCACTTGGTTGCTTACTTAAAAAGCTTGAAATCGGCTAAGGATAAACCATAAAACCGAATGGGGCTAGGGCATAAAAAAAAGCTCCACAGTATGGAGCTTTTTTAAGCTTACTATATGACGTTCACAGTTATTCTTGATCTGATGAGTCGGCGGCACCGCCCTTCTCATTTAGTCTTACAACACCTGCCTGTCCTGAAGCGTTAGTCATTCTAACTTCATAAACAACTTCAGAATTAGCTGCGCCTTCAGTTGGTGTAACTTTATAAATTTCACCTACTGTCCACTCTTTGTAGACATCGCTCTTCAAAGCGTTCTGTATAGCTTCTGGCAGTTGGTCCTGCGTTACCTGCTCACGGTTACCCTCTTGGGTTTGGCCTGTTTGCTGGCCTTGCTGGCCTTGAGTTTGTGTCTGACCCTGCTGACCCTGGCCTTGCATTTGAGCGTTGGCATCCAGTGATGTAAAACCTAATATTGCTATTGCTGCTGCAAAGAATGTTGCTTTTTTCATAGTTTTATTCGTTCGTTTCTTATGTAATCTGCTTTATATATTGACAGAACCATGCCAAACTCACACTTTCTTGTATTCTGCTGAAATACAGCACTTTTAACAAATACAGACAATAAACTAATCTGTAGAACACATATAGCATCTTGTTAATTTATTCCCCAAACTGTAGAAATTTTCTACAGTTTATAGTTCCACAGGTTGCTGCACTTGGGCAGTAATCATTTTACTGCTCCCCACTCTGAACATCAACAAAAGTGTTGGACTAAAGTATAACAGAAAGCAAACCTTAAGCTTATTTTATATGGAGTGTAATGTAGGACTAGTAGAACAAAAGGCACGTGTGCTGGCGGGGCTGGCACTTATAGGAGTAGGTGCTTATTATAATTCTAAACCATTGGCAGCAGTTGGCTTGGTGCCAATTTTAACCGGTATGCTACGTTGGTGCCCGGTTAATGCAGCCATAGGATACAACAGTTGCCACAGCAAAACAGGCAATTATGGCAGATAAGACCTTCAGAACAAATGCGCCCTCAAAGCCTACTATAGTATACGATGGCGACTGCAGCTTCTGTAAATACTGGATAAGCAGGTGGCGACGCCGAACGGGTAATCAAGTGGAGTATGTGCCTTACCAAAAGGTTCCTGATGGCTTTCATGGCATAACACATGCTCAGTTCAAAAGATCAGTATATCTGATTACACAGTATGGTCAGCGCCTGCATGGGGCTGAGGCTGTAGCAGCATTGCTACAAATAAGTGGCTACAGTAGCACCTGGAACTGGATTTATCACCGTGTGCCTTTGGCGAGCACCATAGCAGAACTAGGATACCGCATAGTAGCCGACAACCGCGATGTGTTTTACAAGCTTACAAAACTGGCCTTAAAGGACATGTGATAATGATGCTTTATATCAGGAACAGTAACTATCCTCGAAGGCATGCGAAAAGTTATACTATATATTGCAGCTAGCCTTGATGGCTGTATTGCCCGCCCAGATGGCAGCACAACATGGCTCCACAACGAGGAATATACTTTGGATGGAGGGGATTTTGGGTACAGCACCCTCATGCAAAGTATAGACACTACTCTGATGGGGCACAACACTTATAAAGTGATTCTCGGCTTCGATATACCCTTCCCCTACACAGACAAAACCAATTATGTTTTCAGCCGCTCCAGCCATACAAATACCGAGCATGTAGAGTTTGTACAGGAAGAGGTGGTATCCTTCGTACAGCGGTTAAAGCAGCAGAATGGGAAGGATATCTGGCTTATTGGTGGCGGACAAATAAATACTTTGCTGCTGAATGCTGGCCTGATTGATGAGATTATACTTACCTATATCCCGATTATACTTGGCAACGGTGTTCCGCTGTTTCCCCCCGGGGCACAGGAGCATCAAGTACAGGTACAAGAGGTCAAGAACTATAAAAATGGTTTTGTGCAGATGAGGTTAGCAGCAGTTTAAAAAATAATAGCAGCGGCCAATACAGAACATCTGTTTAGCTGCTGCTATTACATATACTTTTGTGAGCTTCAAAACTTACACAGGCTACAGTTATACTACCCTTGGCCTGTCATCAAGGCTGCAGCTTGGATAAACAAAACCTTGCGCTTGTTCTTTCTCCAGCCTATGCTTTCTCAGGATGCGTTCTTCATCCAGTAACTCCTGGTTTACGGTATTGGTAAAGTATCTTGTAAAGCCTAGGCTATCATTAATTGAGCTTAAGCTATAGTTCCAAGTATCGGATATACCTCCAGTAGAGCTTCTCACATGTCGTCTCATCTCACACGCTCCTTTCTAAATTAAATCAGTTAATTTCCTATCTCATCAACACCAATAAAATTCTTAAATTTTATTCACTTAGTATAATTAAATATACGTGAAAGAATTTTCAAAGTGCTAAAACAGCAGAAATTTTAGTGCAATATTTTCAATGGATAAATCTAAATTTTAAAATGTTATAAACTAGTAGAGCAGTCGTTCTCACAGCTCGCACATAACATAAAGGCCTGTACAGATTGACTATCTATACAGGCCTTTATCAAAATCTATTGAGCCGTTGCTTATTTTTTCTTTTTAGCTTTTGCTTTTGCTTTCTTGCTCTTGGCGGCTTTAACCTTCGCGTCGGTCTCCTCTGCTTCTTTCATTAAAGATTTCCAGTCATAACTGGCATCAGCGCTGAAATCGAGGGTAGCTTCGTAGTCCTCCTTATCTACCTCTAAGACTTTAATGTCTTTGGTTAGATACTTTTGAATCTCTTCAAGCATCGGCCTTTCTTCTAGGGCACATAAGCTAACAGCTATACCTTTTTCAGTACCACGGCCAGTACGGCCTACGCGGTGCACGTAATTCTCCGGCTGCTCTGGCAGGTCGTAATTAACTACGTACTCTACATTAGGGATATCAATGCCGCGGGCACTCACATCGGTAGCAATCAGCAGCTTCACCTCCCCTTTCTTAAACTTACGCATTACATCGAGGCGGTCCTTCTGCTCTTTGCCTCCGTGTATACTTATGGCCTGTATGCCTACACGTTCCATGGCTGCCACTACACGCTCGGCACGCACCTTCGTGCGCACAAAGGCTAATATCTTCTTGTCAGGATTCTCCTTTACTACCCGCTCCAGAAAAAAGCGCTTATCATCCATCTCTACAAACATCACCGAGTGGTCCACATTTTTAGATACAGGGTCTTTTGGAGAAATCTGTATTCTCACTGGCTTGTTCACCAACGAGTAAGCCAGCTCTTTTATCTTTTCGTTAATAGTAGCCGAGAAGAACAGTGTCTGGCGCTTACGTGGTAGCTTGGCAATCAGCTGGCGGATGTCGTGAATAAAACCTAAGTCCAGCATATGATCGGCTTCATCCAGCACCAGCATCTCCACGCGGTGCAGATGTAGGTGCCCCTGGCTTACCAAGTCGAAAAGGCGGCCTGGCGTGGCTACAAGCACATCTATGCCATTCTCCAGCTTCGCTATTTGCGGCCCTTGCTCCACACCACCAAACACGCAGAACGTCTCTACACGCGTGCCACGTCCGATCTCATTGAATACCTCTGTTATCTGCAGCGCCAGCTCACGGGTAGGCACCATTACCACACATTTGATTCCATCACCTCGCTTGCGGTTTTTGCTAAACTGCAGCCTATCGAGCACAGGTATAGCGAAAGCGGCTGTTTTACCGGTTCCGGTCTGTGCTATGGCCAACACGTCCTCTCCTCTCATGATTGGCGGAATGGCTTTGAACTGGATATCAGTTGGCTTTTTAAAGCCCAGCTTGCTAAGGCTCTTCTTTATTTCGTCAGATATGCGGTAATCTTCAAACTTCATGGTAATGCAGGTTTAATCTGTTACTGCCTATACGTACGGTATAACCAGCGTGCAAAGGTAACGCTTCTTTCCGGCATTGGCTCTATCCCGCCTCTTTTACGCTAAGCCTAAGGCATCTGGAGTAGCCCTTTAACCAACAAAGCCTCTCTATTCCTCATCCTGCTCCTCTTTCATGATTGCATTCAGATCCAGCAGCGCTTGCACACAGTTACCGTTATAGGCTGAGCCGTGCATGGTAGCTAAAGTTTTTGGACCTAAGTCTGCCAGTTCTTTCAACATACCTGCAGTTTTGCCTGTGTAAGGCATATAGTTGTTAAGAGGAGTCTGCTGTATAAAGCGCAGCGTTAAGCGCACCTTCTCCAGTATGTCTGCCTCTGTTACGGCTGCCTGGTTACCATTGTGATGGAACAGGTCTGAGCACAGCAGCGTCTTGTTCTTTTCTTCAAACATAACACCGGCATCCCAACCATGTGGCAGGTGCGGTGTGGGAATAAAGCGGTAGCTGTACTTTCCGGTCTCCAGCACATCGGCTCGTGTCATACCTTTGGCTGGCCTTAGGGCAAAGTCGCTCATATTTACCACAGCACCCACCTCACTGCAAACTGCCTGTGCGTTTGGAGCTACACTTAGCCACTCATTCAGCGAGCCGCACTCGTCCACCTCAAAGTGGCTAAACCCGATCCAGCGTAGCTGATCAGGAGGAAGAATCTTAGCTACAGCCTCTTTAACCAGCGGAAACATACTTCTCATACCGGTATGGTAAAGCAGCGGCTCATCGTCTTTCACCAGAAAGTGATTGAACTGCATGTCAAACTCAGGCACATATATACTGATGCGGTAAAGGTCAGGAGCTATTTCGTCTATGGCTGTCATGGTATGAAAAGAATTAGTGATGAAGAAACATTTGAAGCACAGCAACTTTAAGTGCTATAGCATTATACGTTTTCGACCAATTCTTCATCCTGCATACCCCTCTAAATGAACAGTTTATTTCAATCTACTCATTTTTACCTAGCGCTTTTCATGCTTCGGATTCCTAGCCTTGCCTGCCGCTTTTTCAGGACCATAAAGAGGTTTCTCAAAAAAATAACAATAGCTTAACAAACTTTTTTGATAGTAATACTATTACAAACAAAAGCTTACATAACTTTGTATTACGAACAGCACTATGTAAGTGCTGTGTGAGCTACTAACAAGGATATAGCTATGGCCACAAGCATACATATTAGTCTGAAGCATCAGTCGTATCTGCGAGAGCCAGAAGGAACTGAACTGGGCAGAAAAATAATTGCAGAAAGCATTAGGCTGATAAACGAGCTCGGTTTTGAGGACTTCACGTTCAAGAAGCTAGCAACCGAAATAGGTTCTACAGAGGCCTCTGTGTATCGTTATTTCGAAAACAAACACAAGCTGCTGGTTTACCTGGTGTCGTGGTACTGGGCGTGGTTACATTATACTGTTACGTTCCGTACGCAGAACATTAACGACGCACGGGAGCGTTTAAGCCGTGCCATAGAGGTTATAACAAAAGCCGGAGAGGAAGACGACCCGGCCGTGGCCCATATTGACGAGCGCCAGCTGCACCGCGTGGTCATTGCCGAGTCACCCAAAGTATATTATACCAAGGAGGTGGACACCGAGAATAAGGCAGGCTTCTTTCTGGAGTATAAGCGCTTGTGCCACCACCTGGCTCTGATCGTGCTGGAGATAAACGCCGACTACCGTTATCCGCATGCGCTTATGAGCACAATGCTGGAGGCGGCACACCAACAGCTATACTTTGCGCAGCACCTGCCGTCGCTAACCGATGTCCGTTCAGAGCAGTATTCAGAGACTGTAGCTTTTTTAAAGCAGATAGTTTTTGCTGCAGTAGATAAGTAGCAGCCGTAGAATTTTAATTAACCGAAAATCCAGAATAGATGGGTTCCCCTACAAAAGGAAATAAATTAACACCGGGACAGCGCTTCTTAAACCTGTTGTCGATAGAGCGCCGGGAGATTATGTACATGTATGTGTATGCTGTCGCAGCAGGTCTTATCAGCCTTATGCTGCCGCTCGGCATCCAGAGTATCATTGGCTTTGTGTCCAGTGGGCAGGTAACAACATCGGTGGTAGTGTTGATTAGCCTGATTGTGCTAGCCCTGCTGATTGTAGGTGGCCTGCAGGTAATGCAGCTGTGGCTGGTGGAGTTTATACAGCAGCGCCTGTTTGCGCGCACCGCCTCCGAGTTTGCCTACCGTATTCCTCGCTTTCAGCCTGAGGCCCTGCACAAGCACAACCCGCCAGAGCTGATGAACCGCTTTTTTGATGTAGTGAGCCTGCAAAAAGGATTGGCCAAAATATTAGTCGATTTTTCGACTGCGCTTATACAGATCATTTTTGGTCTGATCCTGCTTTCCTTCTACCACCCATACTTTATCTTCTTCGGTTTTTTCCTGCTTATAGCCCTGTACCTGATCATTTGGGTTACAGCCGACAAGGGCATTGATACAAGTATAAAGGAGTCGAAATATAAGTATAAGCTGGTGGCATGGCTGGAAGAAATGGCCCGCTCCCTGAGCACCTTTAAGCTGGTTGGTCATACCAATCTACCTATGGACCGCACTAACAATTATGTTAAGAAGTATCTGGATGTCCGCAGGAAGCATTTTAAGGTTCTGATGACGCAGTACTACAGCTTTGTGGGCTTCAAAACTTTTATCACAGGCGGTCTGCTGGTGCTAGGCTGTATTCTGGTGGTGCAGCGGGAGATCAACATCGGTCAGTTTGTTGCCTCCGAAATCATCATCATCCTTATCATGACTGCCGTTGAGAAGATCATTATCAAGCTGGATTCGGTGTATGATGTACTGACAAGCTTAGATAAGATTGGTCAGGTAACTGACTTGCCAATTGAGGAGGTAAAAGGTATTAAGCTGGAGGAGGTAGCACTAGATGGAGGTCTGAGCTTACAAGCAAAAAACCTGAGCTACCACTTCCCGGACTCCAAGAAAATCGCTCTGGAAAATGTTAGCTTCAACATAAAGCCATCGGAGCGCGTCTGCCTGGCTGGCTTTAACAGCTCCGGCAAGAGCACCCTGATCAGCATACTACTTGGCCTTCTTCCATCTTACAAAGGTAGCCTGAGCTTTAATGGCGTATCCATGCACGACCTGCACAAAGGCAACTTGCGCAGCCTTATCGGCGATAACATTTCTGCAGAGCAGGTCTTTGATGGTACATTACTGGAGAATATTACCCTTGGGCGCGATCTCCCGATGAAAGACATCCTGTGGGCTATTGAGCTTACCGAGCTGTCGGACTTCGTGGGCACATTACAAGACGGCCTATATACCTACCTTACCGGCGGCAGCAGGCGACTACCAGGCAGCGTTGCCCGCAAAGTAGTAATGGCCAGAAGTTTAGTGCAACGCCCGAAGCTCCTGATTATAGACAACTATTGGGCGGGTATGGCGAAAAAGGATAGACTGGAGTTCCTGCGCCTGCTTACCGCTCCGGAATTCGACTGGACGATGATTATTGTGTCGAATGATAAGGATGTGATGCGGCTTTGCGACCGCACCCTTCTGCTGCAGGACGGGCACCTGGTAGCCAGCGGCAATTATGAGCAGATAAAGGAACTTGGTGTTCTGCAGGAGTTAACAGATGTAATTAGCTAAACTATGGCTACTAAATTAAAAGTAATAGACAACACTACGGATCATGCAGAGTTGGAGGTAATGTCGGAGGTGCAAACTCCGCGCCTTGGCCGTACGCTTGCCTATTGGATTAGCGGAATTTTCCTGATCATACTTCTTTCTTTGTTCCTGCCCTGGACGCAGAACATCCGCTCGCAAGGAACACTTACGGCACTTACCCCGGCAGACAGGCCACAAACAGTGGAGGCGACCATTGCAGGCCGTATTGAGCAGTGGCACGTAATGGAAGGCGCTTCTGTGAAGAAAGGCGATACAATTGCCAGCCTCTCCGAGATAAAGGAGAAGTACATGGACCCCTACCTGTTAGCCCGCCTGGCTGACCAGGTAGAGGCTAAGCAAAATTCTGTTGAGGCCAATCGAGCCAAAGCTGCCTCCATGCAAGAGCAGATACAGGCTCTGCGCGAGGGTCTGACTTTCAGCCTGCAAAAAGCTCGCAACAAGGTAGAACAGACCCGACTAAAGCTGCAGAGCGATAGCATGGATGTGGTGGCACAGCGTACAGAGCTGGCTATTGCTGAGTCGCAGTTTCAGCGCCAGGAGAACCTGTACAAGCAGGGGCTTAAATCGCTTACAGAGCTGGAGCAGCGCCGCATGCAGCTTCAGGAGGCACAGGCCAAGCTTGTTTCACTCATAAACAAGTATGAGTCTACACAGGCTGAGCTACAGAATGCCCGCACAGAACTGAACTCCCTGCGGGCAGAGTATGGCGATAAAATTGCCAAGGCAGAAGCGGAACTTAGCTCCACGCGCTCCTACATCTATGCCACAGAAGCAGAGGTAGCAAAGCTTCAGAGTGAGCTTAGCAGCACACAAGTCAGGAACCAGTACTACCAGATTGTGGCTCCGCAGGATGGCTACCTCGTGAGGACACTGAAAGCAGGTATCGGCGAAACAATAAAAGAAGGGGAACCGCTAGCCACCGTTATGCCACGCGATCCTGACCTGGCAGCCGAACTGTATGTGGATGCCCTCGACTTGCCGCTTATAAAACCGGGCGATGATGTGCGCCTGCAGTTTGAAGGTTGGCCTACGCTGGTATTCTCCGGATGGCCTGGTGCCAGCTTCGGTACATTTGCCGGTAGGGTTGCTGTAATTGATAATACCGGCACAAACGGTAAGTACCGCATGCTGGTAGTGCCGGACCCAGAGGAAGAGCCATGGCCGGATGCCCTGCGTGTTGGCTCCGGCGTGTACGGCTGGGCAATGCTGAATACAGTGCCTATCTGGTATGAGCTATGGCGTCAGCTAAACAACTTCCCGCCAGATTATACTAACGAAACCACCTCTGCAGCAGACGCCGGCAGTAAAGGAGGAACCTCTAAAAAGGAATAGCCTAAAGCATGCGCATTACAATTTACATAAGATTACTTCTTGTTTTCTTAGCTTTTTCCGCACCTGCCTTACATCATACTAAAGCGCAGGGGCAGGACTCAGTTGAGGTGCTTACGCTGCAGGAGTTCCACCGCATTATTCTGCAGCACCACCCCATAGCCTCACAGGCGGCTTTGTTGTCGGAGCAGGCCAAACAGGAACTACGAATTGCCCGAGGCACCCTCGATCCTGTCATCTCCAGCAAGGTATACCGCAAGGAGTTTGGCGGCAAGGAGTACTATAATATATGGAGCAATACCTTACTTGTACCCTTGTGGTTTGGACCAGAGCTAAAAGCTGGCTTTGACAAGAACCAAGGCTCCTACCTGAACCCTGAAGATTACACTCCCTCCGAAGGATTAAGCTCGGTGGGCATTTCCGTGCCACTGGGGCAAGGCCTATTCATAGATGAACGCCGTGCCACTATCCGGCAAGCACGCCTGATGCAGGATATTGCCGAGGCAGACAGAGTGAAGCTTATCAACAAATTACTGTTGCAGGCTACCAAAGACTATTGGGACTGGCTGCTGTACTACCGACAGGTACAGCTGTACCAGGAATCGGTGGAGCTGGCTGATTTCAGGTTGAAAGCTGTACGTTCACGAGTACAGGAGGGCGACTTAGCAGCCATTGATACAGTAGAGGCCTTAACAGAAGTACAAACACGGCAAGTATTGCTACAGGAGGCACAGGTAGGTTACAATAATGCTCGCCTGATGGTAGCCACACACTTGTGGGCTGAGAACCAAACCCCGCTAGAGCTTCAGGAGCATACTATACCCGCCCTCGCAGGCAGCGAAATAGTATCGTTACCACAGGAGGAGCTGCAGCAGCTATTAGAAACAGCCAAAGCAAACCACCCAGACCTGCGCAAGATAAGCCTGAAAGGTGAGCAGCTACGCATTGAGCAGCGCTTTGCCGCGGATAAGCTAAAACCAAAGCTAAATGCCGAATACAACCTGCTGCAGAAAGACTTTTACATGAATCCAGAGGCCGTAGACCGGAAGTTTATGGGAGAAAACTATAAGTTAGGTCTCAGCTTCAGCTTACCACTCTTTTTAAGGCAGGAACGCGGCAAACTTCAGCTTACCAAGGTGAAGCAACAAGCCAACAGCCTTGAACTCACGCAAGTAGCACGGGAGGTGGAAAACGGCATTTTGGCTGCTTACAATGAGTGGCTAGCCCTGGAGGAACAAATAAGGCTACAGCAGCAGATGGTAGAGAACGCCACCATACTTCGTAATGGAGAGGTTGTCCGTTTCCAGAATGGTGAGAGCTCTTTGTTCCTGGTAAACTCCCGCGAGATGAAACTAATGGAGGCACAGGTGAAGCTGTTTAACCTCAGAACAAAGTATGCCAAGGCTAGAACTTTCCTTTACTGGTCCGCAGGAAGTATAGAGGTAAACTAAACATTTAGTGGATAGTAATAGCACCTACACTTTCGGCAACTGGAAACCGAGAGTGCAGGTGCTTATTTTTTGTCCATCGGCATAGAGTCTAGCAACCGCATCAACTACGTTATAACATAAGCTTTACAACTTGATCTATATCTTACATAGCTATATACTTATATTTACCCCAAACGCACCCATACACTAATCATACATGAAAACAACCACCACCTCTTGAAGCTCCCTTACAAAGCGTAACCCTCTACTGGCAACCTACAGCCTTTTATTGCATTTCTTTATTTTCTATACTTTAACATCAATGAAAAAACTTTACACTTTACTATTTGTGCTGCTCATAGCATGCACATCCGGTTTTGCGCAGGATAACGCAAAAACCAAAGACATCAGAGAGTTACTCCGTTTAACAAAGGCGGGCGAATTAGGTATGCAGGCCATTAAAACCAGTATGGAGTCTGCACGCAGAACAAACACATCTGTTCCCGCTGAATTTTGGGATGAGTACGAAAAAAACTTTACAGTTGAAAGCCTTGTAAACCTGACAGTGCCAATCTATGATAAGCACTTCACACACCAGGAGATAAAAGATCTGATCGCTTTATACAGCACACCACTGGGTCAGAAGCTTTTAGATAAAATGCCCGTCATCATGCAAGAATCAATGTTGAAGGGGCAGCAGTACGGGCAGGAAGTTGCCACGCGTGTTATTCAGAAAATGCAGGCAGAAGGAAAGCTTCCTCAGAATTAATTCAAAAGCTGCAAAAGAGATCAGGCGCCATACCTATACTTTAGGAGATGGCGTCTGATTTATTTGGTCCTTCGATCAACTCACCCTTTTCTGCCGAACAACTGCTGCACCGAGGAGGCAGCTTTGGCAAGATCGCTGCCTCCAGTGCCATAGGTATCGTAGGCAAACTTGAGGATAATGCCCGTTACCACTACCAGGAACAGCACCCGCACAAAGCCAACACCACGCTTCAGCGCCGTACGCGTACCCAACTGAGAGCCCAGTATACTGCACACCGCCATTGGCACAGCCACCTCGTAAAGCACATGCCCGTTCCAAGCAAAGTATAGCAAGGCCGACAGGTTAGTTGCCACATTCACCACTTTAGAGGCTGCCGATGCTGCCAAGAAGTTAAACCCGAATATGCCTATAAAGATAAAAATGAGGAAGCTGCCTGTTCCAGGTCCGAAGAACCCATCGTAGAAACCTATGGCTGCACCAATCAACAAGCCGTAGAAGCGCTCTTTGGACTCCGTAAGCTTTGGCGCATGCAGAGAACCAAAATCTTTTCTGATGAAAGTATAAACCGCCACTAAAACCAACAGCACCAGCATAAGCGGCTTTAACAAGCTGGCGTCGAGGTGGCTAAGAGCACGCGCTCCCAGAAACGAGCACACAAATGCTGCTAGTGCTGCCGGAAGTATAGCCAGGTAGTTGATCTTAACACTGCGCACATACTTAACCATAGCAGCAGTGGTGCCCGCTATACCAGCAAACTTGCCTGTACCAAACACCGTGGGCAACGGAACACCCGGTAAAAAGATAAGTAGGGCCGGAACCTGTATCAATCCGCCTCCTCCCACCACTGAATCTATAAAGCCCGCCATAAAGGCAAACAGGCACAGGCAAATAATTTCTTCCACGGTAATCTAATGTAGTAAGGCCGACACTCCACATGCCGGCAAAAGCGGCGCAAGATACGGCACAGGCACATTATCCAAAGCACACACTACAAGAATTTTGCGATTGATTTTTACCAAGCCTTATGGCACTTCTGAGACCTAAATACTGTTGTGCGCTTGCACATCAAAAGGAAATCACCCGTGATTAAGAAATTAGTTGTTTATATTTTACTACTCGGCACTTTGCTGAGCCATACTTCCTGCGATAAAGAAGCTACAGCCGCTGCACCCTCTGTTGCAGACGCCCCTGTTGAAGATACTCCAACCGTAGCACCTCCCAAGGAGAAAGACTTTTATGTATCCTCTGAGCTACTGTTAAGCGTGCCGAAGGAAATGCTGCAGCAGTTAGTTTCTTCTAAAAGCTTCGGCACCTATAGCAGTGACATAAAGTATGGCGTGTCGATTTACAAGATGGTTTATACTACCACTTACCTGAACCGTGAGATCAAAGCATCCGGCCTGGTTTGCGTGCCACAGAATATGACCACACCAGCCCCTGTTATCAGTGCCCAGCACGGAACAAACTTTGCCCATCGCGATGCTCCTTCCAACTTCGAAGGCATTTCAGGTTTTGAACTGTTTGCCTCTGCCGGTTACGTAATGCTGATTCCGGACTACATCGGCTTTGGTGAGTCTAAGGATATCCTGCACCCATACTACAACCAGAAGTACTCTGCTCTGGCAGTGGTAGACATGATCAAAGCAGCTAAGACACTGTACAAAGAGATCGACCTTACTGTAAATGATAAGCTCTTCCTGGTTGGATACTCGGAGGGTGGTTACGTAACGCTTTCTGCGCAAAAAGAGATTGAGACTAATCCGGAGCATGGCCTGAGGGTAACAGCCTCTGCAGCCGGCGCAGGTGGCTACGACCTGATGGATATGCTGGGCCATGTAAAGTCGGGAGCGCCTTACTCCTACCCTGCTTACCTGGCTTATGTACTGCAGTCCTATAACAACAGCTACCAGTGGAACCGCCCTATGACAGAGTTCTTCCAGGAGCCGTACGCTACTAAAATGCCATCCTTGTTCGACGGCAGCAAGAGTGGAAGCGCTATCAACAGAGAGCTAACCACTGACCCTAAAAAGCTCTTCAGCCCGACTTTTTATGCTGACCTTCAGAATGAGCAGAAGGAACTGCCGCTAAAAAAAGCGTTGCTGGACAACAGTTTCTACGATTGGGTACCACAGAGCCCAACCCGCCTCTACCATGGCACCACCGATAATGTTGTACCATACAGTAACTCCAAACAGACTTATGATAGGTTTATGCAGAAAGGAGCAAAACAGCTAGAGTTCTTCACGATAGAAGGCGAAGGCCATGGCTCAGCTTTCGAACCAATGCTGCAGTCTGTAATACCTTGGATAAAGCAATTCTAGACGATTAATATCAAATCCCCGCACCTAGACAGTGTGGGGATTTTTATTTTCATACGTTTGCTAAAAAATTCAGCAAGCATTGATCGGGTGTATAATTCAGGTACAGATGTGGATAAGATGGCTTATCCACAAAGTTGCTAACATTATTAGCTGCTACTCCAATAAATTTAGCAGATAGTACAACTCAGAATCTCCCTCCCACAACCATTTTCTCGTTAAACTCACTCTTCTCCCCATTTAGCCCGAAAAGCTCGATGTAGAACAGGTAATAGCCAATGTTAGCTTTTGGCCATCCTCCCGCAGGCTATCCCACTGAAAAAAGCCTTCGGCAGCCAAAAGCTCGTCGCGTGCCAACTTTCATATTCCGCGACCCTGTGGATCATAAATGGTTATGTTAACGACTAAGCCAGTTTTGTCGGAGTGATAGTTGATGGTAGTATAGTCCTCATACCCGTCTCCATCCGGCGAGAATACTTTTGGGAAGACATCAAATACCTGCCGTGCCGCCTCTATTCCCTCCTGCGATTGCGAGTTTTTGTAACCAGGTGTGGCAAAAACGGTTGTAGTCGTCGAAGTAGAACTTTTGGCTGTTGGCAGCGCTATAGCAGAGCAAATTACCGAAGTATGAAGAGCGTTTATAGGTGGCGTCGGTGGCAGTGCCTTGGCTTACATAATTTTCGCCAGTCCCGCTTATGTCTATACTTAGCTCCCACTCATGGGTGATGCTTCTAGTTACCCACACGCGCACCACATTATTACTGGTGGCTACAGTTTTGTCTTGTCCGTTGATGATGTTGACGGCAGTTATACCTGCATCTTTTCGGAAGAGGCTTACCTCGTCTGGGGTGCCGCCAATGCGCACAAAATAGCCGCTGGTGCTGGCACTCCTCAGGTCTTCGGAATCGGAAATAAGGAAGATGTCGGCGTAGTTACTGGAATAAGTTGCTAAGCGCAGATTCGCCCAGAATTCCCAAGTGGTACCTACAGCCGCTCGTGAGGGTGTGGTAAGCTGAAGTATAGTGCCTGTTACGGCGGGCCCATTGCTTTGCAGCTGGTTCTGCGGGTTTATGGTAAAGCTATCCGTGTTTCCGGACCAGGCGGGGTTTTGGGTAAAGTTGCCGTCGGAGAAGTCTTCCTATAGCTGCGCAGTAGATACTAAGGGGAGCAGCATCAAAAGTACAAGGGAAAAGAGCATTACGCTAAAGGGATACGGCCTGTACTCTTTTTTATTTCTGGAGGTATAAATGTGTGGCTAAGTATGGGAAAGAGGACACAAGGATTTACCGATTTTACTTTTTTGGCAAAGGTTTGTGGTAAAGTTTGTTTCATGCGCAGAAATTCTGATGAAAACTTACGAAATTGCAGCTGCTTGAAAAATTGAGTCGGCGGTTTTAAGGCAAAAGGTAAAAAGAACACCTAAGCCTGCCGGAGCACCCGAGCGAAGAGAGACTTGGCAGGAGTTTCGCACGCTGCGGATCTGCCATAACGCAACTGCTCTTGTATT
Source organism: Pontibacter korlensis (assembly GCF_000973725.1). NCBI lineage: Bacteria > Pseudomonadati > Bacteroidota > Cytophagia > Cytophagales > Hymenobacteraceae > Pontibacter > Pontibacter korlensis. The sequence goes on along the minus strand of NZ_CP009621.1, from coordinate 1,861,514 downwards.
TTTAGAACTATTACGGGAGCCGTGGGCGTTAGTTAGAAAGTTAAAAAGTTTGGTATTAGACAGTTGAGGCGTTTACTTTGAGGAAGCGTTCAGATATGGAAAGTTTATCCCAAACCCTGATTCAGCAATAAGCCATTAAACAATTTAAACATACACCCTAAATGAAAGTAGCAGTAGTAGGCGCTACCGGTCTGGTTGGCGGCGAAATTTTGAAAGTACTGGCGGAGCGTGACTTCCCGGTAACAGAGTTATTGTTAGTTGCTTCTGAGAGGTCTGTTGGTAAACAGATGGAGTTTAAGGGTAAACAGATAAAGGTTATCGGGATGCAGGACGCGATTGCGGCTGCCCCGCAAATTGCCATTTTCTCTGCTGGTGGCAGCACTTCTACCGAGTGGGCCCCTAAGTTTGCCGAAGTAGGCACTGTGGTAGTAGATAACTCTTCGGCCTGGCGCATGGACCCAAGCAAAAAACTGGTGGTGCCAGAGATCAATGCAAAAGAACTGACTAAAGAAGATAAAATCATCGCTAACCCTAACTGCTCAACCATCCAGATGGTAGTGGCGCTGAACAAGCTGCACGAGGAGCTGAAGGCGAAGCGTATTGTTGTTAGCACTTACCAATCAGTAACAGGTACAGGTGTAAAGGCAGTAGAGCAGCTGATGAACGAGCGTTCCGGCAAAGACGGTGACAAAGCTTACCCTTACCCAATCGACCTGAACGTACTGCCGCACATCGACGTGTTCCAGGACAACGGTTATACCAAGGAAGAGATGAAGATGATCCTGGAGACGAAGAAGATCATGGGCGATGACTCCATTCGTGTTACGGCTACAGCAGTGCGTATACCGGTTATGGGAGGTCACTCTGAGTCGGTGAACGTGGAGTTTGAGAAAGATTTTACACTAGACGAAGTATACCGCATACTTGATGAAACAGAAGGTGTGGTGATTGTAGATGATGTAAAGAACCTACAGTACCCAATGCCGAAAGATGCACATGGCAAAGATGAAGTATTTGTTGGCCGTATCCGCCTGGACGAAACACAGCCTCGCACCCTGAACATGTGGATTGTAGCCGATAACCTGCGCAAAGGTGCCGCTACCAACGCTGTTCAGATTGCAGAGTACCTTGTGGAGAAAGAGCTGGTATAACCGCTAAGTATAAATAATGAATCTTCCGGATGTCCTAGTCCGGAAGCAAACTAATGGGGACAAAGAAGTCCCCATTTTTTATTTATGCTAATCCGTGGATTTATGAATCCGCAGCCGGCTCGTTTTGCTCTAGGAAGTCCGAACAGTTGATTGAAAGGTTAATCTACCCCACTACAATGCAGAAAGCAGGAGTTAGTCGCAATCTTTGATTCTGAGCTCTACTTAGAAAGGAAGTTGCTCGTACAGCTAAAAATGATGTAAAAACTTAAAACGAATAAGTTACGAGACATTCAATTCTTTTAATATCAGCGCTCCTGGTCATTAATTCAGTACTTGCACAACAGGTCGATCAAAACCCTGCGCTGCAGGCGGAAATCAAGAAACTGGATCTTGCACATGCTATGGCGATATATAAAGGTGATGCCTTGGCTTTAGATAGTTTGATGGATGATGATGTTACAGTTAATCATCCTATAAACCAAATCGTGAAAGAAAAGAAAGAGTTACTTGATCTGATAAAGCAGGGGGTAATCCGCTACACGTCTTTTGAGCGATCTCCGGAAGCATTCCTGTTTTTTAATGATATGGTTGTGGTTATGGGCAACGAAATTGTTGTCCCCGCGCAGGGCGCACCCAATGCAGAAAAAAGGATACAACGCAGGTATACAAACATCTGGATAAAAAAGATGCCGGTTGGCGGCTGACAGTACGCCATGCAAACAACGTCTGCCCAACTTTGTAGTACAGAAACCAATTTTAAACATTAACTTACTACAATAATAACCTAACATCTGGCAAGTTACGCTGCGTTAGGCTTGCAACTTATACTTGATAGCCGATCAGATACATGCCTAAACCCGCCAGTGCACTAACGACTATCCACGGAATCATACCTACTTTGAACCGGTACATGGCAACCAGAGACACAATAATCCAGCCGAAGCTGAAATAGTCTACGGCCATCCCCCCACTACCTTCCCTTATCACTACCGCCTGCCCAAAATATACCGTCAGGTTCAATATAACGCCCACAACAGCAGCAGTCACTATACTTAAAATAGCTTTGATGCTAGTGTTACTCTGAGTCTTTTCCACGATCGGAGCGCCTACCAGTATGAACAGGAAGCAGGGCAAAAAGGTATAGTAGGTTGTAACCGCCAGTCCTATTGTACCCATCAACAGAGAGCCGGCAAAGTGATTATACCCTGCCATGAACCCCACAAAGGCCAGCACCATAATGAGAGGGCCAGGCGTGGTTTCGCCCAGAGCCAAGCCGTCGATCATCTGATGATTGCTGAGCCAGTTAAGCTTTTCTACTGCTACCTGAGCCACATAGGGCAACACGGCATAGGCACCGCCAAAGGTTACAAAAGCAGCTTTGGTAAAAAACAGGGAAAGGTTGTTCCAGAAGCTGCTATCCTGCAACAGGAGGTAAAACACAAGGAAGGGAGCTATCCAAAGCAAGGCAGCGACAGCTAACTGTTTACTAACCCTTTTCCAGCTGAAAACGGTATCAGGCAGTACTGTCTCTGCACTGATGTAATAGCCTGACTCATCAGTTACCTTCTGCTCTTCACCACCACGCCGCTTCAAGGTGGCCGGGAATACTTTCAGCATAAAGACAGCCACCACAATTGCTCCCAAAATGATGAGCGGAAATGGCACGTCCAGGAAAAAGATAAGGACAAAGCTTAGTAGGGCCAGCACGTAGTGCAACCAACTTACCAGGGCCTTTTTGCTGATCTTGATAAGCGCCAGTGCTACAATAGCCACTACAGCAGGCTTTAGCCCATAAAATAGTGCTGCCACCCAAGGTATGCTTCCGTAGGTAACATAAATAAGGCTTAACCCGAGCAGGATAAATACAGAAGGCAGCACAAACAAGATGCCTGCCGTCAATCCTCCTCGCACCCCGTGCAGCAGCCATCCTATATAAGTTGCCAGTTGCTGTGCCTCAGGCCCCGGAAGCAACATACAGTAATTCAGCGCATGTAAAAGCCTGGAGTCTGAAACCCACTTTTTCTGCTCTACTATGAACTCGTGCATTATACCGATTTGCCCAGCGGGCCCACCAAAGCTTATGAAGCCCAGCTTCAGCCAAAAGAAGAAAGCCTCTTTGAAGTTAGGTTTGCCAGTTGCCGAGGCTGTTGTGGTGTTATCGGAGTGCACAGGCATAGTCTGAGACTTGTAAGAAATGTGAAGGGCAAACTTAAACAGCCGGATATCTGGCTAAAATGTATCTTCTAACTACTCAGCCAGTGCAGTGGCAGGGCCTCCTTCAGGACACTTATTATCCATCAGCATCCTTATGTTTTCCACACACTGTACCGGGATAAATGTGTAAATCTCCTTTTCTCCGCTGCAGTACTTAAAGCTGGCGAAGTTGGTGCGGCTCTTAGGGTATATCCACTTATCGCCTTCGCAGCCATACACAAATAGCGGAAAGTCCTTGTAATAGTAGTCTACGTACGACACTACCTCCTGCTCCTTTACAAACAGCAGGCGACGGTGATTTTCAGGAACCTCAGCTCCCTCCCACTTAAAGCCAAGCACATCGCTGATGGCCTTTTCGTCTTCATTTGGCTGGAAGTAGTACATCACATCCCACTCAAAGTCCGTGAGATCAGCCATCTGTATAGTTTTGTACCCTTGTGCCCCTACCTCACCTTCAGTTACAGCGGCTCTTAACTTCTCGTTTAGAGAGGTATTAGAACCAGAACATCCGAATAACAACAAGGCAAACGAGAAGGGTAGTATATTTTTCAGTGTTAGTCTCATGTTTCAGTAAAGAGTAAGCTTAATGATTTGTTGAAACTACATATAAATTTTCTTTCCTCATAAGCCTGATGGCTACAAGTACTTTATATAGCGAGCTGTTAACCTAAAGCAGCTGTACAGTATCTGCTAAAAATCAACCTTATAAAGCCACTCCATTTGGCTTCGTGTAATAGCATCAGGCATTAGCTTAAAAGTCATCTTCCGGATGCTACGCAGCACAGGGTTTTGCCACTGCGATACAGAACCCAGCAACCGAGACAGGCGGATAACCTTGGCTGTTCTGGCTAACCGTAGTTTCTCATACCTAGCCAGCGCTGCCGTAAGATTCTTTTCCCGCTGCAGGCACTGCCTCAGCACTACGGCATCTTCTACGGCCTGGCAGGCACCTTGCCCCATGTTAGGTGAGGTAGCATGTGCTGCATCGCCCAGCAGGAGCACCCGTCCGTAGGCAAATTTTTTCAAAGGCTTCAGGTCAGCTATATCATTCCAGATCAGCTGTTCAGAAGAGGTAGCTCTAAGTACAGCTGGAACAGCAGGAGGCAAACCGGCAAAGTGTGCTGCTAAATCAGCAGGCGACATTCGACGCATCCGGTCATCGTTTTGAGGAGCGTTAATGCAGGCGTACCAGTAGATTTTACCATCTTTTAGAGGAGCAATGCCTACCCGTCCTTGTGGCGCCCAGGTTTCGGCAGAGATCATGCTGTTTATCTCTACCCCCGGATTCTCAACGACGCCGCGCCAGCAAGTATAACCGGCATAGCGTGGCTGGCTTTGGGGCAGCAGTTGCTGCCGTATGGCTGAGTTTATACCATCGGCAGCAATAAGAAGGTCTGCAGTAGTCTTTGTGCCATCAGTAAAGCTAACCTGCACCTGCTCACCCTGCTGCTTAACGCCTGCACTACGATTGCCTAGTACCAGTGTACCAGGCTGCAGGTGCTGCTGCAGTACCTCATGCAGGTCGGCTCGGTGGATCACAAAGTTGTTGATGCCATACTTCCTGCTAAGTGGGCGGGTGTCCATCTTGCTAATGATGTTGCCATGCTCATCGAAAATGACCAGTGCTGTAAGCTGTTTGCCTCGTGCTACTACTTCGTCCTCTACGCCTAGGCGCTGCAAGCCCTGCATGGCATTGGCAGCCAAGCCCACACCGGCACCTAGCGGCCTTAGCTCAGGAGCCGCCTCATACACCTTTACCTCTACGCCAATCTGCTGCAAAGCTATGGCCGCACACAGGCCACCAATACCTCCGCCAATTATTGTTACCTTCATTATATCATCTGTTATACCTGCCAGCTAACCTTACATTTATGGAATAATGGTTATATTTGGTAAAGCATTAAACCTCCGGAAGGTTTTTGTATTAAGTTGAAATACTTGCTTATACTTTTCAATATAAACCTCTTACTACATGAAAAGGACTTTTCTCCTCCTTACCCTTTTGCTTACGCTAACTATAGCAGCCAATGCTCAAACAAAGGCTGAAACTGAGGTAGCCGCAGCTGTAGATAAACTTAAAAAAGCCATGGTAGATGCCAATAAGAAGGCATTAGAAGCAATAGCGGCAAAAGACTTAAGCTACGGCCACTCCAGCGGCAATATAGAGGATAAAGCTAGTTTTGTTTCATCCCTTACTAGTGGCAAGTCCGACTTTGTAACCATGGACCTGACCGACCAGACAGTAAAGGTAGTAGGCAATACCGCCATTGTACGCCATAAACTGTCTGCCGAAACAAACGACAGCGGCAAGCCCGGCACCGTAAAATTAGGCGTAATGCTTGTGTGGCAAAAGCAGCAAGGCCAGTGGAAACTGTTGGCACGCCAGGCTTATAAGATCTAACATCAAGATAATATAAACAGAGAAGCCGCCCTAGTCAGGAGCGGCTTCTCTGTTTATATTATACTTCAAAGTTAAGTTGTCTTTATACGTTCACTTCACTCTCCCTCGGCTGATGCCCAAACACCTTGGCCACCCACTTCGGTAAGAAGATGGAACCTAGAATCAGGTATGGGTAATACGTAATCAGGCGGTACAGCACAACTACCACGCTACTAAAGGTGCCCAGAAACAGTCCAAAGAAGCTTGGGAAGGCCATCTCCACAATACCTGCTCCCCCTGGTGTAATAGCAATCAGCATCACGATCCAGAAGATAAGGTTGCGGGAGATGATCAACAGGTGCTCACTGAAGCTTACATCTACAAACGCAGCAATCAGGCAGTTGAGCAGGAAGTAACGGGCGCTCCACACAAACACAGTAGATAAAATAGCACGTGCCCAGTAGTTAAAGTCCTTCCCCTTAAGCTGCTCCGATGCCCAGATGATCTCATTACCATGCTGAAATGCGTTAACGCGCCATTTGCGTAAAAATCGTATCGCTGTAAGCTTTAGCAACAGCCATTTGAAAGCACGCGGGCGCACAAACAGCGCGTAGATCATAATGAAAGTATAGATCGCGATCAGGGCATAGCTGATGTAGAAAGCAGACTGCAGCTTGGCTACATCCGAAGGGTCGAGGTTGAAGGTAGGAAACACTTGCCCCTGGGAGAGAAGCAAGGCTATAGGCGCAGCCACAATAAAGAACATGTTATCCAGCACGGCCGTCAGCATGACATAAGCCAGCGATTTGCCAAGTGGTATACCCTCTTTGTTTAGGATGATGGTTGCCACTGTAGTACCCCCCACCACCGATGGCGTAACGGCCGAGGCAAACTCCCAGAGCATAATTACATCCAGGCTGTTTCGCCAGGTCAAAAATTTATCGGTAAGGGAGCGAATGCGGTACATATAGCCTGCGTCCCGCACTACCAGTACTACCAGCGCCGCTACCAGCCACCAGATATTGGCATCGGCTATACCTTTCAGCTCGCTTAACTTATCGTCCTTTATAAAAAGCCAGGCAGTGGCACCGAGTCCCAACAGTACAGGTATCAACACCTTTACCGGGCTAAAGCTCTTAAGTATTGTTTTTTTATTCTGATCCATTTAAAGCGATCATCGTTTGTCTGCCTATACTTTCTACTGCGGTGAGGCAGACTCAAAGCTACGTACAATTCGGGAACAATGCCGAAATGTTGGCCGGGTGGCTGTACTACCAGCCCATTATTACTGCTCTATCAGCAACTGTGTTACCTGGGCAGCCTGGCCTTCTGCCTCGATGATGATAAAGTCGTTGAAGCCTTCGCCTACTTCCACACCAATCTGGTTTAGCTGCAGCATGTCCAGAATTGCCAGGAAGTTGAAGATCATACCAATCTTATCTGGAAACTCCTCTATCAGTTTTGAGAAAGCCACCCTGTTGCGCTGCTGCACCATTCTCAGAATAACATCACGCTGCTCCTCAATCGTGTATGGGTACTGAATTACCGTATGCTTCGGTCTGTTCTGTTCTTCCTCGAACCGCACCATCACTTTCTCGAACACACGCATGATCTTGTAGAGGCTCAGGTCCTGCAGCTCATACTCAAAGTGGTTGGCGTTAGCGATCTGCTGCAGCTCCTCTTGTATATTCCCACGGCTCTCCTGTGCCAGGCGTTGGTCTTCCATCAGCGAAAGATCCGGCACCGCGCTTTTATACCTCTTGTACTCCAGCAGGTGCTGCACCAGCTCCTCACGCGGGTCAATTTCGTTGCCCTCTTCATCTTTCTCTACACGCGGCAGCAGCATTTTAGCCTTGATACGCATTAAGGTGGCAGCGGTAAGTATAAAATCACTGGCTACCTCTATGTTCAGTTGCTCCAGCTGCTGTAAGTAACCCACAAACTCATTCGTGATCTGAAAAATCGGAATGTCGTGTATATCAAGCTCATCACGCTCTATAAAGAAGAGCAACAGGTCAAACGGACCCTCGAACAACGGTAATCTAATCTCGAAACTCACCTTATCAACTCATTTATGGGCGCGTGTAGCTGCGCTGATGGCAAAAATAAACATTTTCAGCGGATTGAGTATGCCGCTTCAGTGCTTCAACTGAAACAGGTGAGCCATGGTTCACAACTATTTAACTTGGCACAGGTATACAACAAAATGTTTGGCTGCCCCGGCTTCCTGTGTGCTCAAACATGCTTTCTCGCTCATACTTAGACTACATATACTTTTTTGTATATATAACGTACAAGCGTTTGCCCATTTTAAGTGGCTACTTGTGTTTTTTTATTTACTAACTTTACGATTTGGAAGAAAAGGTACAGTTAGTGCTTTTTAAACTTTAGCCCATTTTTTTTGTTAGGGGTCTATAAGGCTAATTCTATGGTAATCAAACCCGGAGAGCTGCTCTCCTCCATCAACTCACCTGCCGACCTGCGGAACCTGAAGCCGGAGCAACTGCTGCAGGTAACACAGGAGCTGAGGCAGTACATCATCGATGTTGTGTCGATCCATGGCGGCCATTTTGGTGCTAGCCTGGGTGTGGTAGAGCTTACTACGGCTTTGCACTATGTGTTTAACACGCCATACGACCAGTTAGTGTGGGATGTGGGGCATCAGGCCTACGGACATAAGATCCTGACGGGCCGTCGCGATGTATTTCATACTAACCGTAAGCTTGGCGGCATCTCTGGTTTCCCGAAAAGAAAAGAAAGCGAGTATGATACCTTTGGCGTAGGCCACTCCAGCACGTCCATTTCGGCAGCGTTGGGTATGGCTGTAGCCTCTAAGTATAAAGGCGAAGATAAGCGCCAGCACATTGCCGTGATCGGTGATGGTGCCATGACAGGCGGTATGGCTTTTGAAGCTCTGAACCACGCCGGTGTGGCCAATGCTAACCTGCTGGTGGTGCTCAACGACAACTGCATGAGCATCGACCCGAACGTAGGCGCGCTTAAAGAATATTTAACCGATATCACTACCTCGCGCACCTATAACAAGATGCGCGACGAGGTATGGAAGATTTTGGGCAAGATCAGTAAGTTTGGCCCAGATGCCCGTGCTATCGTTTCTAAGATTGAAAGCGGCGTAAAAGCGGCTATTCTGAAGCAAAGCAACCTCTTCGAGGGCCTTAACTTCCGCTACTTTGGCCCTATAGATGGCCACGATATAAACCACCTGGTGTCAGTTATGGAGGACCTGAAGCATATTCCGGGTCCGAAGATTCTTCACTGCCTTACCACCAAAGGCAAAGGCTTTGCCCTTGCCGAAAAAGATCAGACCAAATGGCACGCGCCAGGTCTGTTTGATAAGATAACTGGCGAGATCTATAAAAAGCATCACGATACGCCTCAGCCCCCAAAGTACCAGGATGTGTTTGGCCATACTATTGTGGAGATTGCTGAACAGAATTCTAAAGTTATGGGTGTTACGCCTGCCATGCCGTCTGGTTGCTCTCTTAACATCATGATGAAGGCAATGCCAGATCGTGCGTTTGACGTAGGTATTGCTGAGCAGCATGCTGTTACCTTCTCTGCTGGCCTGGCCACACAGGGCATGGTACCATTCTGCAACATCTACAGCACGTTTATGCAGCGTGGCTACGACCAGGTGGTGCACGATGTGTGCCTGCAGAACCTGAATGTCGTGTTCTGTCTCGACAGAGCTGGCTTTGCAGGAGCTGATGGCCCTACACACCACGGTGCCTACGATATTGCCTACATGCGTTGCATCCCGAATATGGTGGTAGCAGCTCCTATGAATGAGCAGGAACTGCGTAACATGATGTACACTGCCTCACAGGATGATATGGGGCCATTCACGATCCGCTACCCACGCGGCGAAGGTGTTATGCCTAACTGGCGCACGCCACTTGAGCTGCAGAAGGTAGGCAAAGGGCGCACTATACAGGAAGGCGAAGAAGTTGCCATACTTACCTTCGGGCATGTGGGCAACTACGCAGTTGATGTGTGTAAAAAGCTGGCTCACGACGGCATTAAGCCGGGCCACTACGACATGCGTTATGCCAAACCACTGGATGAGGAACTGTTACACCACATCTTCAGCAAGTATGATAAAGTAGTTACTGTAGAGGATGGTTGCCTGCAGGGCGGCTTCGGTAGCGCAGTGTTGGAATTCATGGTAGACAATGGCTATACCTCTCAGGTGAAGCGCCTAGGCATACCAGATAAGATTTTCGAGCACGGTTCACAATTGGAGCTTCAGCACGAAGCTGGCTTCGCACCGGTTGATATTGAAAATACCGTTCGCGAACTAGTTGGCGTACCGGTAAAGATATAGATTAAGATAAGACCAGAGCAAAGCCTCACAGTGTTTTCAAACCTGTGAGGCTTTTTTGTTCCTCAGGATTATCGAGAAAGAAATGGGCTATACTTGAGGAAGCTGAAAAAGCTGATTCTCCCGAAATCCCGAAACAACTGCTTATATTTACAACAAACAGCAACTCTATGGCAAACACTTATACAGACTCCGGCTCCGGCGATGCGCTTGTGTTTCTGCATGGCTTCTGCGAAAGCAAAGAAGTATGGAATGAGTTTATGCAGCCGCTGCAACAGAAGTTCCACACTATAGCGCTTGACCTGCCGGGCTTTGGGGATAACATCGAGAACATCAGCAACTACAGCATGGAAAGTATGGCTGATGATGTGAAGCGACAGCTAGACGACCTGAGAGTAAGAAAGTGTATCCTGATTGGACACTCAATGGGTGGCTACGTGAGCCTTGCCTTTGCCGAGAAGTATGGCAGCATGCTTAGCGGCCTTTGCCTCTTCCACTCCTCTGCCTTACCCGACACCGACGAGAAGAGAGAACAGCGCAGCAAAAGTATAGATTATGTAGAGCGCCATGGGGTAGATAACTTCATCAACCCGTTTACAGAGCCACTCTTTTACCGCGAAAACCGCGAACGGCTGCAGCAGGAGATAGAGCTGATGAAAAACATTGGCAAGCAATCACCAAAAGAAAGTATAAAAGGTGCCTTGGCTGCCATGCGAGACCGCCCGGACCGCACACATGTGCTTCGTGAGGCAAAGTTTCCTGTGCTCTTTATCTTCGGCAAAGAGGATAGTGCGGTGCCACTGGAGAAGGCGCTAGAGCAGTGCCACCTGCCTGGCAACAGCATGGTATATTTCCTGGGGAAGACCGGCCACATGGGCATGTTTGAACGTACGTATGAAACTCGGAAGGCACTGGAGAAATTTGCTGAGACCATTTACGGGTAGAGAAATCATAAAATGCAAAGGAACGAAACTAGTTTCAAGACATTAGTGATCCTGCAATGATGATAAACGTTTCAAAATAAACCAGCCGTACCTCTAAGCTTCACAACGCTTATAGCATGAGTAGTACTCCCACAGCCACACTTGCACCTCCTCCGGCACGCATTCTGCCTACCATCGTGCTGTCACAGTTTGCAGGTACTTCATTGTGGTTTGCAGGTAATGCTGTGCTGCCAGAGCTGCAGGCTTCTCTAGGACTGCAGCAAGAGGCACTAGGTTGGCTTACCTCTGCTGTGCAGTTTGGCTTTATACTTGGCACCCTCTGCTTTGCCTTCTTTTCCCTGGCTGACAGAATATCACCGCGCTTGCTGTTTCTGTTGTGTTCTTTATTAGGGGCTGTAGCTAACGCCATGATGCTGTTCTCTGCCAACAGCTTGACAGGAGCCTTGCTGCTTCGCGGAGCTACGGGCTTTCTACTAGCTGGTATTTATCCCATTGGCATGAAAATAGCGGCTAGCTGGTACAGCGGCAAGTTGGGTAAGGCTATTGGTTACCTGGTAGGGGCGCTTATATTAGGTACAGCTTTCCCGCATTTGCTGCGTGGCTTTGGTACTGCTCTACCCTGGCAAACGATGCTGTTGGCGATAAGCCTGTTGGCAGCAACCGGCGGCCTGCTGATGTACCTGCTTGTACCTGACGGGCCATACTTAGCCAAAGGCGCCAGATTTGAAGTGGCAAACTTACTAAGGGTGTTTCAGGTACGGGAACTCCGGGCAGCAGCCTTCGGATACTTCGGACATATGTGGGAACTGTATACTGTATGGGCCTTCGTACCTTTTATACTTGCCTATGCTTACCCCGACTGGCCCCAGGAACAACTGGCAGTTTGCAGCTTTCTGATTATTGCGGCCGGAGCTGTGGGTTCAGTTGGAGGTGGGTACCTTTCGCAGCGCTGGGGTAGCGAGCGGGTAGCCTTTGCACAACTGCTACTGTCTGGCTTATGCTGTATTTTCAGTGTATGGGTATTGCAGATGCCAGCTGTACTCCTGCCTTTCCTTCTGTTTTGGGGCGTAGTGGTGGCAGGCGATTCGCCACAGTTTTCTGCACTAACAGCACGCGCTGCTCCTCCGCATTTGGTAGGCACGGCGCTCACGGTTGTTACCTCCATCGGATTTGCCATCACTATCTTCAGTATTCAGCTAACAGGGTACCTTCTAACCATAATGCCTGTACAGTGGGTATTTATACTACTTTTTATAGGTCCGTTGCTGGGCCTGCTCTCGATGCGCCCGCTTTTTACAAAATAAAAAAGCGGCAGCCCGCTATATGCAGGCTGCCGCCAAATCGAAACCGATTATCTATACTTCAAAATAGAGGAATAGTTTCTACTTTGCCTCCATCTCCATTACAGTACCATCAGAGGCCCTCAGGTCCAACTCATCGTCGTCTAGCTTCAGTACCTCAAAGTTCTCCGTCATATCCTCGTTTTCAAACTGTAGCGTTAAGCGTTTAGCCGCCTGATCAAACGACCAGGTACCTGTCTGTAAGTTACTCCCTGCACCAAGTGCGAAACGGCCATCAGCATAAAACTGCATCGTTTGCTCCTTTTCTGCATCGGATAGTTTTTCACGGTCGCCTGAAGCATTGGTCTCCTTGGCTGCCACCCAGGTTTTACTGCTTGCCCCTGACATCATGCTCTCGGAACCTACCTCCTCTTTGTTCCCGCCACAGCTTGTAATAATGATGGCTAAAAGCAAAGCCAATAAGCCATGCCAGCTCTTTTTAAGTGTTTCCATAGTTCTACTTTATTGTTGTTCTGAACTGAAGCTTACGGCCTGTTATAACCTGGCGTTGCAGTGCACAGCACAACTAAGTACCTATAGTGGCGTATCTTATAAAGCGGATTATGAAGAAATTATTCGCAGCTATGAAAACAAGTTTGAATTAAAAGACAACAATATGGGACTGTCAGATTTTTTTAAGAAGGGAAAGAAAGAGCCCGTTAAACCATCTAGTAACATATCCTCGTCCAGAAACGTGGAGACGCCAAAGGGTACACAGCCTATAAGCAAAGGTACTGATGTTACCTCGCGTGCACCGGGCCACCCGGAGCAGGGCTTTTACAGCAACAGCGACATGAACAAAACTACTGATCCAGGGCCAAATCAGGATGTTTATACTGTGCAGAGCGGTGACTCACTTTCAAAGATCGCTAAGAAGCACTACGGCAGTGCCAACGAGTGGACAAAAATATACAATGCCAATAAAGACAAGATAGGCGACAACCCTGACCTTATCAGACCAGGCCAGCGCTTTGTAATACCAAGAGACTAAAAATACCTGTTTGTGTTGAAGGTAGAACAGCCAGCTCCTTAGGGGTTGGCTGTTTGTTTTATGCTGATCAGGTTTAATGTTGGTTACACCTACTGTAATAAGTTTAACCCTTGCATTGTGCACAGCTCCTGCGAGTGTTTCAGGCTCTGTTTTTCCTGCTTTCCTTGACAGCTGCTGTTCACCCATAGCCTTACAAGCTTTATTGCTTCACCTCTGGCTTTGGTGCTCTCAGGCCCGGGAGGCCTCGTCCTGGGGAAGGGGCCCTCGATAAGGGTATCGCGCTGTGTTCCCTCCTGCGCCAGGGCGCTGCCCTTCGGACACCGAATCTCACAAGGCGCTCAACCCAAGGACTGAGATCAGGTTCAATAACCACAGCCTTTCTTCCCCTTTGAAGGGGTCACAGGGGGATGTATATCATTCCCAAAATCCCCTCTCGGGAGGGGTTAGGGGTGGGGTCACGTGGATAGCATTTGCGCTGCGCAGGATATTGCTAACAAACCTAGCCAGCTCCTCAATCTTGCAAGTTCAGGCAAACAAAAAGCCCACCAGGCTTTACACCCGGCAGGCTCTTAATCAATAAGTACACTTTTTAACTTAGAAGCGCTCGTCAGCAGAGAAGAAGAAATCTCCTTCAATCTGCGCGTTCTCATCAGAGTCAGAGCCGTGGATGGCATTAGCCTCGATAGACTTAGCATACTTCTTACGGATAGTGCCTTCCTCAGCCTGAGCAGGGTTAGTAGCACCGATCAGCTTGCGGAAATCTTCCACAGCATTATCTTTCTCCAGAATCATCGCCACGATTGGGCCTGAAGACATATATTTTACTAGGTCACCATAGAACGGACGCTCTTTGTGCACTTCGTAAAACTTGCCTGCACGCTCCTCAGACAGTTTTGTCTTTTTCATCGCCACGATACGGAAGCCGCCTTCCTCAATCATTTTGGTAATACCGCCAATGTGATTTTCTGCTACCGCATCAGGCTTAATCATGGTGAATGTAATGTTTCCGGCCATGTTGTCTTTTTACTTTATCGTTTATAATGTCTACTTTAGCCTGCAAAAGTAGCGTATTTCGGGCAATATTAGTATATTTTTCATCTAACTTTAGTGAAGCGCCCGCTACGCAAAGTGGGCATTAGGTCCTGCTAAAAATGCCTGTTGTTGCTTTGCATCTATTTTATTTAGAAATTCGCGCCTTATATCCTTATTAATCAGAGGATTTATACTTACCCTATGCATGATATTAACGCTCTGAAAGAGCTTCTGCAAGAGCCTAAAGACGTGATGATCACAACACATCACAAACCGGACGCTGATGCGTTGGGCTCTTCCCTTGGTCTAGCTGGTTATCTTAAAAAGAAAGGACACCGCGTTACCGTCATCACTCCGTCTGATTACCCCAACTTCCTGAACTGGATGGAGGGTAACGACGATGTGATGGTTTACTCCGAGAAGAACGATGCCCTGGTACAACGCATCATCAAAGAATCGCAGGTAATCTTTTGCCTTGATTTTAACAGCCTCTCCCGAATCAACGAAATGGGCGAATACATTCGCCAGGCCGAAGGCACTAAGGTGTTGGTAGACCACCACCTGCAGCCGGAGGATTTCGCTGACCTGGACTTCGCAAACACTAACGCTGCTGCCACTGCTGAAATCGTGTACGACCTGATAAAGGCTATGGGCGACGGCGACTTGATCGATACCGGGATTGGAGAATGCCTGTATGCTGGCATCATGACCGACACTGGCTCATTCCGCCACCCAAGCACTTCTAAAAACGTGCACCTCATTATTGCGGACCTGCTGCACATTGGTGTTAAAACCTCTGACATTCACCGCCTAATCTACGACAGCTCTTCGGAACTACGCCTTCGTTTTCTAGGTTATGCACTGAAAGACAAGCTGGTAGTATTGCGAGAGTATAACACGGCCTACATTGCTATTACAGCAGAAGAATTGAAGGCCTATGACTCTAAAACAGGTGACACAGAAGGCCTTGTGAACTATGCACTTTCTATTGAAGGCATTGTATTTGCAGCACTTATTATCGACCGCACGCAGGCAGTTAAAATGTCATTCCGCTCTGTTGGAGACTTCTCGGCAAATGAATTCGCCCGGGAGCACTTTAACGGAGGTGGCCATAAAAACGCAGCAGGTGGTATGTCTCTGGATACGCTGGAGAACACTGTAGCCAAATTCGAAAGTCTGCTACCGCTCTACAAAGACCAACTGCAGCAGGCCATAGTTAAGTAATCAACTTATATCAAATCATACTAGATGTTATCTAAAACTAAATTCTTGCTGCCGGTTTTGGCCGGAGCAATAGCGTTGCAGTCTTGCAACAAAAACAGCGATGAGTTTTATACTACGGCTGACGGCCTGACCTATAAAATCTTTGAGCAAAACGAAAAGGGCGAATACGAGAACAAAGGTAAAGTAGCTGCTGAAGACTCTACTGGTGCTAAAATCGGTGAGTTTGTTGCTTTCCACTGGCAAATGGTTAACTCTGAGGATTCTGTTTTTGTAGATACGCGTTCACAGGGCCCGGGCTTGCCAAGAATTGTTCCGGTAATGGAGCCAACTATGAAAGGTGGCCTTGAGAATGCCTTCATGATGCTTTCTGCCGGTGACAGTGGTGTGTTTAAACTGAATGCTGATACGCTTTTCACTAAAACGTTTGGTCAGCCATTGCCTCCATTTGTAAAGCCTGGCTCTATGCTCACCTTCAGAATTAAGGCTGAGCGTGTTATGAACCAGTCAGAAGCTGAGACTTACCAGCAGGAGCTGATGCAGAAGTACATGGAAGAAATGAAGGTACGCTCAGAGAAGCAGATTAAAGTAGACGACGAGAAGATTCAGGCTTATATTAAGGAGCAAAACCTTGAGAACGTTCAGAAGACTGAGTCTGGCGTGTACTATGTGGTAACTGAGCAGGGCAAAGGCCAGAAACCATCTGCCGGCGATGTGGTGGCTGTCCACTACAAAGGCACTCGTCTGGATGGCAAAGAGTTTGACTCTTCTTACAATAATCCAATGTCTAATGGTGAGCCTATCCGCTTCCCACTAGGTCAGGGCCGTGTAATCCAGGGCTGGGACGATGCAATTCTGCAGTTGAACGAAGGCTCCAAGGCTACTCTGCTTATTCCGTCTCCACTTGCTTACGGAGAGCAGGCGCCAAGTGCTGACATCCCTGCCAACTCAATTCTGCGTTTCGACGTGGAGCTGGTTGACGTTGAGAAGGCTCAGTAACCTTTATTTAAGTATATGAACCTGAAACATATCAGCAGCAACAGAAGCCGCCTTTTGCAGGCGCTTCTGCTGCTTTTCGTAACGTTAAGCTTTGCAGCCTGTAAAGACGACAGTGTTGACCAGAAGGTAAAGGATGACAAGCAGATACAGCAGTACTTCCAGGCCAACAATATCGACCCTGCCACAGTAACGAAAACTAGTAGCGGTTTGTATTACCAAGTGCTGGAAGAGGGTACCGGCGACAAAGTTTTTCCAGGTGATAGAGTAAAGGTACATTATGTTGGTACTTTTCTAAACGGAACAAAATTTGACTCTAGCCGTGACCGAAACGAGCCTTTCGAGTTAACAGTTGGAAGAAGTAACGTAATTTCCGGCTGGCATGAAGCACTGGCTCTGATGAAAGATGGTGAGAAAGCACGCTTTTTCATTCCCTCCCATCTAGGTTATGGTCGTACTGGCGGTGGGGCAATACCACCAAACTCTCCTTTGATTTTTGAAATTGAGGTACTAGAAATACTACCGTAGTTATTTCTTGCCTGTATAAAAAAGGCCGCCGAAAGCATACTTCCGGCGGCCTTTTTTATGCTCTTTGTGCAGCGCTACTCTGCCAGCACCTCAGAAAGTATAGCCAGTGATTTGATATCCCCCAGCTTGTCTACATGCAGCTGATAGTAGCGGATAAGTATGTCGAGTAGCTCGCGGCGCACTTTACCGTTGGGAATGTTAGCGTAGTCCGGCTCTTGCAGCAATTGATCAAAGTACTCCTCATGCACTTGCATAGCCAGTACAGTTGGTGCAGAACTTCCTACCTGAGCGTTCGGCGAAAAAGCCACCTGCTCTACCACTTCAGCCCCGGAGCTTGGCCCAAAGCCAAGATGAAAACTTAGCTGCAGCAGAAACACCAGGTGAAAATTCTCAAAGCCTTTCTCCATCTCATCGAGAGTAACGACGGCATTATATAGAAAGTGAAACAGTGGCAGGTTCTCCTCCTCCTCCTTCACTGTGCGCGACACCATCTCCGACAGAAACAGCAGGACGCTGCTCTTACGGATATCAAACGGAATAGAAACAAAAGAATAGTTAGTTTTATACTCTGAAATACGGGAAAGGCCACCCCGGTGCGAGACATAAACCACCATCTCCAGCAAGGTGAATGGCTGAAACAGAGCTATGCGCGACCCGTTGCCTTTCTTACGCACCCCGTTCACGATGTACGACTGCACGCCCAGCGCCTCAGTATAGATTTTGGTGATGATGGATGTCTCCCTATACTTGATGTTACTGAGAACGATCCCTCTTGTCTTGACTAACATTTAATCCAGTACGGCTATTTTACTGATACAGGTTTGGCTGCCTTCTCCGTTTGCACTCATTACCAGGTATACGCCGGCTTTTACCCGGTTGCCATTATAATCACGGGCATTCCAGGCGAAAGTACCTCCTGTGGCCCTAGCTTTATATACTAATGTACCAGAGATGTCGGTAATACGTACATCAGCATTGTTTGGCAAACCTGATATACCCACCTGGCCGGTATAGTCTCGGCGTATGGGGTTAGGAAACACAACTGCACATTCTGGTTTACCCTCTGTAACAGTGGCACTGGAGCGGAAAGAAGCAAGGCCGGCATCCGTAGCTACAAACACCTCCCCCGACTGGTGGTTTACCCCCACAGAACGTACTTTATCAGAGGGCAAGGGACTGTTTTGGGCTGTAAAGTGGTGGATGAGCTCATCACCATCAGGCCCAAATAGCCAGAGTCCGTTGTCAGTTCCCATCCACTTGCGGTTGGCTCCGTCCACAGCTATATTTCGTACAACCTGTCCATTTAGTAGTGGCCGTCCATCAATTATTGGTATACGCGCATCGTACCGCTGAGACTCCAAGGCAAAAGCTGGGTTATAGTATACACCCACTCCACTGGCTGTACCAACCCAGATATCACCGTTCAGGTCTTTGGTTACACTATACACCGTAGCGTTAGGCAAGCCTCCGTTACCTTCGCCAGTAGAGAGGGTACGCGTTTTACCCTGACGCTCATCGTAAACCACTAGCCCGCTACGAGTGTTACCTTGGCGCGAGATAGTAAGCCATTTCTGCCCAAAATCATCTATAACCAGGTGGGTTAGGTTGCTTGCATCCGGTATGTTGCTCAGCCTATAAGATTCCCAGTTACCTTCCGGACCTAACTTGTGCAGGCTGGCAGCTCCAGCTAACCGATGTGGGTTTACAGTCCAAACATTACCTTCAGCATCCACAGCTACACTGGTTACCCGGATGTTAAGTTCTTTCTCAGTATGCGATAGCGTACTAAGTAAAGGACTGTTCAGGCCATTGTAAAGTGTTGCTTTCTCCGGCCCCTCCCACTCTATTACTCCGCTGCCATAGCTCGCCAGGTACAGCTTATTTGTGATGGGGTTGAAAACTACATCCACTAAATCCTGCCCCCTTACGAAGGCAGGTTGCGGATATGTAAAGCGGTTAAAGCTTTGCCAAATGCCATTCTCATACACATAAAAGCCATTTTGGCTTCCTGCCGCAGCATAGCTCTCGTCGTAGCCTCCGCTCAGCACATAAACTCTGCCACCATAAGTATAAACCTTAAAGCTGTCGCTAGCGAAAGGGCCATTTGGCGCAAAGGAAGCAGCGTCATTCCCATTCAGGCTCATCCTTACCAAGCCACTTGTCTTATCTGCTATCCATACTTCACCTCCGGCTGTAGCTATAGCCTCCTGCGGCGCCATGAGCAAAGCGTGACTTAGATTCTGTTGCTGCCCCGTAGCATTTACCAACGTCAAGCCTTGTGCTGTAACAACACTTAGAAAGGACTCTGTGGCGTTTATACTTTTTATAGTAGCCCCGGAAGCCAGCTGCGATGCAGACCAGCTATCTCCGCTCAATTTGTAGATACTGCTGCTTGTGCCTGCATAGAGCTGCCCCTGAAAGCTAACCAGCCCCAGAACGGTAGCAGGCTCGGGCAAACCATCACTCAGGCTGCTCCAGCTCCTAAAGTCCTGCAGGTTAGCACCGGAGACAGGCGCTGTAAGTATACCGAGGTTTGTAGCTATGTAGATACGGTCTTGGTGTATGGCTACGTCGGCTGCACTTATACTTCCGCCATTCGGCCCAAGGCTGCTATAGGTGTCTTTTACCTCACGCTTTTGCAGATCCAGCACCACTATGCCAAAGCTGGTAGCCAGGTAAGCCAGCTTATTATAGGTATAAATGCGGTTGATTCGTTTCTCTCCAGCGATACTTTTCCGGAAGATATCGGTGATGCTGTAGATGCTATTGTTATGCAGCAGGTCTACTTTGGTATTGGCATAAGCAATAATAAGGGTGCTAGCACCATCGCTGTAGGCAATGTCGCTGATTTGCTGCTCGCTTAAGCCGTCTACTTTTGAAATGGTCTCGGTAGTGTTAAACTTCTTGTCAAAGTAGAAAAGTCCTCGTTCAGCTGCCAAGTATACTCTATCGCCGGCCACTGCTACAGCTTTACCTTGCTGGTACGGCACATGCACCTGCCAGCCTCCAATTGGCACCTGGCTTTGCGCCTGTGTCTCAGCAACAACGCCACACCAGCACAACCACACCAGCAGCAGGTATGGCAGGTATGTTATACTTTTTGCTGGTTTGGCTTCCATAGATTTCTAAATATAGATCAGCTTTTCTTTTGTTTCATGCCTTCTGTAAAGCAGTGGCGGCAGCGAGCCTCATAAGAATCTGTTTCGCCTAAAAGCACCTGCTTTTCGTCGGCCGCATTGCGGAATGAGTAGTTGGCTATGTCGCCACATTGCACGCACACAGCATGCACTTTTGTTACATACTCTGCCACGGCCATTAGTGCTGGCATAGGCCCAAAAGGCTTACCAAGATAATCCATGTCCAGCCCGGCAGCAATAACACGCACACCACTGTTCGCCAGCTTTACACATACTTCGGCCAGACCATCATCAAAGAACTGCGCCTCGTCTATGCCTACAACATCGCAGCTGCCGCCCAATAATAGCATGTCCTGAGCAAAGTCTATAGGAGTAGAACGTATGGCGTTGGCATTATGAGATACAACGTCCTCTTCGTGGTAACGTTTGTCTACGGTAGGCTTAAAAATCTCTATCTTCTGTCTGGCAATCTTGGCGCGGTTTAGCCTCCTGATCAACTCTTCTGTTTTGCCCGAGAACATGGACCCGCAGATCACCTCTATCCAACCCTTTCTGCTAGCGTGAGTCTTGTTGCCTACGCGTGGTTCAATAAACATTATTTAGTATGCTGATGTGTTTTCTTAAATTCTAAATTGGGCGGATGGCTAAACAGCTAAACTACTGATGAGCAAAGCATCAAGTTTCAAACTTTTCAACCCTCTAAATCTCTAACTACTATAACTCATGTGCGGTAGCTTAGTCTGTTCCGGCACTTTCCCGGTAATTTCGCCGGAGGTTAAAGTACATTGGCAGGTCAGTCTTTCGTTATCCTTTAGGCGGCCTCTATCGCGGTAGCGGATTTCGGCAGCCGTGAGCGGTGCTGTATGCTCCATACCTTGCAAAATAATAATACGGCAGGTAGTGCAGCAGCCTTTGCCTCCGCAGGCATGCATCCAGTCGGTGCTTTGGGCCTGCAGGGCTTTCAGTAGTGTCTGCCCCTCAGCAACCTCCACTTCGAGGTTTGCCAGGTTTTGCACCTTCAACTTTGGCATAATTTTATAACTTTACAGGAGAAAGCGACACCAATGGAAGACAAATATAATCAATTACACCTGGAACGGTACAGCAAACAGTTGGCAAATCTGCTTTGCGATCGCCACTTTGCCTCTTACGACACTCTAAACGGCCCCCAGCTGCTTGGCTTTACACCCATAAAGCAGGTGAACCTGTTCGTGATTAAAGAGCTTTTGCTGAAGTGGCACCATGAAATGGCTAACCTGCGTAGCCCCTATTTTGATTATGAGCATGAGGAGGTAAAAGAGGCGCTGGTGAACTTCATGAACGTGCTCTCGCGCAAGATCCTGATGAAGCGCAACGCTTTTGAGCCACTGCTGCAGAAGGCTATTTACGACACGTTTTTAGTTGTTCTGGCTCCTGTAGATACTTTTGAAGAGAAGTTTCTACGCATACAGGAGGAAATAACACTTCCAAAGCTGCAGGAGAACCTGAGGTATATGGAAATTGATAAGCAGCTTTTTGCTGGGTTCATTGAGACGCTCTCTCCAAGCAGCCGCGACCGAGAATATATCCTAAGTCGTTTTAAACTGTATGTAAACGCTAAGCAAGAGCTCCGCACACCACTGCAGCACCTTGTAGAGCAGTTTAACACCCTACTGCCTATAACAGAAGCAGAGATTAGAGAAGAACAGGCACCAAAAACTACTCCTTCGTTCCTGGATAGACCAGAAGGGACTGCTGCAAAACCTGCCCCTGCCGCTCCTGTGCAGGAGAAGGACGTAGTGGCCCCTATCCATACAGCACAACGTGAGGCCGCTGCTACACCTGTGGCACGACCATCTATGTATAAAGATGAGGACGATGAGGAGACAGAGGAAGTTGGAAGCGGTGTACGCCCTACCCTGAACGACAACTTCAAAAAAGTAGCCTCCTCAGTGGCTGACGCACACAGTAACCGTAAGATCGACTCCTTGAAGAACTCTATCTCCATTAACCAGCGTTTTAGCTTCATAAATGAGCTGTTCAATGGTGATAACCTTACCTACTACCAAGCTATCCAGACGTTGGATGACTTTAGAGACGTGCAGTCTGCCACTCAATATGTGACGGGTACGCTGGCAGACAAGTATGATTGGAGCAAAAAGCAGGAGCATGTAAATAAGTTGCTTCGCCTGATCGAACGCAAGTTCGCCTAAGATGCTAAGCCATAGTAACGATAAGAGCCGCTGCCAACACAGCGGCTCTTTTATTTTTATTCAAGCCATTTGAACATCCGCTTGGCTATTACACCGGTTGAAGTAAAAAGTTAGGCAACATGGCTAAATGTGCATCCGTAGGCATTGCAAATAAAGGCTTGAAGTACTAATTATGCATTTCGCTTTGCGCCATACTTAGCTAATTTGCCTCTGCTCTGCTACCAAAAAGGCAGGCGAAAAGTAGTCGCAGCCTGACACAAACAGAGTTTTAACCCGTAACAACTAAAAAGCAACCTGATTATCAGCCATGAGAGACGATTTTGACTACGACGACGACTTCGCCTATAACGACTACGACGACGAGGATGAGGATGATGACTTCGGAATGACGTTTGAGGAGGATTTGTACCTGATGATACGGGAAAAGCTCCGCGACACCATTCAAGAGTATAAAACCCAGTACCCGGCCCTTAAGAAGTTGGAGAGCGCTGTAAGTTCGTTTAAGGTTAACGCCAAAAATACCGACGACTCCAAGTTTTATCCTCTGGCGGCTAAGTTGCTGAGTGAGCACATTAAGCCTCTTGCACAAGACTCGGAGGAGATTCAGGAGATTTACGACAACATGCAAACTGATATTGCCCGTTTCAAGAACCAGCGCGCGCATGGTTATGAGGGCGAGTTATACCTGACGGATTAATTCCGGGGACAAAGCCTACAAAGAACCGCCTGAGCCGCAATTTCGGCTCAGGCGGTTCTTTTTTTATTTATTCCTGTACAATATCCTATATTTAAATACACACATATCTGACTGCAAAACAATACATTATGAAAATCATTTTTTATAATGTCCGTATAATAATCCAATACATGTGTCAGTTAGAAGAAATATAATATATTTGCAAAATAATATTGATGCAACCCTTTAATGGTTTTCGGAATCTTACGGTTAGAAAACTAAAACAATGAAAACTGTGATACTTACATTTCTACTCGACCCTATTTTAAACAAACTTAATACCCCGGCACAAATGGCTAAAACTAGGCTACTACCTGGGGAGCAGCATCTTATCCAAACAGTGGACAAGCGCATTGCCCTCACGACACACAGGCTCATACAACAGCGGCACCCACTGTCGTTTAGCAGCAGCAAAGCAGTTATGCTGGAAGACATTGCAGCATGGGAAGTAAAGGCTACAGGTTCTCAGCTTTACCTGGGCCTGAGTATGTTTACAGCTCTGCTCGTGTACTTCAATGAATCTTTCTTCCTGCTAAGCGGCTTCTTTATTGCCTTGTACTTTATGACCCGCAGCCAAAAGGTGCATGTGCTTACAGCTCAAGGTGACGACATGGTTCTGGCTTTAGATGTAGAGCAGAAGCATATCAACAGCCTGATAGACATGGTAAGACAAGCGCAGCAGAAACGTCTGGACAAGCTTGGTTTGTCGAAGCCAGTTTACAAGGCACAGCAGGCCACCGAAGCAGAGGCCATGGCTGCCGCATAGAGTACTGTTGAGAACCTACCTTACACCAAGCACCTACCCGGGTGCTTTTTTGTTTTAGGCACAGTCGGGCAATATCTTGGCACTACTACCGTATTATCCCTATATTTAGGGGCTTTGTTGGCTACCCACGTGGCAAGCTGCTAGGCACTCTGATTTATCTGGATAACGTGAATACATATCAACTTAAAATAAAGCAGGTTTTTAGCGAAGTTAGCAAGGTAGTAGTAGGCCAATCGTATATGGTAAACCGCCTGCTAATCGGCCTCTTTACAGGTGGTCATATACTACTGGAGGGTGTACCTGGTCTGGCTAAGACACTTACAATTAACTCGCTGTCTAAGGCACTACACCTCGACTTTCAGCGCATACAGTTTACTCCTGACCTGCTCCCCTCCGACCTTATCGGCACCATGATCTATAACCAGAATGCCTCTGCTTTTGAGGTAAAGAAGGGGCCGATCTTTGCCAACCTTATACTTGCCGACGAGGTAAATCGCTCCCCGGCTAAGGTACAGTCGGCACTACTGGAGGCGATGCAGGAGAAACAGGTAACCATTGGAGAGACAACCTACAGGTTAGACCTTCCCTTTCTGGTACTAGCCACTCAGAACCCTGTGGAGCACGAGGGAACCTACCCGCTGCCAGAGGCACAGGTAGACCGTTTCATGATGAAGGTGTACATTGATTACCCAAGAAAGGAGGATGAGTTGGAGATTATGCGCCGCATGGCAAACATGAGCTTTACCGACTCTGTATCTAAGGTACTTTCGAGGGATGATATTTTTGCCATCCGAAACGAGATAAACCATGTACAGATCTCCGAAACATTAGAGAGATATATTATAGAATTGGTATTTGCTACCCGTCGCCCTGCTGAGTATGACCTGCTCGACTTTGCGCCTTACATACAGTTTGGTGTGTCGCCGAGAGCAAGTATAGCCTTAAACCGTGCTGCCAAGGCCGTGGCCTACTTCGACGATCGCGACTACGTGCTGCCAGAGGACATAAAGGAAGTAGCGTATGATGTGATGAACCACCGCATTATACTTAACTACGAGGCGGAAGCTGATGGCATCAGAACCAAAGACTTCATAGAATCCATACTCCGTAAAGTGCCTATCAGCTAAGGCAAAATCTTAGTATAACGGCCATACGTCCTCCTCTTAAACGTTGCTGTAGGCTTACGCGTACTAAAATCTCCCACCATGCTTGCTGGCACAGTGGGAGATTTTTCATTTTAATCTAGCTATAATATTATGCTAAGAGGCTTACTAAAATTATACTTCCTAAGAAAGCTGTTTGGAGGCGGCGGAACAGGTGGTAAAGGTGGCTGCGGTTGCCTCGGACTTGTGGCAATACTGGTAATACTAGTTGTTGCCTTTTTGTTATTGCGCTCCTGCAGTGGTGGTGTTCCTACCTCCACTTTCTAACTTGCATCAAAAAAAGAACCCGCCTGACGGCGGGTTCTCGCAGAGCGGGAGACTAAGCCGCTCTGCTAATGATTGCCACGATGTTTCTCACCCATACATGTGCAACCAATATTTTATATAGGAGGGATTGATGGAACAAATCTAGGGCGATGATATTAGCTGCAGGTTAATACAAGGTTACTATTTTATTAAAACCTATATATTTCTTGTGGGTGTAGCTGCCAAAGCATACTATTGTCCAGACACGCTTTAAACTAGACAAAAAGACATAATCACCTACAACTTAACACCTTACACCTAATATATCTTCGGGATAATACAATCTTAACCTCTCATTAATATTGAGGTAATACAGCCCATCTACCTTTGTCGCAACAAATAGACTATAAATATTATGCGACAAATTCTCACCACAGTCCTATTTTTTGTGCTTTCTGCCTTTATTAGTGTGCATGCACAGACTGGCAGCATACAGGGCACCGTGAAAGACGCTAAAACCGGCGAAGAGCTGATTGGCGCTATTATAAAATTGCAGGGTACTGCCTTAGGCGCTCCGTCGGATGCATTCGGTAATTTCCGCATCGATAATATAAAAGAAGGCACTTATACTCTGGAGGTAAACAGCCTTTCATATACACCAAAAACAATTGCCGACATAAGCATCTCTGCGGGCAAGACAGCTACGGTGAATGTGGCGATGGAACAGAGCACGGCGCAATTGTCGGAGGTAACCATAACTGCAAAAGGAAACAGGGAAACCGAACAAATCTTATTTCTTGATCAGAAGAAGGCTGTTATAGCTACGCAGGCTATTGGCGCACAGGAACTTTCCAGAAAAGGCGTTAGCAATGCAGAAGGCGCGGTTACAAAAATTTCAGGCGTTTCGAAACGCGACGGCGTCAAAAATGTATTCGTCCGGGGATTAGGCGACCGCTATAACACAACTACCCTAAACGGGTTTGCCATACCATCTGAAGACCCTGAATTCAAGAATATCTCACTCGATTTCTTCACGAGCGATATGATTCAGTCGGTAAACATAAACAAAGTGTTTACAGCATCTATGAATGGCGATGTTGGAGGTGCGTTAATTAACATCAATTCGAAGGAACTTGTTGATGACAATGCGCTTCAGATCGGAATTGCAACTGGAGTAAACAGCCAGGTTATAGGCAGTAACTTTTATCTTCCTGATGGCATGAACAAGTTTGGTTATGCCTTTGCGTCAAACGGCCCAAGAGATCGCAACGGCAACCAGTTTGTAAACGATTTTTCCTTTAACACCTCGCTCGACCCGATGCAGAAAAACCCTCTGTTTAACGGCGGCATCACTATTTCCGGTGGCCAGAAGTTTCTAAACAAGCACCGCTTGTTCGTTGTCGGCTCCATGAACAACAACTATCATTATCAGGAAGGGGTCACCCGATTGATTACGGCGACCAACACCAAAAACCCGTTCCGCGATTTTAATTACCAGCAATCCTTCCGAAACGCTTCACATATGTTGGCGGCCAATCTGGAAATTAACCTCAATAAAAGCCAACTGCACTACAACTCCTTGTACCTGCATACAGCCACAGCTGCGGCAATGAACTTTTATGGCAAGGAAACAGAACTGTTTCAGGTAGCAGAGGACCATAATTCCGAAGGCCTTATCAGACGCCTTCAAATTAATGACAATACGGCTTTTATAAACCAACTTATTTGGAGCGGAGATTTAACTGATAGAATCAAATATAATGTTGGTGCTGCGGTAAACAACGTAATTGGCGAAGAGCCTGACCGCAGAATAATCATGCTTCCTTCTATCGGGAACGGAATGGTGCAATTAGGTGTGGGAGAAGGAAGAGCCCAGCGGTTCAACAGTAAAATAACAGAAACCGCTATCCTTCCTAAAGTCAATCTGCAGTACTCGCTCTCGACTGACCCGGACAAGCTATCATATGTTGAGGTTGGCTACGATAGCAGGATTAGTACCAAAGACTTCTCCGCCCCTATCTATAACCTTATTTGGGCTGGAGGCCAGGGCACTGCCCCTACTTTCCCTGTAAATGATATACGCCTCGATCCTTACTTGAATCAGGAAAGTTTGTCAAATGGAGATTTCCGCCTTGAGCAATTTCTTGACACATACGATGTTGAAAGAATGAACCATGGCGCATATGTTGATCTGGTACATAGAATTGGCAATAAGCTTACTTTAAACGCAGGCTTAAGAGCGGATGATGTTTATACTAAGATTAACTACAGAGTTAATCGTGGCGCTGACGTTGGTTCCAACACAATAGATGAGTTTTTTATATCGCCTAGCCTTAACACCAAGTATGAGCTAAACGAGAAGAACCACATCAGAACAGGCGTTAGCCGTACCTATACTCTTCCTCAGGATAAAGAAATATCTCCTTTTATTTACTTGGGAATTGATGGAAATGAAAATGGTAATCCGAACCTGGAAGTTTCCACAAATTACAACTTCGACATCAAATGGGATCACTATCTATCATCTGATGAACATGTATCGGTTAATGCCTTCTACAAGCATATTTTGGATCCAATTGCAAGGGTAGATCAGGGCAACTCAGCAGGTCTAAGAACTTACGATAATGTTTCGGACCATGCAGTTGCTGCCGGTATTGAGGTAGAGCTGAGGAAATCACTTATGAACCTTGCTGAAAAACATCGCTTTAATGCTGGATTAAATGTCTCATACATCCACACAAAAGTAAACCTGGACCCAACATTCTTTGTGCAGAACACCTCATCTACTTTGGAGGGCGCCGCACCTTATATACTTAATGCTGATTTAACTTATAATCTGCTAACACAAAAGAACATTAACTTAACGTCTGCGCTGGTTCTAAACTATTTAAGCGATAAAGTGCACACCATTGGCACACGTGGCTTCAACAACCTGATAGAGGAAAGCATCACAACTTTGGATTTCATTACCTCACTAGGGATAAATGATCATCTTAAGTTTAATCTAAAAGCTAAAAACCTCTTAAATCCAGAATATAGACTTACCAGAGAAGGTGCTGGGAAAGACACAAATTCTCAAAGCGTTATAATTCGCAGTTACAAAAGAGGTGTTTTATTCGACTTTGGCGTAACATACCAGTTTTAACAATTAGTTAATCTTCCATTCATATTCAGCTAATCCCTCATTTCTAATTTCGTATAAACAATTAAGAAAAATGAAAAAAACATTCCTTTACCTGCTACTTATTCCGCTAGGATTATTCTCTTGTAATGACGACGACGATGGTTCGACTCCAGAGCCAGAACCCATTGTCAGTAATGAATTGAGCGGTGATATTTCCACCGATATAACCCTTGACCCAAGCGTCGAATACAAATTAACAGGATCTTTACTTGTAGTTGAGGGCGGAAAACTGCGCATACCAGCAGGTACGGTTATCAAGGCTGAGAAGGGCTTTAATAAGTACATTCTCGTTGAGCAGGGCGGCCAAATCTTTGTTAACGGCACAGCCGATAAACCAGTAAAAATAACATCTGCAGAGGCTAATCCTAACCCAGGTGACTGGGGTGGCTTGATCATCAACGGTAGAGCAAAAATATCCGGCCCAACTGGCGTAGTTTCGACCAGCACCACAGAAATCAACCCGGCTGTTATCTATGGCGGCGAAGACAACAACGATAACTCAGGCGTTTTGGAGTATCTTATTCTAGAGTATACCGGAGCAAAATCTTCAGCTGATATTGAGCACAATGGCTTGACACTAAATGCCGTAGGCAGTGGCACCAAAATTGAAAATATCTACATCCCGAATGGTTCTGATGACGCTATCGAATTTTTCGGTGGTTCAGTAAATGTAAAGAACCTGATGGTAGTGGATTCTGACGACGATATGTTTGATGTTACACAGGGCTGGACTGGTACATTAGATAACGCCTATGGTGTTTGGAAGAGTGGATACACCAGTACGGAATCAGACCCACGCGGAGCTGAGCTTGACGGCAACCTGGATGGTAACACCCCAAGTGATGTTAATCAATCAGATTTTGTTTTCAAAAACATCACAATCGTAAACGAATCTACTTTTGAAATGCAGGATGCCGTAAAAGTGCGTAGAGGCGCTAAAGCGACTATCACGAATCTCCTTGTGAAAGGCGGTACAAGCACAGACCTTATCGACTTAACAGACGGTAAGGGCAATGGAAATGCGACAAGCACTATCGAGTATAAAAATGAAGGCGTGACAGTAAAAGGTCAGGAAGTTAAAAACCCTGACAATGCTACCATTAATTCTAACGATGCGATTACAGGTGCTAATACATCAGCATTCAGCTGGACTGGCTATACATTCTAACTAAATTTTGAAATGTATTGGAGGCAGCCACAAGTATATACTTGTGGCTGCTTTTTTGTGTTGATACGGGCTTGATGTTTTGGTAAAGTATTTTGGCAGCACATATTCTACTGCTACCTAGTGTCTAAATGAACACATGAAGCATGACCAAAACCACTTTAATGGAGCTATATCGCAATTCAACTAAACCTCCCCCAATGCCTGCCCTACCTGAGCAGGCATTCTTTATACCAGCCCCTACCTGCCATCAAAAGGCGTCGTTGTTAACGACAAATATGATGGGCATAAAAACCAGCAAGCTTTAAAAGCTTAACATTTGCTTAACATTGCGGTAAAGCAGCAGTAATAGTAATGCAGTTATTTTGCAGCAGAATTTGGAAGGCCAGATTTTAGCTTCTGACTAAAGCTGACTCTGGGTTTGCAAGTTCAGTGGATGCAGTAGCCTGACTAACTACCTGCACCATTTAGAAAAAACCGTTTTCTAAAGATCTCACTGAAGTTAAGAAGTATTCTTTCCTCAGAAGCGTCTTATAAAAGAGAAAACAGTATCACGATTAAAGCTTATTTCTCACCCAAACCCAAAGTATCGTGTACAAGAAGCTAAAAAGTGCACTTTTAGTAGCCTTGGTTTGCCTAGCATGTGGCACCGCCCAAGGTCAGAGTATTAACAAATCTAAATTCGGCAAAGGCTTACAGTTTGTGGCCGCCGACTCCTCTTTCAGCCTTAAGTTCAGCACCCGATTCCAGATGCTGTACCAGGGCGTAATCAATAACGGCACTAACGAGGAACTGGAAGACCGTTTCCTGATCCGCAGGGCCCGTCTGAAGTTCGAAGGCTTTGCCTATACTCCAAAGCTGGAGTATAAAATAGAACTAGGCCTCAGCAACAGCGACATCGGTAACGATGACCCAAGCAGGTTTAACAATGCTGACAACATCATACTTGATGCGGTTGCCATGTGGAACTTTGCACCAGGTTGGGAACTGTGGGTAGGCCAAACCAAACTACCTGGCAACCGAGAGCGAATTATCTCATCGCAAAAGATGCAGTTCGTGGATCGAAGCCTGCTGAACTCCCGCTATAACATAGACCGTGACGCTGGTCTGCAGCTGCATCACTCCCATAACATCGGCAACATGTTGGTTCGCGAAGTGGCCTCTATCTCTATGGGCGAAGGACGCGATATCACAGTTAACAATGCCGGCGGCTACGATTATACTGGTAAAATCGAATTGTTCCCTTTTGGAGAATTTGAAGGCGGCGGCGCCTATGTTGGTAGCGACATTTACCGGGAGGAAACTCCAAAGTTAGCCATTGCAGCAGCTTATAACTTTAATGATAATGCAACTCGCTCTCAAGGGCAGCTAGGCGACTTCTTAAGTGGGGAGCGTGACCTACACACTGTATTTGCAGATGCTATGTTCAAGTACAGAGGCTTCTCAAGTATGGCGGAATATGCCCGCCGTAAAGCACCTGATGGCCCGGTAGTGTTACAATCAGATGAGGGCGCAGTAGAAGAGACCTTTGTTACGGGCAACGCCTTTAATATACAGGCAGGTTACCTGTTTAAAACCAACTGGGAAGTAGCCGGACGCTATACCACTTATAACCCAGAGCGAACTACAGGTTTGCGACCGCAGGAGCAGTATACATTAGGTCTATCCAAGTACATTGTGGGCCATAGCCTGAAGGTACAGAGCGATGTTACGCTACAGGACCAGCCGGGCAGAGAGAACAGTTACATGTTTAGGCTACAGATGGAAGTGGCGCTATAAAGCCGAAATCTTTACAATAGCTTAACACACTAAATTATTAGGTGCGATTACTTCTGTGTCTCTTTGCACCTTAAAAAGCGATCCCACAACACGGATAACACAGCTTTCATAACTCCTTTATAGGCATCAGAGTATAAAGCCAAATGCTGGTGCCAGATCAAACGAATCAAGAACTCACAACCATAAAACTAACTCTGGCTTATGTTAAACTTCAGGCTTAACAATTTAAAACTAAACGCGGCAGCACTCCTAGGCGCAACTCTTTTGTTCAGTGCCTGCGGCGGCGGCAACTCTGAAAGCGGCTCCGATGTCTCCGGCAACATTCAGATAGACGGTTCATCCACTGTTTACCCAATTACGGAAGCAGTAGCAGAAGAATACCGCGCTGAGGCTCCGGATGTACGAGTAACAGTAGGTGTTTCAGGCACAGGTGGCGGCTTTAAGAAGTTCACACGTGGCGAAATCGATATTGTAAACGCCTCCCGCCAGATTAAGTCTTCTGAGCAGGAAGTAGCGCAGCAAAATGGTATATCCTTTATAGAGCTACCAGTAGCTTATGATGGCCTTACAGTAGTAGTGCACCCTGAGAACGACTGGGTAAAGGAAATGACTACAGAAGACCTGAAGAAAATTTGGGAGCCAGCAGCTCAGGGTACTGTCAAAAAATGGAATCAAATTCGCCCGGAATGGCCTGATCAAGAATTCCACCTATATGGCCCAGGTGTTGAATCCGGTACTTATGACTACTTTACCGAAGCAGTTGTAGGCGAAAGCGGCTCTAGCCGAGGCGACTATACTGCCAGCGAGGATGACAACGTACTGGTACAAGGTGTTTCTACTGATCCTAACGCACTTGGCTTCTTCGGCTTTGCATACTATGAGGAGAATCAGGGTAAGCTAAAGGTAGTACCAGTTGATGACATGGACGACAGCAATGGTACTGGCGCAGTTACTCCAACTTTGGAAACTGTAAAAGACGGTTCTTATGCTCCGCTTTCTCGCCCGCTGTTTATCTATGTAAATTCTAATGCTACCAGCAATCCTGCTGTAGTAGATTTTGTAAACTTCTACCTCGAGAACGCTGGCGAGCTTAGCCAGGAGGTGGGTTACATTCCGCTACCAGCCGAGATGTACAAAGAGCAGCAGCAAAAGTTTAAGTCTTTTACTGAAGGCTCAGCTAAGAAATAGCATCTAAATTATAGCTCCTGCAGCAGTAACCTTACCCTATTGCTGCAGGGGCACTTAAACAGATCAGCACCTTGAGAACATCAGAAAAAATTATCGAGGGCTTATTGTGGTTATCTGCCGCCATAACCATACTTATCACAGTTGGTATTATTTGGGTCCTTCTCTCAGAGTCCATTAGCTTTTTCAGAGAGGTTTCTTTGATAGAGTTCTTAACGGAGAAAGAATGGACGCCACTGTTCTCTGATAAGAAATTTGGTATTATGCCTCTTGTGGCGGGCACACTGCTCACCACAGCCGTAGCCATTGCCGTGGCACTCCCGATTGGCTTAACTATAGCCATCTATCTAAATGAGTATGCCCACGCCCGAATGAAACAAGTAGTAAAGCCACTGCTCGAGGTACTGGCCACTATCCCAACGGTAGTATACGGTTTCTTTGCCCTAACTGTAGTTACTCCTTTTCTTCAGACACTTATACCCTCTCTGGCTGGTTTTAACGCCCTCTCAGCAGGTATTGTAATGGGTATTATGATTATCCCGATGATCTCCTCACTGAGTGAAGACGCCATCAGCTCTGTGCCACGCTCGTTACGTGAAGCCGCTTATGGCATGGGATCTACCCGGCTGCAAACAGCGTTTGGTGTAATGGTTCCTGCAGCCTCCTCAGGTATTGTGGTGTCGGTTATACTTGCCATTTCCAGAGCAGTGGGCGAAACTATGATTGTGGCCATTGCCGCCGGTCAGCAGCCCCGCCTAACGCTCAACCCACTTGTACCTATCGAGACCATCACTACTTACATCGTGCAGGTAAGTTTGGGAGACGTGCCTCGGGGATCTCTGGAGTACAGAACAATTTTTGCGGCAGGTATCACCCTGTTCATCTTCACATTTGCGCTGAACAACCTCAGCTTCTGGATCAAAAAGAAATATCAGGAAAAGTATGACTAACTCTGACATCAACAGGCTAAAAGATAAAGCCTTTCAGATCTTCGGCATCTTTTGTACCTTCATAGGGCTGGTTGTATTAGCTATTTTCCTGATCGATATAGTTGTTGAAGGCGTAGGCCGCATAGATTGGGATTTTATAACGAGCCTGCCATCACGCAGAGCGAGCCGTGCCGGTATCCTTACTGCCTGGGTGGGAACGCTCTGGATCCTGGTATTGACGACGCTGATTGCCTTTCCGCTGGGTGTGGCTGCTGGTGTGTACCTGGAGGAGTATGGCAAGAAGAATAAAATGGCTAACTTCCTGGAGATAAATATTGCTAACCTGGCTGGGGTACCGTCTATCATTTACGGTTTGCTGGGTCTGGAAATTTTTGTGCGCCAGATGCGCCTTGGGGGCAGCTTACTGGCAGGTGCGCTTACACTATCGCTCCTCATCTTGCCAATAATTATTGTGACGACCCGTGAAGCCATAAAAGCTGTACCGCGCAGTATACGCGATGGTTCTTTTGCTTTGGGCGCGTCTAAATGGCAAACAGTATGGTTCCAGGTGCTGCCAGCCTCTTTCGGAGGTATACTTACAGGTATCATTCTGGCGCTGTCGAGAGCGGTTGGTGAAGCAGCTCCTTTGATTGTGATTGGTGCGCTAGCATATGTTCCTTTCACACCTAGTTCGCCGCTGGATGAGTTTACGGTACTGCCTATCCAGATCTTTAACTGGACCTCCAGACCACAGGAGGCTTTCTTAACTAACGCAGCTGCGGCTATTATTGTACTGTTGCTCATTACTTTCCTGCTGAACGGACTTGCCGTTTACCTGCGCAACAAGCAGCAGAAAAAAGTTAGGTGGTAGCAAAAAGCAGTACCTCCGCTTAAGCCAAGTTAATTTGTGAGCTTGGCTCCAGCTTAATGCCTTATGTCCTTTATCCTTTGTCTTTGAATATGAGTAAAAAAGAAAATAAACTCGAGGCCTTAAACCTCAACGCCTACTACGGAGACTTTCATGCGCTGAAAAGCATTAACATAGCCATGGAGGAGAAAGCCGTAACGGCCTTTATTGGTCCATCGGGCTGTGGCAAGTCTACGTTTCTGCGCACCTTCAACCGTATGAACGACTACATTGATGGCTTTAGGGTTGAAGGAAGCATCCTGCTGGACGGCAGAGATATTTACCAGAAAGACATACGGGTAGATGAGCTGCGTAAAGAAGTGGGCATGGTTTTCCAGAAGCCTAATCCTTTTCCGAAGAGCATTTTCGAAAACGTTGTGTATGGCCTAAAGATACAGGGCATCAAGAAAAAATCTGTACTGGAGGAAGTGGCTGAAAAGTCGCTGCGACAGGCTGCCCTTTGGGATGAGGTTAAAGATAAACTTGATAAATCGGCTTTGGCTTTATCCGGAGGTCAGCAACAGCGCTTGTGTATTGCCCGTGCTCTGGCTATTTCACCATCGGTATTGTTAATGGACGAGCCTGCATCAGCCCTTGACCCTATCTCCTCAGCTAAAATAGAGGAGTTGATTTACGAACTGAAGGATGATTATACTATCGTAATCGTAACGCACAACATGCAGCAGGCGGGGCGTGTAAGCGACCACACGGCTTTCTTCTATATGGGCGAGTTGGTGGAGTACAACAAGACCAAAACAATATTTACAAGCCCTAAAGACGATCGTACTCAGAATTACATTACAGGCCGCTTTGGTTAATCAGAAGTCTGCTTTTCCCGTATTTGTAGATTCTCACCCTCATTAAAGAAAGCTTATATGCCACATATAGATACCGAACTAGAACGCCTAAAAACTAAGCTCCTAGAAATGTGGGACTTGGTAGAATATCAACTGCAAAGCGGTCGCGAGGCCATGGTGAATGCCGATGTTGAGCTGGCTAAAATGATCATTAAGCGTGATCGCAAGGTAAATCAGTTCGATGTGAAGATTGACCGCATGTGCGAAAAGTTCTTCGCTCTGTTTACGCCTGTTGCTGTTGACCTACGCCTGGTGCTAGCCGTGCTGAAAATCAACGCAAACCTGGAGCGCATTGGAGATACGGCAGAAGGTATAGCCCGTTTTGTTAAAAAGCTAGAGGCTCCTGCTGATCCTGAACTAATGGAGCTAACTAAAGTGCTACCGATGTACGATGAAGCACTGGCGATGCTGGCAGAGTGCCGTGTGGCGTTCCGTAATAACGATACTGCCCTGGCCAGAATGGTTATCAAGCGCGATAAGTCGTTGAACAAAGTATACCGTAAGTCTGATGCCATTGTAACTAAATTTATGGCTGAGCACCCGGACAGGATCTCGGAGGCACTAGCCATAACCTCCATTATCAAAAAGCTAGAGCGTGTGGGTGATCAGGTAACTAACATTGCGGAAGAAATTATTTTCTACCGCGACGCTAAGATCGTGAAGCATAAGTCTGACAAGAAAAAGAGGAAAGACTAAGCTGCTAGAGTAAATAAATGAACACAAACAAGAAGAGCACAGGCTGATGGCCTGTGCTCTTCTTGTTTTAGGGTGTTACAGTATTGAAGTTAAAAAGCCGAACAGCTTAGTTTATGCCTATATTAGTAAGCTTACAGCCTTCGCTTGTTCTCCTCCCCTTCCAGTATGTCGTTTATAGTTAGTGCTGCTGTAATTAGTCCCAGGTGCGTGAAAGCCTGCGGAAAGTTACCAAGGTGGTCACCCTTCAGACCAAGCATTTCGGCATACAGCCCTACATGGTTTGCATAGCCAAGCATCTTCTCAAAGTAAAAACGGGCCTTATCTACTTGTCCTGCTTTTGCCAGACACTCTACATACCAGAAAGTACACATTGAGAAAGTGCCTTCGCCCCCAGAAAGGCCATCAAATGACTCATCAGGACGGTAGCGGTACACCAAAGCATCCGACACCAACTCTTCTTCAATGCGCTTGAGGGTAGAGAGCCAGCGAGGGTCTTTAGGGCTTATGAACCGTATGATGGGCATGAGCAGCGTTGCTGCATCAACAGTATCAGCGCCTTTATACTGCACAAAGCACTGCAGCTCCTTATTCCAGAATTCAACATGAATGGAAGAGAATATTTTATCCCGCTCCTGCTCCCAATGAGGTGGCAGCGGATAGGAGTGCTGCCGCGCTATTCTAATGGCCCTGTCAATAGCCACCCAGCACATCATGCGGGAGTATAAAAACTGCTTTGTACCGCCTCGCACTTCCCAGATGCCTTCATCCTCCCGGTGCCAGTTATTACAAACCCACTCAACCTGCTTCTTCAAATCTAGCCAGAACCCGTACGAGATACGATCCCCATACCTGTCGTATAGGTACACAGAGTCCAGAAGCTCCCCGTATATATCGAGCTGTATTTGATCATGGGCACCATTACCAATCCGTATCGGCTTTGAGCCCTTGTACCCCTCCAGGTGACTCAACTCCGTTTCTTCAAGGTCCATTTTACCATCCAGCTTGTACATGAGTCGCAGGTAGCCGGCGCTTCCAACGTCGTCACACTGCCTGTCAACCCAATCAACAAACTCCTTTGCTTCCTTTTTGTACCCAAGCCGTAGCAGGGCATACACAGTAAAAGAAGCATCCCTGATCCAGGTATAACGGTAGTCCCAGTTGCGCACACCACCAATTTCCTCGGGCAAGCCAAAAGTAGGTGCTGCCACTATGGAACCATACTTGTGCGAGGTCATTAGCTTTAATACCAGCGCTGACCGGTGTACCACCTCCATCCAACGCCCCTTGTAGGTACACGTGCTGATCCAGTTATTCCAGTAACTGATGGTGTCGTAGAGGCTTTTTGTTACAAACTCTTCCAGATTAACCGCTGCCGGTGTATCGCAGGTGCTATACTCCAGAATAAAGTCCACTTTTTCGCCGGTCTGTAAGCTGAAAGTTGCCACGGCATCTTCCTCCCGCAGTTGTAGTGGTATTGTGCTCTTAAGCCTAATTACTACGCCATCTGGCCCTTTACTGAAAAACACTATCTCTTTCTCGGCTACCTGCTCAACAGTATGGTCTGCACCAGCATAGTTGAATCGCGGAGCACAGCACATCTCAAACGTTATATCACCATGCACACATGACACCCTCCTTATCAGCTGGTGCCCCTGCTTCAGCTCCTCTACAGGCATAAAGTCCGTTACTTCACCAATACCGTCTTCCGAAAGGAATCTGGTGAGCAGCACGTTGGTATCCGGTAAGTAAAGCTGTTTGTGCCTCATGCCATCGTGCACAGGGTGTATGGAGAAGCTCCCTCCCTTTTTGTCGTCTAGTATGGCAGCAAAGATGGATGGCGAATCAAAGTCAGGGAAGCACATAAAGTCAATTGAGCCATTAAGCCCCACCAGTGCAACAGTATTTAAATCTCCAATAACGCCGTAATCTTCAATTGCTTGATATGCCATGCCACTTAAGTAGAGTTGATCCTGACGCTTGCGTACGACTCTATAAAACTAAGAGTTCATATGCAGCAGGAGTTTTTACCTTGCCGGCCTGATGCTAGCCAACTAAAGCAGAGCCAGAAACGGCCTTAAAGTGCTTTTATACTTAAAAGTTACCTTCCCACTGTTTTGTGCCTTACCTTTGTGCCAAAATAATAGGACTGTGCTGTTTAAAGAGATTTTATACCTGATCCAGAAGGACCTGGTGCTGGAGTGGCGGCAAAAATACGCACTTAACGGTATGCTGCTGTATGTAGGCAGTGTGGTGTTTGTGTGCTACCTGAGCTTTGGCATGCGCTCCAATATACTGGTGGCCCCGGTATGGAACGCTGTGCTCTGGATCATTCTGCTATTTACTTCGGTTAATGCTATCGCGAAAAGCTTTATGCAGGAGAACCGGGGTCGCCTGTTATACTTTTACTCCATTGTGAGCCCGCAAGGAATTATACTTGCCAAGATTATCTATAACACCCTGCTTATGCTGCTGCTAGCATCCATCTGCTTTGTGTTTTACGGCTTTGTGTTGGGCAACCCGGTGCAGGATGTACCAATGTTTCTGCTCTCCTTAATGCTGGGCGCCATCGGGTTCTCCACCTCTCTGACCATGATCTCAAGCATTGCTTCCAAAGCGGCCAATAGTGGTACGCTTATGGCGGTGCTCAGCTTCCCGGTTATAGTGCCCATGTTACTGATGCTCATCCGGATGTCAAAAAACGCCATGGATGGCCTTGAACGTAGCCTTAGTCTCGACGAACTGCTTACCCTGCTTGCCATAAACATGATCGTGGTCACTGTTTCTTACATCTTATTCCCGTACCTTTGGCGTTCGTAAAGTTACGGATACAGGAAACAGGCTTTCAGGGCGCACATGGGGTGCTTATAGAGGCAGTAAAAAGAACGTTTTTAGTCAAAAAAATGTCTTTTTTTTAGCTGTAACAGCCATTTAACGCTCTACTTAAGCGGAAAACAGCAACAACAGCATACGCCTTATACCTTTGTCTTAAACCAGGTATCATACATAATAAAATGAAAAAGAATTGGTGGAAAATACTGGCAGTGATACTACTGGTTTTTACTGTAGTAGCCGGTATGCTTTCTGAAGTACCACGGCTGGCTATTCTGAACGAGACCATCCGTAACCTCTATTTTCACGTGCCGATGTGGTTCGGCATGATCCTGATCCTACTCATTTCGGTAGTCTACTCTATAAAATACCTCCGCAACCCAACTGTGAAGAATGATGTGATAGCCTATGAGGCAGCCAAGGTAGGTATACTGTTTGGCGTGCTGGGCATCATCACAGGCATGGAGTGGGCTAAATTTACCTGGGGCGAGTACTGGAGCAATGACCCAAAACAGAATGCTTCGGCCATAGGCTTGCTGATCTACTTTGCTTACCTGGTGCTACGCAGCTCCTTTAGCGAACAACAGCAAAGAGCCCGCATTAGCGCAGTTTACAATATTTTTGCGTTCGCGGCGCTTATACCGCTCTTGTTTATACTTCCACGCCTCACTGATTCACTACACCCGGGCAATGGTGGTAATCCTGGCTTTAATACCTACGACATGGACAGCAGCCTGCGCGTAGTGTTTTACCCTGCCGTGCTTGGCTGGACACTTCTGGGAATCTGGATCGTGAACGTGAAATCGAGATTAGAAATACTGAGACAACGCTTATATGAAACTCTTTAGATTACTAGCCATGTGGTGCTTTATACTTGGCGCCACAGCAGGCTTGCAGCCAGTACAGGCACAGCCTAATCAAACTGAGGTAGAGTTTTCCTCAGCACCTCAAAATGATGTGGAGATGGCTGATACCCTTCGCCAGGATGGCAAAATTTACGTGGTGGTGGTTGTGCTGCTTACCGTTCTGGCTGGCCTGATTGTGTACCTGATTACACTGGACCGCAAGGTGAGCAAGCTGGAGAAGCAAATGCGCGAATAGTTCGGAAAACAAGTATAAAATAAGCCTATTGCCATGGATTTATATTATAACTATGTGTGTTAGGCTTCAGGATAAGAGCATTAAGTATAAAATTTATACGCAACTATAAGAGATGAAAAAGACACACATTGTTGGGATTTTGGTGATTGCCGTGGCAATCGTTATCATCATGTCTTCTGTAGGCGACGCCAGCACTTATGTTTCTTTTGGCGAAGCTATTGAGCGCGCCGAAGACGGCGACATGACAAAGGTACACGTGGTGGGCCGCCTAAAAAAAGATATGCAGGGCCATATTGTAGGCATGAACTACGACCCGCTTGTAGACCCGAACTACTTTACTTTTATGCTGGTAGACACTAACCGGGTTGAGCAAAAAGTGGTGTACTTTAACCCAAAACCTCAGGACTTTGAGCGCTCTGAACAGGTGGTTATCACCGGTAACATGCAGAATAATGTGTTTGTAGCTGATAAAATCCTGCTGAAGTGCCCATCTAAATACGTTGAGAAGGAAATCCAGCAGAATACTGCAAGCCTTTAGCTTATAGTTAGAAAGTACAGCTTTCTAACCTTTTAACTCTTTAACTTTCTAACTTCCAAAGATGATTAATACGCTGATTGGGGATATTGGCCATGCGAGTGTGATCCTGGCCTTTGTGGCGGCCATTGTGTCCTCTTATGCATATTTTATGGCATCTCGTGCTACGGTAGAATTATCCGGCGACAATAGCTGGCGCAAGCTGGCACGCGGGGCTTTTTATGTGCATGGAGCTGCCGTAATGATGATAATATTTGCGCTGTTCAACATTATCCATGAGCACCGATATGAATACTACTACGCCTGGAGCCACTCTTCTAACCACCTGCCGGTACACTACATGATTTCCAGCTTCTGGGAAGGCCAGGAAGGTTCGTTCCTTCTCTGGATCTTCTGGCATGTGCTGCTGGGCGTGGTGTTGATTAACACCGGTAAGACGTCTAAAGTATGGGAAGCTCCGGTGATGGGTGTCTTCTCTTTTGTGCAGCTCTTCCTCACTTCCATGATTCTGGGTGTGGTGATCGGCGACCTGAAAATAGGCTCCTCTCCCTTCATCCTGATGCGTGACTTCATGTCAGATGCTCCGGTATTTGCCATGGACCCTAACTTCGTGCCAGCCGATGGTACAGGACTAAACCCACTGCTGCAGAACTACTGGATGGTAATTCACCCGCCAACGTTGTTCCTTGGCTTTGCTGCCACCTTAGTGCCCTTTGCTTTTGCAATGGCTGGCCTTTGGAAGGGTAAATTCCATGAGTGGATTAAGCCAGCCCTTCCATGGTCGCACTTTGCGGCTGTAACGTTGGGTATCGGTATCATGATGGGTGCCTACTGGGCTTATGAGACGCTTAACTTCGGTGGTTACTGGAACTGGGACCCAGTGGAGAATGCTGTTTACATTCCTTGGTTAGTGCTGGTTGGTGCCATTCATACTATGATCGCCTACAACCGTGGCAGGTCTGGCTTGAAGGCGTCTTTCATTCTTGTTATCACCTCCTTCATACTTATACTTTACGCTACCTTCCTTACCCGAAGTGGCATTTTAGGTAATGCCTCTGTTCACTCATTTACGGACCTAGGCCTGTCAGGACAGCTGTTTACTTACCTGGCTGCATTTGCAGTTCTAGCTGTTGCCCTACTTGCGTACCGCTGGAAGAACATCCCAACGACAGAGAAAGAGCTTACCACTTACAGCGGAGAGTTCTGGGTGTTTATTGGTGCCATTGTACTCTGTCTGGCTGCTTTCCAGGTGCTGTTTACTACTTCTATACCGGTTTATAACTCATTCCTGGGCTTTATTGGGATAGAGTCTAATGCAGCGCTTCCAGCCGACCAAATTGCTCACTACACTAAATTTCAGTTATGGGGCGGTGTAGCGGTAGCCATACTTTCCGGTATAGGTCAGCTGCTGTGGTGGCGAAAAGGCGAAAAAGGAAGTTTCGTGGACGCAATCATGCTACCAGGTATGCTTACCCTGCTGTTTGCCAGCTTAATCATCGTACTTTCGAAGATGGGTATGCTGCACGAAACAATGGACAACCCAGTGTTTATCGTGTTGCTGGTAGCTTCGCTGTTCGCTGTGTTCGCAAACCTGAGCATTATCCTAAGCCTGCTTCATAAGAAGATAAGCCTTTCTGGCGGAGCCGTGGCTCACATAGGCATAGCCCTGATGTTACTAGGCATCCTGTTCTCTTCTGGCTATGATAACATCATCTCCCAAAACACTTCTGGCTTGGTATACTCCAGAGAGTTTCCGGATGAGATTAATCGCGATAACGTACTGCTGTGGCGCAACAGCCCGGTAGATATGGATAAGTACACCGTGAGCTATCACGGGCAGTTCCAGGAGGTAAAAGGTGTACCAGGTTATATAAACCGCGAGTTACTCTTTCCTACCAGCGATCCATACAAAGCCATTGCACGCGGGCCGATTAAGGTAGAAGACAAAGTATACTATGAGACAGGCGATACACTGGAGCTTTACTCTCCGGAGAACACCTACTACCAGGTACAGTACAAGGAGCGCGAAGGCGATAATACCTTTACGCTTTACCCACGTGCGCAGGTAAACCCGAACATGGGCCTATTAGCCTCTCCGGATATCAAGCACTTTGCTAATAAAGATTTATACACGCACGTGTCTTCCATCCCGGATCCAAATGAGGAGAAAGAGTGGGGCGAGTTGCAGGAGTATGATCTTGCTGCCGGTGATACCATCATCCTGAACGACTATATAGCTGTCTTCAATGGTGTTGAGCAGATAAAGCAGGTACCAGGTGTAGCACTAGAGGCAGGCGACGTGGCTGTACAGGCTGACTTCAAGATCTTCGGTGAGCGCAAAGAATATCATGCGCACCCAGTGCTGATGATCAAGAACCAGATGCTAGGCCGTGTACCGGAAGAAGTTGCCGACCTTGGTTTACGCCTTACGTTCATGAACATCGACACTG
This sequence comes from Pontibacter korlensis, assembly GCF_000973725.1. NCBI lineage: Bacteria > Pseudomonadati > Bacteroidota > Cytophagia > Cytophagales > Hymenobacteraceae > Pontibacter > Pontibacter korlensis. The sequence continues at coordinate 1,818,518 of NZ_CP009621.1, read as the reverse complement.
AAAATAACAAGTTCAAAATTGGAATAAACGCCTCGCAGAAGGACTACATCATCCTAAAGGCAGTAGAGAAACCATTCGTGAACATTCTGTGGATCGGTACAATTGTTATGTCAATAGGATTTGTGATGGCTATTGTTCGTCGCAAAGACAATGGCGGAAATAAAGCCAAGCCAGCAGCTCCTAAACAGAAAAGAAAAGTACAGGCAGCGTAATTAACTGCCTGTATAGAACTATATGAAAAGCCTTTGCTAGTGTAGCAAAGGCTTTTTTGTTTTATAGCACCGGCAATTTAACTTGCCAAGGCAGTAAGCACAAAACCAACAGAAGTATGAACATAGCTATGATTGGTGCAGGAAACGTGGCCTGGCACCTGGCGCAGGCACTACAAGCAGCAGGACACACACTAACCGCTGTCTACAGCCGTACTGCAACACATCGTGAAGAACTAGCTCAGCTTCTGTCACAGGCACAGCCCATAGCTACGCTTGACCTCAACACTATACCTGTAGATATAGTGTTGATTGCTGTTCCGGACGCAGCGCTAGCACCTGTAGCATCAGCACTACAGGTGGCACCAGGCACAGTGGTGGCACATACTTCTGGCTCTCAACCTCTCGCTATACTTAATGCCATAGCTAATGCCCGCAAAGGAGTGTTCTATCCGCTTCAGACTTTTTCCAAAACCAAAGCAGTTGATTTTAAGCAAGTGCCAATGCTGGTAGAGGCTCAGGATAGTGCGACTTTGCAAGAACTAGTGGCGCTGGCGCAATCTATAAGCAAGACGATAGAAGCAGTTGCATCAGATAGCAGAAAGCAGCTGCACCTGGCTGCTGTGTTTGCCTGTAACTTCACCAATCACCTGCTGGGCATCAGCCAACAGATACTGCAGGAAGCAAATCTGCCACACCACCTGCTGCACCCTCTGATACAGGAGACTATAGCCAAAGCCATGCAACACAACCCTTACACCGTGCAAACAGGCCCCGCTATACGCCATGACGAGAATGTTATTCAGGAGCACCTGCACATGCTACAGCAACACCCCCGCCTGCAAGAATTATACAGGCTGCTCACGCACAGTATACAGGCCACTGCAGACAATAGCTAACCATTTTCTGCTATTACCTGTTAAACTACTGCCAGTGGATAACAAAGGTATACTTTGATTAGGCTTTCTGGCTTTGTAACTTTGCACTTTAGCATAAAGACACAGACATGAAAGTTGTAAATATAACGTTTAAGTTCGCTGACGGCTCTCCAGACGAGACACATCCGGCTGTAGAAGGTGAATCAGTGTTGGATGTAGCCCTGAACAATAATATTAAGCTGCAGCACAACTGTGGTGGTGTATGCGGTTGCAGTACCTGCCATGTGTATATCGAGGCCGGCATGGATGACCTGCCAGAAATTTCCGATAAGGAAGAAGATTACATAGACCGCGCTATCGATCCTCGTATTAACTCCCGCCTGGGCTGCCAGTGTGTGGTACAAGGCAACGAGGATGTCGTGGTAACCATTCCAGAACAAGATTTTTTGGGTCATTAATCTGAATAGAAAACACAATAAGCATTTACCGCGCGTGAGCGCGGCAAGTGGTATAAGATAACAAATAAGAAGTATGAGCTACGAGCCACCAATACACTGGAACGATTACGAGGACATCGCCATGGCCCTTTATGAGAAGTTTGGCGACGATTTTACTGAATCAAAGATTTACCGCATCCGCTTTACAGACCTACTGGAGTGGGTACTGTCTTTGCCAAACTTTGAAGGCAAGCGCGAAGAGGCTAATGAAGGTCACCTGGAGCAAATTCAGGCGGCTTGGGTTTATGAATGGCGCGATAACCAAGATTAAAACCCGCACTCTCAGCATAAATTAGAAATTATCTATATTTTTAAAGGCTCTTTCTGACAAAGAGCCTTTTTCTTTTTTCAGGCGTAAGAGCCGAGTTGGTTTTTGCTTAATTCTCTTTTCTATAACTCAAACATATGTCCATTACCCAAACAGACCTTACCCGCATCAACACCTTTATTTTTGATGTAGACGGCGTGTTGACAGATGGTTTACTTTATTGCTTTGCCGATGGTGAACAGGTGCGAGCATTCAATATCAAAGATGGCTTTGCCATCAAGCATGCCATCAGCCAAGGGTTTCGAGTAGCTATTATTTCTGGTAAAAACGAGCCTGGTGTGCGCCGCCGCCTGGAGCAATTGGGAATAGAGGATATCTTTCTGGGGATAGAAGATAAAGTAGAGGCCATGGAGGACTACTTATACATGCAAGGCATACACCCGGCTACTGTGGCCTATATGGGCGATGATATGCCAGATTACGAGGTAATGCAACGCTGTGGCCTACGCGCCTGCCCCGCTGATGCTGCTGAGGACATTCAAGCTATCTCTACCTTCATCTCCACTAAAAACGGTGGTAGAGGCGCTGTGCGGGAACTGATCGAAAGTATTATGAAGGCACAGGATAATTGGTAGTTAAACTTTGTTTAGACTTTTTCCGAAAAATATAGAAGATTTTTCTTAATACCTTATTGCATATATAGAAAATAATTTTTAGTTTACCATCAGTTTAATTACTATTAACAGTTCAATTTCTTATGAAGACAGGAAAAGTAAAATTCTTTATTGAGTCAAAAGGCTTTGGCTTTATTACTGAGGACGAGACAAACGAAGATTTCTTTGTGCACGTTACCGGCCTAAATGGCTTACAGATTCAGCAAAACGACCGCGTAGAATTCGACACGGTAGAAGGCAAAAAAGGAATCAACGCTGTAAACGTGAAGAAGTTCTAAACAACTATACTTTACTGGTACAGGAAAAGCCCCTTCTGCAGGGGCTTTTTTATTGCTCCCTCGCAACCACATCGTAACTTTACCCCAGAATAAGCCTGCACTCCTACAGCCCGTGAAATCGATACTGACTCTGATACGTGCCCGCAACCTGGTGATGATTGTAATGAGTCAGGCGCTCGTACAGGCATGTTTATTGGCTCCGGGAGTAGAATGGCAAAGGCTGCTGGATGCCAATTTTTGGCTGCTGGTGCTCTCTACTGTGTGTATTGCTGCTGCAGGCTATATCATCAACGATTACTACGATGTAAAGATCGACGCCATTAACAAGCCTGAAAGGCTGTTGGTAGGCCGAAGTATACGCAGGCGCCGAGCTATGTTTGCTCACATGATTTTATCAGGCGTAGGCATATTGCTCGGCCTGCTGCTCTCTATACCTGTGGCAATTATTAACTTAGGGGCAGTACTACTACTCTGGGGTTATTCAGCAAGGCTGAAGAAGCTGCTGCTCGTTGGTAACGTCGTTATTGCCTTGCTATCGGCATCTATGTTACTGGTGGTGGCAGTTTATGCCGATACACTTAACCGCATTACGCTTGGCTACGCCTTCTTTGCTTTACTCATTTCCCTGATTCGCGAGATAATTAAAGATATAGAGGATATGAAAGGCGATGCCTCTTTTGAGTGCCGGACTCTACCTATTGTAGCCGGGGTGCGCGGAGCCAAACTAGTGCTGTACCCGCTTCTGGCTATCTTCCAGGCCTTTGTTATTGTTGTAGCTCTGCATCCTGCTTCTAAGCTTCTTTTTGATGCTTACATGATCGTATTGGTGCTGGTCCCAAGTGTGTGGCTGGTCATAAAGCTGGTTCGGGCCGATCGTAAGCGGGACTTTTCCTTCCTCAGCAACCTGAATAAGCTTATTATGCTTACTGGTATTCTCTCTATGCTTTTGCTATAGCATAAAAAAGCCTGGAGTGCTAACCCCAGGCTAAAGCGTAATTAATAACAAGGCGAAAGCTATCTTACAATCAGGCGGCTAGATGCCACATCGTTTTCGGCCATAACTTTCACAAAATAAGTGCCACGAGCGTACTTCTGCGTGTTGATTTCCACAATACCGTTTGCCTTATTCAGCTCCATCACTTTGCGGCCAAGGATATCCATCACAGCTACATCAGCATTGCGGATGGTGCCCAGGTTCAGTCTCACTGTACCTTGCGATACAGTTGGATAAACGGCCACGCGCGTACCTCCGATCATATCATCGATCCCTGCCACAGTGCCAACTACCACAGTCTCTGTAACAGTTACAAGTCTAACATTATCATTGCGCTGCAGAATAAGGTCATACTTGTAAGTACCTGGTGCCGAAAAATTAATCTTAAAATATTCTTGATATGAAGCTGCCATTTCCTCACCACCTTCCGGACCTACCATAGCAATACTGTCCTCAAAGGTTACCGGCACGTAAACAGCTTCTTCCTCATTAGTTGCTTCTCTGTTTGAGTTGTAGAACAGTGTGAAATTTTCACTATGCGCTGGATTATGAAGCTTGATCAATAGGTTTGCCGCTTCTCCTGCACGATCAAAAGAGTTGATGTATGCCTGCCAAAAAACATCTTCGCCAACTACAAGTCCTCCCTGTTCAGAGATAACATCAAGTGTGCCGTTTACAGTAGGCTCATTGATTGTCTGCGCCTTACTAATGCCTGTTGCTAACACAATGGCCATAACTGTCGCAATAAAATGTAGAGCTGTTTTCATTTTAAAAAATTTTAACATTTCTATATTAGGTATGATTATAAGGTTTAAGGTAATAGTATTAGCTTTCATACGTAAAAGGACTGTTTTTGCTCAGCTTTTTCTATACTTTTTTTACTATATAGGCATTCAGGATATTTAAGGTTTATTGCTTTTTAGAGGTAAGTAAGTATATTTGATGTTGTTAGTTGACTGGGAATAGCAATAAAGATGGACAAAGCGCAACAGCTGCTATCAGAATATGGATTACGCAAAACAGGATGTCGGCTGGAGGTGCTGCGCCAGTTTATGCAGAATGACTTTGCGCTGTCGCATGCGGAGTTAGAGAAGCTTATCGGTAACAGCTACGACCGTGTTACCATTTATCGCACCTTATACTCCTTCGAAGAGAAGGGCCTGATCCATAGTATCAACGATGTGGCTGGCTCTGTTAAGTTCGCTCTTTGCAAAGCAGATGCTTGCTCGCAGCACCAGCACCAGGATAACCATATACACTTTAACTGTACCTCCTGCGGGCAAACCTTTTGCCTTAATGAGGTAAACATACCTATGCTTGTGCTACCTGAGGGGTACAAAGCAGAGCGTCTGCACTTCTCTGCCGAGGGAGTATGCAAAGGGTGTAGCTAAACCTACCCTTGCTGCTGGGGGCTCCTCCCCTAGCCCTAGCTTATATATCAAGTATAAACCTACTCCTGATGTCACAGCAAAACCAAGCAGATGCTTTTTGTAAGTTGGTTAGGTCACCGGTAAAGTTTCGCCTTTTTTTGTTGGCTAAACTACCCATGGCTTACCTGGCGGGTTTGCGCATTGCTACCCTCACCTCTGAGCTGGCATCCGTAACAATACCTTACAAGTACATTAATAAAAACCCCTTCAACTCCATTTACTTTGCCTGCTTAAGTATGGCCGCCGAGCTGTCAACAGGCGCTTTGTGCATGATGTATGTATATAGGGCTCATCCGGCCATATCAATGCTGGTGGTGCACATGGAGGCAGATTTTACTAAGAAGGCTGTGGGCACAATTACCTTTACTTGCCAAGATGGGCAACTTATACAGCAAGCTGTTGAAACGACTAAAGCAGCCGGGCAAGGTGTAACAGTAACAGCTACCAGTATAGGCACTGATGAACGTGGCGAACAAGTGGCCATATTTCGCTATACCTGGTCACTGAAAGCAAAGACCGGGAGCTAACTTCTTGAAGTTAACTGGCTTTTGGATAGCTATACTTGTAACTTGCAGGCAACAACAAACAACTTAGCATGAAATTTCGAGCTATTTGTACCGATATAGATGGCACATTGCTAAACAGCGAACGCCAGCTGTCGCAGCGTACTATCGACACCTTCAAAAATCTGGATAAAGATGTTCCTGTTATTCTGGCTTCCTCCCGTATGCCGAGCGCCATGCGTCACCTGCAGCAGGAGCTGGGTATTCTGCACCAACCACTTATCAGTTTTAACGGGGGGTATGTAATTCATTTTGAGGATGGAAAAACAAAGCCTATCCCGTTGGATTCGGTTCAGATACCTTCAGCTGTGTGCCAAACTATCCACGATTTTGCAAAAGGTACTGATATACATGTAAGCCTTTATGAGCAGGACAACTGGTACGCCCCTACCTTCGACTACTGGGCCGAACGTGAGGAGCGTGTTACAAAAGTATCTCCGGTAATAGCAGACCTAGCACCTATACTAGAGAGCTGGCACCAGGCAGAAACCGGAGCGCACAAAGTAATGTGTATGGGGCCTGCCGACGAAATCGATGCCCTACAGCAGGAGCTGAACAATAATTACGCTGACCAGGTGCATGCTTACCGCTCCAAAGACACTTACCTGGAGATTGCGCCACGCGTTATTTCCAAAGCTACTGCGTTGGAGCTGTTGCTAAAAGAACGCTTTGGTATAGCCATGCATGAGGCAATGGCCTTCGGCGATAACTACAACGATATACACATGCTTCAGGAAGTAGGTAAAGGTATAGCCGTTGGAAATGCCCGCGAGGAAGTAAAAGCAGCAGCGGATGAAGTTACTCTTAACAGTGTGGACGATGGCGTGGCTGTAGCCATTGAGAAGTATTTCCTATAAAGCAGGAGTAAAAAGCTATAGGCATCAAAGAATCAACATGAAAGACTATAAGAAATATTTTATTATACCTGCCGAACCGGAGGAAGTGTATGCGGCCCTTACAAACCCCTACACTATACAGCTATGGACAGGTGAGCCAGCCGAAATGTCTACAGAACCGGGTTCTGAGTTCTCGCTCTGGGAAGGTAGCATTGTGGGTAAAAACCTGGAGTTTGAGGAAGGCAAAAAGATTATGCAGCAGTGGTACTTCGGAGAGCAGGAAGAGCCTTCTATTGTAACCATCAAACTGCACCCACATGAGCATGGCACCTCGGCAGAGCTTCGGCATACCAGCATTCCTGATGATGCATTCGAAGACATTACAGAAGGATGGAATGACACATACTTTGCTGCGCTGATTGATTTCTATGAAGGAGAGTAGCTGGGGTACACTATGATTCAAAATATTCTTGGCAACGAGACGAAGCGTAGCATTAGAACGAAACACTCTATTTATGCTTTTCTGGTTAGCCTAATGTGTTCTCTATTCTGCTTCTTCCTGCACATCTTGCCGTCAGTTAACAGTATGATAAACCTTGAGGTGCCTTCAAACGCGCAGAAACCTCTCATATCAGATGAGTATTTATCAACTGTTGTTGAGTACCACAAAGAGCATCCGGCATTTGCAAAGCGCCCCTTAACAACGTACTTGTTAGAACAACTTGATAGCAACTCTTGCTTAAGCAAAGGTGAGTCTTTTACAGTCGTGAACTTCATCTTGCTATTTCTCTGTGGCTTATCTATATATTCATATTCGGTCTACATAGGCAATCACCCAAGAAATGCGGTTCTGAGTATAGTTTGTTTCTTTCTTAGTTTTAGTATACTCTTTGCATTTTTTCCTCCAATCTACTCCTATGATGAGCCTTTACACTATTTTTTAGTCTACCTCAGCTTAATTGCACTAACCAAAGGAAAGTGGCTGCTTTACATTTTGTTGTTTTCTCTTAGCTTAATTACTAGGGAAAGTAGCCTGCTTCTTTTACCCGGCTTGGCTTTGATGACCGTTAATATGTTCAGTAGCCGACTGCACTGCCTCAGGAAGCTTTTCTTCATATTTCTGCCAATCATTCCTTATGCTGTATATCTGTTTATATTCATAGCAGAAACAGATATAGAGGCGTCATCAAAGCAAGACCTTATGACACGTTTGTTGCATTTTCATTACAACTTCCAGAGCCCCAAATTCATAGTAGAATCTATCATGTCACTTTTTCTTGCCATTGGCATTCAAAGCTATTTGCTATATAGCTATTTAAGCCGGAACCGGCTCACCACTTCTGAGAGAATACTTGTGAATGCTTTTCTTCTAGTCACGGTGCTTAACACAGCTGTAGTATTCTTAACTACTTGGGCTAGAGAGACAAGGCTGTTTACTCTCCCATTGATTTTTCTATGGCCTATTCTGGCAAAAATAGTGAGCAGCGAGTACCGTTATATTCGAACTAAGTTATCAAAATACAAGATATGTGAACTTTTCAGCTATATCTTATTGCTTTTAGTTCTAATTACCTTAAGCACCTTGGTTACTAATAAAGTGTACTTCCAGACTATTGGCAGTATGACGGACAACTTTTTCAACGAATATTCAGCTGCAGCTTCACTTCTGCTGTTTTTTCACTTTATATTTCGCTTCTTGCTTAAGCCTAGGACGCACCAAACAAGTAATATGTAGGAAAAAAGAGTCCTGAATAAGCAAATTGTGGCACTACATACTTTCGTACTTCCTTGCATACATCTGAGCAGAACCCACTATATTTGCAGCTTCAAAGCAAGCCCATATTTTGAAACCTAAGAATAAGAAAAATATAGTCATTTTTGCTTCGGGCTCGGGGAGCAATGCACAGCGCCTACTGGAGCATTTTGAGCACCACCCTGAAATTCGTGTGGCCGCCCTGTTCTCTAACAATCCGAAAGCGTATGCCCTAAAAAGAGCCGAGACCTTCCACGTCCCGGCTTTTTTATTTTCCAGAGACGAGTTCTATAACACAGATAAGGTCCTGGAGCAGATCCAGCAATTCGAACCCGACCTGATCGTGCTGGCTGGTTTCCTTTGGCTGGTGCCCCAGAACCTATTACGCGCGTTCCCGAACCGCATCATCAACATACACCCTGCCCTGCTGCCCAAGTATGGTGGTAAAGGGATGCACGGTATTAACGTACACGCAGCTGTAATTCAGGCACAGGAGCCGGAATCAGGCATTACCATACACTACATAAACGAGGAATACGATAAAGGCGAATTTATACTTCAGGAGCGCTGCCCGGTACAACCCACCGACACACCTGAGGAACTGGCAGCCCGTGTACTTCAACTAGAGCATCAGCACCTGCCTCTGATAGTAGAAAAGCTGCTGCTTCAGGAATCTCAACTCTAAAATCAAATATCAACTCAATACCTTCAATCTCATGCAACCCGTTAAAATTAAATCCGCGCTGATCTCGGTATACTATAAAGACCGCCTGGAGCCGCTGGTGGAGCTGCTAAAGCAACACGGCGTTACTATTTACTCTACTGGTGGTACTCAGACTTTTTTGGAAGAGCAAGGCGCACAAGTAGTAGCAGTAGAAGACCTGACTGACTATCCTTCTATCTTCGGAGGACGCGTTAAAACTCTGCACCCAAAAGTGTTCGGTGGCATTTTGCACCGCCGCGATAACGACAGCGACCTATCGGAGCGCGAGAAGTTTGAAATTCCGCCGATTGACCTGGTGGTGGTAGATCTTTACCCATTTGAGGAGACTGTAGCCTCTGGTGCATCAGAAGCTGACGTGATTGAGAAGATCGACATTGGTGGTATCTCCCTGATCCGTGCGGCGGCCAAAAACTTCAAAGATGTGCTAATCGTGTCTTCGCGTGAGCAGTATGATGAGGTGGTAGAGCTGCTGCAAGAGAAAGACGGCGCTACCGAACTGGAAGACCGTAAGCGTTTCGCTGCTAAGGCTTTCAACGTATCCTCGCACTACGATACACATATCTTCAACTATATGAATGCTGGTGAGGAGATACAGGCGTTTAAGCAGAGCGTGCAGAACAGTATGCCACTACGCTATGGCGAAAACCCGCACCAGAAAGGCACCTTCTACGGCAAGCTAGAGGACCTGTTCGAGCAACTAAACGGTAAGCAGTTGTCTTACAATAATCTGGTAGACGTGGACGCTGCCGTGGCCCTTGCCACCGAATTTGAGGAGCCGGTAGTAGCTATCCTGAAGCACACCAACGCTTGCGGTTGTGCCACTGGCGAAACCATGAAAGAAGCTTACCTGAATGCTCTGTCTTCTGACCCAGTGTCTGCCTTCGGTGGTGTAATCATTGCTAACCGCACCATTGATATGGCCGTGGCCGAAGAGCTGAACAAGTTGTTCTTCGAGGTATTGATCGCTCCTGAGTTCGATGCAGATGCACTGGACCTACTGAAGACAAAGAAAAACCGCATTCTGTTGAAGCAGAAGCCTGTTGAGCTACCAACAAAGTTGTTTAAAACTTTGCTGAACGGTGTGATTGAGCAAGATAAAGATTTGGCAACCGAGACTGAGGCAGATTTCAAAACAGCTACCAAGCGTACACCATCTGCCGAAGAGAAAAAGGCACTTGTATTCGCTGCCAAGGTATGTAAACACACCAAGTCTAACACCATCGTACTTGCTACGGACAAGATGATGTTTGCCAGCGGTGTAGGACAAACCTCACGTGTAGATGCACTTCGTCAGGCCATTGAGAAAGCTCAGAGCTTTGGCTTCGATGTAAGTAAGACTGTGATGGCTTCTGATGCCTTCTTCCCTTTCCCTGATTGCGTGGAGATAGCTGACAAGGTAGGTATAAAAGCAGTGGTACAGCCAGGCGGCTCTATCAAAGATCAGGATTCTATTGACTACTGCGATGCTCACGGCATGGCCATGGTGATGACAGGCGTTCGCCACTTCAAGCACTAATTCGTCAGCGTATTACCTTACTTATTGATGCAAATCCCCGGCTTCTGAAGAGGCCGGGGATTTTTTATTGCCATACTTCATTTCCAAGAGGTCCAATTTAACGCCTAAAACTGCGTTAGCTAACAGAGCAGGTGCATTTACATAGTTTTGTACTAAAAAAAACTTTATTCAGGATTCAAGCGAGCACTTACATTATTAATTCCACTGAAATTCACTAATTTTGCCGCAAGTTTCTGAATAGAAATATTGTATATACAGGATATAAAGAGCAACTGCGCGACTTTCATACTTCACCATGGGACTATTTAACTTCTTAACCAGCGATATAGCCATTGATTTGGGTACTGCTAATACCCTCATCATTCACAACGATAAAATTGTGGTAGACGAGCCTTCTATAATTGCCGTGGATCGCACCACAGGCCGTGTACTTGCTATTGGCCGCAACGCCATGCAGATGCACGAGAAGACGCACGAGAACATTAAAACTATCCGCCCGCTGAAGGATGGTGTGATCGCCGACTTCCACGCTGCTGAGGAAATGATCCGAGGCATGATCAAGATGATTGATACTGGCCGTCGTCTGTTCCAGCCGTCTCACCGCATGGTAATCTGTATTCCATCAGGTATCACGGAGGTAGAGAAACGTGCCGTACGTGATTCTGCGCAACACGCTGGTGCTAAAGAAGTATGGATGATCCAGGAGCCTATGGCCGCTGCCATCGGTATAGGAATCGACGTGGAGCAACCGATTGGTTCTATGATTGTGGATATTGGGGGTGGTACTACGGAAATTGCTGTTGTAGCCCTTTCTGGTATTGTATGTGACCAGTCTATTCGTATTGCCGGCGACGTGTTCACAAAGGATATCCTGGATTACATGCGCCGCCAGCACAACCTGCTGATCGGAGAGCGCTCGGCTGAAAAAATCAAAATTGAGGTAGGTGCCGCGCTTACTGAGCTGGAGAACCCTCCTGCAGACTACGAGATCCGTGGCCGCGACCTGATGACAGGTATCCCAAAAGTAATCAAAGTTACTTACCAGGAGATTGCCATTGCACTCGACAAGTCTGTTTCTAAGATTGAAGAGGCTGTGTTGAAAGCACTGGAGATCGCTCCGCCTGAACTTTCTGCCGATATCTACGACAACGGTATTCACCTGACAGGTGGTGGAGCCTTGTTGAGAGGCTTCGACAAGCGACTAGCTGCTAAAACTAAGCTCCCGATTCATATTGCTGAAGATCCGCTTAGAGCAGTAGTACGTGGCACAGGTGCTGCTATCAAAAACATAGAAGGATTCAAGAACGTCCTGCTAACATAACAGGGCTACATGCGGAATCTATTTGCATTTATTTACCGGTTCCGTGCGTTCCTCGTGTTTCTGTTGCTGGAGGCGCTGTGCGTGTTCCTGATCGTACGCTATAACACGTATCAGGGCGCAGCCTTCTTTAATTCGGCTAGCAGATATGTGGGGCAGGTACTGGAGTTCCAGAGTGGTATTACAGACTACTTCCGGCTTACAGACGTCAACCAGACGCTGGCTAGCGAAAACGCTGCGCTGCGCCAGGAGCTGATGCAATACCGGCAAGCAGCTCTGATAGACAGTACAGCCACCTTGGACACCACGTATTTCGCCACAACCGATACCAGCCAAGCTTACCCTTACATGCTTCACGCGAGCAGGGTTATCAATAACTCTGTGCGACGCATGAATAACTACCTGACAATAGCCAAGGGTACAGCTGATGGAGTAAAGCCGGGTATGGGCGTAGTGGCCCCCAATGGGGTAGTAGGCCGGGTAAAAACCGTATCGGAGCATTATGCTACGGTTACTTCCCTGCTGCACTCCCAAATGCTTATCTCAGCCAAGATCAAGAAGGATGGCACCTTTGGTACCATTAAATGGTTAGGTGGCGACTACCGGACAGCACTATTAGACTATATACCGCTGCACGTAAAGCCTGAAGAGGGCGACACGGTTGTTACAAGTGGCTTCAATACAGTATTTCCAGAGGGCATTACGGTTGGCACCATCAGCTCTGTGGAGCAGGAGCCAGATAAGAGCTTTTATACGATTGGTGTACAACTTAGCGTTGACTTTGCACAGCTATCTTATGTGTACGTGGTAGAGAATACGCGGAAAGAAGAACGTGACACTTTAGAACAAAACGCAGGCATCCTACCAGATGAACAATAGCTTTGGATTAACACATATTGTCCAGTTCTTTTTATTTGTGGCGCTACAGGTTCTGCTTATGGATAACCTGGTGCTCTACAGTACAGGCTTCTGCTTTATCTATGTTGCCTTCCTGCTATACTTACCCCTGACTATCAACAGAGTATGGCTTTTGATACTAGGTTTTATAGTTGGCTTTACCGTGGATATATTCTATGACACGATGGGTATACATGCTGCCGCAAGCGTTTTACTAGCTTTTCTAAGACCACATGTATTGAACCTTCTGACACCACGTGATGGTTACGACAGCAGCGATGCTGTAAATATACATGTGATGGGCACACGCTGGTTTCTGACCTATGCCTTCACGCTGATCTTGTTTCACCATACTGCTGTATTCTTCTTGGAGACGATTAACTCCCAGACATTCCTGTATACTTTGGTGAAAGTTCTGATCAGCACTCTATTTACAGGTATTGTTGTAATCATAATGCAACTTCTGTTCTTCTCACCTAAGCGAGAGCGAATAGACTACCGATGAAGTATTTAGAAAACAGAAAATACGTTATCCAAGGCATCTTCCTTATAGTAGGAATTGTCTTCGCCACCAGGCTCTTTTACATCCAGGTTGTAGATAGCAGCTATAAGCAAGCTGCCGAAACTAACGCCATTAAGCCTATCATCCAGTACCCTTTCCGCGGTTTGATTTATGACCGCAATGGTAAACTTCTGGTGCAGAACACACCAGTGTATGACCTGATGGTAGTGCCAAAGGACGTAAAGAGTTTAGATACCCTGCGTCTGGCAGAACTGGTAAACCTGCCGCTCGATGACGTACGCGAGCGCCTCAAGAAAGCCCGTGCTTTCTCCTATGTACAGCCGTCTCCTTTCTACCAGAAGCTGAGCACGCAGGAGTTCGCTTACATACAGAACAACCTGATTGATTTTCCCGGCTTTTACATCAATGCCCGTACTGCCCGTGGTTATCCGCACCAGAGCTTGGCACATGCCCTAGGCTACATTGCCGAGATCAGCCCAAGGCAGCTGGAGGATAGCACCTACAGAGGTTACCGCCCAGGCGACTACATTGGTAAAGCTGGTATAGAGCTAGAGTACGAGAAGTACCTGATGGGTCAGCGTGGTGTGAAGTATAAAATGGTGAACGTGCGTGGCGTAGAGAAAGGCTCCTTCCGTGACGGTGCTTTTGATACCTTGGCAGTGGCCGGCCAGAACCTTGTTAGTACAATTGATCTGGACCTGCAGGCTTACGGCGAATACCTAATGAACGGTGCCAAAGGAAGTATAGTAGCCATAGAACCATCTAGCGGCGAGATATTGGCCTATGTCTCTGCCCCATTCTACGACCCTAACTTATTTACCGGCAAAGATTACGGCAAGAACTATATGACCTTGCTACAGGACTCGAACAAAACCATGTTCAACCGTCCTATCATGGCTGACCAAAACCCTCCAGGCTCTATCTTCAAGCTTACTCAAGCCTTAATAGCTTTGGAGGAAGGTGTTATCAATCCAAACACAAAGTTTGCCTGCAACAAAGCTTTGGTGAACTGCCACGCTCACCCTTCTCCTATTGATTTGTATGGAGCCGTGCAGCACTCCTGCAATCCATACTTTTACCAGGCTTACAAGGCTCTTATCAATCAAGGCAAGTCGCCTAACACTTTTACGGACACGTCTATTGGTCTGAAGGAGTGGAGGGAAAAAGTGTTAACCTTTGGTTTTGGGCAACAGCTGGGGATCGACATACCTGGCGAGAAGAAAGGTATTGTAGCATCTACAGATTTGTACGACCGCGTGTATGGCAAGAACCGCTGGAAATACTCCACTATCTACTCTCTAAGTATAGGACAGGGTGAGTTGGGAGTTACACCACTTCAGATGGCTAATTTTATGTCCATCATTGCAAACAGGGGCTACTATGTAACGCCACACATTATCCGATCGGTAGGCGAAGACGGCAAGCCCCTGAAGGAGTATCAGGAGAAGCATTATGCGGCAGTTAGCCCACAGCACTTTGAACCTATTATCTCAGGTATGGCCGAGGTAGTGCGTGCAGGTACGGGCCGCAGAGCTAACTTGCAGAAAGTTGGCATTGAAGTTTGCGGTAAAACCGGCACAGCCCAAAACCCTCAGGGGCCTGACCATGCTGTGTTCGTAGCTTTTGCTCCCAAAGACAACCCTAAAATAGCCATTGCTGTGTATGTGGAGCACGGTAAGTGGGGCGGCCAGTCGGCGGCTCCTATTGCAGGCCTCATGATAGAGCAGTACCTGACAGACACTGTGACCATAAAAGAACAGGAGAAATGGGTGCTTAGCAGAGAGTACCTCAATATTAAATCGAAGTAAGGCCATGGAGAAAGTACTCGGACAAACACTCTCAAGCACTACTACGCGCAGCCGCCGAAGCTCCAGTTTTATTGCCCCGCACCTCGACTGGGTTACAATACTGCTGTACTTTTTGCTGGTGGCTTTAGGCTGGATGAACATCTATGCAGCTGTCTACAGCCCTGACAATGTGGTAAACATCCTAAGCTTTGACATCAACTCAGGAAAACAATTGGCCTGGATTGGTGCCTCTTTTCTGCTAATTATCGTGCTGCTGGTAGTAGACTATAAAGTATATGAGCACCTGGCCTACCCCATTTATGGCTTCATTATATTGCTGCTGTTGGTGACTTTGGTTATTGCTAAGCCAATTGCTGGCTCCCGCTCCTGGCTTGATTTGGGTGGTGGAGTACGCTTACAACCGGCTGAGCTTGCAAAATTTGCCACAGCGTTGGCTGCATCCAAGTTCCTGGGAAGTATAAACCTGCGCCAGCAGAACTTCAAAGACCAGATGATTTTGGCAGCAATTACGCTTGTGCCGCCTATCATTATAGTACTTCAAAACGAGACTGGTTCGGCCCTGGTATTCGCAGCTTTTGTATTGGCTTACTTCCGCGAGGGCATGTCGCCTCTCATCCTGATCATTGGAGGCTCTGCTGCGGCTATCTTTATTCTAACCCTGCTCATCCCTAAGCTTTACCTCATTGCCGGCATCACCATTCTGATGGCACTAGCCACTTGGATGGACTATCGCCTGCTACGTCGCTTTAAGATTATGATTGCACTTTGGGGAGTAGTGGTAGGCATGATCTTCAGTGTAGACTTCTTTGTGAATGATGTACTACAGCCGCACCAGCAAAACCGTATCAAGGCGCTCATAAACCCAGAGGCGGACCCACTAGGCTACGGATGGAACGTTACACAGTCTAAGATAGCAATTGGTTCTGGAGGCTTCTGGGGCAAGGGTTTTTTAGAGGGCACGCAAACAAAGTTTGACTTTGTTCCTGAGCAAAGTACAGACTTTATCTTCTGCACTATTGGCGAAGAGCATGGATGGGTAGGCAGCACAATTTTGATTGGTCTGTTTATTCTGCTATTAACGCGTATTGTAGGTATAGCGGAGCGTCAAAAGTCCGTGTTTGCCCGAACCTATGGCTACTGCGTAGCCTCCATTATCTTCTTCCACTTTTTGGTGAATGTGGGAATGACTATAGGACTTGCACCAGTAGTAGGTATTCCGCTTCCTTTCTTTAGCTACGGAGGCTCTTCCTTATGGTCATTTACAATCCTGCTGTTCATACTTCTAGCGATAGATGCGAACAGAGCTAAGGACTTGGCAAGATAGTTCGCTTACTTGTCTCCTATAAATAACAAAGCCTCCTCTACTAAATACAGGTGGCTTTGTTATTTAACAGTTTATCGATTTCTGAAGGGGATGACTATGAGCTAAGCTAGCTTTAACTGAAAAATGCCTACTCAGAAACCAACCATTCTAACGCTTCTTCCATCTTGAATGGTATTGTAAGACGCGCTTTCTCTCTGATTTCGTTGATAGGCTTCTCTCTGACAGTATTCGCAGTAACCACTCGAGCTAATCTCTGCAGACGTGTTGTCCTTAAATCTTCTGCAAACTTCATTACCGTTTCCTTATACTGCGCATCAGGAATATCAACCATCCTGTTTCTGGTATCAGTTAGAAGATATTTTATATCATGATACCTTACCGCTTCAATCACAATGTTCAGAATATGAATAGCTTCACTTACAGAATAATCATTAAAGTTAGGCCACTCAACAGTAAGAATATCTCCTGGATTATAGTCTAATTTAACGAGCGGGTTAGGTATAATCATCAAATCTATACATTAATTTATCGCTAAACCCTGAGATAATTTATAGCATGACTGTTCCCGTAGCTGTAGAATAAAACCAATGTAAATTCAGTTTTTCAAAATAGAATGTGGGATAGTGACTACTGTTTGACTTATAGTCGCTTGTATGGAGTTGCAGTTAATCTTTTTGGAGACTCTGATCTCTTTTGATTGTTCAGCCGAGCCAGTAACGGAGACATCAAAACAAGGGAAAAAGCGAGATATATTCAGGAAGGTCTATATACTGAAAAACCCGCTTAAAACATCGTTTAAGCGGGTTTTTCAGTATATCTGCTTTAGCAGATATAGTAACTTGAGTACCAGGAGCGGGAATCGAACCCGCACGGCCTTGCGGCCACAAGATTTTAAGTCTTGCGTGTCTACCAATTCCACCATCCCGGCAACCTCCGGGCTATTCCCGAAGTAGTGGCTTTAAAAAACAAAGACGTTGCTTATCACAACGTCTTTTGTCTTGCTTTTCGAGAGCGGGAGACGGGATTCGAACCCGCGGCCTCGACCTTGGCAAGGTCGCGCTCTACCAACTGAGCTACTCCCGCTTTTTTGTTTTCTAAACCGCCGTAGTGATTTAGTGATGCAAAGATATAGACAAAATCTGAGATGTCAATAGGCGCTGTAAAAAAAATCAACCTCAACATGCTTCCACACTGATAATCAGGTAGAAAATTTTCAAATCTTTTTCAACTTCTTCGCGCAGCCAGCCGCTGTACGTGCTTCTATCTGTAAATTTAGGCATCCCACGCCGGAAAACAAGCAGTTTTATACTTAAAAAATACGCCAATCAGCAGCAGAAAGGATATAAAGCCATAAGAGCACCAGAAAGCATATGCTCTTACAGCTCTGCCAGTATTAACGCATCCCAGCTTTTTGCTTATCCTGCAGCAGAAGCTTCAATTCGTTTAACTTTAGCAATGCCTCTACCGGGGTAATGGTATTTATGTCCAGCTGCCCCATCAGCTCTTTTACACGCTCCAGCTGTGGGTCGTGCAGCTCAAACATGCTGAGCTGGTAGTTGTTCTTTGGCGCTGTCTTCATCTTCTGTTGCGGCGCCTGCTCTGATACTTTCTCCTTCTCTAGGTGATGCATGATCTCATCGGCACGTAGCACCACGTTATTCGGCATACCTGCCATCTGAGCCACATGTATACCAAAGCTGTGCTCGCTGCCGCCTGGCACCAGTTTGCGCATGAACAGGATCTTTCCGCCCGCCTCACGCACCGATACATTAAAGTTCTTCACGCGCGGTAGCTCCTCAGCCAGTTGGTTCAGCTCGTGGTAGTGCGTAGCGAAAAGTGTTTTAGCTTTAAACTTCGGGTGGTTGTGCAGGTGCTCCACAATGGCCCAGGCTATGGAAATACCGTCGTAGGTACTGGTACCTCGGCCGATCTCATCCATCAGCACCAGGCTGCGGTCCGAGAGGTTATTCAAGATGCTGGCCGTCTCGGTCATCTCCACCATAAACGTAGACTCCCCTCTCGATAAATTATCTGAAGCTCCCACACGGGTAAAGACCTTATCAATGATACCGATTTTAGCAGCCTCTGCGGGCACAAAGCAACCAATCTGGGCCATCAGCACGATCAGAGCCGTCTGGCGCAGCAGCGCGCTCTTACCGGCCATGTTTGGACCTGTAATGATAATTACCTGCTGTTCCTCGTTATCCAAAAAGATATCGTTCGGTACATAAGTCTCACCTAGCGGCAGCTGTTTTTCAATAACTGGGTGGCGCCCTTTCTTAATGTCAAGTACATGGCCGTCGCTTACTTCTGGCTTCACATAGTTGCTGCTCAGGGCAATGCCTGAAAAAGCGCTCAGGCAGTCAATTACCCCAATCACCTTAGAGTTCTGTTGTACCTGCGCCACATAATCCATTGCCTGCAGCACCAGCTCATTAAACAGGCTGTACTCTATAGCATAAATGCGCTCCTCTGCGTTCAGTATCTTCTCCTCGTAAGTCTTCAGCTCTTCCGTGATATAGCGCTCGGCATTCACCAGCGTCTGTTTACGTATCCAGGAAGTCGGCACTTTATCTTTGTGCGCGTTGCTTACCTCCAGGTAATAGCCAAACACCTTGTTGTAGGCGATTTTAAGGGAGCTGATGCCCGTGCTCTTAATCTCGCGCTGCTGCACCTGTGCCAGGTAGTCCTTGCCCGAGAAGGCGATGGCGCGCAGCTCGTCCAGTTCCTCGTTCACCCCCTCATTAATCATATTGCCTTGGTTGGTGAGCATCGGCGGCTCCAGTTTTAGGATGCTACGGATTTCCTCCCGCAACCCATCACAGGGCGCCAACTGATTAGCAAGCTTTACCAGCGCAGGTATGCCGCTGGCAGCAAGTAGCTTTTTGATAGGGAGTATAGCCTCGAGTGCCTTGGCCAGCTGTACCAACTCGCGCGGGTTCACACGGCGCACAGCCACCTTCGAAATAAGGCGCTCCAGGTCGTTAATCTGCTTCAGGTGTACTACCAGCTCATCCAGCAGTTCGCGGTGCTGTGTTAAGGCTTCCACTGTATCGAGGCGGCGGCGAATCTGAACGACATCTTTTAGCGGTAATACTACCCACTTCTTCAACAAGCGGGCACCCATAGGAGTAACAGTCTGGTCCAGCACCTGTATAAGTGGCACGCCTTCCGGATGTTGCGGGTATACCAGCTCCAGGTTGCGCACCGTAAAGCGATCTAACCATACATACTTGTCCTCCTCCAAACGGGAAATAGTGGCGATGTGGCTGATCTCGTTGTGCTGCGTCTCGGACAGGTAATGCAATATAGCTCCGGCTGAGATGATGGCTTCTTTCATCCCCTCAATGCCAAAGCCTTTTAGTGAAGCAGTGCTAAACTGCCGCGTCAGAGACTCGTAGGCAAAATCGTAATTGAACACCCACTCTTCCAGCGCATAATAACGGAAGTCTGGACCGTAACGCTCGGTAAAGGTCTCTTTCTCGCGCTTGCAGAACAGCACCTCCGCCGGAGCAAGGCTCTGCAGTAGCTTCCCAATATAGTTTTTATCGCCCTGAGCCGTGATAAACTCCCCTGTGGAGACATCCAGAAAAGAGATGCCCGTCTCGGTCTTGCCAAAGTGCACGGCAGCCAGGTAGTTGTTGCTACGCTTCTCCAGCACCTGATCGTTGAATGACACGCCCGGCGTTACCAATTCCGTTACACCGCGCTTCACAATACCCTTCACTGTTTTCGGGTCTTCGAGCTGATCGCAGATGGCTACGCGCTCGCCGGCACGTACCAGCTTAGGCAGGTAGGTATCAAGAGAGTGATGCGGAAAACCAGCCAGCGCCGTTTCAGAGGCCGAACCGTTTCCACGTTTTGTCAGTACGATGTCCAGAATTTTACTTGCCTTAATGGCGTCTTCGCCAAAGGTTTCGTAAAAGTCCCCTACCCTAAACAGCAGCAGCGCCCCTGGATGCTTCGCCTTTATGGCGTTGTATTGCTTCATCAGTGGCGTTACTGTGCCTTTATCTCCTCCTTTCATACTGTTTTATACTTTGGCAAATGCTGTTGCATCACGAATTATACTTTCTGAGAATTTTAAATTTGCTTCTGCGCAACATGTACTTGTTACAACAAAAGCTTACAACTGTTTGCCAGCTTCTCGCCTCGCCGGCTAGACCTTCCTTTTCTCCTTGATGAGAAAAGGAAGCAAAAGAATCAAAACGATTATGAACTCGCTGAACGCTCAAACAAAAAATCGTCATTGATGCACATAGCAACCGCTTCCTCCCTTGGTCCGAATTTTTGTCATAACCGTTCGGAGGTCTAACATTTCAGCCCTGGTTTGACTTTTGCCCAAAACCGCCTGACCTTTGCAGCAGCGCTGGGGCAAAAGGTCTTGTGTCTTATGTCTAAAGTCTAGCGTCTAAAAATCATGCGTAAACTTTCGATGGACGACCTCAACCGTGACTCGGTTGAAGAATTCAAAAATAAGAAAAAAATACCGTTAGTCTTGGTGCTCGACAATGTGCGTAGCCTCAATAACGTGGGTTCTGTTTTCCGCACCGCCGATGCCTTTATGGCCGAAAAAGTATATCTGTGCGGCATTACCGGTAAACCGCCGCACCGCGATATCGAAAAGACAGCATTGGGTGCAACTGAGTCTGTAGAGTGGGAACATGTGCCGGAAACGCTTGCACTGGTGCAGGAACTGAAGGCGCAGGGTTACCACGTGGGTTCGGTGGAGCAGGCAGAGCGAAGTATAATGCTGAATGAGTTTGCACCAGAGCCGGGGCAGAAGTATGCGCTGGTGCTTGGCAACGAAGTTTTCGGGGTGGAGCAGGAGGTGATTAACGAGTCTGACTTTGTACTCGAAATTCCGCAGTTTGGCACTAAACATTCGCTCAACATATCCGTGGCTACCGGCGTGGTGGTGTGGGATTTTCTGAGCAAAACGCTGTCACAGCAAGTATAAATCATCGTACACAATACATACTGGAGCACTGGCACTGGCTGGTGCTTCTTTTTGCGCCCTCACCAAAAAGCTAAGGCGGGATTACTGTAAGGCAAAACTTAAGTTAAATCCGCTAAAATTTTGCGCAGAGATTAAACCTTCGCCCCTATCTTTTGTCGCACTAGTAGTAGCTATGCACTGCACCCGTGCTTGGCTAACAGCCTTTTGCTAATTGACTCTAACAGAACTATGATGAAGACTTACTTGCAGTTTATACTTTTCTTCCTGCTTATACTTACCCCACTAGCACTTTCTGCACAAAGCCAGTCCGGTAGTGGCAGGGTCAGCGGGACACTGTTGGAGGCCGGCACCAGCAAGCCAATAGGCTTTGCAAACGTGGTGCTCCTTTCTGCTCCCGATTCCAGTCTGGTGACTGGCGCCACTACTGATATAGAAGGCGTTTTTATACTTGAGCGCATACCCGCAGGCCGCTACGTCCTGCGAGCTTCCATGGTGGGTTATCCAACTAAGTATGTTTCCGGCATCAGCGTCACCCCTGAAAAGCCACAGGTAGCATTGGGTAACATTACCATGAGCGCCTCTGCCACCCAATTAGGCGAGGTAGAAGTAGTGGCACAGCAGCAAATTGTAGACTACGAACTGGACAAGCGTGTAGTAAATGTAAGCCAGGACCTGAACGCACAAAGTGGTACTGTAGCCGAAGTAATGCAGAACCTGCCCTCAGTAGACGTAGATATTGATGGCAACGTAAATATGCGCGGCAGCTCTAATGTAACCATACTCATAGACGGCAAGCGCTCGGCGCTTTCTGAGATACCGCTGGACCAGATACCAGCCAATATGATCGAGAGCATTGAGTTGATCACCAACCCCTCTTCCAAGTATAACCCGGAGGGTACATCAGGCATCATTAATTTGGTGTTGAAGAAGGAGAAGAAACCTGGCTTTAACGGCTCGGCCTCCATCACCGCCGGCACGTACGATAACTACAATACCGCACTCAACCTGAACTACCGCTACAACAAGTGGTCGTTAAACGGCGGCTATGATTTTAGACAACGCACCCGCCCCGGCACCCAAAGAAATAACACCACTAATTATTACCTGAACGATGCCGGACAGATCGACAGCACCAGTTACCGCCTGCAGGAGGGCGAGCGCAACAGCACAGATATCTCTCATAACTTTCGTCTTGGGGCAGATTACTACCTCACTCCAAAACACACTTTATCCGCCTCAGCGCTATACCGCTTTGGCCAGGATGAAGGCTCTAATGACATCTTTTACCGCTTTTTGGACGAAGACCGCATGCTGCAAAGTACCAGCACCCGAAACACCAATGAGGTAGAAGATGAGAGAGCTCTCGACTTAACACTGGGCTACCGCCAGACCTTCGATCGCAAAGGCCAGGAACTAACGGCAGATGTAATTTATAATGCCAATGCAGATGATGAAGTAGCTTTATTTGAAGAAAGAAGAACAGGCATCGAAACACTGACAGAAATACAGGAAACGTTGGTAGATGATGAAAACTATGAATTTGTAACAAAGGTCGATTATGTACACCCATTCTCAGAGAACAGTCGGCTAGAGTCTGGCTTCAGAACTTCCTTTGAGCGCCTGGACGAAGACTCCCGTTTCTTTAACATGAATAGTGAGACAGGAGCAATGGAATATAATGTTGACCAAAGCAACCACTTTGTGTATGATCAGCATGTATACTCCCTTTATACCAACTACAGTAACAAGTTTAAAAGTATAACTTACCAGGTGGGCGTACGTGCCGAACAGACACTAACCAAGTCGGACCAGCGCACCTCCAACGAAGTTTTCAACAACAACTACTTCAGCCTCTTCCCTACGCTCTTTATTACCAACGATTTTAATGAGGACAACAAAGTGCAGTTCAGCTACAGCCGCCGTATAAACAGGCCACGCAGCCGCTTCCTGAACCCTTTCGTGGACCGCTCTGACAGGTATAACCTATACTTCGGTAACCCGAACCTGAATCCGGAGTTTGTAAACTCGCTGGAGTTAGGTTACCTCCGCTACTGGGGCCAGGCCTCTTTTAACGCTACTATGTTTTATCGCCATACAACTGATGAGATCGAGCGTTTCCGTATGCCAACCACTATTGCTGTTAACGGCGTGGAAGAACCGGGCACACAGACAACCTTTATCAACTTATCAGATAACACATCCTATGGTTTTGAATTTGGAGCTAATTATCCCATCACCACTTGGTGGAGATTAAATGCCAGCTGGTCGGGCTTCAGAACAGAGCTCAGCACCACCCAAGGCGACACGGAGCTTAGCAGCGCACAGTTCAGCTGGAACTCCAAGCTCAACTCTAACATGACCGTTTGGAAGGACCTGGATATACAGCTTTCCGGCTTTTACCGCGCTCCCAGAAATGATATACAAGGGCAAATGGAGGAGATGTTCAGCGCAGACTTAGGCATGAAGAAAGATATCCTGAAGAAGAATGGTACAGTCTCCCTGCGCATATCTGACCTGTTTAACACCCGCCAATTCAACTTCCTGAGTTATGGACCCGAGTTCAGATCAGAGATCGAGAACCGCCGCCAGAGCCGTATTATTTACTTGGGCTTTACCTACCGTCTCAACAGCGACGATAACAACCGCAACCGCCGCAGAAATCAAGATGGTCAGGAGGGTGGCGGAGATGAGGATGATTTTTAGAGCTTAAATAGTCTCATCCCCAAGTATAAGCTCTGTTGATAAGGCTATTCTGGTGAACCCACCCCTAACCCCTTTGAAGGCAGGGCTGTTAAGTTCTAATTAATTTAGCCATTGCGTTAATTCTATTTGCAAAGGCCATGATGGCCTCTTTCATGGAGCGGAACCCGCTTTTGCGAACGATGTTCAGAGCCACGCTCTTCCATAGCGAGAGGTTCTCTGGCGCCTGTCCCTTGCTGATGCCGTTGCCATCCTCCCCCAGGGTCATGTCCTTCTCCCAGTGTACCCGGTTCCCAATGCCCCCTGCCAGCGTGGCCGCGTCCGCCTCTTTGAGGCTGCAGATGTAGTAACCGGCCCTGCCGCCGAGGAGGGGAATCTGTTCGGAAACGATAAACATCCTCCTATACTCCCTTTAAAGGGGAATTAGCAAAGGCAGTGGCTATGGAACCTGGTCCCAGTCCTTGGGCTGAGCGCCTTGTGAAATCCGGTGACGAGCATGCGGCAGCGCCCTGGCGCAGGAGGGAACACAGCGCGATGCCCGAGGATGAGGCCCCGCGGCCTTGAGCGCTCCAAAGCTCACTATGAAACGAGTGGGAAGTAAAGTCGTGAATATGTAGTTAGAGAAAATAGCCTAATTCAAATTAGATAGAGCAAGAGCTATGTAAGGCATCGCTTTCTTATTTCAACTCCAGCTCCATCTTAATGTCCGCTCGCTCATAAATGCTTGGTGGCATAGGAACCTCCACAAAACCTAAACGCTCATACAGGCTCAAAGCCGTATGCAGCCGGCGGTTCGACACCAGGTATACTTTATAGGCACCTGCGCGGCGGGCTCTGTCTATGGCAGCCTCTCCCAACATCTTGCCTATCTTCATTCCTTGCATTTTGGGCGCCACAGCCATCTTTGCTAATTCGAAAACACCTTCGCTATCTTTTATCAACGCACAGGTACCTACAGGCTCTCCATTGAAAAGCGCCATCAAGATGTAGCCTCCCTTGTTAATGATATAGCCTTGTGGATCACTGAGTGACTTATTATCAGCCTCCTCCATCACAAAGTATTTGGATATCCACTCGTGGTTCAGGTCGTAGAAGGCTTTGCCATAGAAAGGATTGAAATCGACAATTTGTATAGCGGTAGGGGTATTGTAATGCTGTGCCATGATGCGCTGTAAGTTGTAACAGCGCAAAGTTAGGAAAATGGTGTGATTACCGTAAGCGCAAACCGGTCGAAAGAGGTGGAAAGCCAAAGGCTTTTGCTAGTCCTAACACCACAGCAGACTAGCAAAAGCTTAGCTCTACATCTTTAAGTTAGTCCTCAATTAGGTTTCCTCGAAGCTCGCCGCTAGGATGGGTAGCGCTGTGTATGTTTACGTACCACAAGCCAGCTTTTAGGTCCGCTTCCTCATCATCTGTAAGCGCACGGGTAGTACCAGTTACGGTTCCACTGTTGTCGGTGTCAAAGCCTGTAATATCGATAACAGGAGGCGCACTAGAGTTTACATCCGCAGGACCGTGGAAGTGCATGGCTACCGTGTTATCGTCAGGGTTTCCCAACTCCCACGAAATGGTATAGGTCAGCATGTTAGTGGCATCATTGTACACCACATCCATCTCTCCTGAGCCAGACGACTCAACCGGCGGACGTTCATTAGCCCCAAGCAGCTCTACATTAACAAATTCTACTTCATCAACTATATCAATGTCATCGTCGTCATCGCAGGCGACAGTTAAACCACCTAATACCATCAGGCACACAAGCAGTGATTTAGCATAGTTTGTGAATGTTTTTTCCATAGCTAAACAATTAGTAAAACAAAAACTTATACTATTATTTTACTACCCTGTACAACATGTGTTAAGGTATTCAACAACTTTTCCGTGGAAACTGTACTATACTCCACTAACCGCAATAATTAAGTGGCAGGCGAAATTTATAAAAAAGAAAAAGCGGGCATAAAACCCGCTCTTTCACATTAAGCAAACAAACACATTAAACTACCTTTAAATCTGAGCGATATTTGTATCCGGCACTTTTACCTTGTCTTTCTTCTGAAGGCCAGACACAACTTCTATATTAATACCATCTGAAAGACCTGTTTTAATCATGCGCTTTTCGAAACGCTGCGGAGCCGTCTCTACCTCTACATATGGTTGCTCTTTCTCAAACTTCAGCATGCTCTCTTTTATGGCCAATGTCTTCTCGCGCTTGTCCAGTACGATGTCGGCGTTTGCACTGTAGCCTGCCCTGATAAAGTCCTTCTCGTCCAGCATCACCTTCGCCCGGATCGGGAACTTGATGGAGCCTTCCTCGTCCACCCCTTTTGGTGCGATGTACTCCAGCTTGGCATCAAACACACGTCCTTCTATAGCACCAATGGTCAGCAACAGGTCCATGTTCTCTTTCAGCTTGCCCACTTCCGACTCATCAATTTTACCCTCGAATATAAGGCTGCGCATGTCGGCCACCGAGGCAATAGTAGTGCCCTCGTTAAAGTTGTTACGCTCAATAATGGAAGTACCAACTTTTATGGGTACATCAAGCAGCATACCGCCTATAGTAGAGTACACCAGGTTAGAAGACTGTCCGCTCTTACGCGATGCTCCTTCACGTACTAGTTGCAGGTTGCTTTCGGCGGCAGAAAGAGCTTCCCGCTTCAGCTCAAAGTCTGCTTTATACTTACGGAACTCCTGTTCTGGAATCACTTTCTCGGCGTAGAGTTGTTCATAACGCGCCAGCTCACGCTTTGCCTCGTCAAAATTAAGCTTGGCTGTCTGTAGCTGTGTTTCAGCGTTGTTAACACTTACCATATTAGGCACGATGCGGATTTTAACTAACAGCTGCCCTTGCTTTACCACCTCACCAGCCTCCACATACAGCTCCTCTACAATACCTGATACCTGCGACTTTATCTGTACTTCTTTGCGTGGCACGATAGAACCGGTCGCTACCGTCTTCTTCACGATCTCTGTTTCGAATGGCGACTCTGTTTTATACACAATAGGGTCGGTATTCGCCTTGTTGTAGAAGTAGTAACCTAGCCAGCCAGACAGGCCCAGAAAAACCAGGATGAATAAGCCTAAAAGAACCTTTTTCATAGTTGATGAATGATTATGTGTCTGTTTTAAACTTTCTGCGTTAGTTTATTCGTCTTTGAGCGCTACTACCGGGTTTACCCGTGCTGCCTTGGTGGCAGGTATCAGACCAGCCAGTGCACCAGTAACCACCAGTAACACCGTAGCAGTAACTGCTATGTTCACGTTAACCTCTGGCACGCCGAAGAAGCCTGCCTCCACCTCAAACTTGTTCATCAGGTACTCAATTAGCGCAATAACGCCTGTGCCCCCCATTAAGCCAATGTACCCTGCCAACGCTGTTATCACGATGGATTCCTGTATGATCAGGCTGATGATTGAGAAAGGCGTAGCACCAAGGGCTTTGCGTATACCGATCTCCTTGGTGCGCTCCTTTACCACAATTAACATGATATTGCCCACGCCAATGATACCTGCTATGATGGTACCGATGCTGACCAGCCAGCTGAACCCGGCAATGCCCATAAACAGCCCCTGCACCTCCTGAAATTCTTTTTCTATGTTAGCCGAACCAAAGGCTTTCAAATCCTCGGGAGCCACGCGGTGGCGCTGCATCAATAAGGTTTTCACCTTTTCCTCGATTACTGCGGCCGGCACGCCAGGTTTGGGTACCATGGCCAGGTGACCTACCTTGTTTACTTGATTAAATGTCTGCTGCAGGGCACTGTGCGGAATGTAAATCACCTTAGCGTCCTCCACCACATCCTCGCCCTTACCCACAGGCTCGAAAGTGCCCACTACCTGAAAATAGCTGCCTTTTATGCTGATGTACTTACCAATCGGGTTCTTCTCGTTCGGAAAGAGCACCTCCAGTATGCGTGGCCCCACCACTGCCACCTTGCGCTTCTCCTGCATGTCGATGTCGTTTACAAAGCGGCCTGTCTTGATCCGTAGTGGCCTTACAAAGAGCACTTCCGGCGTTTCGCCTATCACGGTAAAAGCAGAGCTCTTGTCTTTGTAGTTAACTGAAAAATCGCCCCATACCTGGTTGCTGGGCGCTACTACGCCTACCTCAGGTATATTGGCTTTAATGGCCGCCACATCATCGTTGGTGAGTTCTATGGTTCGTCCTGCTTTCAGGCCCATGTAAGGCACGCTTGTACGCTGTGTCCAGACAAACACGGTGTTTTTAGCGATGTTAAACTCAGCCGTGATTCCATTCTCCAGCCCTTTACCAGCACCCAGCAACACCACCAGCATAAAGATGCCCCAGAACACGCCAAAAGCCGTCAGCGCCGTGCGGAGCTTATGCTTCTTTACGGTGTTATAGATCTCGGTCCATTTATCTATGTCGATCATACTTTTTGTTGATTGCTGCTTTTGGCAGATGGTATCTTATATGGCTGTAGCCCTAATCATTCTATATCGTAAAATCAATTAATCTGCCCGCAGAGCCTCTATAGGTTTGATATTAGCTGCCTTCAAAGCTGGCATTAGCCCTGCTATAGCTCCTGCCAGCACTAACACCAATGTAGCTGAAAGCGCTACCTCCAGGTCTACCTCTGGCTGAGCGAAAAATGGCAATTCCGCCCCCGATGATATCAGCATGTGCTCTATCAGCGCCAATAAGCCAGTAGCTAGTAGTAATCCCATATAGCCGGAGAATGCTGTAATCACCACCGACTCCTGCAGAATCAGGCTGACAATGGACAGTGGTGTAGCTCCCAGTGCCTTTCGAACACCAATCTCGCGGGTACGCTCCTTCACGATAATCATCATGATGTTGCTTACCCCCACGATACCTGCTATTAAAGTACCGATACCTACAATCCAGACGAAGATGCGGATGCCGCTGAAAAGCCCTTGTAGCTTTAGGTACTCAGCTTCTGTGTTTTCCACACCCAGCGCCATATCATCTGTCTCTGCGAACTTGTGTCGCTGAGACAGCAGCGTGCGCAGGCGGTCTTCCATCTCTTTAGCAGGCACACCATCCTGGGCGGTAAGCAGCATCAACTGCACCTGGTTAGGTTGGTTAAAGGCACCTTGTAGTGTAGAAAAAGGTATGTAAGCTCTCTCTTCGCGGCGACCGCTGTTGTTACCTTTCACCTTAAAGGTGCCAACTACTTTAAAGTAAATGCCCCGGATGTTCACATGCTCACCCACAGGGTTCTGCTCGCCAAATAACACCTGCGCCACCTGCTCACCTAGCACCACTACCTTTCGCTTCTCCTGCTCATCATACTTATTCAGCATGCGGCCCCTGTAGGCTCGCTCCCCGTTTATCTCCATAAAATCCGGCTCCGCACCAAATACCTGGTAAGAACCGTTCTGCTTTTTATAGTTGATAGTATACTCGCCTGCCACCCGGTTGCGCGGGGCCATCATGTTTAAACCGGCCACTTCCCGCTCTATCGCCTCCAGGTCCGCGTTGGTGAACTTTATCTCCCGACCCGGTTTCATTCCTTTGTGCGCTACAGCTGTTTTGCCGCTCCAGACAAACACACTGTTCTTAGCCCCGTCGCCGAAGCGGTTGTATATGCCGTTTTCCAGCCCATTACCCACGCCTAGCAGCAGCACCAGCATAAAGACACCCCAGAACACGCCAAAGGCTGTCAGGAAGGTGCGCAGCTTGTTTTTGCGCATGGTACCCAGGATTTCCTGCCATTTATCTATGTCGAACATGGTAGTGCCACTTGTTAGATTGTTGTAGTCTAGGATTAGAAAACAGGCTTACCTGAAGCTAGCCCTACAGCTGTTGGCTCGGTGGCCTCATGCATGCCGTGGTCATCGTTCACTATTAAGCCATCTTTCAGGCGGATGATGCGCTGCGTCTGCTCGGCAATATCATTCTCGTGTGTCACGATCACTACAGTCATGCCTTTGCGATTTACCTCTTTAAAAATATCCATCACCTCATAGGAAGTCTGGGTATCGAGGGCACCGGTTGGCTCATCGGCAAGTATAAGTTTAGGTTGCGAGATAAGCGCCCGTGCAATAGCCACCCGCTGCCGCTGCCCACCCGACATCTCATTTGGCGAGTGCTCAGCCCACTCTTTCAGCCCCACCATCTCCAGATACTCCAGCGCCAGTTTATTGCGCTCCTTGCGGCTCACTTTCTGGTAATACAGCGGCAGTGCCACATTCTCCACCGCATTCTTGAAGGAAAGCAGGTTGAAGGACTGAAACACAAAGCCCAGAAAGCGGTTGCGGTAATAAGCTGCCTTTGCCGCCGATAAGTTCTTGATAAACGTCCCGGCTAAAGTATATTCTCCTTTGTCATAGTCATCCAATATACCCAGGATGTTGAGCAGCGTAGACTTGCCAGAGCCGGAGGAGCCCATAATCGACACGAACTCCCCTTCCTGAATATGAAGATCAATTCCCTTAAGCACATGCAGTTTGTTATGCCCTACTGCATAGTACTTGTGTATATCCTGGAGCTGTATCATAGGCTAATTTTTGGTACTAGGTCTTCTTATTTTACGATAGGCTGTTATGCAAGGTACTTTACTATGATTTAATTGTGATTTACTTTATACTTACAACGCGTTTCCATCGACCTAAAACATATCTGCATCTACCAACTTAGTTTAACTGCAGCAGCAGCTTAGTAAACAAGCCACGAAAGCAAGTGTAGTGCAGAACAGCAAAGTGTGCTGGCGCTCTTGTAGGTATAGATGCACAGGCTAGCTTTCAGGTTGCCTGGCAGTTAAGTTTTTATTTTGGACTTCGCCCTCTTTACACATAGGTAACATTGTACACCAACAAAGCAGCCCGCAAGAATCCGAAAGGTGCATCTCACGTACCTTACCTATGTCTATGCAGCCATTGCCTGAACCTATCCTATTTCACCCACTCAAGCATCATCTGGGCTACATCAAGGAGTTTGTATACGAAGGGCTCCAAATGCCAGAGCAGGAGCTGATGAAGTATTTCCGGCGGATAGGTGGCTCGCAGTTGGACCTGTACATTGGCACACTCTCGCCTTTACAGATATCAGAAGAGGTGATTTTATACTTACAGGCGCAGCATGTACATCAGGCTGAGAGCTTCAATAGTTTTCTTGCACCCATAGGTTACCGCATCTGCACCCTTTCCGATAACTCCGCCTGGACACTGCGCTGGGGCGTACACGCCAAACGCCACGTGCACTTACATCCTGGTCGTTATTCGCCACATACCCTAAGGGTAAAAGCCAACCACCTTAATACTGCCATTGCCGTTGCCATAGCAGGCCTAAAGTATGGACAGCCTCTGAGCCTTGAACTGCTAAACCAGGCACGGGCAGATTGGCTGGAGCTGCCGCCAGTTATTGGGTATACTTCTGAAGAGGGACTAGGCAAAATTATAGCGCTAATGCAACAAGTATAAAATAACAGAGCCGCCTCCCAGCAGGAGACGGCTCTGTTATCACAAGTATACATGGATATGCAAATACTTATCTGTTCATGCTCTGCAGCGAGGAGAGCGTTACTTTCTTGTTGTTCAATTCGGTGTATTTAAAGTCATCTCCACCGCGGAAATTCGCTCCTTTAATATTGAAGCTGTCTGTAACCTTGGCATACTTGAAGTTGGCTGTTCCATCGAACATGGCGTTCTCGAAATTTACACCCCTGTCAAATTTGCTATACTTAAAGTTTGCCTCGCCTCTAAAATTAGCTCCCGCAAAGCTTGCTCGCTCTGGGAATTCCGCATATTTGAAATTAGCCTCTCCGCCGAAGCGTACGTTACTAAAGTTAACGCTTTTATCAAACTCGGCATATTTAAACAACGCCTCCTCAGCAAAACGGCTGCTCATAAATGAAGCCTTGCCGTCAAACTCGCTGTACTTAAAAGCCGCTTTCTGCTCAAAGTTGCAGTTCTCAAATAGTACATCCTTTTCAAAATTCGTGTTGTACACCTCGTTGCTTGGTTTGGAGGCTTTTACTTCATTACTTGGGGTTAAGTAAGCTAGCACATCGCCTGTAAAAGTACAGTTCACAAAGGAAAGTGGAGCTGTTACAGTGCTGGTGTATTCTCTGGAGTTCTTCCCATCCTGCTTCACTTTCATGTTCTGCAGCTTCGTCATATCAAGGTCGCCTACAATCCGGGCGTTCCTGTAAGACACGGCTTCGCCCCGGTTAATCTTGGCTACGATTTCGGAAGCATTAACTTTAGTTTGTGCCCACGTCATCAACGGCAGCATGAGCAAGGCCAGCAATAGGTATACTTTTCTTATCATAGTATGTATGGTTAAGGTTATACTTTCTGCTTGAGGTTCTGACTTATAGATGCAGGCATTGGGCTAATGGTTGCTTGGGGTGGTAAAGTTTTACAGCTTTTTGCTCAAAGCGTCTATAAATGAACAGCGCCACCCCTTGGGGTGGCGCTGCCAACTTTATGTAATAACAGAAAGCTACTTAGATGTGGATAGCACGGTTTTCTGTAGCAGCAAGACAAGCCTCCTTCATAGCCTCGGCATAAGTCGGGTGCGCATGGCTCATACGAGCCACGTCCTCTGCCGATGCACGGAACTCCATAGCTGTTACCGCCTCAGCAATCAGGTCGGCAATACGTGGGCCGATCATGTGCACGCCCAGGATTTCATCAGTCTCCTTATCTGCCAACACTTTCACAAAGCCGTCGGTGTCCATAGAGGCTTTTGCACGGCCGGAGGCCTTGAATGGGAACGAACCAGACTTATAGGCACGGCCCTGTTCCTTCAACTGCTCCTCTGTGTAACCTACACCTGCCACTTCAGGCCAGGTATATACCACACCCGGAATCAGGTTGTAGTTAATGTGCGGCTTCTGGCCTGCCATATACTCCGCTACATAAACACCTTCCTCCTCGGCTTTATGGGCTAGCATAGCACCACGCACCACGTCACCGATAGCGTAAATACCTGGCACGTTTGTTTCCATGTGATCATTCACAGCGATCATGCCGCGCTCACCCATTTGCACGCCCGCATTCTCCAGACCCAGGCCTTCAGTATATGGCTTACGCCCTACCGATACCAGTACATAGTCGCCTTCGAATATTACAGACTCACCTTTCGGGTTCTCAGCAGTTACTTTTACTGTGTCGCCCTCGTTGGTAGCGCCAGTTACCTTGTGGTTAAAGAAGAACTCAAACCTTAGAGACTTCTTCAGGATGCGCTGCAGCTCTTTGCCCAAAGCACGATCCATTGTCGGGATGATAGAATCCATGTACTCTACCACTTGTACTTTGGCACCAAGACGGGCATAAACAGAACCTAACTCCAGGCCAATGACCCCACCACCAATAATAATCAGGTTTTTAGGCACCTCCGTTAGGCTCAAAGCCTCTGTAGAAGTGATGATACGCTTTTTGTCAACTGGCAGGAAAGGCAATGAAGTTGGCTTAGAACCGGTAGCAATGATGGTCTTTTCCGTTTCGATTTCCTGCACGTTGCCGTCTACACCAGTAATTTTGATTTTATTCTTGTTTACAAAAGATCCAAGGCCGTAATAAGTATCGATCTTGTTCTTCTTCATCAGGTAAGCAATACCGTCGTTGTTCGACTTGATTACTTCACCTTTGCGCTTGATCATCTGCTGCAGGTTAACCTGTAGGTTCTCTAGCTCAATACCGTGTTCTTTGAAAGTATGAGTTGCATTGTGGAAGTGCTCAGATGAATCCAGCAGTGCTTTAGACGGGATACAGCCTACGTTAAGGCAGGTACCACCTAATACAGTATACTTCTCTATAATTGCAGTCTTCAGGCCCAGCTGTGCACAGCGGATAGCTGCCACATACCCACCAGGACCAGAGCCGATTACGGTTACATCGTATTTCATCGTGTCTTATACTTTGAGGAGAGCTATACTCTCGTTTTTAGTTGATTTAGGAAAGTCCCTTAAGTGGGGACAGTATTCACTATGATAGCAAAATAAAGGAGGAGTAAACTTATTCGCTTACCCCTCCTCCGCTATCTCTATAAATTAAACTCCTAACAGAAGTCTCATCGGATCTTCTAACAGCTCCTTCACGCGTACCAGGAAGCTTACTGATTCACGGCCGTCGATGATGCGGTGATCATAAGACAACGCCAGGTACATCATTGGGCGAATCTCAACCTGACCATTAACAGCTACCGGACGCTGCACGATGTTGTGCATACCAAGTATAGCGGACTGAGGTGCGTTGATGATTGGCGTAGACATCATAGAACCGAACACACCACCATTAGTAATGGTGAAGGTACCACCTGTCATCTCCTCGATGGAAAGCTTACCATCACGGGCTTTCTTCGCCAGGCGAATCACTTCTTTCTCGATACCGTCCAATGTCAGTTGCTCTGCGTTACGGATAACCGGTACAACAAGACCTTTTGGAGAAGAAACTGCTATAGACACATCGCAGAAGTCGTTAAACACGATCTCATTACCATCGATCATCGCGTTTACAGCTGGCCACTCCTGCAAGGCTACGGTACAAGCTTTCGTGAAGAAAGACATAAAGCCCAAGCCTACTTCGTGCTTCTCCTTAAACTTCTCCTTATACTTGGCACGGATATCCATGATCGGCTTCATATCTACCTCGTTGAAGGTAGTTAACATAGCTGTCTCGTTTTTCACCTGTACCAGGCGACGAGAAACAGTCTTGCGAAGCGAGGTCATCTTCTCACGGCGCTGGTTACGGCCACCAGTGGCAGCCGGAGTCCCGCTAGAAGCAGTAGCCTCTTGCTTAGGAGCAGCAGCGGCAGCTGGCTGAGAAACAGCTTTATGTGCGTTCTGAGCATCTTCTTTTGTAATACGACCATCACGGCCTGTACCCTGCACATCAGTTGGGTTAATGCCTTTCTCTGCCAGAATTTTACCAGCAGCCGGAGACGGCGTGCCAGAGGCATAAGTTTGTACTCCTGGGGTAGCAGCAGCGGCTTGCTGAGTAGCAACAGCCTGATTAGCGGCTTCCTGCTTGGCATTAGCCTGAGCGTTGGCGTGAGCAGTACCAGCACCTGGCACAATTCTGCACAACAGGCCACCAATCTCTACGGTATCACCTTCCTGTGCTACAATCTGCAACGTGCCTGCCGCTTCAGCTGGCAACTCAAAAGTGGCTTTATCAGACTCCAACTCTGCGATTACCTCGTCCATCTCCACATGGTCGCCGTCTTTCTTTAACCAGCTGGCAATAGTTACCTCAGAGATAGACTCGCCAACAGTTGGCACTTTCATCTCTACAGCCTCGCCGGCACCGCCAGTAGCAGCAGCCGGAGCAGACTCCTGTGCAGCAGGGGCTGCAGCTTGCTCAGCAGGGGCTGAAGGGGCTGAAGGGGCAGCTCCATTCTGATCAATTCTGCAGATAACGGCGCCTACTTCGATAGTATCGCCTTCCTGCGCTACAATACGTAAAATGCCTGCGGCTTCGGCTGGCAATTCGAACGTGGCTTTGTCAGATTCCAGCTCTGCAATCACCTCGTCCATCTCCACACGGTCGCCGTCTTTCTTTAGCCACTGGGCTATGGTTACCTCGGTGATCGACTCACCTACGGCAGGCACTTTAACTTCTAAGCTCATATTATTATCAGAGTTATGAATTACAAATTATGAATTACGGTAAAAGTATGGATGCCGTCTTAGAAAGGTAAATTTATCCCTCCTCAGCACACCATCCATACTTTCCGGACTATATAGCAAACGCTCTGTCGATCAGTTCTTGCTGCTCTTTAGCATGTACTTTCAGGTAGCCGGTTGCTGGTGAAGCACTAGCCTTACGGGCTACTACGTCTTCTACACCGTTGCGCATGATACGCAGGATGTAGTTCCAGGCGCCCATGTTTTCAGGCTCTTCCTGTACCCAGTAAATTTTGGCATTCTTATACTTGCTAAGCTCTGCCTCCAGCTGAACTTTCGGGAATGGCGCCAACTGCTCCATACGGATAATGGCCACATCCTTACGCTTGTTCTTCTGCTGCTCTTCCAACAGGTCGAAATATACTTTACCCCAGCACAGCAACACTTTCTTCACCGACTTAGCCGACGCATAAGTATCGCCAATTACTTCCTTAAAGCCTCCTGATGTGAAATCCTCTACTGGAGAAACCACGGCAGGATGACGAAGCAGCGACTTAGGCGACATGTTAACAGCTGGCTTGCGGAATGGCAGGGCCAACTGACGACGCATAAAGTGGAACAGGTTAGCTGGCGTAGTGATGTACGTCACAAACATGTTGTTCTCGGCTGACAACTGCAGGAAGCGCTCAGGGCGTGCATTTGAGTGCTCTGGTCCCTGACCTTCGTAGCCGTGCGGCAACAGCATCACCAGACCGTTCATACGCTGCCACTTCGATTCAGTAGCAGAGATAAACTGGTCGATCATTACTTGGGCACCGTTGGCAAAGTCACCAAACTGAGCTTCCCAGATAACAAGAGCATTCGGGTTAGCCATGGCATAACCGAACTCAAAACCAAGCACACCATACTCCGACAGCAACGAGTTATAGATCTCGAAAGAGCCCTGCCCCTCACGCATGTGGTTAAGGTTATTGTAAGCCGCGCTTGTAACAGCATCATGCAACACTGCATGGCGGTGCGAGAACGTACCACGCTGCACATCCTGGCCAGAGAAACGCACTACCCTGCCATCCAATAACACAGAACCGTAAGCCAGCAATTCACCGGCTGCCCAGTTCAGCTGCTTGGTCTCAAAGAACATCTCCTTACGCTCTTTGATAAGCTTCTCGATCTGCTTGAGTGGCTTAAAGCCTTGTGGAAGTGTAGTAAGCGCTTTTCCTACTGCCTCAACAACCTCGGCTGACACACCGGTCTCAGGAGACTGGTTGAAGTCCTCCGGCTTGGAGCGGCGTAGTTCCTGCCACTCTTTCTCCAGCACCTGGTAGTTATATGGCAATGGCTTTTGCTTCACCATGTCCAGGCGGTCCTGCAACAAGCTGCGGAACTCCTTGTCCATGTTCTTCGCCAACTCTGCGTCAACCTCTCCGCGAGAGATAAGCGTTTTGTTGTATACCTCACGCGGGTTAGCGTGCTTTGATATCAGGTTATATAGTTGCGGCTGCGTAAACTTAGGCTCATCTGACTCGTTATGGCCATGGCGACGATAGCAAACCATGTCAATAAAGATATCGTTGTTCACCTTCTGACGGTACTCCATTGCCATACGCATCGCAAATACCACTGCTTCCGGATCATCTCCATTTACATGCAGTACAGGCGCATCAATAATTTTGGCAATATCAGTGCTGTAGATAGAAGAACGAGCGTCTTCAAAGTCAGTAGTGAAACCTACCTGGTTGTTGATCACAAAGTGGATGGTACCACCTGTGTTGTAGCCTTCCAGGTTTGCCATTTGTGTAACTTCATACACAATGCCTTGTCCAGCAATAGCTGCATCACCATGTATCAATATAGGAAGCACCTTGTCTGGATCCTTATCATACATGCAGTCTATCTTGGCACGCACAAAGCCTTCCACTACCGGATTTACCGCCTCAAGGTGTGATGGGTTCGGAGCCAGCTTCAGGTTTACTTTCTTACCTGATGGTGTTACCACCTCAGAAGAATAACCCATGTGGTATTTCACGTCACCGTCACCCATTGTCAGGTCCGGAACGGCAGTACCTTCAAACTCAGAGAAGATCTGCTCATAGGTCTTGCCCATGATGTTTGCCAGCACGTTCAGGCGGCCACGGTGAGCCATACCTATTACTACTTCCTCAACACCTAGTTCTGAGCCTTTATCAATAATAGCATCCAGGGCAGGAATAGTTGTTTCGCCACCTTCCAATGAGAAGCGCTTCTGGCCCAAAAACTTCGTGTGCAGGAAGTTCTCGAACACCACAGCCTCGTTCAGCTTAGACAGGATGCGTTTTTTATACTCTATAGATGGGTTGAAGCTAAGAGACTCACGCTCTACCTTCTGCTTGAACCACTCCAGCACTTCCGGATCACGGATGTACATGTATTCAAAACCAATAGAGCCCTCGTAGATCTTCTTCAGTGCGGCTTCGATATCGCGCAGCGTAGCTGGCCCGATGCCAATAATCTCACCTACCTGGAAAATAGTATCCAAGTCAGCCTCTGTAAGACCAAAGTCAGCCAAATCAAGTCTAGCTCTGCGGTCTTTGCGGGCACGCACCGGGTTAGTTTTAGAGCGTAGGTGGCCGCGCGTACGGTAAGCGTGGATCAGGTTGCGCACTGCAACCTCTTTTTCAGATTCGCCAGCGGCAGCTGCAGTACCTTTGGCAGGAGCGGCAGCAACGCCTTCGGCAGCCTCATGGCCATTTTCGCTGTACGCTGTTGCAAACTCAAACCCCTCAAAAAACTTGCGCCACCCAGCGTCCACTGACTCAGGGTCTTGTTGATAGGCCTTATACAGCCCATCGATGTAATCGCCGTGCGCGTTGGCGATATAGGTATATTTATCCATAGTATGAACTACTGCATGTGATAAAGGCAAAGATATAGGTATTCTTTAAAAATCAAATTACATACATTCGCATTAGCAAATATGCCTCAAAATCAAACATAAGCTTCTTATATCATACCCTTTATTACCCTGCCCGGTTACTTTTTATCTACTAAAACACTAAATAACAGATAATGTTATGAATACACAGCTACAGGTAGTTAGCTATATTCTCTGTATATGTTCCCCAACATTATTATCTTCTATCAGACAACAGGGTAAAATTAAGCTATAACAGTGTACATACTCCTGTTCCTTTTCTCTATCTTACCAACAACTAGTGTATTGTTATAACCACCTTACCGCATTAACAACGCATAAACACATACTAGGTGATAAAAATAAACCTAATATAGATAGAATAAATACAAGTTACTTTTCCGTCTATAATTTCCTGTTGCAACAGTAATATAGGATCTATTTTTAGATCATGGATAAAGCTCTTGTTACGGCCTTGCATTCACCATGGGGCCGTAGAGGTGCAGCAACACCAAATATCCTTTACCCTAAAACAGAGGAAACTTATGTATAGCTATTTGCTGGAAGAATTATCGAAGGCAATCGGAGCCAGGCTCCTGATAAGCTTCGACTATGAGGGTGAAAGCCATACGGTAGAGCCGCACCTTTTGGGGCAAAACCAACAGCATAAAGACTGCCTTCTTGCCTGGCGCATCAGCAAAGAAGATCAGCACAAGCAAACCTGGCACTGCTACTATTTGAACCAAATGCAGAACACCAAGATTCTCGACGAACGGTTCAGTAGGAAACGTCCTGGCTACGACCCTTACGACAGTACCATGACCCGCGTCTACTATCGTATCTGAAACAAGCTTAATTCGCGCCCGCCTCTCCGAGTTATGAAAACCGCCTACGCCTAGGCTAGCTATACTTCTCACCTGCATAAAACTAAGCTGTAGGTGTTTGTGTTATACCTGTGCGATACCTGCAGGAATAGTATTGAC
This sequence comes from Pontibacter korlensis, assembly GCF_000973725.1. Taxonomy (NCBI): domain Bacteria; kingdom Pseudomonadati; phylum Bacteroidota; class Cytophagia; order Cytophagales; family Hymenobacteraceae; genus Pontibacter; species Pontibacter korlensis. The sequence goes on along the minus strand of NZ_CP009621.1, from coordinate 1,778,937 downwards.
AAAAAAGAGAAAGTATAAAAAGCCAAAGGCCCCGCTAACGGCCCAGGAAAAGGTTAGCCGCTACATGCGGGGCAACAAAGCCAAGAACACGCAGCCTGAACTAAGGCTGCGGCGGGCACTATGGCGTGCAGGCCTGCGCGGATACCGCGTGCACTGGCCTAAAGCTCCTGGCAAACCTGATATTTGCTACCCTTCCCGCCGGCTGGCTGTTTTCGTGCATGGCTGCTTCTGGCACCGTTGCCCGTACTGCCAGCTGGCTCTTCCTAAGTCTAACATCCCTTTTTGGCAAGATAAGTTTGAGAAGAATGTAGCCCGCGATGCCAAGTACAGACACATGTACCGCGAAGCAGGTTGGCAGCGCCTGGTAGTCTGGGAATGCGAGCTAAAACAAGGGCTAGGTAGCATCGTGGCAGTAATACGGGAGCTGCATAGTGGTGTACCCGAAAACTGGGAAGTAGCAGCCTAAACGCAGCATCATACGCATAAAGTATAGATTTTTACTTATCTTGACATTAGATACTAACCTATACTTTTAACCTATGAAGAAAAACATCCCGCTGCTCGGACTGCTCGGACTGCTGGCCTTTGGCTGCAACGAAAGCTCCCGCGAGGTAAGCGAAGCCGACAGTGAAGCCACTGCAGCAGCTGACAGCGCTAACTTGCAGCCAGCCCTGCAAACTATAAATGCAGAAGATCTTTTGGCTCATACCACCGTTCTGGCCTCTGACGAATTCGAGGGTCGTGCTCCTGGTTCTGTTGGCGAAGACTCTACTGTAGCCTACCTCACACGCCAGTTCAAGCAACTAGGCTTGCAGCCTGGCAACCCTGATGGTAGCTATGTGCAGCGAGTGCCTATGTTTGGTTATACACCACAGCCAAAAGCAACCATCAATGCCAATGGTAAAAGTATCCAGCTCAACTTCCCGGAAGATTATGTGGCTCTAACGCGTCGCTATGTGCAAAACGTAGACCTGAAGAACTCTGATATGGTGTTTGTAGGCTATGGTGTCGTAGCGCCAGAGTATGGCTGGAATGATTATAAGGGCTTAGACGTGAAAGGCAAGACCATTGTGATGCTGGTAAATGACCCGCCTGTTGCAGACCCTCAGAACCCAGATCAGCTGGACAGCACCATGTTTGGCGGCAAAGCAATGACCTACTATGGTCGCTGGACCTACAAGTATGAAATAGCTGCAGAGAAAGGAGCCGCAGCTGCCATCATTATTCACGAAACAGGCCCGGCAGGTTATCCTTATGAGGTTATCTCTGGAAGCCACAGCCGTGAGGGCGTTGAGATTCTGACACCAGATAAAAACATGAGCCGCGCAGAGGTTGAAGCCTGGATAACTGAGCCGAAGGCACGGGAAATATTTTCTGCTCTGGGTCGCAACTTTGAGGACTTAAAAGAGGCAGCCAAGCAGAAAGACTTTAAGCCAGTGCCCCTGAAGGCTACTGCAAGCTTCAACATCCAGAACAAGCTACGCGAGGTTGAGTCGCGCAATATTATTGCCAAACTGGAAGGCTCAGATCCTGAACTTAAGGACGAGTATGTAGTTTATACAGCTCACTGGGACCACCTGGGTAAAGACCCAAACCTGCAAGGCGACCAAGTATACAACGGTGCACTTGATAATGCCACTGGCACTGCTGGTTTGATTGAACTTGCTGAAGCCTTTGGTAAAATGGAGACGAAGCCAAAACGCTCCATCCTTTTCTTAGCTGTAACAGCCGAGGAAAAAGGCTTGTTAGGATCTAAATATTATGCCAGCAGCCCGCTTTATCCACTAGAAAAGACTGTGGCTGTCGTTAATATGGATGTATTAAATGCCTATGGCCCTACAGAAGATGTGGTAGTGGTAGGCTTTGGCAATTCCACTCTGGACGATGTACTGGCGCAAGAGGCCAAGAGCCAGAACCGACGTGTCGTACCTGAGGCGACACCTGAAGTTGGCTCATTCTACCGCTCAGATCATTTTGAGTTCGCGAAACAGGGTGTTCCTGCCTTATATGCCAGCTCGGGCGTTATAGCACGTAACCAACCTGCTGATTATGTAAAGAACTGGAAGGCCCGTTATACAGCCAATGATTACCACAAGCTCTCTGACGAAGTACGCGATGATTGGAATTTAGAGGGCGCTGTTGAAGATTTGCAGCTCTTCCTGCGTGTAGGCTATAGAGTAGCCAATACTGAGAAATACCCTGAATGGAAAGAAGGGACAGAGTTTAAAGCTAAGCGCGAAGAAATGCTTTCTAAAACCTCAGCCTCTAAATAACCCTTGTAGTTATCTTACAGAAGGCCCCTGCTACAACTTTGTAGCAGGGGCCTTCTGTTTATACCGCATAAATAGCCCAGTGCTTATATCTTTGTCAGCTTTAATTAAAATCCGTCAAGGAAAAGTTAAAATTCCTGTCCTATTCCCTCTACTGCACCACATTTATTCACTCCCAATATTTGTACCTTCACTTGCTATAAGTTCACCTTCGCTTTAAAAAATGCAACATGGATCTTTTTGCGGGGTTACTTTTTTAATGATATCGTATAAAGAAGTACAAAATCAAATTGAATAAGATTATGAAAAAGATTTGGAAATTCGCCTTTGCCGCTTTCGCAGCTTTTGCATTTACGGCTTGCGGCTCCGATAACAATACAACTACTGAGTCTGAAACTGTTGAAACTACTGATGAAGTAGGAACAGACATGGAGACCGATATGAATATGGAGGAAGACAGCACTATTATGGTGGAAGATACTACTGTAAACGATGGTGTTGCTGACGAAATAGATGAGGAACAGCCACCTGTACAGTAATCTATACATTATAACTATACTAGAAGTCTCTGCTCAAAAGGCAGAGACTTTTTTTATGTCCATACTTTATTAACAGTGCCAGAGGCCATAAAAAGAAGAATACAAGTAAGCTGAATAAGCTCTATATTTAGGAATGGAAAATTCAACGCTAAAACTTGATGGCGTAACAATAAAACTGGTTGAGCAGCAGGAGAATTTAGAGGAAGCTGTCCGGCAGCTAAGCCAAAGAAAGGAGCTTGCCCTGGACCTGGAGTTTGACCAGAATCGCTTTACCTACGGTTTTAACCTTTGCCTTATACAGATTGCCGACGAAAGTGGCACCTGTTATATCATGGACCCCTTTGCTGTTACAGACCTACAGCCACTGTTTGAGCTGCTGGAAAATAGTGCGATTACTAAAATCATACATCACTCCAACAACGACATTCTCTTGCTTGATAAAATGGGCTGTCGTATCAAAGGTGTGATGGATACAGATGTAGCAGCCAAGATCCTGAACTATGAACGCTCCTCGCTGGCTACGGTGCTAAAAGAGGAGTTCAATATCGAGATAGATAAGTCGCAACAGTCTAGCAACTGGAATAAACGCCCTCTGACAGAAGCACAGCTCTACTATGCAGCAATAGATGTTATATACCTTCACCAGATTAAGGAGAAACTAGTAGATGAAATTGAAAAACTAGGACGCTTACACTGGTTAGAAGAGGAGAATAAGCTACTGGAAGCGCTTACGTACACAGAGCCTGAAAACCCTCATCTTAAGCTGCGCAATGCCTATAAGCTAAATTTTTACCAGCAGTACATCCTGAAGGATTTGTTTGCTTTTAGAGAACAGATGGGCAAGCAGTTCAATAAGCCCGCACCTTTCGTTATTTCTAATGAGGCATTGGTCGATTTGGCTAATAACCCTAATACAGACATACATGAGTGGCTTAATCACACCAAGGGAATCCATGGGGGGCTGAAGCGTTCTCGTAACGAGAAGCTGCTTAAAGATGCTCTAAGTGATGCTAAAAAGGGTGCTAAAGAGAATAACATTAGCCACGATTACCCTACCAATCGTTGGCAACGCCCACTGCGCACCCCTGAATCTGAGCAGCGCAAGGAAGAGCTAACGCAGGTACAAAAGCGACTTATAGAAAAGTACGGAGAGTTTGCCACCAGACTTATTATCAACCAAGGGCTAATTACCGACTACAGCCTTAGCGGCCAGCTTCGTTGCACAAAACAGTATGCCACTGCTATTGTTTTAAGTACAGCAGAAGAGCTTAGAATCAACTTGCCCTCCCCCATAACCAAAGGAGGAGATGAGAGCTAAGCGTAACGCCTGATTAATTTTACAACTACATAGATTATATGAGCAAGTTCAGAACTGAGCATGACTTTTTAGGGGAAATGGATATACCCAGCGAAGCTTATTATGGTATCCAAACAGCCCGTGCTTTAGATAATTTCAATATTACAGGTATTCCTATTTCTAAGGAGCCCTTGTTTATACAAGCCTTCGGCTATGTAAAAAAAGCAGCCGCCATGGCAAACCGTGATTGTGGTGTTCTTTCTCCCGAGGTTTCTGAGGCTATTTGCCGCGCCTGTGATAAACTAATTGCCGGAGAGTATCTGGATCAGTTCGTGATTGACATGATCCAAGGTGGTGCTGGTACTTCAGTGAACATGAATGTTAATGAAGTAGTAGCTAACCTCGCGTTAGAGTTACTAGGGCACAAAAAAGGCGATTACCAGCACGTTCACCCAAACAACCATGTTAACTTCTCTCAGTCAACAAATGATGCATACCCTACAGCATTTCGCTTAGCGCTGTATCGTAAAATAGAGGCATTCACAGAAAGTTTAGATGCTCTGCAGCAGGCTTTTGCTCGCAAAGGAGAAGAGTTCAAGGATGTTCTTAAGATGGGCCGCACACAGTTGCAGGATGCTGTACCTATGACTTTAGGAGCAGAATTCCACGGCTTTTCTACAACTATCAAGGAAGATATTCAGCGCCTGAACGAAGCGAAGATGTTGATCTGTGAAATCAATATGGGTGCCACCGCTATTGGAACATCTATCAACGCACCTGAGGGTTACCCGCAAATCGTAACAGAGCACTTGCGTAACCTCACAGGAATACCTGTTGTGCTTGCAGAAGACTTGATAGAAGCTACATGCGATACAGGAGCATATGTACAGGTATCTGGTGTCATGAAACGTTCTGCCGTCAAGATCTCGAAGATATGTAATGACCTCCGCCTGCTTTCATCTGGCCCACGAGCTGGCTTGAATGAAATTAACCTGCCGAGGATGCAGCCGGGTTCCTCTATTATGCCAGGCAAAGTTAATCCTGTTATTCCGGAGGTAGTAAATCAGACAGCCTTCTATGTAATAGGTACAGATATGACAGTAACCATGGCTGCAGAAGCTGGACAATTACAGCTTAACGTGATGGAGCCGGTAATTGCCTACAGCTTATTCAGCTCATTAACTTATATGGAAAATGCCTGCTACACTTTGAAGAACAAATGCATAGAAGGAATAACAGCTAATGAAGAGATCTGTGCTAACATGGTAATGAATAGCGTTGGTATTATTACTGCCTTGAATCCTATTTTAGGTTATGAGGAGTCTGCCTCTATAGCCAAAGAAGCTTTAGCAACCGGTAAATCCATTCATGATATTACTGTGCTTGAGCGTGGTAGAATTACCCAGGAGAAATGGGAGGAGATATTTTCTATAGAAAACCTTATACATCCGAAGTTTATCAACAGCTAATTTTCACAGTACCCCCATAAGCAAAAAAGCCTCCGCTCTGAAGCGGGGGCTTTTTTGTGGCCATGCCTTTGGCTGGCCTTCTAATCTCATGGCGGCTCCTTCGTGCCTGCCATGCCAGTTTGTTGGGGCTGCTATGCCTCCCTTCCCTGGTGGGTGTATAAAAAGGAAAAGGGGCAGCGGGATTGTCTCCTGCTGCCCCTTTGTTGGGGTTGGCGGCCACCTACTCTCCCGGGTGTGACCCCAGTACCATCGGCGCTCCCGGGCTTAACTGCTCTGTTCGGAATGGGAAGAGGTGCTCACCGGGGCCATAGCCACCATTATCGTTGCACGGTTTCTATGCGTGCCCTATGCTTTATGACATGATAAGTGGGGGAGAGAAAAGCAAGGAAATTTACGAGAGCGGCGGGCCAGTGCACCGCACCGGACGCGCCCGGGCAATTAGTACCGCTCGGCTTTGCCATCTCTGACTTTACACCTGCGGCCTATCAACGTCATCGTCTTTGACGGCCCTTCAAGGGAGATCTCATCTTGGGGCGGGTTTCGCACTTAGATGCTTTCAGCGCTTATCCCGTCCGAGCGTAGCTACCCTGCGCTGCGGCTGGCGCCACAACAGGTCCACCAGAGGCTCGTCCAACCCGGTCCTCTCGTACTAAGGTCAGGACCCCTCAAATCTCCTACGCCCACAACAGATAGGGACCGAACTGTCTCACGACGTTCTGAACCCAGCTCGCGTGCCACTTTAATCGGCGAACAGCCGAACCCTTGGGACCTTCTCCAGCCCCAGGACGTGACGAGCCGACATCGAGGTGCCAAACCTCCCCGTCGATATGAGCTCTTGGGGGAGATCAGCCTGTTATCCCCA